>JAQTZV010000023.1 GCA_028687585.1 Desulfuromonadaceae bacterium | reverse complement strand
AATGGACCCTGCCGATCAGGGACTGGAAAGCCGCCATGAATCGTTTTTCCATTCTATTTGAAGACAGAATGCCAAATCTTTAAAACCGAAACCCAGAACCATTTACACAAAACTATTTACAGGTCCGTTGGTGACCGTCATCCAGCATGTGAAACTGAGCATTATTCTGCATGGCAAATTTGATTGAGTTATCTATAGGCACAACATCGTCATGAATGCCATGTACAATGGAAATCTTTCTGGCACACGGTTTCGGAAACTGTTCATGGTATCCTTTTATGCCGAACGCCGGTGCCATCAAAAACAGCCCGTCAGGGGAAAAATTACGCGAAGCAACCGTAGCTACGTATCCTCCCATACTTGAGCCAACGAGAATGTTGAAGCCGTCACTTGGACTGAATTCGCTGTAGAGCCGCTTTATTCTGTATTCCGGGTCAGATTCACCCTTGTAATCGATACTGATAACATCGAACCCTTTCTTCTTCGCAACCTCGGCAAGTGCAGTAATTTTAGCTCCCCATGGGCCAGACTTTTTACCATGTGAGAAGCAAACCGTATGGTGCTTTGGCAGCTTGCCGCAAACCTCTTGCCACTCGAATCTACTGTAGCATTCTTCCTTCATGTTTATTATTTCATTCCACACCAGATCAGCAAACTCCGGATGAACATATAACGGATAAAGAATCTTCCACGGATATTCAGACAAAATTTTTATGGCGGCCTTCCATCCAGTGTCTGCTGCAGAACTGGACTGGAATTTTACTCCTGTGACATCACTATTCTGCATCATACCCATCAGGGTACACTCGTTCGTCTCTCGTAAAAAGCGCCAGTTCCCCTTGGCCGTTTTCCATCCAAACAGGGTGATACTGCCGCCATCTCCACCAATTTCAACGATCTTTACTGGCTTCATACTCTCCCCCATAATTTCCAATAATCACATCAGGATTCAACCTGTTCATTCCATACCTTTCTCGCATGCTAATCAGAAGCGCATCCTCGGCATCGTAACCGGTCTTTGTGTTGGCATACGCCACTATAGTTATAAATGCCTGCACAGCAGAATGATAAAATTGATATTCAGAGACTTTCCGGCTCTTTCTTTATGAGCCGGCCACGATCACCGCTTTCCGTACATTGATAAGAGCGACTCTTGATGTAAATTTTACCTTTCGTTGCCTTCACTTCAAGTTCAGTCTCCCCGTCACTGCCGTGGTCTCCGCAGGCCCAATCAATCACTCTGACGGCACGACCTTTTGAACGACTCAATGCTTCCCATTCGTAATCATATAACGACAAAGGCTCTTTATTGTTTTTGGTGCTTGTAAATGCGTGAAGATGTGGATTGTCACGAGATATCCCAACTACAATTCCAGACCTTTTACCGCAAGGAACAGATTCAAGTTGAACGAAGAACTCGGTGGCTCTTCCATCGTTGTCATAATCAGTAAGGTTCATTACTTGGGCTAATGGACGAAGCCGAACCATTATTGGGAAACCAAAACTGTATCGTTGATCAAAATCTGATTCAATCGGATCCCATCGGCGTAATATGGGGAGCGATTGTCCAGTTGTATCACCATTCATGAAGTAAGGCGTCAACTGTAGGTGCTCATCTTTTTTACCGGGTCTAATTCGCACAAGTACGAGATCGCCCTGCTCGCCAAAGGAAAAACCAGCACACGGGCAGCTCGACCATCCTTCGCTTTCTGGGTTGCAGTTGGGTATCGGCATTGTCATCCATTCGAGCCGCCATTGTTCAGCTATCCCATCAATGACAATGGTCTGTTGTTCCCTCAAAATTCCGGTTTTACTCTTCACTTCAGAGGCAGCAGCTGCGTCGGCTATTGGTGGACTCATTACGGCCATTATCGACAGGATCAGCAGGAGAAAGAGCTTATATGTTTTAAGATAAATGTTCATGTCAGTATATCTCCAATCATTTCGTTTCACCGCAGACCGAACTGCGATAGTTTTTGCCCCAGTTAATAACTGTTGCTGCAATCCAGACCAGAAACCACGGAATAAAGAAGTTTATCAATACCAATGAAGCAATACCGTGCAGAATGTGACTTACTCCCGGTTTTGAATAAAGCCGCTGCATATAACATGTCGGGCAAAAATGCTGAATCTGTTTGGCTGCCATACTCCAATTACCTCCGATAAAATGGGATCACGATTCGCTGTCGTTATCCTCTTCAACAACGTTAGGGTACAATTTCTCCATACCGTACTTTTCCCGCATGCTATCCAGAAGCGCATCCTCGGCATCGTAACCAACTTTGGTGTTGGCATACGCCACTGCAGTCATGAACTGGCGAAGCATCTCAGCGTCTTTCATGAATCTTGCTATCTCACTGTTGTAAAAGTCCAACCAGCCGAATTTTCCATGAATAACCCAGAAAAAACGGTCAGGGTTTTTCTGGATCCACCTGAACCGCTCTGCAATCAGATCATGATGCGCTTGAATTGTTCGATGATCATGGGAACCCTTTTCTCGAAACTTATCCCACTGACGGGAAACTTCCACCCACTCTGGTAATCGATGATAATAACAGTGCCGATGGCCAGCCAGATAGATCCAACAACGCAAAGATTCGTAGTAGCAATCATGCTGGTACAGCATTAACTCTTCATCTTCATCACCTTCAAAGCATCTGCCAATGATCATTCTATCCCTATCATTTCCTTAGCTCCCCGATCCCACCCTCACCAATTAAACAGACCAGCACGCGGTAGTAACATTCACAATAATCTGTGCGCTTGTAACAATGCAGGGCATAACGTGTCACTGTATGGTTGCCAAGCCTTTGGGACCTTGGCATTGAGCCAAGTATCGTTTGTTGTGTGCTCGCTTCCGTAAAATTGGTTACCAGCTAAAGTTTATTCCATAAGTTCAGTATTCCAGTTTAGGCACTGCACCTGCGAGTCAAGTTCTCGATGCTGCTGTGCAAGGCCATCTGCCATTTTCTGCAAGTCGCCGATATTGATGGTACTGACAAAGCGAACCTCAGAGCGGCTATAGCGGTTCTGCTCAATCCTTCCAGCTTCGGAAACCTGACGATAGATTGCTTGCTTAAGCTGCAGCATATCCCGCGTCGCGAGAGCATCAGATAGTGTTGTGTCTGTGCTGTGCAGAGTAACGGAGTTGGTCCTGTTGATTCTCTTAACCAACAGTTCCATTTCGTCTGTAAGGTGCCTGAGTTCAGCCATCAGGTCTGCCGGACTCTCTGCTGGCACGTCACCCTCCTGAACTTTGACAACAGCTGCCAGACGTCCTCGCAACATTCCGATTCGTTTCTGGATATCAGCTCTCGCGATCAATGCTTCTGCTAATTTCATGGTTTGTTCCTCTCTTTGAGTTAGTTCCTGATTTTATAAACATGAGCCCGTCGTCACCCGGATACGGCTCTTTGTGGTCGAATTCACCGAGGAATATCTCGTCGGGTATTCCGGAAGGGAAGGCCAGGCACGTGTGATCCCGGTCAAACCTCGAACATTTTGTACATTGAGGAGCAGGCATATCGACAACCGGATTCCAAATTGAATTTTTATCCTTCACACATACATAAGCCGTACCTTCAGAATGATATCAATGGAGTTTACGCCTAAGAAAACTGTGAAATAAGATTCGATAACATCAAGTTTTTGCAGTTGAATAGGGAATATTACTCAGCAATTAAATATGTCATAAATGTCTCGATTTTGTTATGCTTCTACAATGAGTACAAAAACTGACTCCAGAAAACTTCCTGACGACGCCCGAGAAGTGATACGACGTGAAATAATTCGCCTCCGTTCACAAGGAATAAGCAATAAAGATGCTGCCTCTACTGTTGGCGTCAGCACTCGGCATGCAAACATGGTCTGGAAAAATTATCTTCAAGAAGAAAACATGCCTCTGTTTGTGTGGCAACGGCGTGGCAGGCGTAAAGGAGAACAACGAAGCATTACATATAAGCAGGAATTGCAATTGTTGAGCATGCTTCTTAAAGGTCCGGTTGTGATGAGGCTTGGGGCTTTGTTATGGACACGGCAGTTATTTCAAAAGGCAATCAAACGTCGCCTTAAATGTGATGTGCCAATTCGTACTGTGGGAGAATATTTAAAGCGCTGGGGCCTAATTCCGCAAAGACCATTTGGATTGAGCGGCAGTGGTAAATCACTTGAAGTGCAAAGCTGGGTTGCCAACGAATACCAGGAAATTGTTAAACGAGCTAATCATGATGGCGGTGAGATCCACTGGCTCTCCGTGCAGAATCTTGGTGGGTTTACTGCGAAAATCTATGATGACCTCTTGTCTGTTAAAAAAAGAAATGCGACACATGTCGTTGCATCGATCACCAGTAAGGGCCAGATAAAATTTATGCTCAGCTGCAGTGGATTATCAAGCGAGGTATCCATAGAGTTCATGTTCCGTTTGGCAAATGATACTGGGCGGAAAGTTTACTTACTTGCAGACAAGGAAGTTTCATTATTTAACAACGAACCAACCAATAAATGGCTCCAAGAGAACTGTATGACAATCGAAGTGCTATATCTCCCCTGAAAATATCCCATAAATATTTTCACATGTTCCCCGACTACCAGCAGCAAATCCATAAACCATAATCACAATTATCTTCATCTACGTATTGGGACAATGACGCCAACATCCGTTTGCCGCGTTGTTCGGCTCATGTGACCTCGATATGCGTCCAGCTTGCCAGGCCGCGCGCCTTGCATCCAAATACCGGCATCATTGCCCCAATTCTCCGCCGACGCATGGTCCGGAGGCGTCTGCAGCAAGCCGGTAATAACATTCAATCGTGATCACTGGGACATCGTAGAAGTAACGCTGGCAAAAGACCTGAAATGGCTGAACGCCCAACTCGGCAAGAAGTACGACTGGCTGGGGATATTCGGATTGATCACGATAGGAATCGAAGACCCGGAGAAATGGTACTGCTCTGAACTGGCAGCAGCGGCACTCGGGATGAAGAACCGGCAGGTATCACCTGGCGAATTATATGGGAAGATAAAAAACAACGGGTGAAACGGTTTCACCCGTTCCCCGCCACATACCGCTGCCTAAATGGGCAAAACATTTGATATACGCCACGTCATTCAATACAGTGAATGCATGGCGTTTATTTTTATCGAGGTGAGTATGCAGGCTTTAAAGAAGAGCATTAACGATGTGGGGCAAGCGGTCAGACTAGCGGCAGAAGCTGGGATTGTGCCGCTACGAAAGAGCGACGTCGCAATCCACGGGTACACAAAGGCATAACGGGACACCGGTGGGCAGTTATTTGCAGAATAGAATCTTGCAAGCAGCCGCACCATTCAGGCACACGCTCGATAGGTTCCGGCACTTAATCGACCAGAAACACAAACTCCCGCCTGAAGAGTTGACTAAAGAGGTGCTGTTTGCTGCCCACGGCAACGAAATGAAACCAGTAGGAGAAATCAGTCCGTTGGTTGTCCAAAAATTAGCGCTGGCAGATTCGCACATTTACACAGGCGAAGGATACTTTCTCGATCACCACTTCAACCACCACCCGAACCTGCCACCAATCATGTACTTGACGATACCGGATGTGCTCATGAACCCAGACGAGGTCGTGCGAGATACAAGATTTGATCGAGTGGAAGTATATGCCTTCATAAGAAAGTACCATCGGCATCACTCGGTGGTGATCGATGCAGCCAAAGTGGATGGGCAACTCATCCTATACAAAACATTCTTCTCTCAAAAGAAAATGCCATACAAAGGATTACCTGTCGTATGGCAAAAATCTCAAAGAAGCGGGGAGGACTACATTTCCTCCATCGATCCTGACACCCTATTGAAGAGTGCCCCCGGCGGTAGCAGATTTTCCGCTCTTCCGCTTCTCTATGTGGACAGCATATCAAAATCAGATAGCAAACACAACCCCCCAATGAGGCCAGCCGGACTGTACCTCATCAGGAGATGATCAGCAATCGTGCTGGCGGCAATAAAGCTCTTCCTCACAAGCAGCAACAGAAGAACCGACAACCACAGCACGAAGGGGCAATTTGTCGAAAGCAGCATCCTCGTCCTTTGCAGTAACGGACTGGAAAACATAGTCGGAGCCAGATTTATTCAAGAAACCATAAAATAATGTAGAAGCCATACATCCTCCAGTATCAAAATTTACCATCTGGAGAGTACAAGCCACAACAACAAAATGATACGGAGACGGCATGCACCTTTTAATCCGCAAGAGCCAGATGAACCTGTTCGACCACCACGAAGAGCAGCGCACGGTACACGCCGGCACCCGTCACCTCCAGAGCGGAGCAGTCGTCCAGGTCGCAGAGCACCAGCGCAGGACGGAGATAGCGGATCCTCGTGTAGCGCAAGCCGATCGGGAATACGCAGAGTGGCTGGCGCAACAGGCACCAACCTCCCCAGAGCTCATAGCGAATTATCACATCGACGCCATGCACCCGGAGCTGGTACCGACAGTAAAGGAAGTCGTCGGCAAGATACAGCAGGACTTCGGCATCCCACGGATAACGGTGCATATGGACACGCAACGTCGCGGACCGATCGGGCATGCGTTCGGGGAGCAGTTCACCCTTGCGGCCAAATATGATGACGCGGGATTCGAACAAGAGAACAGCAGAGCAGGAAGACGTTACAAGCTCGACTGGGTGACAGCACACGAGTTCGGACACGTAATAGACGGCATCATCCGAGACGCCCACGGCAAAGAAGGCGAAAAGAATGTGGGATACGATAAAGCCATCAGGAAGATCAAGGCCGACCACAAGAACGCCGGAGCAGACTCTACGCTGGTATCGATCTACTCAATGAAGGACAACGGAGAATACGTCGCGGAACACTTCGCAGACGCCATAATGAACGGCAACCAGGCGCACCCGTACTCCAAGAAGGTCTACCAGGCCATGAAGGAATGGTACGGGAAGAACAAATACAAAGGTCTCAGCGAAGCATACCAGGGATTCCAGCGAGACAAGGAAGAGGAACGAGCGAAGGCCGCAGCCAGACTCGCGTCGATGGTCCAGCCCCGAGAGCATCCCGGTAACGGCAGCATAGTGGAAGACGCCAACGGCAAGGAATACCTCGTGGTGATGGCCAGGAACAGCATCGTCAACGTCGCTCCGATAACCAACGGCAAAGCGGAAGTCAACCGGGACTCGATAATCTCGTTCAACACCGATCGGGACTTCCAGCCGGCATCAGACTCCACTCGGTACGCAAAGCTGTTCAAGACCGGCAGGAACTACTACGAGGAGCAGGGACAGCAGGCTCCAACCAGCATGCCCGAGACTATCAGCATAGGCGGCAAAGACCGCTCAACCAAGAACAGCAAGGGAGAATACATCCACGCAACCGAAGAAGGGATCCGGAACTTTTGGAAATGGTTCGGTAACTCCACGGTGGTCGATGCTCAAGGCAAACCGCTGCTTGTCTATCACTACACGCAACACGACTTCACGGAATTCAAAGAGCAGGGCAATGGTCGCGGGAAAGCATTCTGGTTCACCGCATCCGAGAGAGAAGGCTCCCCACATGGTGGAAAACGTATCGCTGCGTACCTGAAGATCGAGAAGCCACTCGATACCGACGACCAGTACACCGTCGAGGAAGGATCGTGGGACGACGACATTATGAATGGCATACGCCGGAAGAAGCAGGACGGCATCACCTACTTCGACAAACACAATCCGGACGTATCGAACCCCGGAAGCCAGCGCAAGAAGGGTGAAACGCACAAGGTCACGCGAGACGAATCACAGTTCGTGGTGTTCGACTCCGGCCAGATAAAATCAACAGGCAACGCTGGCAGCTTCGACGGCAGCAATAAGAATATCACCAAGTCCCTCTCCCTGACGCACCTGCTGGTGAAGAGCAACCAGAACCACGGATATCATGGTCAGTTTGCATCAGCGCCAAGCGCAAATTTGGCACAACGCAAATTCCCTGTAGAACCATTCGATGCCTCATTGCTGCTGCCAGAAATTGATAAAGATAAAAAGGACGATAAAGAAGAACAGAAAAGACACATCAACCTGTTTATGGCAGAATTTGGCGGAAGTGTTGATAAGCCTGTATGGTTTAAAGATGCGACTAATAGGAAAATCCGCATATCGGCGAGAATGTTTAAGGACAGGCAAACAGGAAAATATAAGATATTTAAGAACGGCAGAGAAAGATACCTCCTCATGCTGGCGGCAGCTCTCAAGAATCCAACTGAAATATGGGAAGACACAAGGGTAAAAAACGGGAAAACCGTCAGCGTCAGGAAATATGTCGCTACCTACAGAATCGGTAACGAGAAAATGAGTGGTCTCATTGTATTCGATCTGATAAACGGAAACTGGGAAGGTACAAGCGCACATCAAAGAGCAAACATCAACAGTGCAAGGACAGGAACACAGATATACAGTGCATTAAAAAAGGCTGATTGCTTCGCCCCTTATAAATGGGCACGCTACCCGGACAGCGCAAAGCGAATGCCCGGACGTACAATCAGCCTACCTGCAACCATATCACCCCCAGCAAGAGAAAGCAACAAATCCCTCGCTGGTGGGTACCTGCTAAAGTCAGCAAGGCTCGCCGGCAGGGGAACAGCCAGGGACTTCGACACCAGAGTGACAGTTAAAGCAGAGCCAGCCAGTACCAGCGGCAGCAAAACCATTTTCCTGCGGGACAACAGAGCCACAACCCTCGCAAGTGCAAGAACCAGACATCATCAAATCAACCTCGGTGGCCCAACTATCGTTATCAGCAGACGTTCTCATAACAACCTCCAAACCCAAAATAGACCATCTGCTCACATAAAGCCAGCGCCACAGAATGATATCCGCCACCTGCCGGCACTCCTCAAAGCGGCCAGAACACTCCACGGCAGGATCGACTTCAACGGACTGCAGGTATCGATTGAGACAGGGAGGAGCCGCAGCCGGACACCTTGCAACACTTCGCGATAATCTCGTCATGCGTCAAGGTGCAGACTCCAAGAAAAGAATAGTACTTCGTCCCAATACGACAATAGATTCCAGTAATTCGGCCAGTCATAAACTCGGACATCATAAATGACTCAGAGTTTCCGCCTCCTCGCCATTTCATCGGTGGCAGGACTTCCAACATTTCGTTGAACTTCTCTGCAGTAATTCCAACCGGATCAGTGCAACAGGTAGCCTCCTGCAGCAACTGGAATTCCTCTGTGGTCAAGATTATTACATTTGGGTAGCGCTCTGAAATCTGTGCCAGAGAGTGACCACAAATCTGACTGGTACCATCTTCACATACGCAATCGATAGCAACCGGAGCCGTTCTTCCTTCATCATGTGTGCTGACAAAATAGCGCATCATTTTACCACCCCCTTAACGTATTCACCGGTTTGGGCATCAAAAACGAAGTGGATGCCGAATATTTCAACGCAGCTCGGGCAGAGAGGCCCACGTTCAATAGAAAGGTCGTCATCCCAGTAGTATGGAATCCATTCTCCGTTATTAAATGCAACACTGTCATTTTCGGTAGCACTGCAGTTTGAACAGACCACAATAGAAGGGGCTAAATTCTGCGAGAAGAAAATATCGACTGGAATGTTGATATCAGCGGCATTGCCTGTATGCGAGTCCGACAGTGAAGGCCATTCTTCCGTAATTAAACCACATCCCAGATTCATAATATCCTCCCAGACGCAAAAGTGACTGCTTGCTCCTTAAGGCTGTTCTGCCAAAATGATGAAAAGGATGCTGGGTTTTTGATGCAAAAAGAATTTTATGGTAGAATTCGGTTTCTCAGGGGGAACCAATATGAAAACAGCAGAAATGGGTCTAGTAACCGACAGGCGGACTCAATTTGTTTCTATTACAGCAAAAATATCCGAAGTCGTTTCCAACAACGGCTGGCAGGATGGAATAATTACAATCTTTGTGCCGCATACTACAGCAGGAGTGACCATCAATGAAAATGCTGATCCAGATGTGGCGCGGGACATGGAATGGTTTAGTGACGAACTTGTGCCTCGGAGCAAACATTTCCGCCATAGTGAAGGAAATTCAGATGCCCATATCAAATCCAGTTTCTACGGGTCGTCAGTACAGGTAATTCTTCGGAACGGTAAACTGTGGTTGGGTACGTGGCAGGGAATATATCTCTGCGAATTTGATGGGCCGCGTGAAAGGAAGGTATTCCTGTCGTTCATAGGCTGAAACACAGGAGTGTGATTAACGGCAAATATTGAAGTGTTTAGCCCATCTTCCGCAGTTTGCTTATTATTTCAGCCAAAATCGATCAGTTTTGTGACCAATATCCGAGTAATTTCAACTCCAGTTCTCTGAAAATCAAATGTAGTGGAGACCACCCCCTTGCAGATGTTGGGAGCTCCCTGCGATAATACGACCATGTATCTCCGTCGAAACCTTAAAAAGAAGAATGGTGCCGACTACGATTGTTGGACTCTGGTCGAATCAGTTCGCACCGAACGCGGTCCACGTCAGCGGATTGTTGCCACTATCGGTAAGCTCCCTGGTCTTGACCGTGAAGAGCGAATCGGTTGGGACGAAATCGGTCGCATTCTTTCAGGAAAGCCGAGGCCAGAGCCTGGACTGTTTCAGCAGATCGAAGAGCCGCCATCCTGGGCCAAGGTGAATATAGGTGGCGTCAGCGTAGAGAGGCTTCGTCACTTTGGCGACGTTTACCTTGGCCTTCTTTTGTGGCACCGCCTCGGACTGGCTGATTTCTCACGTGAGGCCATGCCCGCCGGTCGGGAAGATATCCCCTGGTCAATCATGGCGTGCCTGCTTGTTCTTGCCAGATTCTGTGCGCCTTCATCTGAACTACAGATAGCCGAGTCTTGGTTTGAGAAAAGCGCCCTGGATGATCTTTTGGGAGTCCCGGTTGACAAGGTGAATGAAGACCGTCTCTACCGGGCACTTGATGCCCTGCTGCCGCACAAGGATTCACTGTGCCGTCATCTGCAGAATCGCTACGGAGAACTCTTTGGCTCAACCTTTGACTTTCTGTTCTATGACATCACCTCCACCTACTTTGAAGGGATTGCCAAAGGGAATCCTCAGGCCAAGAGGGGCTATAGTCGTGATAGCCGTCCGGACTGTTCCCAAGTCAGCATTGGCCTTGTCACAACCAGAGAAGGTCTCCCCATCGCCTACGAAGTCTTTGACGGCAACCGTACCGATGTCACCACTACTCAGGAGATGGTGGGAATCATGGAACAGAAGTACGGCAAAGCGGGCCGCGTCTGGGTTATGGATCGCGGCATGGTGAGCGAAGCCAATCTTGAGTATTTCCGCAAGACTGGCGCACACTATCTGGTCGGGACTCCCAAATCGATGCTCAGGAAATTCGAGCAGCAACTTCTCGAACAGGATTGGGAAAAGGTTCAAAACGGGGTGGAGGTAAAGATCTGTACCTTGCCCGAAGGTCCTGATGAAACCTTTGTCCTGTGCCGCTCATCGGGGCGTAAAGAAAAAGAGAACGCCATCCTGAATCGATTCGTGGTGAGGCTTGAAGCCAGCCTTAAAAAGCTTGTTGAACTGGCAGAGGTCGGCAAGCTCAAAGATCGCCAGAAGGTTGAACGGAGAATCGGCCGACTACTGGAACAGAACGGCAGAGCAGCAGCACTGTTCACCATTGATGTCACCGAAGGAAGCGACAAAAAGCTCAACATAATGGTGAGAAAGAACGAAGATCGCCATCAAAAGGCCCTGGACAGCGGCGGTAGCTACATTCTGCGCACCAACTGGATGGAGAGCGATCCCAAAACAGTTTGGGATACCTACATCAAACTGACGGAAGTGGAAGACTCCTTCCGCACCGAAAAGCATGATCTCGGTATGCGGCCCATCTTCCACCATAAAAAGGAGAGAACCCAGGCACACATTCTGGTCTGCTTTCTCGCTTTGGCAATGTGGCGTACCCTGCAGCAGTGGATGAAAGCATCCGGGCTTGGTACAGCGCCACGAAAACTGATCGAGGAACTCAGAGAGCTAAAATCTCTGGATGTGTTGCTACCGACCCGAGAGAAAATCATCCGGCTCAGGATGGTGTCAACACCGGAAAAGCATCTTAAAGTACTACTTCAGAGAATGAAGATGTTCATACCAAACAGGCCAAAGGTAATTGAAAATGTAGTGGAGAAAATGGCCTTAATTTAAACGTAAACTATTGATATACCGTCTTCACAACCTCACAACTGCGGAAGATGGGTTAGAGCATCTGCCTACGCAACAATATCAGCCAGAGCTTCGGTAACTTCATTTATCATATCATCGTCGTAACCTGCCTCACTGAGAATTTCATACAAGTGGAAAGCAACCTGTACTGGCCTGCAATGTGTCAGCAATGATTCTTGAAGCTGCTGAAGTAAGGCTTCCATGACCAACTCCTTTGGAATATTTTCTGTCTATTCAATTAATCCAGAATACCATTTACTGCAACCCATATGCAACCCATAACGAAAACGGCACCTGCAAAATAATTGCAAGTGCCTGTTTTTATTGGCGTCCCCGAGTCGATTCGAACGACCGGCCCCTTCCTTAGGAGGGAAGTGCTCTATCCTGCTGAGCTACGGGGACGTGTGTGAAAGCTGAAGTGGTATAGCAGAGATATTGACGCTGTTCAACCCCTTTCGGAAAAGTTAAAAATGTAAGAGCGAAAACACCTTCCCTTCCGGTAGACGCTTGTGGCCTTCAAGAAAATCCAGTTCTGCCATGAAACAGCACTCTACAATTTCACCACCCATACTTTGGATCAGGTCAACAACTGCGGCCATTGTGCCGCCGGTAGCAAGAAGGTCGTCAGCTACCAGAATCCGTTCGCCTGGCTTGATCGCATCCTTGTGGATCTCCAGAGTATCGGAACCGTATTCAAGATCATATGTTTTACTGAATGTTTCATAGGGGAGTTTGCCCGGTTTGCGAACCAGAACGGCACCGGCACATAATTTATATGCCAATGCCGAACCAATGACGAAACCCCTCGCTTCAACGCCGACCACTTTATCTATTCGCTTGCCGATATAGCGGTGAGCAATAAGATCAATTGTTCTCTGATACGATCGAGCGTCCTGCAGCAGAGTTGTGATATCCTTGAATATGATCCCTTTTTTGGGGAAATCTGGAATGTCCCGAATGATATTTTTCAACTCTTCCATCGGTTATTTCTCCTTACGGTTGTGATTTATAATTGGCTCTGCGCGTAAAATGCTCGAAGCTTATCCAGGCTTTTTGCTTCGATCTGACGGATACGTTCACGGGTGACGCCGAATTTTTGGCCAATAATGTCGAGGGTTTGTGGCTCGTGGTCGTTAAGACCGAAGCGGAGAGTTAAAATATTTTGCTCGTGTTCTGTGAGTTTGTTAAAGTGAGCGGAGATTAACTCAAATATGTTTATGTTCTCCAGCAGTGCTGTTGGAGCAGTAATAGAAGTATCTTCAATTGTGTCGATAAGGGCAAAAGCGCTGCCGTCACCAATCGGAGCTTCAATGGAGCTGGTGTGACGCAGTAGTGTCATCAGATGGCGTATGTGTTCAATTTTAGCCTTCATGGAGTCGGCTATTTCCTGGATTGTTGGTTCTCGATTCAGCTCATGGGAAAGCTTCCGCGTTACACGAATCATGCGACCAATGTCGTCAGATACATGTACCGGAAGACGGATTGTGCGGGATTGATTTATGAGGGCCCGTTCAATTGACTGACGGATCCACCAGGTGGCATATGTTGAAAACCGGCATTCTTTGGCCAAATTAAAGCGCTCCACCGATTTAATCAACCCAAGATTCCCTTCTTCAATCAGATCCAGAAACGGCAGGCCTCTGTTTAAGTAGCGTTTGGCTATTTTAACTACGAGGCGTAGATTTGATTCGATCATCTTGTTGCGGGCAGCGGAATCACCCTTCTCAACGTTATGGGCGAGCTCTTTTTCAGCAGTTGCTGACAGGAGCGGGGTACGCTGGATATCACGCAGATAAATCTTAATGGCGTCATCATAACGTTCAAGCTCAATCAGGGGGATTTCTTCTTCGCTCTCATCCTCATTGCACTCGTCATCCGAGAGCAGAAGCGGCTCTTCAATGTCATTAAGCGTCAAAACAGAGATCCCTGTAACGCAGGTTGTTTCACTAAAGTCATGTTGTACAAGAGGTGTTTTAATCATACACAGTTGCTTCCTAGAGTTGTTTTTTTATGCCTGCCAGCCTTGTCTGCCGATTAACGGCACAAAACGGCACATGACTGAGGGCTCGTATAGCAGTTCACCCGTATCATTTTTAACAATTATAAGTAACTGTTGTTCAGTATCAGTTCCGACCGGAATTACCATACGACCTCCGCTGGCAAGTTGATCCGTTAAAACTGCAGGAATGTCAGGTGCGCCGGCGGTAACAATGATGGCATCAAAAGGTGCCTCGTCTTCCCACCCAACGGGGCTCCCTTCGCTATCATTGATGCGAAGTTGAATGTTAAATAGCTTCAGAGAATCCAGACATTTACGTGCACGTAAGGCCAAAGGCCGTATGCGCTCAGCAGAGAATACCCGGTCGGCTAGGGAAGCGAGAAGGGCTGTTTGATAGCCGGATCCGGTACCAATTTCAAGGACCTTTTCGGTCCCGGTCAATGCCAGTTTTTCAGTCATCAAAGCAACAATATAGGGCTGTGAAATAGTCTGTTTCTCTCCGATAGGGAGTGCTTTGTCGCTGTAAGCCTGAGCGGCAAACGCTTCCTGAACAAATATGTGACGGGGAACTTTCAGCATGGCATCGATGACCCGCCGGTCACGTATTTCACGAGAGACGATCTGATCCTGCACCATTTTCCTTCTCATGATCTCAAAGTTCACAGCAGGCTCCGCAGCCAAATTATCGAATTTCAGGTACTAAACGTTTTGCGATCGCAACGCCGATACGCATCAAAATCAACGGGGCTAAAGCGGGCGTGACTATAGCAGGAGAAGAATTAATTGTCTATACGTGTCAAAAAACCCATTTCGAGAGGATTGATAAAGATTTATGGTTCGTCAGATCAAGATGCAGAGGTGTTATGGATACATGCTGACGGTCAATGGCGTGAAAGTCGGTGCCGGGTTCGTTAGTAACGCGCGGCTCCTCACTCCCGAACCAAAAATACTTTCGTCCGCGCGGGTCAGTTTTATCGACAATCTTCCCGAAAAATGAGCGTTTGCCCTGGCGGGTTATCTCAGGGGATTGCATACGGTTTCGCGGACAGTTTGGGATATTTACGTTCAGAAATGTGTCAGCAGGAAGTCCGTGAGAAATTACCGTGCGGGCAACTTGCACAGCAATTTGTGCGGCATCGGTGAAATGTTCGCTTGGACCAATTGTGGCGAGTGAAAAGGCAATTGCAGGAATGCCCATCAGATTGGCTTCCATTGCTGCAGCGACAGTGCCGGAATACGTAATGGCATCTCCCAGATTGGCACCGTGATTAATACCGGAGACGATCAGGTCGGGTGTGATCGGCAGCATGTTGTGAATACCCATATTGACGCAATCAGTCGGGGTGCCGTCAACCGCATACCACCCCTTGTGAAGCTCAAAAATGCGCAGCGGTGAGTGTAGTGTTAAGGAATGTCCGACAGCACTCCGTTCGCGATCAGGTGCAACGACGGTTACAGTGCCCAGTTCAGACATCGCCTCAGCCAGTGCGCGGATGCCGGCGGCGTGAATGCCGTCATCGTTAGTTACCATGATGTTCATGGTGCGTATCCTTTTATATCGATTAATTTTTTCTGTTTATCGCAGAAATATCAGTGGAAATCAAGCTGCTCTTCTGACATGGTTTTGTGTTTACAAAACTGCAGTAAATCGCTACATTCAGCAGCAATGCAGTAGTGTGTACCGCGATATATATTATCAAGCAGGAGGAGCAGGTATGAAAGCAGTTTTGATAGACGCTTTTGGCGGTGTTGACGTTCTCAGGATCGGTGAGGCTGAAAAACCGGCACCTGCGGAAGGGCAGGTGCTTGTAAAGGTTTTTGCGACATCAATTAATCGCCCGGATCTCGTCCAACGTGAAGGGAAGTATCCACCCCCGGCCGGAGATTCAGAAATACTTGGTCTGGAAGTTGCCGGAGTTATTGAAGCGTTGGGGGCCGGTGTCACTGGCTGGCAAGTGGGTGAAAAGGTTATGACACTGGTTGGCGGTGGTGGGTATGCCGAGTTTGCTGTGGCATACGCCTGCCATTTAATGCGCATTCCGGAGAATATGAGCTTTGAGGAAGCGGCATGTGTGTGTGAGTCGTATATTACCGCTTTTTTGAACGTTTTCATGATTGGTGATTTTAAGGACTCGCAAACAGCAATATTGCATGGCGGCGGAGGCGGCGTTAATACCGCAGCGATCCAGCTTTGCCGGGTACTGACTCCCGCCTGCAAACTGATCGTAACGGCCTCTCCCGCAAAAATTGAGCGAGTCAGGGAAATCGGTGCAGATTTCCTGATAAATTTCCATGAGACTCCTGATTTTACCGAAGTTGTAAAGGAATATACAAACAAGAAAGGGGTTGACCTCATCCTTGATCACGTCGGAGCAAAATACCTCGCCCCCAATATGAATTCTCTCGGCTATAAAGGTCGCCTGGTTATCATTGGTGTTGTTAGCGGCATCAAGGCCGAACTTAATCTTGCATTGATGATGGTCAAGCGCCAGCAGATCATCGGCAGCGTTCTTCGGTCGCGTTCGGTTGCTGAAAAAGGGGATATAATTGCTGAATTTACCCGCCGGGCGCTGCCAAAATTTGCTGATCGCAGTATCGTTCCGATCATCGAGAAAGTTTTCACAATTGATCAGGTAGCCGATGCCCACCGTATGATGGAGGAGGATAAACACTTCGGAAAAATTGTGCTGAAAATTCAGTAAACGTCTGCTGCACTGCTGTATTTTATTTGTACTGTGGTGCGTAATCGTAGTATTTAATGTACGCCATGTAATAACACTCATCGATTGGGAGGAAACAGATGTCAGAACAGAACCCGCAGGTTATGCTGGAAACATCCATGGGAAATATCAAAATTGAACTTTTTAAAGAAAAGGCGCCCATTACAGTCAGGAATTTTCTTTCCTACGTGAAAGACGGCCATTATGACGGACTGATATTCCACCGCGTAATCAAGGATTTCATGGTTCAGGGTGGCGGTATGAATGAAAATATGGAAGTGAAAAAGCCGAAATTTGCCATCAAAAACGAGGCGACCAATGGTCTGCTGAACAAGCGCGGCACTCTGGCAATGGCCCGCACATCTGTCGTTGATTCTGCTACCTGCCAGTTCTTCGTCAACACCGTTGATAATGCGTTTCTCGACCATAAGGGCAAGCATCAGGATCATTTTGGCTACTGTGTATTTGGTCAGGTATTGGATGGTCTTGATGTGGTTGACCAGATCAGGGCGGTCAAAACCGGGAATAAAAACGGGCATTCGGATGTCCCGATAGAGCCGGTTTTCATCGTTTCCGCCCGGTTGATTGAGCAGGAGGCATAGCATGGATAACGACCAGGTCTGTTATACCTTTGATGCGGCCATTGAAATGGCTATTACGATGGAAGAGGAGGGATTCAGGAACTATTTGGCCGCAATCCGCCAACTTACAAACAAGGCCGCCAAAGATTTGTTGCGCGACAATGCACTGGATGAACTGAACCATAAACACCAGCTGGAGAAAGCCTTACTGGACGGTCAAATGGATGGCGGTAGCGATCTCGATAAGCCCATTCCAACAATGCGCCTTGACTATGTGCTTAAAAAACAGGAACTTGGCCCGCAGTCTGGCGTGCGTGATGCGCTGATATATGCCATACATCTGGAAAAAGGGGCCGTAGACTTTTATGGCAAGGTTTCAGGCGGCTGTGCCGGGGCGCCAATGGGAACGCTTTTTGCGCAGCTCCATCAGGAGGAGAGCAAACATTTGCAGGCACTTGAAGACCTCTATGAACAGCACTTTATGACCGAAAATTGACAAGTAATGCATTAATGTCTATAGTGGGGCTGTAGCTCAGCTGGGAGAGCGACGCGTTCGCAATGCGTAGGCCAGGAGTTCGATCCTCCTCAGCTCCACCAATAAAAACTGTGGCTTACGGTTGATTCTGTCAGCAATTGGTCGCTAATAAAGAAAAAAATAAGCAGTGTGCGCTTACGTGTATGGAGAACCGGTTAAAATTACTCCCCCGCCATTTTTTATCGGATACCGCATTGATGTATGTTCGAATGATACAATTTTTATCAGTAATATTTTTATTGATTTGTGTCCTGAGTGTTGGTCAGGGTCGGACTGAAACGTCACCTGACACCATTGAATTACGTCCATCTCACCGCCTCGTCCACGAAAAGAGGATTGTTGTCCCGCATGAAGTCTTGCTGCGATGGAAGGCTGTCAAGATTGCCATAATAGATAAAATCCGCGGAACGGAAAACATTTACGTCGTTCCCATCGGAGAAGCATTTACCGTCCCGATTTCAAAGCTGAATATAATCGTAGAGGTCTTTCTCCCCGCCTTTACAATGCAAGGTGTTACCATCACAACATCTTCGAATGAGCTCATAAACCCTAGCGCAAAGATAAGTATCGATGAAAACGGTACTTACCTCTTTCAAGGGTGGCTCTTCACAAAATTTCCAAATACACACGCTGTTACGCACCCGAGATTCGGCTTCAGTCTGATTGGTGCCGTTCCTCGATAAAACCTGAATCCCCCCCAGTTACGTGGGGATTCCTTCCCGTGCGAGTTGGTCACACCGTTCGTTTTCAGCATGTCCGGCGTGCCCTTTAACCCATCTCCACTGCACAGAATGAGTCTTTGTCAGCGCAAGCAAATGTTCCCACAGGTCTTTATTCACTACCGGTTCCTTCTTGCTGTTGCGCCACCCCTTTTTTTGCCAGCCGGATATCCATTCAGTCATTCCCTTAACCAGGTATTGAGAGTCTGTTGTAATGGTAACCCGGCAGGGACGAGTCAGCAGGCGAAGTGCTTCTATAGCGGCAGTCATCTCCATACGGTTGTTGGTGGTGTCTCTGGCGCCACCACTCACCTCTTTTACTCGTCCGGCGTAACGCAGTATCGCGCCATAGCCTCCCGGCCCTGGATTACCACTGCAGGCACCATCGCAGAAAATTTCTACACTCAGATCGTTAGTCTCTGCCACAATCAACCCCTTCTTCGGATAACAGAACGGCAATACCTTCCATGACCCGCTCTACTATCAGCAGGTGTGTTTCTTTGCAATCTTCCCGCTGTAACAGGTCGCCAAATTCAAGAGCCGTACCGAAAACGACGGTGGCCTCCTGCCGAAACCGGGGAAACTTCCAGTTGTTTAGCCTAATTAAGGCGGTTGGAATAACTGTCGGTCGGGTATCGTAGATAATCTTTCCGACACCACGGTTTCCTGACCCCAATTTTCCATCTTTGTGTCGGGTGCCCTCAGGGAACAGCATGACTTTCTGGTCGAGCAGCAGGTCGTTCAATTTGCGGCCAGCCCGTACATCGCGCTTACGTCTGACCGGAAAGGCTCCCCAGGAGGAATAGAGCAGACGAAGGAAGCGTTGTTCAAACAATTCCTCTTTGGCTGGAGCCCAGAGCATCTGAAGAGGATTATGTTTTATGACGGCCCAGGGGAGGAAAATTGTGTCATAGGCAGATATGTGATTTGAAGCTATTAAGACAGAACCGCCATGCGGAATGTTTTTGCCCCCCTTGATAACAAGTCTGTTCAAGCATGATGCGTAGATTCCTACAACATACACGGAAAACGTAACCCAACAACGTTGTAGCAGAGGTGCCTTCACACTGTTCCCTTAAACCTGAAATGGATTATGTATTGTGAAGCGCTTTATAGCATAGCGGAACATTTCAGGCAAGAATGCACCGGAATATAGAAAATTGCCTTGAAATAGTATGTGATCTGATATAGGTACGGTACATTCCTCGCCGGCGGAATTTTGCAGTTTGAGTAGTTGTAATCGGGGGGCAGCCTCACCATGACAGACTTCGCGGTACGTGAAGAAAAAAATCGTTGGTTGCACCGTAAAATGGCTGAGCTGGGTGTTCGCGAAGAGGATCTTGTGGAGACCTTTGTCCGTTCATCCGGTAACGGGGGACAGCATGTCAACAAGACGTCAAGCTGTGTTCAGCTAAAACACAAACCAACCGGGATCCAGGTCGCCTGCATGCAGGAGCGGAGTCAGTCGGTGAATCGTTTTTTGGCACGTCGTGAATTGTTGGAGCGAATTGAGGCCGCCTCCGGTGTAATTACGCCGGAGATGAAGCGGATCGAAAGGCTGCGCCGGCAGAAAGACCGCCGGAAAAGGCGGGCGACTGTACACTCTGCATCAGTGTTACCCGAAAAATGAGCATCACATAATGCGAATTAAAGCCCACCCATTTCTGCTCCTGACTCTGACCACTCTCTTCTGGTCCGGAAATTTTGTTATCGGGCGAGCCATGAAGAACAGCATCCCCCCTATCGGCCTTGCCTTCTGGCGCTGGGCGCTTGCTCTTGTAATCCTGATCCCGTTCTCCATTCCCCATCTGCGAGAACAATGGCCCGTTCTCAGGCTAAACTGGCGGTGGCTGACGCTCTTTGGTGTACTCGGAGTTTCATGTTTCAACACGTTCGTGTATATCGGTCTCCACTCCACAACTGCTACCAACGCACTAATCATCAATTCTGTCATTCCTGTACTGATAGTACTGCTTTCCAGGCTGCTGGCAGCTACGCCGGTTTCCGGCAGACAGGCGATCGGAATTACGATTTCCCTCTGCGGGGTGTTGATGATTATCAGTCGTGCCAATCCGGATGTTATCCTGGCTCTAACGGTCAACATCGGCGATGTCTGGATTCTCCTGGCGGTAATCAGCTGGGCTTTCTATACATTTTTACTGCGGCATCGTCCGGCAGATCTTCACCCTCTGAGCTTTCTCACTTCGATTGTTGCAATCGGGGTTATACCGCTATCGATACTGTACGCCTGGGAACTCAGTCAGGGTGGGCGTTTTGAGCTTAATCCTGCAAACATTACCAGCATTTTGTATGTTGCCCTCTTTCCTTCAGTGCTGGCATTTATCTTCTGGAACCAGTCGGTTAGAGAAGTTGGGCCAAATAAAGCCGGCCTGTTCCTCTATCTGATGCCGGTCTTCGGGGCAATTCTGTCAGCTGTTTTTCTGGGTGAGTCGATCCGCTCCTTCCACTTGGTCGGCATGGCACTGATTTTTTTCGGCATACATCTTACCACCAGATCAGCACCAACATAATCAATGTATGACCACGTGATACATGATTGATACGATGTTATGCAATTGACATCATATATGTGATGAGTTATATCACAGACCATGGTTACTCTGCCGGTAAAGTCGGCGAACAATCAATAAAATCAATATTATGGAGGTAGTGCATGAAACGATCAGCTTTGGTGACACTGTTGTTGACGCTCTCTGTCGGAACCGTTTATGCCGAGAATGTATCCGCCCCGATTCACATAGGTATCGGAGTGGCTCAAACCGGCAATGTGGCGTTGCTCGGCCAGGAAGAGGTGGATGGTGCAAAACTTGCCGAAAAATATCTTAACGCTAATGGCGGTATCAATGGCACCCCCTTCAAGCTGATTTTTCAGGATACCGGAGGCGATGAGGCCGGTGCTATCAACTCCTTTCAAAATCTGATCAACCGCGACAAAGTGGTTGGAATTGTCGGCCCAACGCTCTCTCAGCAGGCCTTCAGTGCCGATCCTATCGCCAATCGTGCGAAAGTGCCGGTAATCGGCCCTTCCAATACTGCTAAAGGGGTTCCCCAGATTGGTGAATACGTCGGCAGGGTTTCCGCTCCGGTTGCCATTGTCGCTCCAAATGCGCTCAAACAGGCGATGAAGGAGCATCCCGGCATTAAAAAGGTAGCGGTACTGTATGCCCAGAATGACGCATTCAATACGTCAGAATCGGGAACTTTCCAGGAATCCGTTAAAAAAATGGGGCTTCAGATAGTTACGCTCCAGAAATTCCAGACTACGGACACAGATTTCACTTCTCAGGTAACGGCCGTACTGGGAGCCAATGTAGATCTAACTATCGTCTCCGGCCTTGCTGCTGACGGCGGCAACCTGGTCAAACAGTTACGACAGCTGGGCTATAAAGGACCAATCATCGGTGGTAACGGCCTTAACACTGCCAAAGTTTTCCCGGTATGTGGCAAGTATTGTGACGGTATCATAATTGCCCAGGCCTATAGCCCTTCAACTAAAAATCCCGTCAATGAAGCAATGGCGGCTGAATATCGCACCAAATACAAATCAGAACCGCCACAATTTACCGCACAGGCGTTCACTGCGGTGCAGGTCTTTGTCGAGGCGCTCCGCAAAGTTGAGGCGGTTACCAAGAAAAAGATCACGCAGCTTGATCTGGCCAAGGTACGTGAAGAGTTGAACAAGCAGATTCGCATCGGTACCTATGTCACCCCGCTCGGTAAAATCAGCCTCGATCAGGATGGTGAAATCCATCAGGAAAACTTTTATGTTGCAAAGATCAAAATGGAAGCAGACGGCAAGAGCGGCAAATTTGTTTTTGTAAAATAGAATTGATTGAGGGATGCGGGCGGAATTCTCTCATCCCTCAACGGTTTCCCTTCTTGTGTTCAGTCAAATTACCTGATTTTCCCGGACGTCAATTTCCATGACAACAGCTCAATTCCTCCAGAATCTGCTTAACGGCATCAGCATCGGAAGCGTGTATGCCATCTTCGCGCTCGGTTATACGCTGGTCTTTTCGATTCTTGGCATAATCAATTTTGCGCACGGAGCGATATTTACGTTGGGAGCTTACTTCACCTACACACTGGCGGTGGGGGAGTTCGGCATCAACGGACTGCTGTCCGGACTCACCCTGGATCTGCAGATTCCCTTTGCCCTGTCGCTTCTCATCGGATCGGTGCTTGCCGGGATGGTCGGAGTGCTTCTTGAACGCCTTGCCTTCAAACCGCTTCGCACACGAGGCGCCGATTCACTGCTTGCATTGGTGAGCAGTCTCGGTGTTGCACTGGTGATCGTCAATGCCATTCAGTATCTTGTCGGAGCGGAAATATACACATTCCCTTCTCAGGTGTACGGAGATATCAAGCCGGCCATGATGTTCGAGGTTGCGGGCCAGTCGGTCGTTGTCAGAACAGTTCAGGTAATCATTTTTGCCGTTTGTATGGTTATCCTGACGCTGCTTGGCTATGTCATCAGCTTTACCCGTATCGGCAAGGCATTGCAGGCGGTGGCTGAAAATCAGACAACCGCGAGTCTGCTTGGCATCAGTGTCGATAAAATTATTCTGGTCACATTTTTCATGTCCGGTTTTCTGGGAGGTCTGGCGGGCACACTGGTAGGCACCAGTTTCGGCATTGCCGGGCCGTATTTCGGGGTAACCTATGGTTTGAAAGGTTTGGCGGTAATTGTACTGGGCGGACTGGGAAGCGTTCCCGGGGCTGTCCTCGGCGGGATTGTCATCGGATTGGCAGAGGCTTTTGTACCACCGGACTACAGTGCTTACAAAGAAGCGGTTGCGTTTGCCTTCCTTTTTATCGTGCTTCTGGTACGCCCGCAGGGACTGCTTGGACGCTCTATGATTCAGAAGGTGTAAGATAATGACCGATTTTTTGCAAAACAACGGGTTTCTTCTTGTGACAATGGTACAGCAGGCGCTGCTGGCAATGAGTCTCTATTACCCGCTGATGTGCGGTCAGTTAAGTCTTGCCAGCCCCGGTTTTTATGCGTTGGGGGGGTATGTTGCGGCGATTATCGGCACCATTGAATATTTTGCTCCCTGGCGAGACTCTCTCGGCTGGGTCATATTTCCTCTTGAATGGCTTGCCGCCGGTATTATAAGCGGATTTCTTGCCGTTCTGGTCGGTATTCCTGCGTTGCGGCTGCGCGGTATCTATCTGGCTTTAGCCACGATCGCCTTTGTTGAGATTCTCCGTGTCGTCTGTCTGAATCTTGAAATTACCGGCGGTGCCATCGGTATTTTCGGTGTGCCGCAGCTGTTCGAGAGTCGCTGGAGCTATATCTGGACATTTGGACCGTTACTGATGCTGATGCTTTTTTTCAGTTATCGACTTGATCGCTCCCGGGTGGGAAGAGCCTTCAAGGCGATTCGTGAAGATGAACTGGCAGCTGACGCCATGGGAATCAATCCGACGCGCTACAAAGTGCTGGCGTTCGTTATCGGCGCTGTGCTGGCCGGTGTCGTCGGGGCGATGAGCGCCCCATTCCTTAATACCTGGAACGCCCGTCAGGGAACCTTTGACGCTTCGATTGCTTATCTGGCGTACGTCCTGATCGGCGGTAGCCGCTCCATGTGGGGGCCGCTGCTGGGTGGTATGATGCTGTCGGCACTTCCTGAAATTCTCCGGCCACTTAAAGATTCCCGCCTGATCATTAACGGATTCGTTCTTGTGTTTGCCAGCATTTATATGCCGAAAGGGATTGCCGGTGCAGTTGGGAATCTCAAAAATTTTACCACCCGTATACTGGGCATCGGCCGGAGCGAAAAATGACGGTACTGCTTGAGGCAGAGCGGCTCTGCAGAAACTTTGGAGGTCTGAAAGCTGTTAGCGAGGTCTCGTTTCAGGTTGCGGAAGGCGAAATCTTTGGGCTGATCGGCCCGAATGGCGCCGGTAAAACTACCCTGTTTAACCTGATGACTGGACTTACCCCCGTTACGAGCGGTGTTCTCCGTTACCGGGGTGACCTTCTGACCGGTCTGCCGCCGCATCGAATTGCCGCTCAGGGTATCGGTCGTACCTTTCAGAACATCCGCCTTTTCAAGGGGTTGAGTGCCCTGGAAAACATCAAGGTTTCTCAGCATGTGACTACCAAATCCGGACTCTTGAGCGGCTTCTTTGGTACTCCTTCGAGCAGGGCAGAGGAAAAAAGAGTTGAGGAAAAAGCCTGGGAACTCCTTACACTGGTAGGGTTATCCGGCAGGGCTGCAGAGCTGGCGGAAAACTTTTCATATGGTGATCAACGTCGGCTGGAAATCGCGCGCGCTCTGGCACTTGAGCCAAAAATAGTATTGCTGGACGAGCCGGCTGCCGGTATGAATTCTTCAGAAAAATATGGGCTTACAGAGTTTATCCGCGCCATTCGTGACCAGTTCAAGCTTACGGTACTGCTTATTGAACACCATGTCCCCCTGGTGATGAATCTTTGCGACCGGATTGCCGTGCTTAACTTTGGTGAGTTGATTGCCGTAGGTGAACCGGCGGAGGTGCAGAAAAACCCGGCCGTGATTGAAGCGTATCTGGGAGCTGAATAGATGGCATTACTGGAATTGAAAAACCTTAGTGTTAATTATGGCGCTATTCAAGCGGTACAAGGCCTTAATCTGGAAATAAACAGCGGTGAAGTGGTGACTCTCATTGGCGCTAATGGCGCCGGTAAATCAACAACGCTCCGGGCAATTTCACGTCTCCTGAAGGTACGTGAGGGAAGTATTATTTTTGATGGCCGTGAAATTACCGGTCTGGCACCGGACGCGGTGGTACGTATGGGTATCGCCCAAAGCCCTGAAGGCCGGCAGGTGCTGGCCCGACAGAGTGTTCTTGACAACCTTGAACTGGGCGCCTATGTCAGAAAAGACCGGGCCGGTATTACGAACGATATTTCCAGGATGTTTCAGCTTTTTCCGCGGCTTGAAGAACGCAAACAGCAATCAGCCGGCACTCTTTCCGGTGGCGAACAACAGATGCTTGCTATCGCACGGGCCATGATGAGCCGCCCCAAACTGTTGATGCTTGATGAGCCGAGCCTTGGTCTCGCCCCGCTGATCATACGGGAGATATTTTCCATAATCCGTAACCTGAATGCTGAAGGAACAACCATTCTGCTGGTTGAACAGAACGCCAAGCTGGCCATGCAGCATTCCCACCGCACCTATGTGCTCGAAGCCGGACAGATAACTTTCACCGGTTCGTCGCAGGAACTCTTGTCTGATGATCGCGTTCTGCACGCCTACCTTGGCGGCTGATCACGATCAGTGCGCCTCGCTCCAGTTTGCTCCGTAACTGATATCAACTTTGAGAGGAACTCTTGCTTCTATTGCATGCCCCATCTCATACTCCACCAACTGCTCCATCTGCAGCAGTTCCTGTTCCGGAACTTCAAATACCAGCTCATCATGCACCTGCATTATCAGGCGGCTGTTCAGCTGCTCCTGCCGGATTCTGGTGTCAACCCGGATCATGGCTGCCTTGATTATGTCGGCAGCAGAACCCTGAATCGGGTAATTTATGGCATTGCGGCGAGCAAAGGCCAGCACATTACCGTTTGAGCTATGGATGTCCGGGATCGGCAGGCGCCTACCCAGGATTGTTGTGACATGGCCGGTCTCTTCCGCCAGTGTGATGCAGGAGTCCAGATACTCCATGGCGCCGCTGTGGCGCTGGCGGTAGGCGCTGATAAACTCTTCGGCGGTCTTGCGGGCAATGCCGAGCTGTTTTGCCAGCGAGAAGGCGCCCTGGCCATAGATGATCCCGAAATTGATAGTCTTGGCCTGACGGCGCATTTCGGGTGTCACCATCTCGGGGAAGAGGCCGAAGACCTCGGCGGCGGTACGCGTATGGATATCTTCATCGTTGGCAAAGGCGTGACAGAACACCTTGTCTCCTGATAAATGCGCCAGAACACGCAACTCGATCTGGGAATAATCGGCAGAGAGAATAACATGCCCGGGCGGAGCAATAAAGGCGTGGCGAATCATGCGCCCCTCTTCGCTCCGTATCGGAATGTTCTGGAGGTTCGGGTCGGAGGATGACAGTCGTCCGGTGTTGGTAACGGTCTGGTTGTAGGAGGTATGTACCCGCCCGGTCTTTTGGTTGATCAGACGGGGGAGGGCATCGCTGTAGGTTGACCTGAGTTTGGCGATGCCGCGGTATGCTACAATCAGTCGGGCAATTCCATGCTCTTCCGCCAGAGCAGTCAGGACCTCGTTGTCGGTGGACCATCCGGATTTCCCCTTGGTCTTTTTACCGGTCTGCAGCCCCATCTTCTCGAAAAGCACCTCTCCCATCTGTTTGGGCGAATTGAGATTGAAGCGTACTCCGGCAACCGCGAAGACCTGCTCTTCAATTGACGACATGCGGCCGGCAAAGTCACTGGAAAGACCGGCCAGAAGAGCCGAATCGAGCAGAACGCCATGATTCTCCATAGCTGAGAGAATCGGCACCAGGGGCATCTCCAGAGTGTGGAAGAGAGTGTCAAGCTGACTGGCGGCCAGTAGCGGCTCAAACTTCCGGCGCAATAACCAGGTGGCGTCGGCATCTTCACAGGCGTAGCGTGAAGCCGCCTCAATATCCACTTCGGAAAAATTCTTCTGGTTTTTGCCGCTGCCGGTAACGTCGCTATAACTGACCATGCGGTGATTGAGGTGCTCCTGGGCAAGGGCGTCGAGGCCGTGACCCTGACGTGACGGATTGAGAACATATGAGGCCAGCATGGTGTCGAACCAGACACCGGAAAGGTTTATGCCGTTATTGGCAAGAACCTCCATGTCGAACTTGATGTTCTGGCCGACCTTGCGCAGGGCATCGTTTTCAAACAGCGGGCGCAGGCGGTCGAGGACTGTGTTGCGAGGGAGCTGTTTTTCGACTGCGCTCAGGGACCGCTCAGCCATGTACGGGAGGGTTTCAGGTTGAGTCTGCCTTGGCTGAGGAAAGTCGAAGCCGGTTTGCACATTACCAGCAAGTTTTTCATTTATATAAGGAATAGAGTCACGAAGGAGGGCACTGGTCATCACATGTCCCACCGGGATATAAAACGCTTCATGATCTGCATACGAGAACGATAATCCTACGATCTCGGCCAGGCGAGGTTCAAGACTGGTGGTCTCCAGATCAAAGGCAAACTCACCCGCTTTCTTCAGGGCATTAATGAGTGATTCAAGCCCGTCTGTAGTGGTAATGGTACGATACTGCTCAGTGGAGAGAGTTGCCGTGCCGGTTAGCTCCTTGATCAGCGTGGTGAATCCGAATTTCTTAAAGAATTGATTCAGTGCCTCCTGATCCGGTTCGCGCGCCGTCAGAGTCTCAATATCAACTTCCAGCGGGACATTGCACTCTATGGTAGCCAGACGACGCGAGAGCAGCGCCTGCTCACGGAACTCCCGCAACCGTTCGCCATTTTTTCCTTTGACCTCGTCTGCATGTTCCAACAATCTGTCAAGAGAGCCGAATTCCAGAATAAGTTTGGCGGCGGTCTTCTCTCCGACACCAGGTACCCCGGGGATATTGTCCGAAGAGTCACCAGCCAACCCCAAAATGTCAATAACCAGTTCCGGTCCGACGCCGAAGCGTTCGATCACGTCAGCAATACCGGACTCCTTCCCCTTCATGGTATCCAGTAGCGTGACGCGGTCGGTCACAATCTGCATCAGGTCCTTGTCCCCGGTGACCACAACCACTTTCCCGCCTTGAGCGGCAAATCGTCCGGCCAGAGCGCCGATAATATCATCGGCTTCAAAGCCCTGCAGTTCCAGCGCCGGGATGTTGAACGCCCGCACCACCTCACGAATCGGTTCCATCTGCATACGCAGGTCATCAGGCATGGCAGCGCGGTTAGCCTTGTATTCTGGATACATTTCAGTACGGAACGTCGTTCGGCCGGCATCGAAAACGACAGCGACATGCTGTGGGCTGTAATCCTTCAGCAACTTGAGCATCATCTGGATGAACCCGTAAATAGCATTGGTAGGGTGCCCGCTGGGAGATGACAGGTGGCGGATGGCAAAATAAGCACGGTAAATGTAGGAGGAGCCGTCGATTAAATAGAGAGTCTCATTTGGGGTCATGATTTACCTCACCACTCGCTACTTCCCGGGTGAAAAGTGCAAAAGCCATAGACGGGCGTTTGCTCGATTCACGCATGGCAAACTGAAGTCCATCGAAATGCCACCCCTTGGAACTCCAGTCGTTGAGAACTGCTTCAATTGCATCTTCTGTAACGGTTCCAATTTCGATAACCTTGTAAATCAGCATAAATACATCCTTTTGTGCTGCCGTGGCCGATCTGCATACGTGGGTGGGCTTCAGAGTACATAAAAAAAGGCGGCTAAATAGCCGCCCTTGAGGTGTCGGTAAAAAAAAATTACTTCTGGAAGCCAAGCTTTGCAGAAATCTCTTCTCCTGCTTTTAATACCAGAGGAATAAGTTCATTCTTTATACGCTCATCTGAGAAGCGCATTGACGGCCCTGAAATACTGACAGCACCAATTATGCGACGGGTGTAGTCACGAATCGGAGCACTGACGCACTTTACACCGGTATCCAGTTCTTCGTTATCGTAGGCGTACCCCTGTTCAGTAATAAGTTTCAGCTGCTTTTTTAGCACATCACGGTCGGTGATAGTATTCGGAGTATAGCTTTTCAACTCCTTCAAGGGGAGGTATGCTTCGAGTTCCTCGTCGCTCATATAGGCGACTTGCACCTTTCCGGCAGCTGTACAGTAAGCGGGAAGCCTCGATCCTACCCGTGGTACAACCCTGACGGTCATAGCGGTTTCAACGACATCAAGATAGACTATGTTGAAATCTTTGAGAATAGAGACATAAGTTGTTTCGTTGCAACTGGCAACCAATGCCTCAAGAACCGGTTTTGACTGTCGGAGCAGGCCCATCTGTTTGATAAACGTCTGGCCTAGTTCAAGAGTTTTCAGGCCGAGACGGTAGTTTTCAGTTACTTTGTTCTGCTCGATATAACTTCTGGATTCGAGCGTTGCAAGTAGTCTGAATACGTTGTTTTTGTGCAGTTTCAGGCGCTTACTCAATTCAGTAACTCCCAGCTCATCTACTTCGCCATGAAACTGCTCGAGAAGATCGAGTGCGTGGGATACTGCCTGTATAAGATATTCCGATTTTTCTTTTTTTGCCATTGGCGGAGTCCTTTTCAATAATGAGAGTAATTGAAACACAATATAACATACTAAAATATAGCTGAAAATTTAAAAAAAAGTCAAACAGCCCACTTTTTTAATATTTCCGTAAAATGTAGAATATTGTTTTACAATTGTCAAGTAGGAAATATTACGTTATATTAAACTTCTGAATAAAATATTGTAACCACATATTTACACATGTATTACAAAAATACGAGGATGTCATGCTTAACCTGCGCAAAAAAATACTTGTGGCGATCGATGGTTCCCCACACTCTGATAAAGCTGCAGAGGAGGCTGTCCGCCTTGCAGTCGGTAATCAGAGCCAGTTCAAAAGCCGAGTATATGCTTTGCTCGTGCTGCCGAATGCCCCCACTTCGAATTACACCGATTTTGTACCCTCAGCGCCAATGACGGAAACAAAAAAATGGGATGATCTTCGAGAACGACTTTTTTATGTTGTGGAAAAATGTGCGGCTGAACACGATATTCCTCTGGAGATGATAGTTGAATACGGAGACCCTGCTGATAAAATAATCTCTCTTGCCCGACGTGAAGAAATGGACGTAATAGTCATCGGGAGCTCCGGTAAGGGAGTTATTGAACGCCGGATCAAAGGAAGTGTCTCCCACAAAGTGGCCAGTAATGCCGGATGTTCGGTCTTTATCGTACGAGGATAACCCAGGAAAATTATGTTAATGTGCCGATTTATTACTCGACTGTTTTTAGTCGCTGTTACCTTGCTTTTTTCGCTGTCAGCCTATGCTGCGGACTCTTTTCGGGTGCCTATTTTGTTATACCACCGCTTTGGAGCGACTGTTGTTGACGGCATGACGACCACAACCCCGGTTTTTGAAGCACAGATGAAATATCTGCATGATAATGGCTATACGGTAATTCCCTTACGGCAGCTTATTGATCATTATCGAGGTAAAGCGCCGGCGCCGGGCCCTAAATCGGTTGTTATTGTGGAAGATGATGCACACAAGTCCGTTTATAGCAATATGTTACCGATTATAAAAAAATACCGCTACCCGGTTACCATTTTTACCTACCCGTCCGCTATTTCAAATGCAAAATATGCTATGACATGGGACCAGTTGCGAGAGTTAACAAAAACCGGCCTTTTTGATATTCAGTCTCATACCTACTGGCATCCGAACTTCAAACAAGAGCGTAAGAAGCTCAGTCAGTCGGCTTTGGACCTGCTCGTCAAGACACAGCTACAAAAATCAAAATCCCGTCTGGAAACAGAGCTTGGCTCAAAAGTCGACATGTTGGCCTGGCCTTTTGGACTCTATGACGATTACCTGATAGGCAAAGCAACTGAAGCGGGTTATAATGCCACATTTACCATTGAGCGCCGCCATGCGACAGCAGCCGATTCCGTATTGAAACTGCCCCGGTATCTGCTGGTTAATGGTGATAGCGGTAAAGCTTTTGTGCAGCTTCTGGAAGGCAACGCTGTCAAGCGCAATATCGCATATTAATGTCTGATGAAACCGTAAAAAAGCACCCCTGCTCAGATTGCTTCAGTTGCCAATGGTGTTCGGATGAGCGTTGCCGCCTTTGTCTGGGCCAAATATGCTGCCGCCGTCGCAAACTTTCCATCTCAGAACAGATTGCTTTGTACGAATCACTGAATTCTGACGAGGATAACAAGTTACATCCGTAGATATAGATAGTTACACTGTTTTGTGCGGAATAAAAATGAAGTCATTTTGGGAAATAGTGTTATATTATCGAATGTTATAATATTTGTCTTGGAATGCTCGACAGTAATATGTTAGAAGAGAAAAGATATCAAAATCTCAGGAGGTCGCAGGTGAAAAAAACAGCATTAGTAGTTCTCAGTATCGCCGCTCTCGCCCTTGCAGGGTGCAAAGACAAACCAAAGACTGAAGCTCCAGTCGCAGCACCACAGCAAGGCCAGATGCCGGCAGCAGCACCAGGTGCGCCAGGCGCAGTAGCCCCAGGTGGTGACCCACATGCTGGCATGAAGGCACAGGAAATTCCTGCAGGAGCCGGTAAGAAAGCAACCGTTACCCAGACAATGAACTCGGGCGGTTATACCTATGTCGAAGCAGCTGACGAAAAAGGTGAGAAGGCCTGGTTGGCTCTGCCGGAAATCAAAATCGCAAAAGGCGACAAAATTGAGTATCCAGAAACACCCCCACTGGCTAACTTCCAGAGTAAAACATTGAACAGGACGTTTGAAAAAATATCCTTCATTCCTGGTGTCAGGATTGTAAAGTAATTTTCAAACAGAACGAATCTACGGGGCTATGGAAATAGCCCCGTTTTTTTATGCCAATGATACGGCTGCTTTTGATGGGCCATGTTCCGGCACTATTTCCAAAACTTTGACATAGTATTCTTTCCCTTTTCTCGTATTTCCCCTTTCAGAATATAAATCTCCAAGAAGAAACCACCCCCACGGATTTTGCGGCTGTCGGCTCGTAATCTCGCGAAATTCGAGTTCGGCTTTGTCAAATTCTCCCCTCTGGCGGTACCACTCTCCAGCTATAACATGTGTCGCATAGCAATATCCGAGCCGCGATTTCTGCTGTTTAAAATTAGTACTCTTTTCCTGTTGATTTCTTGTCAATTCCTTTATATAGCGCTGTGAAGACCTGCCTTTTGCGGAGACAACGTAAAGAGCCGCGTGAGACGAGTCAGAAAATATTTCAGCTGTGATGCTGTTGGAAGCTACCGCTTCTTTATAGAGCTGTGTGCCCGGATAATAGGCAAGCGGAGAAACATAGCCGTCGTCAGGATGGATGTGGCGCACAAGCGCAACTGTTTTCAGGATGTCATTGCTGGTTTCTCCCGGGATGTCGCTAATCAGGTAGATTGAAAGATTAATACCAATCTCTCTGATCTGTGAACAGGCTTTTTCGATCTGGTGTGGAAGAATATTTTTGCCAAGCTGACGAAGAATCCGAGGAGAGCCTGATTCGACGCCAAGCTGAATGCATTCACAGCCTGCCCGTTTCATTTGAATGACCAGTTCTTCGTCTATAGCAGTAACACGTGACTGGCAGTTCCAAAGAATATGTGTATTCTTCTCCAGTAGTAAAGAACAAAACTCAAGGACTCTTTTGCGGTCGGCGGTAAAAGTGTCATCACGAATCGAAAAATATATGAGTCCATATTTCTGGCGTATAAACAGAATTTCCTCAACAATGGCACTTGGAGAGCGGAAGCGAACTTTCTTCCCCCAAAAATCAGGTGAACTGCAAAAAAAACATGTAGACGGGCAGCCCCGGGTAGTGACAATAAACTCAGATTGCAATTCAAGGTCAAGCCCGACAGAAATGTCAAGGTAGCGCGCTGGAAGAGGAAGGCGGTCAAGGTTATCAATGTTTTTCCGAGGTGGTGTTACGACAAGTTCTCCGTTAAAACGAAATGCCAGTCCAGGTATGTTCTGCCACATACTCTTCGAGGAAAGTGCGTCAACAAGCTCCAGCAATGTTGATTCAGCTTCGCCTCTTATAACAATATCAACGGGTGAATTATCTGTTAATATGTCCGCATAGCAGAAAGTCGCATGGCCTCCACCCATGATAATGATGCTGTTGGGGAGGGTACTGCGGCATAATCTGGCGAGTTCAATTGAATGGTGTCGGTTGTGGGTCCATTGGGAGATGCCGATAATATGTGGCTCAAAGAGCAGTAATTCATGGATTATTCTGGAGGGTGCCCAGGCAGAGAAATTTGCAAGAAGTGAGTTAAATCCGGCTTCTTGCAGACAGGCATGCAGATAGCACAATCCAGTTGGCAGGATATTTATATAGCGATCCTTGCGGTGTGAAAGTCCGGATTGGTAGGTGAGGAGGATATTCATGGCGAAAAAAAATCCGGGTCAGGAGACCCGGATATAGTTCTGTCAGTTGCGTGATAAACGTTATTTTGCAAGGTTGAGCGTGACACCAAGAGTGTCATTCGTTGTGATATCATTCTCGGTTTCCTCTTCAACACCCAACAACAGGTCATTGAAATCTATAAAATCAGAAGCCGTATCAGTCATTCGCCGTGCCCCGAGATAACGTGACAGGTAATACGGGGTATCCATAGACGAAATAACAACCCGGTGTTCACGCGAAGAGGCGTGAATCATTTTGCGGTTACCGAGATAAATACCAACATGCGAGGGGAAACTGGCGTACGTCTGGAAGAAAACCAGATCACCTTTCTTCAGATCACCGCGTACAACTTCGTTGCCGACATTAAATTGCTCGCGGGCGGTACGAGGGAGTTTTACACTCTGCTCACGAAAAACCTGCTGAGTAAAACTCGAACAGTCAAGAGCGCTGCGACTGCTGCCGCCGAAACGGTAACGAGCGCCAAGAAAACTGTACGCGCTTTTTTTGATGCTACTGGTCGCCTGGTTCGCTTCAATTGATTTTGCAAGGTCAACCGGACGATCTGATTCGAGATCGGTTAATTCAGCCAAAGTGTCAGTTAGTTCCTGCTCATTCAAGAGGTCTTTATTGATCAGTTGCAGTCTGTTTGTGCTGGCGGTTCGAGTCGGTGTATCGGTGGCAACAAGGACAAGAATCTGTCCCGCTTTAATCTTGTTACCCTTAAGTCCGTTCAGGTTTCTTATGTCAGACATCTTGACGCCCGTTCTTTTAGCGATCTTGGGGAGCGTATCACCCTTGACAACTTTATACGTGTCCTCGTGAGTTGTTCTGGTGGTTTTCTTTTGTTGTGATTCAGGATGTGATGGAATTATCAGACGCGCCCCTTTGGAGACGCGGGAAGCGGTCAGGTTGTTGACGGATTTTAATTCATCGACTGATACATTATATTTACGGGCAATCGACTGCAGTGATTCGCTTTTGCGTACCACATGAGACTTTGAAGCTAAAACTATCTGAGGTAGAAATATTAGTACCAGACAGGTCGCAATAACGATACGAATATAGACCATGTTTCCTCCGTAGTGTTTTAGTTTTTGTAAAGATGCTGGCGTTTGTATAACAATAGAAACCAAAAGTCAATCTTTGTTGTTAATTAACGATGCATCTTAACGGTAAAAAACGAGCTAAAACTAGCGTTTGCGCCGTTCGCGTGCTTTTAACTTTACTGTTATGGGACTGTCTCGAAGTATCGATACCTGTCTTTCCGGCACGCGCAAGTTTTTCAGATATTCTTCGCCCAACTTCAATTGGCTGGCGTCAATATCTTCAGTAGCTACGAATGTAATCTGTGAAATCTGGCTTGCCGGACCCTCGATGTTGACCGAGCTTGGTTCACAGGAAACGTTTGAGAATGTCACTCCTGTCGGCAGTCTGCCTTTAAGTGTGGCTTTTACCGGTACGTTTTTGCGCAGTTTGTTTTCAGCGGAGACTCGAATGCTTGAGGGAGATACCGTCGTAATGATCATGCCTGAAGGGGTGGTAATATTTGCATGATTTACTCGTAAGGAGGTAGTACCCTCAGTTATATTTGAGGCATCAACTTCAGCAGTCAAGTCAAGCTTCGATGGAGGTGGCGCCAGACTCGACATTGATTTTATCTGTACGGTGACATCTTCGGGAAGAGTGCGGAGCAAAACTATATCATCAGGAACTCCGTGCAAACGTACCGGAGCTGTTACGGTTGTGATTTGCCCCTGCCGGGTTGTTATCAGTCCCCAGAACACACATACAGCAAGCAAAAGAGAAACTTTTGGCAGAAGATTTGAAAAATAACGCTGCCGCTTTGTGATGCGGGGTTTCTCCGTCTCGCCACGGAGCAGGGTATCAAGCGCTAAAATCAGATCTGTAGGGTTATTCATGCGTTGTATCGATCCTGCGGTTACCAGAGAAATATCCCCACGTTCCTCTGATATGGTAACAATTACCGCATCGCTCCGTTCTGATAACCCGAGAGCCGCTCGATGCCGAGTTCCCATATGCTGCGGAACATCGGGGTTGACGGAGAGAGGCAGATGGCAGGCGGCTTTCTCAATTCTGCCGTTATTGACAAGAGCTGCGCCATCGTGAAGTGGTGCGCCATTATAAAAAATTGATTCAAGCATTTGTGGCGAAATTTCACTGTCTATTATTACCCCGTTAGTCATCAGGTCCTGCAGCGATTCATTACCTTGAAAAACGATCAAGGCCCCGGTTCTATTGGCCGCCATCCGGAATAGAGTTTCAGCGATATCCTGAAACTGGCTGTGTTGCGTCTTCTCACGACTATCTAGGATGTGACGAAGGAGGCTGAAACGGTACAAAGCCTGGCGTATCTCGGTTTGAAATACGACAATAATAAGAATAATAAGGACAGTGCCAAGCTCCTGAAGTACCCAACTCGTCATATAGAGATCCAGAAATCGGGTTGCAAAATAGATGAGGGTTACCACGCCAAGCCCAAGAAGCACCTGGATGGCACGTGTTCCGCGAAACCAGGAATACATCTGGTACAGAATGGCGGTCATAATCAGTATGTCCGCAACGTCTTGAATACGAATGGTGGGGATCACTCGGTAGCATCTCCTGAACAAAAGCGGGTTGTTTTTTCTGGTTAATGGCGGGCAAAATATGCTACATAATTACGCCAGTTTTATAACACTTAAATCAGTTAAAAGGTAGTGGAAACGAATGTTCAGGCTTTCTGATAAAGGGGAAAAAATCCAGCAGATGTTCGGGGCAATTGCCCCTCGGTATGATTTTCTTAACCGGCTGTTAAGCTTTGGTATCGATAGGCGCTGGCGTACAAAAGCGGTACGTCTGCTCAAATACCGCGAAGGTTCCCGTATTCTGGACGTGGCTACCGGCACCGGTGATGTGGCTTTGGAAATTGCCATGAGAACACCCGATTCCGTTAAAATTACCGGGGCTGATTTCTGTAGGGAGATGATTGATCTCGGAATAGTGAAGGTGGCAGAATCGCCCTATGCGAGCCGCATCGAGCTCAAAGTCGCCCCCTGTGAAGATCTGCCGTTTGCCAATGATACCTTCGATTCAATAACCATAGCTTTTGGCATCAGGAACGTTGTTGACAGAAAACTGGGATTGGCTGAGATGTGGCGGGTGCTCCGTCCTGGCGGTCGGATGATTATTCTGGAGTTTTCCACACCGCGTTCGCTGCTGTTCAGGCAACTGTATTATTTTTACTTCCGCCGTCTGCTGCCGGTTGTCGGCGGGCTGTTTTCGCGCTATAACGCCTACAAGTATCTGCCTGACTCAGTACTTGAATTTCCTTCGCAGGGAGAGTTCTCACACATGATTGCCGAAACAGGCTTCCGCAACATCCATCTCCACGAGCTTACCTTTGGTATTGCCACGATCTATGTTGGTGAAAAAGAGTAAAAAAAGGTCCACAAACGTAAGTCGCCGACTCATTTCCCGCAGCATTTTTTATACTTCAGGCCGCTTCCGCAGGTGCAGGGATCATTTCTGCCGATCTTGGTTGCCGTCAGTGGTTTTTGGCGCACCAACTGTCCCTCGGTAAAAAACCAGCGCCCGTCTTTTCGTTTAAACTGGCCGGCTTCATGGTGCTCACGGGAATTACCTTTTTCGTTGAAGCGGGCGATAAACTCCACTTCGCCGATTGAATCATCTTCTCCGCCTCCGTTTGTAGTGATAATTTCAAGCCCTTTCCATTCTGCCGTTTCCGCCCACTCTTTTGTGCCGGCATGGTCGTAGCCCTGGCAGTGGTCCGGGTGGGTACTCTCAAAAAGAAAATTCATTTTTGCGAAAACGTATGCCGAATAGCGGGCTCGCATGAGTTGTTCGGCGGTACGCGCGGACTCGTTGCCTGAAATTATTTTTTCACAGCAGTCGGAGTATGGATTGCCGCTTCCGCATGGACATATAGTCATTGTTGTTTCTCCTTGGTCGTATTATTGCTGCTCTGGTGACATGTTTTGGGCTCTTTTGTCAAGATAAAGTACGAAAATAGAGCTTGTACGGAGTCTGTTTTCCATGTATTTAAATTGGTTGCAAAAAACATTTGTAAGGCGGGATGAATATGAAAATATCAGGCAGGGAGTTATTGCAGGCCCCAATGACCGCAGAGGAAACGCGGTGGGTGAGTGAACTTGCAGATAAGTTGCCGGACGACGTTGATTTGACGTTTGAGGAGTCCAAGATACTTACCAGACTTTCTATCAGGGATTGGCCGGATGCGCTTGTGCTCAAGGTTAAAGATGTCATTGACGTGGAGGATTTTCTTATTGAAGATCCCGAACAGTAGCTGCATGTCCCCGCAGTGAACCAGTAGCCAAACAGAAGATGGAGTACCAATTTGAAATACCGATTTAACCCATTTTTCCCCCTATGGATCGTGTTAATCCCGTTTGCATTGGCAGCATGTTCAGACAGTAACACTTTAGAATTGCAGACAAAAACCCAAAAAGAGGCCGAACGGAAAACTGCCGAGGCGGTGTTTGCTGCAACAACCTCTGCGACCAGAAAGGCAGCAGCGTTTGCAGCAACAACCAGTGCTGCCCGTAAAGCGGCCCCCCCGATAAAGTACAACGCCGGAGAGAGTCCGGAATATGCCGCTCAATGCGGCTGGCCGGTCAAGTGCCCGCCGCCGCTACCCGGTTCAATCCTGCCGTTCAAGCGCATTGTTGCCTATTACGGCAATCCGTTTTCCAGGAAAATGGGTGCACTCGGAGAATTCCCCAAGGACGAAATGCTGCTGCGTCTGAACGGTGAAGTGGCTAAATGGCAGGCGGCCGATCCGGCTACTCCGGTACAGCCGGCACTGCATCTGATTGCCGTGGTGGCACAGGAGGCTCCCGGTAAAGATGGCAAGTATCGCATGTATATGCCGGATAAAATAGTTGACCAGGTTTATGGTTGGGCTAAAGAATCCGGTGCAGTCCTTTTTATCGATATTCAAACCGGGCATGACGACATTCGCTCTGTTCTGCCTCATTTCGAGTGGATTCTAAAAAATCCCGACGTGCATTTGGGGATTGATCCGGAATTCAATCTGATAAAAAGCGGTAAAAAACCGGGTAAGAAGATCGGTACCTATGATGCGGCCGATATCAATTATGCTTCCGGGTATCTGAAAGATCTGGTAAAAAAATATAATCTCCCCCCGAAAGTGTTTACGGTGCACCGATTCACCCGTAACGGTGTGACAAACTCAAAAAGTATTGTGCTGCGCCCCGAAGTACAGATCGTTATGCATATGGATGGCTGGGGTGCTCCCTGGCTGAAGCGTGATTCGTACAAGGAATATGTCGTTGCCGAACCGGTCCAGTATACCGGTTTTAAACTCTTTTATCACAATGACACGAAGAAGAAAGACCCACTTATGACTCCGCAGGATGTGCTCAAGCTTAATCCGAAGCCGATGTATATCCAGTATCAGTAAACCGCCTATGCTGCTCATATTTCCCCCCCTCGCAAAAGCGTGTGAACCGCCGGCAGGCATTGCCCGTCTGGCGGCACATTTGAAGGCTCACGGATTGCCGTGCCGGCCGCTTGATGCCAATCTGGAAGGACAACTCTGGCTGCTGGATCAGCCGTCGGGGGCATCAGATACCTGGAGCCGCCGGGCATTCAAGGGGCGGGCGGACAGCATCGCCGCTTTAAGAGATATGGCCGTTTATCAGGCGCCTGATCGTTATCGACGGGCGGTGAGTGATCTCAATCGCCTTTTATCCAACTCTGCTGCTGATCGTGGCGTCACGATCGGACTGGCCGATTACCAGCACAAAACGCTCTCACCATTACGCAGTGCCGATCTGCTCGCTGCAGCTCAGCAACCGGAACATAATCCGTTTTTCCCGTATTTAAGTCAGCGGTTGCCGGCTCTTCTCTCCGGTGTCCGCACGGTCGGGTTTTCACTTAATTATCTCAGCCAGGCGCTTTGCACCTTTGCCATGATCGGCTACATCAAGGCACACTGCCCCGCGCTGAAAATCGTTGTTGGCGGCGGTTTGGTAACTTCCTGGATGCAGCGCCCCGACTGGCGCAACCCTTTTGGCACTCTGATTGATCACCTCATCTGCGGTCCGGGCGAGCAACCACTTCTGGAATTTCTGGGGGCGCTCTCGATTCCGAAGATCCACGTAACCCCTGATTACACCACCCTCCCGCTTTCGGATTACCTGTCGCCCGGACTAATTCTTCCGTATAGCGCCGGCAGTGGCTGCTACTGGAACCGTTGCTCGTTCTGCCCGGAACGTGCTGAAGGGAATGCATACCATCCGGTGCCGGTTGCCACCGTTTTGTCAGATCTGAAATGTCTGACTGAGCAAACCGCTCCGCGCCTGATCCATCTGCTTGACAATGCAATTAGCCCTGCACTGCTGCAAGCTCTTGCGGAAAACCCTCCGGGAGCTCCGTGGTATGGTTTTGCCCGCATTGACGATCAGTTGGCTGATCCGGAGTTCTGCCGAACCCTTAAACGTTCCGGCTGTGCCATGCTCAAGTTGGGTCTGGAGTCCGGTGATCAGGGTGTCCTGGACCGGATGAATAAGGGGGTCAGCCTGGGATTAGCTTCGCGGGTGCTCAGCGCTCTTTCTGAAGCCGGGATCGCTGTATACTGTTATCTACTGTTCGGAACACCGGGGGAGACCGTAGTGGAGGCGCGACGGACTCTGGAGTTCGTTGCCCGCCACCACCGGGCGATCACTTTTCTTAACATCGCGCTGTTCAATATGCCGCTCTACGGAGATGAGGCCGCAGAATATGGCAATCAGCCGTTCTATGAAGGTGATTTGTCCCTCTATACGGCATTCAGGCATCCCGGGGGGTGGGATCGTCAACAGGTCCGGCGCTTTCTTGAGAGCGAATTCAAGCGGCATCCCGCCATTGCCCGGATAATCAGGAATGATCCGCCGCAATTCAGCTCAAACCATGCCGCGCTGCTCTGCGGCAATCAGTAATAATCACCTTAACTTTCAGATAGTACTGTGCTATAAGCGGAGCACAAATTCAGCGGGAGATGACATGGAAGTTTTTGGTGGTTTCATGGTAATGATGAGCATTATCAGTCTTTTCCTGGCTGTCGTCTGGTTGATCATGCCGTTTGTTGTCTTTGCAATTAAGGGGAAGCAGGATCGGACGCTGGAAGTACTCGAGACTATCGAGAAACGTCTGGCTGCCATTGAAAGCGCCCATCTACCAGTTACACCGGTACCGGCTCATGCCGACCAGCCCGGCCAAATTGGGCCGTTGCATGAATCTACTCAAGAGCATCAGAAGGAACATACAGAAACTCAAGCTGAGCCCGATTCCGGTAAGCCTGCTCCGGAAACGTCTCCCGCAGTGTAACTACCTGGAGGATTAAAGATGTTGCTACGAGGAAAAAAAGTTGTCATTTTTGGCGTTGCAAACGATAAAAGTATCGCCTGGGCGATTGCCCGGCTTTTTCATGAACAGGGGGCTGAGCTGGCGATAACCTACACCGGAGAAGCCCTTGAAAAGCGGGTACGTCCGTTGGCAGAATCGCTTGACGCCTCCGCAATACTGTCGTGTAATGTTACGAGTGATGAAGAGATAGATTCAGTGTTCAGTGAACTTGCCAGGATATGGGATGGTGTTGATATCATTATCCATGCGGTCGCCTTTGCAAATAAAGAAGAGCTTAAGGGAACTATTTTAAGTACCACTCGGCAAGGTTTTGCCACCGCAATGGATATCAGTGTGTACTCATTTCTGGCAATTATGAAAGCGGCCCGGCCAATGATGCTGGGGCGCGGCGGTTCGGCGCTTACGCTCAGCTATTACGGGGCGATGAAGGTGTTTCCGAGTTATAATGTCATGGGCCTTGCCAAGGCGGCGTTGGAAGCATCTGTGCGCTATCTGGCAGAGGCGCTCGGTCCTGACGGAATCAGAATAAACGCAATTTCTGCCGGGCCGATCCGTACGCTGGCTGCGGCAGGTGTGAACGGCTTTCACACCATTCTCAACCATGTTGAGTCAAAAGCGCCACTCAGGCGATCCATCACGCAGGAAGATGTCGCCGGTTCCGCACTCTACCTCAGCAGTGACCTGGCGAGCGGTGTGAGCGGAGAAATCCATTATGTTGACGGCGGCTACAATATTATCGGGCTTTAGTAAGGTAGAAGTCTTTTTCTGCGTTTTTTGCAGAAAATACTTCGTTAACGCACCTATCCTGCTTGTCAGGGGTAACTCGGAGTCATCCCATTAAAGAAGTATTAGGCAATCTTGCCGGTTTAAAATCAAGCCAGATTCAGTCTCTGGAGCGTCTGTATCGCAGACGGATACCGGTTGCCGAATTCTGTTCCCACGAACTTGCTTCCCGTCTCGTTGAACTTTCCAGTGAACTCCGCCGTCAAATTGCTATCCTTGTAAATCGTGCCGGAAACGTGGAATACGTCATCGTTGGTGATGAAAGGGGGGTCGTGATCCCCGAACTGCGGGATTACCCCCTCGGTAAACGGGTCATGCGCGGCCTGCGTTTTATCCACACCCATCTGAAAAACGAACCGGTCTCAGAAGATGATCTGACTGACCTTTCCCTGTTACGTTTTGATCTTCTTGCCGCTCTGATGTCTGCACCCGGTAAAAATCAGATTTTCGCCCAGCTTGCCTTTCTGGCCACCGATCAACGAGGTGCAAGTACAACCCTCGATCCGATTGTTCCGCTTGAACGCATTGACCTTGACTGCGTTCATTTCATCCCCGAGTTGGAAGCAGATCTGGAAAAAGCGGTACGTATGGCGCCTAAGGCCATGGATGCTCTTGAACGGGCCATACTGATCTCCGTTACAACGTCAGGAACTCGTCAGGAGGCTGAAGATTCAATAGCCGAGTTACGAGAATTGGCGCGCACTGCCCAGGTGGAAGCACTGGATGAGTTCGTGCAGCGTCCCAAAACCCTTAATCCCCGGTTTCTGATGGGGGAGGGGATGATGCGCGATGTGGTTATCAGGGCGATGCAGCGTGGCGCCAGCATGCTGGTGTTCGATCAGGAGCTCACTCCCGCCCAGATGCGCTGCATTTCTGCAATGACGGAGTTGAAGGTGATTGACCGGAGTCAGCTGATACTTGATATTTTCGCCCGGCGGGCGAAGACCCTGGACGGCAAGGTGCAGGTCGAACTTGCTCAGCTCAAATATCTTCTGCCGCGTCTGAGTGGGCGTGGTGTGCAGATGTCGCGGCTGATGGGCGGTATCGGCGGCCGTGGGCCGGGTGAAACTAAGCTCGAAACCGATCGGCGCCGGGTCCGGGATCGGATCACCACCCTTGAGCGTGAACTGAAGGAACTTTCTCAAGGACGGGACCAACGGCGAAAACTGCGGGTGAAAGCCGGAGTGCCGATCATCTCGATCGTCGGGTATACCAATGCCGGCAAATCAACGCTGCTGAACGCCCTGACCAAGAGCGATGTTTTTACCGAAGACCTGCTCTTTGCCACCCTTGATACTTCTACCCGACGCCTCCGGTTCCCGCGTGAGCGAGAGGTAATCATTACCGATACCGTCGGTTTTATCCGCTCCCTGCCGAAATCTCTGTTGGGAGCGTTCAAGGCGACACTGGAAGAGATGCGCGATGCCGATCTGCTGTTGCACGTGGTTGATGCGTCCCATCCACGCTTTGAGGATCAGATCACGCAGGTGCGGACTATTCTGGCAGAGTTGGAGTTGGGGGATAAACCGGAATTGCTGGTGTACAACAAGGCAGATCTGCTTGGTGATATGAAAAAGAAAAATACCGTGGCGTTTCTCAAGGTACGTCAATCAGCCAGAACCCGGAACAGTGTCACGGTGTCAGCCCGCGACCGGAAGAGTCTCAAGCCGTTGATGGACGAGTTGCAGAGACGCTTTTGGCCGGAGGACAAAGACGTTACTCCAATTTAAGAATTGGAATTATTCAAACTGCGCCGTAAATTCCGCCATCTGCTGCTGCAACACTGTCACTTCACCCCGTAACACTGCAACCTCTTCTTCCAGCTTCACAATTCGTTCATTTTCCGCCATAACCCGCTGACGGGCAGCTTCAGGCGGTGCTTCGACACATTCTTCGCTAATCTCCGGAATTTCGGAGAAAAGCTGGGCATAGCGCCCCTCTTTTCGTCCCGGTTGGCGCGGCAAGAGTGTAATCAGCGGCGTTTCCCGCACTATCAGCTCCTGCAACACCTCTTCCACCGCTGCCAGATTACCAAACGGATGCATTCGTTCCCCTCGAGTCCGAAGTTCACCAACCGTCTGAGGGCCGCGCACCAGAAGTTCACAGATGATTGCCTGTTCCGCCGGCATCAAGCCAAATTTTTCAGCCATCAGATGACGATACTTCGCCACTCGACCGCCGTCGGCGGAAAGAACCGCCAACTGTTTGAAGCGGAGCGAATCCAGTGCCCGCACGACATCTTCCTCTGCAAGAAACATGGCCGGATCACGGTTGGATTTCTGGTTGCAGGCGTTGGTGAGAGCGTTGAGTGACAGCGGGTAATATTCCGGGGTAGTAAGCTCCTTTTCTATCAGGCAGCCGAGTACGCGCACTTCAATGTCGTTAAGGATGCTATCCATTATGAACCTCAGTGAAATATCGGCATTTTTTCCTGGAACAGTACATAGGGGCTGACAACCAGCATGGCAAACTTTTTCTGTTTATCCTCTTCCCATGCCCGGATCTTTGCGTCGGATGGTTTGCCGATCATGCCGTACTCGACCAGCTGCTGAATAATGGCAATGTCATCGGCGGCGACCTTATGAGCGGTATCAGCCAGGTCAAGGGAATCATCAACCAGGATGAGTCCGCCGCGGTGCAGATGAGCGCGCAGGCTGCTCCAATCTGTTTCATCAATGGTAAGAGCCATTTCTTCTTTGCTTGGTAACATCAAACTACTCCTTCAATACCAGGTCGAAATCAAACGATTACGTTATTGGCTTCGTCAATAGCTCCTCAACGTACTGAACGTACGCCTCGGTCGCTATTCTCCTCGCCGCCTGGTACTCATTTTGATTGCACCTTGGTATTAGTCATATACTGCGGTTCGTGCGATCATTTTTTATCATGCGACAGAGACAAAGTCTATCCCTTCGTGCCAGCCTTGCCTTTCTGCGACAGTTCGAAACTGTTCACGTGCTCCTCGTACACCGATGGCTACGATCATTTTTCTGCCATTCAGCTGAAGCTCTCCGGGGGAAATGACCGGTGCATTATGCAGTGTCCTGCCAATTTTTCTGGGATCAACATCCAGCCAGGTTGAGACAGTTACCCCTGTAGCGGCCAGCAGGCGCTGCCAGGCCCGCGCTTCCTGCCCCGCACCGGCGATGACAACATCGAGGGAGTTTTGAAGAAAACCGTGCAGCAGGTGATGGCATTTGCAGCTGCGAAAGGCGTGTGCCGCGTATTCATCCATTGTGCGGGTGGCCCGTTCCGGGTGGTCGCGCCAGAACAGAAGAGTCTCAGGCAGACGGGCAAAGTGCACTCCGGCAGCCGCCATGCGCAGCCAGAGATCATAGTCCTCGGGCCAGCCGTTATCCTGATACCCACCAAGATCTGCCATGATGGTTCTGCGGGTCATAATGGAGGGGTGGACGAAGGGGGATTCTACAAACAGATCACGGATAACGAGAGTATGATCTCTCAGGCTGTTCTGCCATACCTCGTAGTCAATCATCCCCTGTTTAAGTCCACTCCGGGGAAAATGGCGGAAAGTGCAGGCAATCAAGCCGGTTTCCGGGTGGGCGTCCATATATGCTACCTGCAGTTCCAGTCGCCGGGGATGGCAGATGTCATCTCCGTCAATTCGGGCAAGAAGCGGTGCATGGCAGGCTTCAAGCCCGGTATTGAGTGCCGCTACCAATCCGCCGCCATGACGCCTGATCACCTGTACGCGGCTGTCACTATGAGCGGCTTCAGAGAGGATGGCAGCGGTCTGATCACTTGAGCCGTCGTCAACGGCAATCAGCTCCCACTCGGTATATGTCTGGCGATAGAGGGAGTCCAGAGTTGCCTGAAGATAGCGCTCTTCGTTGCGAACCGGCATGAGGATTGAAATTGTTGGCATGTTCGTCGTATGAATCCGTGGATTTTTGTGGCCAAATTACCAGCTTGAAGGCTCTCTGGCAAGACAATGTCACCGTAAAAAAGTTTCTTTCAAAGAGCTTCGATAACATTTGTGCTTGACGATACCCGCCGATATGGAGAGGATAGAAAACTATTTTGAAAGGATTACAAGCACCATGCGGGGCACATCAGTCCAGGATAACAATTTTTTTGACTGTATTTCCAAGCGGTTGGCGAATTTTTCAGTTGCTGCCGAGCCTTGTTCAGACGGCCGCACACCCGCATCAGTCGCCATGATATTGCATCAGGATGCCCACGATATTGAAATGCTCTTTATTCAGCGTGCGTCTCATGATCTGGACCCGTGGTCAGGGCATATTGCTTTCCCGGGAGGCAAGCTGGAAGAGGGTGAAATCCCCTGTCAGGCGGCGTGCCGTGAAACGCTTGAAGAAATCGGCATTGACCTCATAGAGGGAACGTACCTGGGGCGACTTTCCGATATCATCGGAGCCAACCTGCCGGTACGGGTTTCCTGTTGTCTCTTTGCCGTCGATAAGAACCGTGTGCGACCGGCACTGAATGAAGAGGTTCGGGATCTGTTCTGGGTGGCTCTTTCAGACCTGCGTGATCCTGTACGGCATGCCCGGAGACCGGTTGCCTTTGATGACAAAACGTTTGACGTACCGGCAATACAGCTCCCCGTTGATAACATGCCGGTGCTGTGGGGAATCACCTATCGACTGGTGATGCAATTGTTGGGTATTTTGGAAGATGTTCGTGCCGAGAGTGAAGAGTGTCGCAGACTACCTGAAAAGGTAGAACTTACCGAGGAGGATTGATCATGAGTGAAAAAACAGGAATCATTACGTTTAAGGGAAATCCGATGACTTTGCTGGGCCCGGAGCTCAGGGTGGGTGACACCGCTCCCGATTTTGGCGTTGTTGATAATGGCCTGGCCGCCGTGTCACTCGCAAGCTACGCCGGGAAGATAAAAATCATCAGCGCGGTACCTTCCCTCGATACTCCGGTATGTGATACGGAGACTCGCCGCTTCAATCAGGAAGCAGCGTCATTGCCGGGAGATGCAGTGGTACTGACCATCAGCCTCGACCTCCCCTTTGCCCAGAAACGCTGGTGCGGAGCTGCAGGAATTGACAAGGTGATCACGCTTTCCGACTACCGTGAACGTTCTTTCGGGCTCGGCTACGGCGTGCTGATAAAGGAATTGCTGCTGCTGACACGAGCGGTGTTTGTCGTTGATGCCGCCAACATCATCCGCTACATCCAGATTGTGCCGGAAGTTACCGGTGAGCCTGATTATGCTGCCGCTATTGCCGCTGCAAAAGCACTGTCGTAGCACGTTACATCAGGGCGCTTCTCCGGGAGTGCCCTGCTCTATTCAACGTCAATGCAAGGGAGATACAATATGTCAATCAAGGAGAGTTTTTTTCTGGAACGGGATACGGCGGTGCTGGTGGTAATCGATGTGCAGGAAAAACTGTGCGTTGCCATGGATCAAACGGTGCTGAAGAGCCGTGTGAAAAATATCGGCATACTTCTGGATAGCGCAGTCGAATTGAATATTCCGGTAATTCTGACCGAGCAGTATGTGAAAGGACTGGGAGCGACAGTGCCGGAACTGAAGGAAAAAGCAGCGGGCGCTCCCTGTTATGAGAAGATGGCTTTCAGCTGTTGCGGCAGCCCGGAATTTATAGAAGCGCTCAAGGTAACCGGCAGGAGTCAGGTAATAATCACCGGTATGGAAACGCATGTCTGTGTGCTGCAGACAGTGATCGAGCTTCGGGAAGCCGGGCTGAATGTTCACGTCGTACAGGATGCCGTTATGAGTCGCAGTAAACAGAACTGGCACACCGCACTCCAGTCGATGACCCTTGCCGGAGCGATACCTACCTCTACGGAGTCGGCCCTGTTTCAACTATTGAAGATTGCCGGTACGGACGAATTCAAAAAACTTTCGAAGCTGGTACGGTAACGGCTTCTTTTACACCAGTGAGAACACATGCTGAATTATCTCTGAATGGTGCTCAATCCGAGCCAAACCGGGCAGATTGGATTTGTAGGAGATGAACGGAACACCGGCGCTCAGTGCGGCCTGCATGTCAACCTCACCATCACCGATAAAAAGAGCCTCCTCCGGTGCAACTCCAAAGTACGCCAATACTTTCAGGAGCGGTTCCGGATGAGGCTTTGGGTGAATTACCTGCGAAGCCGTCATGACATATTCGAAATAACCGCCCAGGCCAAAATCCTCAATTATCATTTCCATTGATGTCGCCCGATTAGTGCAGATTGCCAGGGAGGTGTGCCCCTTTAACCGGTCAAGGGCACCGACAAAACCGTCTTCCATCTTCATATACGGCATCAGGTCACGATAATGGATGGTTTTGGCAAATTTGAAGGCGTCTTCCCGCCGCAGGTCACCCTCAAAAAAATACTCCATCACATTGTTGAACGAATAGGTGTGAAGCACCCTTTTGGCATCATTGTTATTCCGATCAATCTCCGGCCTCCCCAGAAATTCCATGACGCGATTGTAAAAAATATAGTTGGATTCCATTGAATCAAGGATCACGCCATCACAGTCATAGATGACAACTTTATAGCGACTGTTCAATTCACTCACTCGTAGACTCCGTTGATTGGCTCCCTTGCCTGGCTAAATACTCTTCCCACTCTATCGGAAGCAGATACTTCTTGCGGCTGTTACACTCTTTACAGGCGGGAACGACATTATTGCGGGACGCTTTACCGCCTCGAGATACCGGGACGAGGTGGTCCATAGTCAGCTCTTCCGGAGAAAAGCTCCCCTCGCAAAAGTGGCATCGCCCAAGGGCCAGCCGATTTTGCCACCAGCGGCTTTTGCGCAGTTCCCGCGATTTTTCGCGCTCTCGCTTTACATCAGCTTCGTTGATTTCGAGAACAAAGTGTTCCATCTTTGATAGTACCCTTTAAAAATAATCAGCATGATCGGTCAGGTGACAATAGCTGAAAACGGCAGGATTTGGTAGAGATAATACGGCCACAAGGTTCAGAATACTGCGGCATCGTCAAAAAACAGTTGATATATTCTGTCCAGTGCGCTATAAGATCGACTCTTAATGCGCTTGTAGCTCAGCTGGATAGAGCAACGGACTACGAATCCGTAGGTCGGACGTTCGAATCGTCTCAGGCGCACCATAAAAATCAAGGACTTGGCCAGTTTGGCTAAGTCCTTTTTTTGTATGTTACCTGTGTGTTACCTGCCGAGTGTTTTTTATCAATGCACCCGTTGCGCGAACCGGCGTGAAATGCACCGGCGCAACGTTCTATAATAACTTTACAAAATTGGATTATGTTGTATATTGAGCCAAACAAAAAAACGCTAATGTTGCATTCATACTATCAAACAACTTATCAAATTAGTTGATTACATCAGCTCACTCGGTATGTTGAAGGGAGAACAGAATGGTGAAATATTGGTTATTAATAATAGTAATATGTATTTGTGCCGGCTGTAGTGGCAAGACAAGTGCTGAACTTTACGACGAAGGCTTGAAGCAGATGAACGCATCGAATCCGAACGGCGCGGTTGTATTGTTTAAAAATGTCCTGGAGAAAGATGAAAACCATCTTGATGCCCGGTTTCAATTGGCGAAGGCCTATGCAAAACTGGGAAAGAGGGAACAGGCAGAAAAAGAATTCAACAAAGTCCTCAAGCTGAATCCATCGCGGGATGACGTCCTGCTGGAGTTGGCCGGTTTGTACAATGCTTCCAAAAAAGCAGATGAGGCGTTCAAGCTGGGCGAACAGTATCTGGCCAAGCATCCCGGGAGTGTTGAAGGTCTTGAAATCCTGGGGGTGTCCAGTGCGATAAACAGCCGCTACGACGATGCAGAACGGTATCTGCTGCAGGCTGCTGCGGCTGACCCGTCTCAGGCAAAAACGAAACTGGAGCTTGCCGCGGTGTATGTCTCCGCAGGTAAAGAACTGAAAGCGAAAGAGCTCCTGGAGGAGTTAGTCCGTACCGATCCCAAAAATCCTCGCCCGTTCTACATGCTCGCTGCCATGGAAACGCGTGCCGGAAATCGCGACAAAGCCCTTGAGTTATACCGCACAATTACGGCGAACAATCCTGCCGAAACCCTCGCTGCCTATAAAACGGGAATTATTTACATTGAAAAGGGTGAACTGGATAAAGCCGACAAGACGGCGGATGTTTTGCTCAGCAGTTACCCGAAACGCGCTGATGGTCACCGTTTGAAGGGGTTGGTCAACTATCAGAAGAAAAATTATGCCGATGCCCTGACCAATTTACAGAACTCCATAAAAATAGCGCCGACTCTTGAGGCGTACCATTTTCTTGGTCTCTGCTTTTACAACCGCGGTGAACTCGAAAGTGCCCTGAGCCAGTTCCGCAAAATTCTTGATAATGTTCCTGACTCACGTCAGGCGCGTTTGATGACCGGTACCATCCTCCTTGCCCAGAAGCGGGTGGATGATGCGATAACTGAAATTCAAAAGGTGCTGCAAAAGGATGACAACGATGCCGTGGCCCATAATCTCCTCGGTAACGCCTTTATGGCCAAAGGCATGTTTGAAGACGGCATGCGCGAGTTTACCAAGGCAACTAAAATAGATCCCAAGATCGTCGATGCCTACCTGAAGAGAGGCTATTTCTATTTCAGCCGCGGGAAGAACGCTGAAGGTGAAACGGAACTTGCCTCCGCGGTCCAGGCGGCCCCGGATGCTCTCAACAGCCGACTGCTGTTAGCTTCCTACCACCTTAAATCAGGAAAAAGCGACAAGGCGTTGTCAGTTCTTAAGGCCGGCTTGACCGGCAAAAAGAGTGATGCGTTCCTGCTCAACAGTATTGCCGCTGTTTACTTCGCACAGAACAAACAGGAGGAAGGCATTAAAAGTATTCAGAAGGCCAAGGTGGTCGATCCGGCCTTTCCGGCCTCGTATCAGAACCTCGCGACCTACTTTGCCGCAACCGGCAAATATGACAAGGCGATTGGGGAATATACGTCACTGTTACAAAACGACCCGCAGAACTATCGCGCCATGCTTGGACTTGCCGCTTTATATGAATTAAAGGGTTCCGATGCCGAGGCGCTCTCGTACTACCAGAAGGCCACAGATACAAAACAGCCGGCTGCTTTTATGGCCAAGGCGGGCTACCACCTGAAAAAGCGGGAAGCCGCTGAAGCGCTCAAAGTGCTTGATGAAGCGCTGAAAGTTGATGCAAAAAATGTCGCCGTTCTTGAAATGAAGGGGCGAATACAGGTCAGCGAGAAAAAATACAAGGAAGCGATCAGTACATTTGAAGCGGTTGAAGCGCTCAATCCTGAGGCCGGTGTGGCTCTGAAAATCGGCGCATATGTCACCATGAAGGAGACCGATAAAGCGCTGGAGCAGGCCCGAAAAATTATTGATAAATATCCGAATTCAGCGCGGGGCTACATGGTTCTCGGCTCGATCTATGAAAGCAAGAAAGAGTATGCTCGCGCCATCACTGAAGTGAAAAACGGTATCAAGGTTGATAACGCCAATGCTCAGGCGTATGTCTATCTGGGCAATCTGTATGAGGCGTCAAAAGATACGGCTCAGGCCATGACGGCGTATGAGGATGCCTGCCGCAAAAAGCCGGATTTTGTGCCGGCACTCTTTGCCCAGGGAGCGCTTCTCGATCAAGCCGGGAAAAAGAAAGAAGCGATCGCCAAGTACCGGACAGTAATAGAAAAAGCTGATGGCTACGTTCCGGCGATGAATAATCTGGCGTATCTCTATGCGTCGGGGTACGGCAGCAAAGAAGAGGCACTTCGGCTGGCAATATCAGCGTTCAAGAAAGAGCCGGGTAACGCCGGAGTGATGGACACGCTTGGCTATGCTCTGCTCAAAAACAACCGTCCGGGTGATGCCAAGAAAGTTCTGGAAAAAGCGGTCAACCTGTTGCCAAAAAATCCTACCGTGGCATTTCATCTGGCCCTTGCCTACAAAGAGTCGGGAGACAAGGTCAACGCCCTGAAAATGCTGCAGACAGCCCAGTCTCTCGGGCCGTTTGACGATGCCAAAACAGCTGCATCGTTAGTTGCTGAACTGAAAAAATAATTGAGCGGAATATGACGGTTAACCTGACCATTTTGATAATTATTGATACTATTCTTGCCGCAGGCTCTCTATTTCTCATGGCCGCAGTGCGGCTTGGATATTCCGAGATCAGCCAAAAAATAGGCGATTTCAGTACAATTTTCACGGCAGTCATTTTTGTAGTCCTTGTGCTTTTCTCTTCACACCTGATGGAAGTCTATGATCTCGGTAAAAACGTCAGGAAGCGGGAAATAATTGTCAATATACTCTTCGGTACGGTGACAGCGTTCTCTCTGCTTTCGGTGGTGTATTACCTTGAACCTGAGATCATGCTTGGGCGCGGCATCCTGATACTGTCTCTCTGTTGTTTTGCCTTTCTTCAATTTTGCTGGCATGCCCTCTATCTGATGGGTAAAAACAGCTCCCATTTTTGTCAGAAGGTTCTGGTGCTCGGGACCGGTCCCCTGGCTGCCGAGGTTGGCTCTATAATCGCCTCAAACAAGCGCAATTTTATTCTGGTCGGCTATGCATCATGTCATACCGGAACCTGTGATAACGGCACGGATGATCCTCCTTACGATGTGCCTCGCGATGAAATTCTGGGGAATTGTGATAATCTCCGGGATATTGCCCAGCAGGCTCAAACGGAAATAATTGTGGTGGCGCTCTCCGAAAGAAGGGGCGTTTTTCCGCTCAGGGATGTTCTTACCTGCAAATTGACCGGCATTAAAATTATGGATGCTCCCTCTTTTTATGAAGCTGCTCAGAGCAAACTGATGTTGGAGTCCATTACACCGAGCTGGTTTATCTTCTCGGACGGCTTTCATCGGACAACCATATTAAGTGCCTTCAAGCGGGGTATCGATATTGCCCTGTCCTGCATAGGGCTCTTGATAACGCTGCCGTTTTTCCCGCTTGTTGCCGCTGCAATCAAGCTTGATTCTCCCGGGCCGGTTTTTTTTAAACAGGAGCGGCTGGGGAATTGGGAAAAACGCTTCATGCTTGTTAAATTCAGGACGATGGGGCAGGATGCAGAAAAGGGAACCGGAGCGGTATGGGCTGAAAAAAATGATCCCCGGGTGACGAAACTCGGGCGGTTTTTCCGGGGGTCGCGTATCGATGAAATTCCCCAGCTCTTTAATGTGTTGACCGGAAGTATGAGCTTTGTCGGGCCACGTCCGGAACGTCCCGAATTTGTTGAGAAACTGAAGCTGGTCATTCCCTATTATTCACAGCGCCACTTCATCAAACCCGGCTTGACCGGATGGGCGCAGGTCAGATATCCCTATGGCGCATCAGTAGAAGATGCCGTTGAAAAATTGCGCTACGATCTTTACTACATTAAAAATATGGGACCTTTTCTTGATACGCTCATTTTTTTCGAAACCATCAAAGTTGTTCTGTTCGGTTTTGGCGGGCGATAGCGCTGGTTATCAGTACCGATTTAGGTTAGTTTATACATCATTCTCCCATGAGGAAACAGGTGCATATGAAACAAATACTTTTAGCAATTGCTCTACTGCTCATGCCAATTACTGCTTCCGCCGCTGACTATGTTGTTGGCGAGGGGGACGGACTTGATATCGCTGTCTGGGGTGTCAAGGAACTGACGTTTTCCGTCAAAGTTCGCCCGGATGGCAAAATAACTGTGCCGGGATTGGGCGATGTCCCTGCCAGCGGTCAGACCCCCTCAGAACTGCAGGCTTCTTTGTCAGTCAAACTCAAACAACTGGTAAAAAATCCTATTGTAACCGTTACGGTCAGGGAAATTACCAACAGCAAGATCTATATCTTCGGCGGAGGGGTTAAGGCTGGAGTGTACGATCTATCTCGAAGGACAACACTTTTGCAATTTCTCTGCACAGTTAGTGAAGTAAAAACCGCTGACCTGAAAAAATCATATCTGCTGAGAAACGGAAAAAAAATCAAGGAAGATTTCTATAAACTGTTTATCAGTGGTGAAACTGACGATGATGTCGTGCTTGAGCCGGGTGATTCTCTTTTTATGCCGCTGCTGATGGATAAGAATGTCTATGTGCTTGGCGCCGTCAATCTTCCTAAAGCGATCGAATACCGTGATGGCATGACCGTTATGGAAGCGGTTATCGAAGCAGGCGGTTTTACCAAGTTTGCCAGTCTTAATGATATCCAGATTCGCAGAAAAGAATCCGGTAAAGAAATTTCAATAGCGGTTCGGGCCAAAGAGATAATGCAGGGCGGCAACATGGACCAGAATGTCAAGCTCAAGCCGGGTGATTACATCATAGTCAAGGAAAGTCTGTTCTGATTCCAGGTCGATTTGAAATTGGCATAACTGAAAGTGGAGAAATAGATGGCGTCAAACGAAATGGATTACAAACGATATCTTGTCCTGATCAAACGGGATAAAAAACTATGCATTATCGTTGCATTGATAATAATGACGCTGGTAACGGCGGGTGCCTATGTTATTCCTAACAAGTACGAAGCAAAAAGTACTGTTTTTGTGGAGAAAAGCGTTCTCTCTGAGTTGTTGAAAGGGATCACATTCACCCCCTCTACCGAAGATAAAATCAAGGTGCTGACGTATGCCTTGAACAGCAGAACTCTGATAACAAAAATTATTGATGAACTGGATTTGAGGAAAACAGGGGATAATGCCGAACTGGAAAGCTTGATATTGAGTCTGCAAAAAAACACCCAGATAAAGATCAAGGACAGGGAGGGTCTGTTTGTCGTCTCATTTAAGGATAATAACCCGAAACTGGCTCGTGACTACGTCAATGCGCTGGTCAGGCGCTACATCGACGAGAACACCTCCAGCAAGCGGGAAGAGTCGTACGGAGCAACAAAATTTCTCTCTGAGCAGTTGACGACCTTCAGGGACAAGTTGCAAAAAACGGAAGACGAGGTTAACGCTTTCAAGCGCGGTTCTGGATCTATCGCAACGATGGACACGGGTAATCTGCTGAAAGATATCAATGACTCCCAACAGCGGGCAGATGACCTCAAAATTAAAGAAGCTCAGCTTGAAACTGTCCTGGCCGGCCTGGGGAGGGTGAACACCACTCAGTCGAATCTACCAGCGCTGCAGAAACGGCTGCAGGAACTGCGGCTGCAATATACCGACAGCTACCCTGAAATCATCCGTTTAAAAGATGAAATTCACGGTGTGGAAGAACAGAAGAAGAATGCCAAGCCGACAACAGTTCGCCCGAGCGACTCACCCGAATATGACCGGTTAAATTCTGAGCTGCGGGCAATACGGCAGGCTGAGTCAAACCTCCGCGCCACCATAGAAAAAAACCGCAGTCTGTTGCGTAATATCCCGGCGGCACGGGCAGAGCTTGACAATCTGGAGCGTGAGAAACAGTCGCAGAAAAGTCTCTATGAGTCGATGCTGGCTCGCCAGGGACAGTCCGAAGTTTCCAAGCAGATGGAGGTTCAGGATAAATCGACCGTTTTCAGAGTCGTTGACCCTGCGGTACTGCCGATCATGCCGGTCAGCCCGGATCGCAAAAGACTTATTCTGCTCGGTATTCTTGCCGGTATTGGCGGTGGGCTCGGGCTTGTTATTCTCAAGGATCAGATGGATGATACGGTAAAAAGTGTGGATATGGCCCGGCTGTTCGGTCTGCCGGTCCTTGCAGTCATTCCGCACATCGAAGATCCTGAGCAGCATACCCTGCAGACCCGACGGGACCGGAAGCTCTATGCTGCCGGCGGGTTGTATTTTCTGGTCATTCTGGCAGTTCTTGTTTTTGAAGTATTCGGATTTACTATGCTTTATGACCTGGTACACAAAATTATCGCCCTCATGCGCTGAAGGCTGTCACATTCGATTGGCCAACAATAAGGTGAAATATGAGTAGAATAGAAAAAGCAATGGAGCGGGCGGCACAACTGAGACAGGGTGCGACTGCACCACCAGAAACTCAGCGGGTACAAAAAACTCTGTCTGACCCGGAAATTCGTCCGTATCATACACCACCTCCCGCTGACAGCACCTCCGAAATAATAGTGCCCGACAGCCCATTCCTCATAAATTTCAAGGATCCCTATTCACCAATCGGCGAAGAGTTGCGGAAATTGAAAGCGGTGCTGGTGAAATTGACTTCGGGTGACACTTTTCAAAATACCATGCTGGTTACCAGCGCTGTCCAGAACGAAGGGAAGAGCCTCACCGCCCTGAATCTGGCCATAAGCCTGGCTCAGGAGTACGACCATACCGTATTGCTGATTGATGCGGATTTTCGCCGACCGACAATCCATAGTCACCTTGGTATTGAATTAAAGCAGGGTTTTGCCGATTGTCTGCTCGATGAAGCAGAGATCGGCGATGTGATAATCCCGACCGGTATCGGTCGACTTTCCGTTATTACTGCCGGTCGTGAAGTGCCAAACCCGGTGGAGCTGTTTGCCTCTCAAAAAACCGAGTCGCTGATTGCAGAGATGAAGAATCGTTACCACGACCGCTACATTATTTTTGACACCCCGCCGGTACTCCCTTTTGCTGAAGCCAGAACACTGGCACACCTGGTGGACGGGGTACTGTTTGTCGTCAAAGAACAGCTTGCCACACAGAAAAACATCAAGGAAGCCATAGATGCCCTGAAAGGGTGCCGGATGTTGGGGATGGTCTATAATGATGCCGTCATCAACCGGCATGACGAACAGTACTCGAATTACCAGCGCTACAGCCGTTCAGAGTCATCCAATGTATGAATCCTTTTTTAACCTGAGCAGCAAGCCGTTTGACCTGCTTCCTGACCCCCGCTTCATCTACCTGAGCAGGTCGTACAAAAAAGCCATGACCTATCTGAACTATGGCATCAGGGAACGCTCGGGCTTTATCCTGCTTACCGGAGAAGTCGGTTCCGGAAAAACCACCCTGATACGCGACCTTCTGGATAAGAGCTATGAGCATGTTGTCCTCTCCAAAATATTCAATACCCGCGTAACATCAGAGCAGTTGCTGTCGATGATCAACGATGACTTCGGGCTTGATGTCCAGGGCAAGGACAAAATCACCATGATCAGGGATCTGAATGTATTTCTGATCGATCAGTATGCCGCAGGCAACCAGCCGATATTAATTATTGATGAAGCCCAGAACCTCTCCTCGGACCTGCTGGAAGAGGTGCGAATGCTCTCCAATCTGGAAGCTTCCAGCAGCAAGCTGATGCAGATCATTCTCGTCGGTCAACCGGAGCTGCGGACCATTCTTGCCGCCCCGGAGCTGCGCCAGTTGCGGCAGCGCATCAATATCAACTGTCACCTGCAGGCGCTCAGCCGTGAAGAGGTCGAGCAATATATCGGCCACCGCCTTGAGGTTGCCGGAAACGCCACGGCGGTGCATTTTGAGCCGGAGTCGCTTGACGCAATTTTCCGTTACAGCCGCGGCATCCCCCGTCTGATCAACATTATCTGTGATTTTCTCATGTTTTTGGCTTTTGCAGAAGAGACGACTATTCTGACGGTTGATATGGTCAGTGATGTTATCGGTGACCTTGATTTTGAAAACTATCATTGGCTTGAAGGTACTGATACAGATGCGCATAATGCCAATGGTTTCTCGTCTGTCGTGGATAATCCCGACGTTGAAAAGGAGTTGCAGCGCATTCTGGCCGATATAATGCGACTCATAAAGTCAATCGAATACGAAATCGCCACACCATTGCAAAATGCGATTAACAGCCAGAATGACCGTCTTACCTCTTTTCAGGCGGCAGTCGCATCACACATCACCAAAACCAATACCGATATCAGTGATTTGCACAAAATTCTGGAAGAGCTCTGTAACAGCGTAACCAGAAACGAAAAGGGCACACTGCAAGAAACCATCAAATCAGTTTTTACCGTCTTTGGCAGTGACAGATCCACCCACAGAAAGTGAGTGCTAACATGAAAACCAGGACAGTGCGCAGCGGTGTGTTTTTTTTTCTGTTCAACGGAATGCTTCTCGGGCAGTCGGCAGTTCAAGTAACGGCGGCAGATTATCTGTTCAAGCCGTTTATCTCTCTCAGCGAAGAAGTAACTGACAATATTTACGAAGAGGCCACCGGCAGGCGTAGCGATTATATCACCCGGATCAGGCCCGGAGCGACCTACCGCTACCAGTCACCACTCTGGGCCTGGGATGCCGCCTATACCTTTGAATACCGCAATTATGCACGCGGCAGTAAAGGTGATGAGTATAACCATGATGGCTCAGTCAAAGGGAAAATCGCGCTGGTCGATAATTTCTTTTTTCTCGATCTCTCCGACACCTATAAACGGGTAGCACTCGATGTAGCCCGCAATGCCGCCACTGAAACCAGCCTTTTTGTCAATCAGACCGACCAGAATATTGCCGTCATTTCACCCTATCTGCTCTGGCGTCTTCGGGGCGATAACACACTCAAAACCGGCTACAGCTACACTGATACCAGATACTTCGGGGTGAATGGAACTGACGGTACCGGCTCAAGCTACCGGGGAAGCAGCGGCATAGACAAACAGGAACACCGTGGTTTTGCCGATCTGTCACACGACGTCACCGCCAAATTAAACGTTACCACCAGGTATATGTTTACCCGCCTTGAATCAGACCCCGCGCAGTACAATAAACATGATCTCAGCGGCAGCTTCAAGTATGAATATGCAGACAAATCCTTTCTCTCCATGCAGCTCGGTAACAGTTGGCAGCAGTTCGACGGCGGTGGCAATGTCAGCTACCTTTTCTGGAACGCCTCTATCATCCATGATTTCAATGGTGTTGTCGGAACAGTGGAAACCAAAGTGGTGCCGACGGAAGACCCTTTGGCCGTATCAACCAAAGAAACCACCTACAGTGCCAGGCTGGATAAAGCCTTTCAGCGCGGCTCAGTCGGATGCTCTGCGTCCTATTCCGAATACGTCAACACGGAGATTGACACCATGGATCACCGCAGGAGTGCAGCTACTGCAACCGGTCGGTATGAAGTCATGCAGAACATCACCGCTACATTTGCGACAAGCGTGGAAAAATATAACCGGCAGACAGCACGTCAACAAACTACTACAGACTACCCCTATCGATTCGTCGGTTCCGGTGGACTTAGTTTTGCGTTCAATAAAGAGCTCACACTCGGACTGACCTATATCTATGCCACAGAGCGCTATGGATTCAGGGACGCTGCGGGTGCTACAGAGATCAATAAGGGTGTTGTTGAAGTAAAGAAAACATTTTAAGGTTATGTGTCTTTCAATAATGCTTCTAAAGCCAATCATGCAGAAGTATAAATTTTCGATAGCTTTTATAGTTCTTCCGGAGGACCTTTATGGGACCATTGGCTGAAAAATTGGATGAACTTTATACATACGGTGATTATCTGAAATGGCATGATGATGAACGGTGGGAGTTGATCAATGGGGTTGCGTACAATATGTCACCGGCACCGAGCCGTAGACATCAGCAGATTACAACAGAGCTTACCCGTCAATTCGCCACGTATTTGCTCGATAAGCCGTGCCAGGTATATCCTGCCCCATTTGATGTGCGCCTTCCTGAAGCAGATGAAAATATTTCAGATATCACTACGGTTGTACAACCTGATATTTCAATTATATGCGATCCTGACAAGCTTGACGACGCCGGCTGCATTGGAGCGCCTGACCTGATTGTAGAAGTCTTGTCCCCATCTACTTCTCGCAAGGATCATAAAGAAAAATTCTTTTGCTATGAACATGCCGGGGTAAAAGAGTACTGGCTTGCAGACCCGTTGGCAAATACCGTTACCGTTTTCAAGCGGGGAGCTGACAATAGATACGGGCGCCCTGATGTGTACGGTGGCGAGGAAACGGTTGTTGTCGGCATCTTTCCTGATCTTGAAATTGACCTTGTGCTGGTTTTCCGGTAATTCGGCTTCAGGATTTCTCTGGATTACCCAGGCTACTGGTTTAAGTGGTGAAGAGATAGAGAAAGTCAGAGTTTACAATTCAACCGGCCGGGCCTGAAAGTGAAGAAGGATTATTAGCATGCTCAATGCCCTGACCATAGACGTTGAAGATTACTTCCAGGTAAACGCCTTTGCCGGTATCATTCGTCAACACCAGTGGGACAGCTATCCCCTGCGGGTTGATACCAACACCCGGCGGATCCTTGATATTCTCGACAGTTTCTCTATAACTGCAACCTTCTTTATACTCGGCTGGGTGGCGGAACGTTTACCTGCCCTGACGAAAGAGATCCACCGACGTGGCCATGAGATTGCCTGCCACGGCTATGGTCACGAATTGATCTATACAATCGGCCCCGAGCGTTTTCGTGCCGATATCCGCCGCTCAAAAAAACTGCTGGAAGATCAGTGCGGTGTTGCGGTTAACGGATATCGTGCCCCCAGCTACTCCATTACCAACCGATCACTCTGGGCGCTGGATATTCTGGTTGAGGAAGGTTTCAGCTATGATTCCAGCATCTTCCCTGTTATGCACGACACCTACGGTATTCCTGATGCACAGCGCTTTCCCCATACTCTGAAAACCGCCGCCGGGCCGTTGGCCGAGTTTCCCCTGACCACGCTGCCGCTCCATTTCGGCAGCAAAGAAGTCAGGCTGCCGATTGCCGGAGGTGGCTATCTGCGCTTCTTGCCTGCCCGGTTGCTTACCTGGGGCATCAAGCGAATAAATTGTACCGAGCAGCAGCCGGCGGTGTTATATTTCCATCCGTGGGAGATTGATCCGGATCAACCAAGAATCAAGGAAGCCGGCCTCAAGTCACGTTTCCGCCATTATCTGAATCTGGATAAGACCGAAGAGAAGTTGCGCACAATTTTTTCGGAAGTACCGTTTGGCACCATGTCTCAGGTGCTTAACGCCTCAGTTCAATAACCTGGAAAAGTGAATGCAATAATCTCAAATAAGTGTCTTTGACGTTAACAACCAGAATAACCGAATAATCTCGAGGCCAAAAGAAGGTTTTCAGCTTCAGGATTCCCGGGATTAAGGCTTTTGAAAATGGAATGATTGTAGCTTGTGGAAGAATAGATGTAATTTGAGTAATGTCAATGCAACATTGCTTAGAATTGCCGAATAGCTTGCTTACTGTGAATGGAGAATAAAATGAGTGTGCAGGTAAACAAAAACCGGATGGAAGAACCAGTCAGAATATTTGTCTGGGTACTCATGATTGCAGCGTTTGCTGCGGTGTACTATCCGGTTCTCAGCGGCCTGGTAAAAGCCTGGAACGGTTCTGACGACTATTCACACGGTTTTCTGATACTGCCGCTGTCAGCGTATATTTTATGGCAGAACCGCAGCACGCTTGCCGCACAGCCGGTTGAAGGTTCCTGGTTCGGCCTGCCGCTGGCACTTTTCGCACTGTTCCTCCTCCTGCTCGGGAAATTAGGCGCCATTCTCACGCTGCCGCCAATATCTATGATCCTATTCATCTGGAGCGTGGTGATATTTTTATTCGGGTTTAAAATCTTCCGGGTCTGTTCCTTTCCGCTTATATTTCTGTTCTTTATGATACCGGTGCCGGAGCAGATATTCGCGGCATTGACTAATCCGTTACAGTTTATCGTCACCAAAATAACTGTTTCCCTGGCCTCGATGATGGGGGTGATCATCTATCGGGAAGGCAACGTCATCCATCTCTCCGATATGACTTTTCAGGTAGTCCAGGCGTGCAGCGGACTACGATCGATCATGACCATGCTTACACTGGGAGCAATATTGGGCTATTTCACGCTCCGTTCGCCGTTTCTGCGTTTGATTCTGGTTGCCGCCGGAGTTCCGATAGCGATTGCCGTCAATATCTTCAGGGTTTTTACCATGGTTATTGCCTATAACTACTTCAAGTTCAATCTTACCGAGGGGACGCCGCATACCGTTCTTGGATTGCTTGTTTTTGCGCTCGGTTTTGTGTTCTTTATTATTTTTCAGAAAGGATTGGCAAAATGCGAAAAGTAAGTATTCTGAAAATTGTGCTGCTGTCAGCGTTATTGCTTATGGCTGCACTTATGGTCAACCTTTCTGTTAGCAAGCTTCAGCAAACGGCCAAAGCGCCGTTAAGAAATGCCCTTGACTCGCTGCCTGGCTGGAGTGCCTCTCCTAATATATCTATGGGGGCAGCTATCGAAGAAGCGCTCAAGCTGGATGATTACCTCTTTAAATCGTACAAACACGGCAACGATACCGTATCCCTGTATATCGGCTATTACCGGAGTGCCGCCAAGGTTGGTTCCGCCCATGATCCGCTCGTCTGTTTCACGGGGCAGGGGTGGCGCATCACAGAGCGGGGGAAGGGAACATATCAACTCCCGGGTCCGGACAACCTCAAAATAAACTATTCCACCATGATAGCCGAACAGCAATCCGAAAAAGAGTTTATAATCTATTGGTTTCAGGTCAACAACACAACCTCATCAGGAACGTTCGGACAGAAAAGTCAAATGCTCTGGCAGCGCCTCCGCAACAATCCCCGGGAAGAAAATGCCTTTGTTCGGGTGAGCACCAGGATGGAGGGTAATTCTCCAGAATTGGCGAAAAAACGAACGATTGACTTTATCAATACCTTTTACCCGGAATTCTATCGCTATGTCGGCAAGTAGTGAATCGCACTGCAGCAGCGCATCGTAATTCTTTTTTTTAACAGGGATAAAGGGGATAACGTCGGATAACGCCTAAAACATAACATTAATCCAGAAACGGTGGATAACTGCTTTTTCCTGGTTAATACTTTATAGGTAAACAATCACTTTGCATTAAGGGCTTCACTGTTTTTATCCCCTTTATCCCTTTTATCCCTGTAAATAATGGTTTTGGGTTTGCGGTTTAGAATTGAATTATGACTAGTGATTGAAATACTGGAGCTTTTTTTGAGACCATGATTGAACTCATTTTCTACGTATCACTCTTCTTCATCTTCTACGTTTACGCCGGCTATCCGTTGTTGGCGCTGATTCTCGGCGCCGTTCTGAACAGGCGGGTACATTCGGCAGATACGGAGCCGTCCGTTTCAATTCTCATTGCCGCATATAACGAACAAGAGTCAATCGAGGCAACGGTTCGCAACAAGCTTGTTCTCGATTATCCTCACGAAAAAATAGAAATCATCGTCATATCCGATGAATCCGCCGACAACACTGATGCGATAGTAAACGCCATTGAAGATCCGAGAGTTCGCCTGATTCGTCAGATACCTCGTGCCGGCAAGACCAGTGCGCTTAACATGGCGGTGCCGCAGGCGAAAGGTGAAATCATCGTTTTTTCTGACGCCAATTCGCTGTATGCGCCGGATGCTGTCAGGCGGTTGGTCGCAAATTTTGCAGATCAGCAGGTCGGCTATGTCAGCGGCAAAATGATCTATGCCAACCCGGATGGTACCCCTATTGGCGAGGGGTGCAGCGCTTACATGAAATATGAGAACACCCTTCGATCAATTGAAACCCGCCTTGGTTCAATTGTCGGCGTTGATGGCGGCATCGATGCCATGAGAAAAGCACTCTATCGTCCGCTCAATGCCGATCAGTTGCCCGATTTTGTCCAGCCGCTCAAGGTTATCGAACAGGGCTATCGGGTTGTGTACGAGCCTGAAGCGCTGCTGTGGGAGCACTCGCTTAAAGATTCGGGTGATGAATACCGCATGCGGGTACGGGTATCATTGCGGGCACTCTGGGCGCTTTTTGATATGCGTCAACTGCTGATTCCCGGGATTAACTCTCTGTTTGCCTGGCAGCTCTGGTCGCACAAGCTCCTGCGCTACCTCTGTTTTATCTTCATGGCGGGGGCTTTATCTGCCAATGCCCTGCTGCTCTGTAGCAGTCAGCTCTACCTCGCATTTTTTGTCCTGCAAAGTGCATGCTATCTCATGGCACTGCTTGCTCCGTATCTTGAAAAGATTGGTGCAGCTGGGCGGCTGGTAACCTTCAGCCGGTACTTTTTGCTGCTGAATGTAGCGGCCGCACACGCCTTCTGCAAATTTATCCTCGGCAAAAAACAGGTAATCTGGACGCCGAGAAAAGGATGAGTAAATTTAACAGGGATGAAAATGATAAAAGGCAGCTGTTTCCGGTTATATAATTGCAAGCTATGAAAAGTATGCTTTTAGCCCCCCTCCTGTATTTAAGGAGGGGCTGGGGGTGGTCAGGTTTTGGCTTTTGACTTTGTTTTTATTCTTAAGATTGATGAGAATCAAAGGCAACCACCCCTAACCCCTCCTTGAAATGAAGGAAGGGGGACAAAGTGCAAAAACCAAACCGGACAACACTGGATAACAACGGACAACTTCAAAAGAAATAATCTTTACAGGACTTTGGTTTAAAACCATAAAGTCTTTATGCTTGAAGGTTTTATCCCCTTCATCTTTCTTTATCCCTGTAAAAAAGGTTGATCGTTTGGTTTTATTTTAGGACTCAATTACCCCATGAAAATTTTACATATAATAGATAGCGGCGGCTTGTATGGTGCCGAGGTCATGCTGCTGAACCTGATTAGTGAACAGGCCGCTTTGGGCCACATGCCAATCTTGGCAAGTATCGGTGACCCAGGCATCCCTGAAAAACCGCTTGAGGCTGAGTGCAAACGTAGAGGTTTTAATGTCGCCGTATTCCGTATGCGTCCCGGTCCGAATCTCATAGGGGCGTTGGACGTTTTACGTTTTGCCCGCGCCGAACAGGTGGATATCCTCCATTCCCACGGCTACAAGGGTAACATCCTCTTTGGCTTTCTACCCCGCTCTGTACGTCGTTTCCCCATGGTTTCCACCCTGCACGGCTGGACCTGGAGCGGTGGCATGACCCGCATGCGGGTATATGAGTGGCTTGATTCACTCAGCCTTTCCCGGGTTGACCGAGTCATTACGGTAAGTTCCGCCATGCAGAATCATCCACGATTACGGAACAGGCGTGATCTGGCTCTGGAAGTTGTGCCGAATGGCATCCCGCTTGATTCAGACGCCGTGCGTAACGATGCTGCTGACCTCAACCCGGAAATAATTGCCTTTTGCCGCGGCGGTTTCACCATTGGCGCCATCGGCAGACTCTCACCGGAAAAAGCCTTTGATGCGCTGCTGGAGGTTGTTGCGACCCTGTCTGTACAGGGGACGGATATTCGCCTTGTCATACTGGGTGAAGGTGGCTTGCGCAGCAGTCATGAGGTGGCTATCAATCAGCTCGGCATTGAAAAAAATGTGCTGATGCCCGGTTACGTTCCTGATGCCAAGCGCTATCTCCCCTTTTTCAGCCTGTTTGCCATGCCGTCCCTTACCGAAGGGTTGCCTATGGTGCTGCTGGAAGCCATGCAGGCCGGCGTGCCGATTATTGCCACGAGGGTGGGGGGGATTCCGGATGTGCTGCAGGAGGGGATATGTGGACTCCTGATTAATCCCGGTTGTCCGGATGAGCTTGAGCGTGCTATTACAAGCGTCATACAGAATCAAGAAGTTGCTGAAGAGAGGATGAAAGCTGCAAGGCTAAGAGTGGCTGACACCTATTCGAGTCGGGCAATGGCAGAAAAATATCTGGCAATTTATCAGAGTGTAGTTCAGTGATCAGGGAGAGACAACGACTCCGAGTCGGGGATACCAGAATTATTTCTGACTTGCGTTGTTTTTTAGTTAATATTGGCGGTTTAAAAATGGGTTTCGGTTTTGGGATTACCCAGGATCATAAGTCAGAGACTTCAAACAGTATGTGCCAGACTTCAAAAAACTTTTTACACAGGGATAGAAGCAAGATAAAGGGGATAAATCTTAATGTCTTTAAAGGGTTTTATGTTTGAACCAAAGCTTAAAGTTCTTTTGCTTTTGCAATTATCCGCTGTTATCCCTTCTATCCCTGTTATATTGCTCGTGTCTTTGACGTGCCAAAATGATTAATGATTTAGATTTTCTTTGCGTGTACAAAATTGCCTTCCAATCCCGAGCACGCAACTAACCCAATAAACGCCATAACGCTATGAACCTAATCAGCACACTTAAAGGCTGGCTTTACCCGACGTATCGGAAGTACTTCTCGCGTGCCTATCTGTATGAAGGAGCGCTCAAATCCGGTAACGGTTCTGCTAAGTGCCTGTTTGTTGATAATGATAAGTTTTATCTGCAGGTGCTGCACGCACTTTTTATTGAATCACCAACACTTGTGCGTACCTTTCGCTGCTGGATTCCAGGACTGAAGCGCCTGCTGAATTCACCAAGACTGGATGCCGATATCTGTTTTGCTAATGTGCCTTTACGTCATGCGCGGCTTTTTCATGATTCTGCTACATACATCATGCAGACACGGGTTAATCAAAAATTAGATATTGAAACAGCACTGGAGAGTAATAGCCGCTATATAGTTCAGAGAAAAGAAGTAAGCAGAAAAAAAATTAAAAAATTTGGTTTAACTCAGCGAATTTCTCACAATTCGGAAGATCTTGCTTTTTTTTATCATCGAATGTCCCAGCCGTTAATCAGAAAATTTGGCGATGCAGTAATGCGTGATTCATATGATGAGCTAAAATCTGTTTTTGAAAAAGGGGTGCTTATATTTGTACTCTACAATGGAGAACCAATTTCCGGTGTTCTCTGTTATGAAGACAAAGGTTTATTCACTGCTTACCGCTCCGGCTTGCTTGACGGTGATCCTTCGTATTTGAAAATGGGGGCCACGTCAGCATTCTATTTTTACTTTCTGGAATATGCCAGAGAGCATGGCTGTCAAACCGTTGATTTAATGCAGAGTTTGCCATTCTTGAACGATGGGGTCTACAGGCATAAACAGCATTGGGGTGCTAAAACAGGTGCTTTTGAAGGTGCAACTTCCTGGGTCTACCTGTTTAATCGCAGCAGTTCCGAGACCTTTGCCCGGTTTATTGAGAATATTCCCCTGATTGTCCACACCAAAAACGGACTTGAGGGAGTTATAAGTCTTGCGGATGACATTGAACTTACAACCGAACTCGAACAAAAACTATCCAGTCAGTACGGAGACCCCGGTATTTACGGTTTGCAAATTGTGAGAAGCAACGGGATTGTTGAGCAGATCATTTTGTAGCTTTAGCAATTACTCTCAAACAGAAAGATCAACAAAATCGATGAACCGCCGATGTACGCCGTTTTAGAACCTAAAAGGAAAGACGATGGTTTTAGCTTGCCTCAAAAAGGTTTAATAATTCAGCTTTTATTGGCTGTAAATTTGCGGTTAAATAATTGAAAGTCATTTTTTACAGGGATGAAGGGGATAACGGCGGATAACAGCAAAACCAAAAACAAAACTTTCAAGCTTTGGTTTTAAAACCATAAAGTCTTTAAGCCTGAAGATTTCATCCGCCTTTATCTTTCTTTATCCTTTAGGCCCGCAGTTGGGTCCTGTAAAAAGCCTTTGAAGTTAGACCGAAAAACTATTGTGACAGGGATAAAAGGGATAAGGCAAACGCAATAAACTCTATAAACGCCATAACTCAACTAACGCAATAAACACAACAAACGCAAAGAGCCCAATGAGCCCAATAAACGTCCTCTACATAATTGACAGCCTGACGCATGGCGGTACTGAAAAGCAGGTGGCCGAGCTTATCCGGCATCTTGACCGCACGCGCGTTCAACCACATCTCTGCACCCTCAAGCCGTCGAGCGGATTATATGATGAACTTGACATCCCTAAAATCTGCCTTGATTTCTCAAGTTTTGGTTCCATTGCGGTTGTGGGGGTGTTGCGTAATCTCTCCCGTTTTATCTCGGATAATCGCATCGATATTGTCCAGACCTTCTTTCAGGATCCGTTCCTGTTGGCTGCCATGATTAAGCCGTTCCACCGGATAAAACTGATCGGCTCGTTCCGCGATCTCGGTTTCTGGCGTACCAAGGCTGAATCGCGCAAGATGCATTTTGCCTGCAGGTTTTTTGACGGTTATATTGCCAACTCGCAGGCGGTCAAGGATCACTTTGTTGCACAAGACAATCTGACTCCTGATCGGGTCGCAGTAATCTACAACGGCTTTGACATCTCTGCTATTCCTGCACGCCATTCTCTAGATACAACAACGTCCAGTATAGTCGGCATCGTGGCCAACCTCAATCGGCCGGTCAAGAGGGTGCAGGATTTTGTCACGGCGGCTGCAACAGTCCACAAAAAACGGCCTGATACCTCTTTTGTAATTGTTGGTGGCGGTCATCTTCAACCGGAGCTGGAAGCCCTGGCTGCAGCCCTTGGTATCGGTCACTGCACTACCTTTACCGGCATGGTAGCAAATCCACTCGACTACATTGCATCCTTCTCGGTTGGTGTGATTACCTCTGAAACTGAGGGGTTTTGCAACGCTATTATTGAGTATATGGCCTGTGGTGTCCCGGTTGTGGCGTCGAGGGTCGGGGGCAACCCGGAGTTGATCGTGGAGGGGGTAAATGGGTACCTCTATGGATCGGGTGATTGTAACGAACTGGCATCCGTGATTCTTCGTCTACTGGCTGATTCAGCTGATCGGGAGCGGATAGCTGTTACAAATGCGCCCACGGTTTCAAGGAGGTACTCTATTAGTGCTATGGTATCAACGACCTGCTGTTACTACGAAAGCATAATGACGAGGAAAGCCTGATAATTATATGAATAAAGATTTTAGTATTAGGCAATTTGATCCACTGGTTGAGAACCCGGTACCGATATTCAATCTGTTTGAACGTGTTTATGGTGATGCCTCCACTATACGAAAACGCTGGAATTGGGAAATTTTGTCCCATCCGGATTGCCGGAATATACGCATATTTATTGCGGAGCATCATGGTAATCTGATCGGTATGACGGTTCGTATGCCATACACGTTGGTGGTTAACGAAGTGAGTCAGGCGGTTTTTTTTGCATCAAATTCTATGGTAGATCCGGATTATCGTGGTCATGGCGTCATCGGAAAACTCTATGATGTTGCTGCTGCCAAAACCGGAGCTATGCAGTTTTCCAAAGGCACTGCTGCTGCGATGCAAGCGGTTTTGCGTAAGAAAGGTTATCGGGAGGTTTTACCTTCAAACTACCAGGTATGTATCTTGTCACCATTACGCTGGATGATTGGCAAGATAGCAAAACGGAGCGTTTTTCAGCCTGTTCTGGTGAGTCAATGTTTAGACAATAAAGGTTATAGCCAGATTCAGCGGTTCCCTGATTACTATGAGGAGTTTGCAAAGAATGCGCTTTCCAAAATCGGTGGGGGTCTTCTGAAAACGGCCGGATATATGAACTGGCGCTATTTCCGGAACCCGCATCGTAACTATTTGGTATTTCTCCGTAACAATGCTGAAAAGGTAAGCTCAATGCTTGTGCTCCGTGTAGAGGGAACTACCGCCTATATAGTTGATATGTTGTGGGATCCTGCCGTGCCGGATGAACCGGCAGGGACGCTTGGTTTTGCCAGATCTACTGCAAAAAAACTTGGCGCATGCAAACTGGTTGCCTGGGGATCTCTGCACGGCTTTAGGGATGCCTGTCGGCGCAATTTTTTTATAACACGCAAAGAGTCACCATCTTTTAGCTGGTTTCCCAACCAATCTGGAACATCTCTGGATTGTATGAGTAGTGTACATATTGTTCATGGCGATGGCGATATCGATTACTTGTAACGAAAAATAATATCGGAGTACTGTCTTGAAAACACGAGTCTTGATGCTCGGAACAAATGCGGGTGATGCCAATATATTCGTACGCTGTCTCAGGGAAGTGGCTCATAAATATGAAGTCACCATTCTTCTTGAGCCGCAGCAGATACCACATGTAATGACAAACTTTGGACGTTTTGCGGTTATTCCTGTTCGTGAAATATCCGCTGATTGTCTGTTTGAGTATCTGAATAAGAATGCTCAAAGCCACGATATTTTGCTGCCAAGCGGCTTTGGCAGTGTAAAGCTGATCTCTGCACACGTTGAACGACTATCTCATTTGATCCGTATAGTATCACTTCCGGATGCGGCACTGATAGAGGAGTTGGATGACAAGCTTACTTTTGCTCACTACTGTACAACTCATGAAATGCCGCATCCGGTAACAATAGGCGGGACAGATTTTTTTGCCAACATGCCACATGGCATGACTTTTCCACTGCTGCTTAAACATCGACTCGGGGCGGGAAAACAGGGGATCAGGTTGGTACATAGCCCTGAAGATGCCTGTGCAGGCAGCGAGTCAAAAGTGGCGGAAGAATTCATCGCTCAGGAGTATCTTTCCGGCAGTGATTTCGCTTTTAACGGTTTTTGCCGCGACGGTGCCATAATTTCCTGGTCCATTCAGCGATTTCACAGTGTCAAAATTTTGGGAAGAGACAGGCTCAGAATCAGCACCTTTGTCAAAAATGATGCCATTTATGACTTGGCAAAAAAGCTGATAACCATGGCAGGCTATTGCGGCCCTATCAATATCGACTTCAGATATGTTTCTGCCACTGACCGCTATTACTTTATTGAAGTTAATCCCAGATTCTGGGCAAATACCCATTACTCTCTGATCGATGGCGTCAATTTTATCGATGTTGCGCTTGATGCCGGTATCGCTGCTGGGAGTGTACAGCCGCAACACTCAGGAAAAGCTTGGGGTGAACCAACAAAGACCTTTGTGCTTATGATCTGTTTTTTCAGGTATGGCTTATTGCGCTTCCTTCTTTCCCAGAGCGCATTACAGCTCAAAATTGAGCTGATTGACAATCTTGACAGACTGTATTCCCGATATATTGCAGGCAGGATAAGGCCGACTGACAAATGATGAGTACAAAGGTCCCCTCTAAAAAACAGATCAAAAGTATTCTGAAGCAGGCTTTTGTAAAGAGCCGACTTCTGACAGATTGTGCCATCAAACTTACCCGGGATTATCCGAAAATATTTATGTATCACCGGTTTTGCGCAAGCGGTAACTCGGTGTGGGGGGGCATCAGCCAGGATGAGTTTGAGTGGCAGATTGCCAAGGTGGTGAAATCATTTGAGGTCATCAGCTTCGGTGATTTTCTGCAGAGAAAAAGCTGGCAGGTTTCCACTAAAAACTGTGCAGTCATAACGATTGATGACGGGTATCGAGACTTTTATCTGTATGCCTATCCAGTCCTGAAAAAGGCCGGAGTTCCGGCAACGCTCTTTGTTACCAGTGACTTTATTCATCAAAGGATCTGGCTCTGGCCCGACAAGTTGAAATATATCGTGCAGACACTGAAGCCGGGAAGATATTCTTATACATTTGGTGACAATCACTTTGATATTGACACGCTTGATGATGCCCACTCCCTTGTCTCGTGGCTGGAACTATCCAATATCTGCACAAAATTGCCCCTTGAGGAGCGGGAACTTCTGATTAGACATCTTTCCACAGCAATGGCTATAAAAGTGCCGGATATTCCCGGTGCTGAGTTTGCCGCCTGCAGATGGGAAGAGTTACGGGAGATGCAGGCGTCAGGAATTGAAATTGGATCGCATACGCTCACCCACCCGGTTCTCTCGCGGATTCCGCAGGCTGAAATGATACAAGAGGTGCGAGAGAGCAAAGATGAAATTGAGCGGATGCTTGGCTGTCGAATCTCCACATTCTGTTACCCGAGCGGTGGGATGTTGGATATTAACGAGAATGTGGTAAAAGCGGTTGCCGATGCGGGATACAGTGGTGCTGCCCATGGCAATCCGCCGAGGGACTGGAACCCGTTTCTTGTTCCCAGGATGGGAGCGGATGATGATCGGCTGGAATTTATCTGGAGGATGTGTGGAATGGAATACCTTGTGGCCAGGGTTAACGGTCTATTTGACGGGATGATTACGGGAGCAAAATGAACACTTCAACCATGAATAACTTAAAAGTAAATATTATTGAGGACTACAGTGAATTCCTTTTACTTCGAGAAGAATGGGACTCACTTTTAGATTCTATGGAACACCCCTTGCCATTTCTCACTCATTTCTGGATACGTATTTTGTTAGAATCATTCGGAGATATAAACTCGTTATACATAATTACTGTATGGAATAATAAAAAACTGGTTGGTGTGTTACCACTAAATAAAAGGATCGAAAAAATTGCTAAAGTGTTTAGATTCTCATTTCTGCAAAAAATGCCAATGGCGCATTGTTATAATATTATCTGCAAGCTTACCGATCTAGAACTCGTTCTCGATGCCGTTAAAACGTTTTTTTCTAGTCATCCTAAAATCTGGGACGTGATAATTTTAGATAATATTCCATTCGAGTTTGGTACGGTCGAAAAGATTATAGAAAAATTTGACAATAAAGACATGAGTGTTTTTAGCCAACTCGGCAACGGCGCTTATTACATACAAATCAGTGACGATTTTGAGAAATATTTTAGTGAACTGAACAAGAGCTTCAGAAATAACCGGAAAAACATGAATAACAAAATGTCTCGAAAGGGTAGGGTCGAATTTAAAGTAATAGATAATTACGATATTGAAGCTATTAATCTATTCTATGATCTTGAAAATACAGGATGGAAAAAACAAAGCGGATGGCCTATTAAGCCCTCGCAAGTAAAAATAGATTGTTTCAACAGCATAGCAAAAGCATTTTCGGAAAACAAACAGTTCCTATTAACCACCCTTTACGTGGAAAACGAACCAGTTGCTTCAATTTATGGCTTATTGTTTAAAGATACGTTTTATTTTTATAAGCTTGGGGTGAATTATTCATATTCTGAATGTGAAAAATTTTCAATAGGTCAAGCCATTACATATCATATGATCAAATACTGTTGCGAAAATAATATCAAGCGATTGGATTTTTTTGGCCCCTGCTATCCATACCAAGCCCATTGGACAAAGACAATTAATCAAAGGCATACTATAACGATTTATAATCGAAGAAAACTCAGCGGAATAATTTTGATAGTTTTTAAAAAAACAATTAACTTTTTGAAATTGGTTCGTACTCGGGCTAAAAATAAGCGCATACAAGTGGCTTGAGAACATCCAACCTGTCCTGTAGCGGATTTCACTGGCTGAAATGGAGTATGAAGTTAACGATCAAATTCCAAAGGGTGTTTCACTAGGTTTCTGAATATGAAAACCATGGCCATCATAACCAGCAACTTCCCCCCAGCAAATATCGTGGGAGCATTGCGCCCGTTCCGGTTAACCAAGTTTCTCTGTAAGGGAGGTTGGAAAGTTGTTGTGTTTACACGCCCTCCCACTACCGGACATGATTTGGATTCTTCTTTACTTGAAGAAATCAAAGGGGATTTCGATATTCATTATGTAACTCCACCGGATACTGGTAACTCCTGGAATTGTGGGCTGGCCGCCCGTTTTATTGGTGCCGGGTGGGACGTTCTGGAGAAGTGGATCAAACCGGATTCTGATGTTCGACACGTTTTTTCATACTATAAATCATTCAACAGCTATATTAAAGCGAATCGGGTCGATGTAGTCTTAACAACTTCCCCCCCCCACTCTATCCATCTTGCAGGTCTAATGGTAAAGAAAAAACACGCTATCCCCTGGATAGTGGATTTTCGCGATCCCTGGGATGATTATCCGACCAAGGGGCACCATGAACTGTCATTGCTGGACGGGTATTTTGAAAGGAGTGTGATTACCCGTGCAGATTCGGTCATTTCAGCCACTAAAACCTATTCAAAGAATCTTATAGAAAAACACTCTGCGATTGATTCTGCAAAATTTCATGTGGTAACAAACAGTTATGATAAGCTTAAAACCTCCCTGTATGTTGCAAGGGATCCGAAACATTTTATCATCTGCTATACCGGCATCTTCTATTCGGGAAAAGATCCCTATGCTTTCTTTCGAGCCATGAAGAGTTGGTTCGATAAAATGTCGCCATCTGAATCATCATATTATAAATCCATCTTCCGGGTTCATCTTATCGGTTCCGGAGATACTGTTACACGGCAGGTAATCAGGTCCCTTGGCCTGGAGGATGTTGTCATTTTTTTCGAGAGAATGTCGCATGAACATGCAATAGAGAAGACTCTTGAAGCAGATATGGTTCTTATCTCCACCGGACAGGCTGAACGTACCCGCCCCGGTTGGCTTCCTTCAAAGCTCTTTGAATATCTCGGGTGCCGTATTCCTATTCTGGCACTTATTCGTGAAGGAGAAATGGCGGAAGTTATACGAAGTACAAAAAGTGGTTATATCTTGTTATCTGAGGATCACGATAAAGTACGTGAAATCCTTGAGAATGAAATCAGATGTAAATTTAAACATGAAATTCAATCTGATGATGCAAGATTTATCTTTGAAGGAATTGACCGGTTTGAAGAGGAAAATGTTATGAGAGGTTTTACTGAAATAATTGAAAATACTTTATCAAGATCAAGAAAAATATAAGGTATGTTACAAAAATTATTTAAAAATTCAATGTCTAATATTGCGATCTTAATCCTTAAGCTTGGGGTTGCTTTTATTATTACCCCATGCATTTTAAGGGCGTTGGGCAAGCACGAGTACGGTATCTACGAGATTGTTCTATCTGTTGTCGGGTATATGGGTATGCTTGAACTAGGCATGCAGCCAGCGGTTACGAGATTCATTGCCCGCTATGCAGCTGTTAATGATGAAGTTAAGCTCAAAAATATTTTCAGTTCTGCTATTGTCTTTTCAGCTGCTACTGGCGCTCTGGTTGCCGGAGTACTCTTGGTGTGGGCTTTTGCAGGTGCACGAGGTCTTGCACCTCCTGATGCGAGTTCTTCCCGCTATACTGTTTTTTTAATTATTGTAGCATGCCAGGTTTTGGTTAGTTTTCCTGGGAATGTCATCACATCCGTTCACCAGGGTCATCAGCGATATTGGCTTACAAATGGTTTGACAGCTATAAATACAGTTATCGGGTCAACAATCATTTATTTTTTCTTGAAGAACGGCTATGGGTTACTCGTTCTAACATTAGCGAACACAATTGGTGTAACAATAAAGTTTATTAATTATTATTTGCTGCTCAGGTTGGATAAATATGGAAGATATAGATTCGGATTAAAATATGTCTCATCAGAGACTATCCGCGAGTTGATTAATTTCGGATTCAAAAGTTTTGCTCTCGGTATTGCAACCAGAATAAGGAATAGTACCGATTCTGTTGTGATCGGTATGGTAATCTCGCCGGCAGCAGTTGCCTATTTTGCCATGCCCTCTAGTCTGGTCAACCAGGTTCGTAATCTTGTATCTTCTGCTACGCTTGGTTTTATGCCATTATTCAGTGAATTGAGCGTAAATGCATCACCTGAAAAAACAAGAGAAGTGTATTATACCTCATCCCGCTATATGGTTGGGATCGTTGTATGTGGTTTCGTTGCAATAGCTTTTTTAGGGCCCCGGTTTCTTGATGTGTGGATTGGGGTTGAATACGGCAGAGAAGGGCGCTTTATTCTCTATATTTTGGCGATGGCAACATTTATTCAAATGTTAAACCCTTTTCACGGTAGGATTCTGACTGGCATCGGGAGTCATGGAATACTGGCTAAAATACGGATGATAGAAGCAATCATAAATTTAGTCATGAGTATAGTGTTAGCAAAAATTATCGGGAAAGAGGGTGTCGCAATGGGCACACTAATTCCTGCACTGGTTGCAGAGCCATTCATTCTTTTCATTGTGTGCAAGCAGATAGCCGGCAACGTTTTGGTGTATCTTGTACAGGCACTTCTCCCTTCACTGTTACCTGGTGCCATAACGGCTTTATTCTATTATGTTGCTATAGTGAAATTTAATCCTATTGGTTATGGCGGGATTTTTTCCGTTGGGATTCTAGGGAGCATACTATGTCTTTTCAGCTTTGTATTATTCTTGAAACGAGAAGAACGATGCCGGTTTATTAGCATCATAAAAAATAAATACAAATAATTGTATTATGCGAGATAAATAAAGAGCTCAGCACACTTCTCGTGTTATTTATCTAAGATGGGTTGGTAGCAAATACTTCTATGGCATTTCCAATACTGTTATTAAATATACTTAGTTATTTTCTTCATCTTACCGCACGAGTTCCGGTTCTTGGTTCGTTCCGTTTTGATTTGCTGCTAGGGGTGGGCTCACTGTTGCTGGTCTTAATCCAACAGCGTCAGGATACGCTCCGTTCAGGCGAAGAGACTGCACGAAGACTGTACTGGTTTCTCCTGTATATCCTTCTCAGCCTGCCGCTGGTAACCTGGCCCGGTTCAGTCATACAAAACAATCTGACGGAATGGATGAAGGTGGCCATTCTCTTTCTGCTGGTTGTAGGAGCTGTCCGCACTGAAAAGCAACTGCGGCTGTTTATCTGGGTTTTTCTGTTGTGTCAGGTTTTCCGGGCACTGGAACCTCTATATCTCCATATTACCACCGGTTATTGGGGCAGTATTGCGTATTCGCATACAGATGGGGTTATGACCGGCCTCAATCGCTTGAGTGGTGCCCCGTCCGATGTTGTCAACCCCAACCAACTGGCCTGGGTAATTGTCAGTACAATACCATATCTGTTTTATCTGCTTTGGCAGTGGAACAAGTGGGGCAAACTCTTCATGGTATTGCTAGCGCTTCCCTCTATTTACGCATTGTTGCTGACCGGATCTCGTAGTGGGCTTCTTTCTTTCATGGTGGTCATTATCGGAATAGTGCTTCTCAGTCGGAACCGCCGACGTAATTTGGTGATTACCCTACTCGTGGTATTGCCCCTGGGTATTCTGTTAATGGGGCAACTAAGCTCTGATATGCAGACCCGTTACCTCTCCTTGGTTGATTCAACGGTAGCCGGTGGTGATACTAAACTAGGAAGAATTAATGGTATGGTTAAACAGTTTGGAACGATCTCGCATAACCCGCTGTTTGGCAACGGTCTTGGTACTACAAGGGAAGCAAACTGGAATATTATGGGTGGGAGTTCGCAGATCACGCACAATATGTATCTTGAAATATTACAATCAACTGGGATTATAGGATTTAGCCTTTTTGTGTCGTATGTAGTCTCCATCGTAAGGAGTTTGAGAAAAGCTAAACAGATACTTGTTCTCAAAGGTGCCAGCGGAAATGACTGGCTGATGCGCTTGGTCTCTGCCACCTTGGTTTGGGTTATCATGGATCTGTTTTACAGTTTTTCCTGTTTCGGCTTGATTAGCTGGGAATGGTATTTTTTCGGGGGAGTGGCCACTGTCTGTCACGCCTTGGCACAGGAACGGGAGGATCTTCACAATGCTGAACCGGAACTTGCCTGATTACAGACCATTGGTAAGCGTCATTGTTCCCTGTTTTAACCGGGAGTCGTTCATTGCGGAGACAATACTCAGTGTGTTGGAACAGTCTTGGCCGAACATCGAGCTGATTGTGGTTGATGACGGCTGTACAGATGGTTCGCGTGCGGTGCTGGAGAGTTTCGGTGAGCGCCTTACCATACTTGAGCACCCCGGTAGGGCTAACAAAGGCCAATCTGCAGCCATCAACCTCGGCTTGCTTCATAGCACTGGAGAATATCTGGCTATCCTTGACAGTGACGATCTGTTTGTACCAGATAAGATCAAAAAGCAAGTGCGTTTTCTGGAGGATAACCAGGAGGTTGGACTTGTTTACTCTAACTGCATGTACATTGATGAGAACAGCAAAGAAGTATGCATGATGCATTATGGTGAACACTCCCCCCGCTGGAACCACCGATACCCGGCAAAGGAAATCTCAAAGAACGTCATCAAATGATCGTCTATGAGGTGAAACCGATACGAGACCAACTTAGATCACTTATCGTTTCTGCTGTTGGAACTTAACTCAGAAGATCCATTGTTGGAGGGGAATTCATAACAACAGTTGTTTTTCAGTTATAGGACCGTATATTAACTCTATCAAGGAAGGGAAGAACCTATGGGACAGACAATTGTTCAAGAAATATCAAAGTACATTTTCAAATTTTTTTGTCTAGGATTCTCAAAGGGAGAACATATAACTAGATATTATATGTTTAAGCATTTTTCAGAAAGCATAAAGAAGCAGCGTGACGGTGGTGCAAAAGTACTTTCAATTAGTGGTTCAGAAAAACTATGTCGAATACTGGGGTACGATGAAACATCAATTGTTGATGCGTCATACCCAGAATACAATATTTTTAGCCTTCCTTTTGATAACGAGTCATTTGACGCAGTTGTAAGCGATCAAGTTTTAGAGCATGTTGAAGGCAATCCTCAAGATGCTATTAATGAAACGTTGAGAGTACTTAAACCAGGGGGGCTAATGGTACATGCAACCTGTTTCATTAATCCAATACATGGTGCACCATCTGACTATTGGCGTTTTACCCCTGAAGCGTTAGCTCTTCTTTCTAAAGAGAGAACAAATATTGTCGAAGTAAACGGGTGGGGTAATATTTTTATTTGGTTGTTTTTTGCATTTGGAGTTAGATATGAAAAAATACCTAACAATAGACTCCACCCCTTCAATTGGTTAGCCACATTTAATCAGAAGAGGTTGCCTGTAACAACATGGGTTGTAGCTGAAAAGATATGAATTTCAAATTGTTCTCTTGTATGTCTCCTCTGATTAATAATCTCAGGTCTGGCGTCACCCATAAGGATACTAACCTATGAATAGTATCAAGAACACCGGCGAAAATCCTCCCAAAGTTAGTGTTATAATTCCCTGTTATAATCGCAAAGACTTCATCGCAGAAACAATTAATAGTGTCATTAATCAGACTTATCCTAACATTGAACTGATTGTTGTCGATGACGGCTGCACCGATGGTTCGCGCACGCTGCTGGAGTCTTTTGGCGAGAGCTTCACCATACTTGAACACCCCGGCAGAGCCAATCGGGGTCAATCTGCGGCCATCAACCTCGGGATTCAAAATTGTACAGGTGAATATGTTGCAATATTGGATAGTGACGATCTGTTTGCGCCTGATAAAATACTGAAACAGGTATCGTTTTTGATGGAAAACCCCCAAATCGGGCTTGTCTATTCAAATGGTCACTCAATTGACGAAAATTCGAATATTCTGTTTGAAATATACGGGAAAAAGCATACAGAGGATTCAAACCCGAATAGGGTATTGTTGGACTGTTATTTTCTTCTTCCAAATAACTCATTGTTACGGAGAAGTGTTTTTGAGCAGGTAGGCGGATTTGATGAATCTTTACGAGCGTCTCAAGACCATGATATGGCAATCAGAGTCTCAGAAGTAACCAAGTTGGCCTATCTGGAAGATCATCTGTTTTTCTACAGGAGACATAAAGATAGTATAAGTCAAAAAAACGCAAAAAGAAGATGGTTAAATGGCTACACAATTCTCAAGAAAGCCTATTCCAGATACAACTATCCTTTAAGTACTATTTTTGGAAGGCTCGCGGTTTTAAATTTCAGGCTTGGACAATGTTATTATGAAGAAAAGCGATTTTTGCGTGCTGGATTGTTATTTATAGCCTCCGGTATTTGCGATCCAAAACGCGCAATAGGCGTATTAATTGGCAAAGAAAAGGTTAGCAGTCCTCATTAGTTCCATGCATGTCGTAGCCTTGATGTTTAATAAAGTAGATTTATTGATAAATGTCTCTGGAAATACCGCAGGCATGGCGGCAGTATCAGTAATAGCAGGACTATGGAGCGCTGGAAAAACGGTTTCAAGATCCTTGAGGCCGCTCGCAAAAGATACCCGTATCCACCCGCTACCGTTAGACGCCGTAAGGCGGTGCTTAATTTCAGGCTGGGGCAATGCTATCTGGGGGAAAAGAATTATCTTGCAGCGGGATATCATCTGCTGCTGGCAGGTTTGCTTGATCCGATCCGTTCATTGAAGGTCATAACCGGCAAAGAGAGATTGACTGGGCCGCAGTGAAGTGCAAAGTCTTCTTCTCACAGGGATAAAAGGGATCACGGCGGATAACTTCAAAAGCGAAAAGTCTTTACAGGACTTCAATTTAAAACCATTACGTATTTGCTTGAAGGTTTCATCCGCCTTTATCCTTCTTTATCCCTGTAAAAAGTTTTTGAAGTTATAAGCAAACCTTTATTTAACAGGGATATGAGGGATAACGGCGGATAACTTCAAAAGCGAGACGAATACTTGGGGTTAAACAATAAATATCTTTGTTTTTTGAGGTGTTATCCGCTTTTATCTTTCATTATCCATGTAAATAAGCCTTTGAAGTCAAAACAGAATCATTTATTCACAGGGATAAAAGGGATCACGGCGGATAACTTCAAAAGCGAGACGAATACTTGGGGTTAAACAATAAATATCTTTGTTTTTAAGGTTTTATCCGCCTTTATCTTTCCTTATCCCTGTTAAATAGCCTTTGAAGTCAAAACAGAATCATTTATTCACAGGGATAAAAGGGATCACGGCGGATAACTTCAAAAGCGAAAAGTCTTTACAGGACTTTGGTTTAAAACCATTACGTATTTGCTTGAAGGTTTCATCCGCCTTTATCCTTCTTTATCCCTGTTAAATAGCCTTTGAAGTCAAAACAGAATCATTTATTCACAGGGATAAAAGGGATCACGGCGGATAACTTCAAAAGCGAGACGAATACTTGGGGTTAAACAATAAATATCTTTGTTTTTAAGGTTATATCCGCCTTTATCCTTCTTTATCCCTGTTAAATAGCCTTTGAAGTCAAAACAGAATATGATTACGGTATTTGCGTTAAGGAGCACTCTAAATGAAATGATAAATTTTGTTGCTAATAAATAAGTTGTAGCTACAATAGGCTACATGGATTATAGATTTGCGGAGGTGATTATCATGTCAGAAACTATTATTAGAGCGCGGGTTGATGAACTCGAAAAACTCGAATGCGAGTCAATCTTTAAGAGCCTTGGCATAACAACGAGCGAAGCCGTCAGGCTTTTTATCCGCCAGGTTAATATTGTCAAGGGATTGCCGTTTGAGCTGAAGCTTTCCGGTTCTGCTGCTGCTGAGCACGATTTATGGTTTAGAAATAAAGTAGAGTCGGTACTGGCTAAGATGGACCAGCCTGGCCGGGAGTCAGCCATCCATGAAGATGTCGGCGCCCGACTGAAAGCAAAACAAGCGGCACTAATAAGAAGGGCGGCTTGAAATGCCCCATGTAGACATTGTTTGGGAGGCGGAGGCAGAATCGGATTTAGATGATATTTTAGCATATATTGCAAAAGACAACATTGAAGCGGCAATATTTGTGTCTGATAAAATATATCAGCAAGTATCGATGATGGGTGGTAACGTTTCCCGTCGTGGTAAAAAAGGGCGAGTAGCAGGCACTTATGAGCTGGTTATTGTTCGGACACCGTACATCGCAGTGTATGTCAAAAAAGGTATGCTGCTAAGGATTCTCAGGATACTGCACGGTGCTGAGGTAGTGCGGTTTAATCAGTTGATCTCATAAAGTGTCACCGGTCGGTGATTCCCGGAAACCGGTGCAAGGCTTGAATATCGTCGTTTTGGGAATAAATTCTAAAAGCCAATAACCATTTATTACAGGGATGAAGGGGATAACTGCGGATAGCTTCAAAAACGAAACGAATACTTGGGGTTAAACAATAAAGTAATTCCTCTTCACAGGAGCTATAATGCCAACTATTTCGTTGTTCTATGGCATTGCCATTTACATGTTTTTCTATGATAACAAGAAACACAAATCACCCCATGTTCACGCCTCTTATGGAGATGATGACGCAGTATTTTCTATCGAAGATGGTGAAATTATAAGTGGTTCAATTCCCAAAAACAAAAAAAGATTGGTTCAAGCATGGATAGAAATCCATAGGGAAGATCTTATAACAGATTGGCGTCTGGCTGTGAGTGGTCAAAATCCCTTGCCAATCAAACCATTGGAGTGAGTATGAAAAAAATAATTCAGGTTTCTCCTCTTGAAGGGAAAAATGTCTCAGTAGTTTTTTCTGATGGTGTGACAGGCGTTTTTGACGTAACTCCATATATACGAAGTGACTTTTTCAAGCGACTAGAAGATGAAAATTATTTCAGACAAGTGCGCCTATTTTTTACTGGAATAGGATGGCCTGAAGGTCAGGATATTGGACCTGATACTATTGAGGCAGAATTACACCCCAATTGATTTTTGCTCCAGTATGACCAGGCTTAATTCCATGATCTTAGAATCCCGAGTTCAGAGGATAAAAATGTTTCAGCTTCAGGATTTCTCAGGATTACCCAGGATTACAGACCTAAAGCTTTTGACTTTGACCCTAAAATCCAGAGTAATCGTAGTAATCCCGAGGCCAAAAGAAGTTTTTCAGCTTCAGGATTTCTCAGGATTACCCAGGATTACAGGCCTAAAACTTTTGACTGCAACTTTAAAATCCCGAGCAATCGTAGTAATCCCGAGGCTGAGAAGAGGTTTTTAGCTTCAGGATTTCTCAGGATTACCCAGGATTACAGACCTAAAGCTTTTGACTTTGACCCTAAAATCCAGAGTAATCGTAGTAATCCCGAGGCCAAAAGAAGTTTTTCAGCTTCAGGATTTCTCAGGATTACCCAGGATTGCAGGCCTAAAGCTTTTGACTGCGACTTTAAAATCCCGAGTAATCGTAGTAATCCCGAGGCAAAAAAGTAAATGGTTTTCAGCTTCAGGATTTCAAAGGATTACATAGATGTTTTTTAAAGACTGAGGCTCAAGTTGAATCAGAATCTAAAATATGTTGAATTGACTGATCAAATCATAAATTGTGCTTATGAAGTTCACAGAGTCCTTGGATCAGGTTTCCTCGAAAAAGTATATCTAAACGCGATGCTTGAAGAAATTAGGTCAAGGAGCTTAAAGGTAGAAACACAACATGGCATATCAGTAAGATATAAAGACGTAATTATCGGTGACTACTTTGCCGATCTAGTTGTTGAGGATGTTGTCATTGTTGAATTGAAGGCACTTGATAAACTTCATGATATTCACGAACTTCAGATCAAAAACTATCTCAAAGCAACCGGAATAGAAGTTGGTCTGCTGATTAATTTCGGGAAAAGCGTTGAAGTGAAGAGAAAGTACGTGCAGAACCCTGAGCTTCAAGAACAAATTTAGCTTCAGGATTACTCAGGATTACTCAGGATTACTCAGGATTAAGGCCTTAAGCCTTTGAACATAAAATCCAGAGTAGTCCCGGTAATCCCGAGGCTGAAAGAAAAGAACTTAGCTTCAGGCTTACCCAGGATTTCTCAGGATTAAAGCTTTTGACTGCGACTTTAAAATCCCGAGTAATCGTAGTAATCCCGAGGCTGAGAAGAGGTTTTTAGCTTCAGGATTTCTCAGGATTTCTCAGGATTACAGGCCTAAAACTTCTGACCTTAAAATCTAGAGTAATCGTAGTGATTATGAGGTGAAAAAGTATTGGCTTCAGGGTAGTTGACAGCTTTATATTATTTTTGGAGTTAGCATGTGCGGTATAGCTGGTCTTATATATTCTGATCCTTCACGACCGGTTGACTCTGCGGTGATCGCGGATATGTGCGCTGTCATCCATCACCGTGGGCCGGATGAATGGGGGATGTGGGTTGAAGGCGCTGTTGGAATCGGTATGAAGCGTCTGCGGATTATCGATCTCGCCGGTGGTCATCAGCCGATGGCCAACGCCGATGGCACCGTCCGTATCGTCTTTAACGGTGAAATATACAACTACCGTGAACTGCGGGCAGACCTGGAAAAGCGCGGCTATCACTTTGTTACCAATTCTGATACCGAATCGATCATTCATCTCTACGAAGAATACGGACAGGAGTGCGTCTCCCACCTGCGCGGTATGTTTGCCTTTGCCATCTGGGATGCCAAGAACAGGCGGCTCTTCATGGCGCGTGATCGCCTGGGGAAAAAACCGCTGCACTACCTGCATGACAGTGAAAAAATTGTTTTCGGTTCGGAGATCAAATCCATCCTCCGCTACCCGTCTCTTAAGCCCGAAGTCAACCGTGCCGGTATCGTCAATTACGTCGCCTATGGCTATTCTCCTGATCCGGATACGCTCTTTAGCGGCATTAATAAGCTTCCTCCCGGCCACCGGCTTACCTGGGAAAATGGCCGCATCGTCGTTGACTCGTATTGGGATGTCGAATACCAACCGGATTACACAATGTCCGAGCAGCATATTTTTGAGGAGACAGAACGTCTCCTTGAGGAGTCCATTAAGATCAGGCTGGTGAGTGACGTGCCATTGGGTGCATTTCTGAGCGGAGGTATTGATTCAAGCCTGGTGGTCGCATTGATGGCGCGTAACATGGGTGAGCCGGTCAAGACCTTCTCCATCGGCTTTGATGAAAAAAAATACAATGAATTGCCCTATGCCCGAATGGTGGCGCAGAAATATGGCACCGATCACCATGAAGAGATCGTGCGTCCTGATGCGGAGGAGGTCATTCCGCATCTAATCAAGATGTTTGACGAACCTTTTGCCGATTCCTCAGCGATTCCGACCTATTACGTGTCACGCCTGGCCCGCCGTCATGTCACGGTGGCACTGTCCGGTGATGGCGGCGACGAAATGTTTGGCGGTTATGACCGCTATCTGGATGGCGGCTTAAGCGGCATTACCGACAACATACCGCTTTTTCTGCGCAAGGCATTTCTGGGTGCACCTGCCACTCTGCTTCCGGAATCATTTCCTGGTATAAATACACTGCGCTACCTTGCCTCAGATGTCGATGAACGCTACATTGCCAAGATGACCAAAGGGCTTTCCTGGACTCATGGGAAATTATTTAGCCCGGAACTGGCGCGTCTGGCAGGGACAAGCGATCCTTCCATCCCGCTGCTGAAGCTACTGCCGAAGGTTCAGATGCATGATCCGATTACCCGCCGACAATACCTGGATTGTAAGACCTATCTCCCTGGGGACATCATGACCAAGGTTGACCGGGCGAGCATGGCAGTTTCGCTGGAAGCGCGGGCGCCGATGCTGGATCACCGTTTTGTCGAATTTGCTTTTCGGGTGCCGGTGCAGTATAAGGTGCATGGTGGCACGCTGAAGTATATGCTGAAGCAGCTTGCCTATAAGTTGCTGCCGCATGAGATTATAGATCGCCCGAAGATGGGTTTTGCCATGCCGGTTGCCCAGTGGATTAACAGCGACTGGCGCGAGATGAGTGAGGAGCTGGTTGTTGGCAGCCGTGCTCTGCAGCGGGGCAATTTCAACGCGGGCTACCTGAAAAATATGGTGGCAGAGCACCGTCGTGGACGACGGGATCATAGTTATATTATCTGGACTTTAATGGTGCTGGAGATGTGGTATAGAGAGTTAATTGATGGGAAACAGTGATATGAAAGAAACTGATAAAAATAATGCTGATGTGGGGCGCAAAAAAAGAATACTGCTGGTTGTCCGCTGGCCGGTGGGTGGTATCCGCACTTTCATGCGCTATGTGTATCGGCGTTTTGACCCGAAGTTGTATCATTTCACTATTCTTGGCCCCGATATTTCCGAGCTTGATGTGTTGGCACGTGATCTTGAAGGGCTAGACTTTGAAATAATAAAGGTGTCTGAACGACCTTCATCGAATGAACTAACCATTGCTACAGCCAAGTTGCTCTTGCGTGGTCGGTACGACCTAGTTCATTCACAGGGCTTTACTTCTGGAATCTGTGCTGCGTTGCCTGCATTCCTCTTCCAGACTCCCCACATACTTACATCACATGACGTACTGTCTACGGTTCAGTTCAAAGGTTTTTCCGGGCGGATTAAAAAAATTGGAATGGGGTTTGCACTGTCGCTTGTGAATACCATTCATTCTGTCAGCCATGATGCACAGGCAAACCTGCTCGAGTTTTTTCCAAAATTTGCCGGAATAACTGGTAAATGTGTTGTCATCATGAACGGGATTGAAAGTGAGCGTTTTGTACATGCTGAACCGAGAGATTTACGCGTGGAGATGGGAGTTGGAGAGGGTCACTTTTTGATTGGGTTTTTAGGCCGTTTCATGGCTCAGAAAGGATTTGCCTATCTGATAGACGCGATTGAGCAATTGCATGCTTTAGGGAATCTGCCAAAAAAACCACTTGTATTGACATTTGGGGATGGTGCTTTTATACGTGAGGAAAAAGCTGCAATTGCGGCACGAGGCTTAGATGATTATTTTAGGTTTCTGCCTTTTACGCCAAATGTGGCGAGTGTGATAAAGGGGCTCGACTTGGTAGTCATGCCATCATTATGGGAGGCTTGCCCGCTATTGCCAATGGAAGTGCTAGCCTGCGGTACACCGCTATTGGCATTTGACTGTATTGGTTTGCGTGAAGTTGCCGTAAATACTCCAACACACCTTGTAACGACTAAAGACCTAAAGGCTTTCATAAATGAAATAAGACTTTTTATGGAGAATGACATACGAAAACCATTTACCGACTTTGTTCCATTGGCAGCAGAACGTTATGACGTAGCATCTACGGTGACAGCACTACAGTCACTTATTTCTGAAAGGATGCGCTAGGATGCCAATACGCAAATTATTATTGAACTCCTGGTTCTTGAAGGCTGCTGATTTGTTATCTCGTCAGCAAGTTATGTCCTATCACTCTTTTTTCAGTCAGGCACAGTGGTGGCCAAGAGAAAAACAACTATCTTATCAGTCAGATAAATTGCGGAATCTTTTACAGGTATCTGTAAAGGAAGTTTCATTCTATCGAAATTTGTATGCACTGCATGGGATTGACGTCAACCTGATTAAAACTGTAGATGATTTGCATAAATTACCAATTATCTCCAAGAAGGATTTAAAAGCCTGTTATCCTGATGGCTGTACGCGTAAAACAAATTGGCCAGTTAAGGAATATTTTACCAGTGGTTCTTCTGGGAACCCTTTTGCTACTATGGTCGATAACCAGACCATGAGTCAGGCACGTGCACTTATGCTGTTGCGGGCAAACTATTCCGGTTGGAAGCAAGGCGACGCTGTGTTTCAAACCGGTATGTCACTTCAAAGAGGTGTCGTTAAAAAAATAAAAGATCTGGTATTTAATACGTATTATGCATCGGCATTTGATCTGAGTGATGCGCGTTTGGACTACTATCTTGATATAATTAAACAAAAGAATATCAAATATTTAATGGGCTATCCTGGCAGTATGTTTGCTTTGGCTAATCGTGCCAGAGAGGTTGGTTTAAACCTTGATATAAGTGGGGTTGTTACGTGGGGGGACAATCTTTTTGAACACTTCAGGAGATGCATTGAAGAACAGTTTCATTGTCGGGTAACAGACACCTATGGTTGCGGTGAAGGGATACAGGTTGCTGCTCAGTGCCCTGATGGAAACAATAAATATCACATTTTCATGCCCCATGTGATTGTGGAGATTGTGGATGATACCGGCATGCTGGTTCCACGGGGGCAGCTTGGCAATATTCTTCTTACATGTCTGGAACCAGGAGCAATGCCGCTTATAAGGTATAACGTTGGGGATGTGGGGCGTATGTGTGTCGTAGAAACATGCTCATGCGGTCGTGGTTATGATATTTTAGAAAAAATAGAAGGCAGGGATTCCGACATTATTCATACACCAGGCGGCAACAAGTTAATAGTTCATTTTTTCACCGGCATTTTTGAATATTATCCACAAATAGCTAAATTTAGAGTTCATCAGAGTACGATTGATGAATTGAATATACAAATCGTTTTCCAACCCAATGCTGATGAAAATATTCTTGAAGATATCCGTAAAGAAATTTTGGAAAAAGGAGATAAAGATTTAAAAATAAATTTTGATCTTCTTGATGATATTGCTGAAGGAAAAAATGGGAAGCGGAGATTTGTAATCTCTGATATCAGATGATTAACGTATTTCCCCATTTTACAGAACAGAGATTTTTGAGGATTTATTAATTGAACGAACTATGTGTCTGCGTACTTGCCCACAATGAAGAAAAACATATAGCTGATACGATCAGGGCCATAGTGGCAAGTTGCGGAAGCGTTTCCGCCGATATAAAAGTTTACGCAAATGGCTGCTCAGACAGAACGGTAGAAATTGTACATTCACTTTCTGAAAAAATACCGAACCTTTCCCTTCGTCAACTCGATGTAGCATCTAAACCAAATGCCTGGAATACTGCTTTTTATGAAAATAACCATAAAATATTGGTTTTTTCTGACGGAGATGTTTTGCCCGAACCCAATGCGGTTCAAGCCTTGTACCAACTTCTAAACAGTGAAACTTCAAACGTAGCGCTCGCAGGTTGTTCAGTATGTCCCCGAAAGTCTGATCTAAATATTGGGCAACGCATTATTGGTTTCTTACAGATGCCTTTACATGAAGATTTCCTTTCCGGAGCGTTGTATGCGCTTCAGAAAAATGAATTTGAAGCCATATTTAACACTTTAAATCTGAATGGAATTCCCCTTGGTATTGTAGCTGAAGACGCTTTTGTACAAGAAATTGTGCCCGCAGAGCAGTTCACTATCATCAATAAAAAAGTATACTATGAGCCTCCAGCTTTAAAGGATTATTGTAAGTACCTCGCCAGGATCCGCTGGCAGGAAGAACAACTCGTTCAGGAGTATAACGGCCTGGTGTCAAAGCATGCAGATAATCATAAAAGTTTTTTTAGTCGTTTAAAGTCAAAAATCATAAATAGTTCTTCCACTTTTCGTTTTCTGACGGGTCTTCTGGCTTGTATTCTACGCATGATTATAAAATTCATTTTTCGTAGTACTATTAATAATTATTATGTAGCGTTAGGGCCGGTAAGCAAAGACGGGAAGGGCATACTGAGTCAAGCCACCCGTTCGCAATCGGCGAAGTAGTTTTATCAAGTTTTTTCGAAAGGTTTCTTTAAATGCAAACAGCCAGAACGGTTAGAATTCTAAAAACTGAGCACTATGATCAAAACGCCATTCAGTCAATATTGCCTTCTGAATTGTTTGAATGCATAAAGCCTGGTGAATCGGTAGTTATTAAACCAAATTGGGTAATGGAGTCACATAAAACACACACTCAAGAGTGGGAGTATGTGATCACACACCCAACGGTAATTTCAGCCGTTGTAGAACATGTACTTCAAAAACTCCAAGGATCAGGGCGCATCTCCATACTTGATGGCCCTATGACAGAGGCTTCCTTTGCAAAAATAATGGAACATTACCCTGTCGATGAATGGAAAAACAGAGCGGAATCGCTTGGAGTCAATCTGGAAATAATCGACCTTAGGGACCATGAATGGCGCACCCAAAATGGAGTAACTGTAGAACGGATCCCATTGCCTGGAGATCCACGGGGTAAAGTGCTTGTTGATCTGTTAGGCGAGACCAGCGAGTTTCATGGCCATGCAAAATCAAAGCGTGGATACTATGGCGCCGATTATGACATTGCTGAAACTAATCGAGCCCACGATGGCTATCATAATCTTTATAGTGTATCGAAGACAGTTATCGAAAGTGATGTTTTCATTAATATTCCTAAGCTCAAAACTCATCGTAAAGCTGGTATTACCTGTTGCCTGAAAAATCTGGTCGGTATCAATACATACAAAAACTATCTTCCTCACCACTCCGAAGGTGGCCCTTCAGAAGGGGGTGATCAATTCCAGAAGGAAAACATGAATGCCAAACTGGAGGGGCCGCTCATCAGTTTTATTAAACAGCATGTCATAAAAAACGCGATTGCAGCAACTCTGCTCAGTCCACTAAATTCTGTTGCTAAATTCATATTTGGCGACAGCAGTAAAGTGGTTAGAAATGGGAGCTGGTTTGGTAACGATACTGTATGGCGGATGATTCTAGACCTTAACAAAATTTTGCTGTATGCACAACCAGATGGCGAAATGCGGCCAGATTCTCCTGTGAATGCCAAACGCTACATAGGTATTGTAGACGCTATTCAGGCAGGTGAAGGGGAAGGCCCTCTTTCGCCTGATCCAAAAGCTTTGGGTTGTCTCGTTTGCGGAACAAACCCGGTAGCGATCGATGTAGTTTGCGCAACACTAATGGGATTTGATCCTTTGCAGATCTCTACATTGTCAAACGCATTTACGATAAATAGTTTTCAACTGTGTGATTTTGTATTTCAAGATGTCAGCACGATAATTGATGGTGCCAATTATGAGATAGGCAAGATGCCAAGTGAAATTATTTCGCCATTCGTCCCACAATATGGATGGAAGGGGCATGTTGAAACAACAAAAGATCATGCCGTTTGAGAGTTGAAATTCGGCTTTGCTTGAAATAAGTGCTTCTGGTAATATAGATCACATGATTTTTGAAGAGCATCAAATATTGTAGTAACCTATAAACAATCAGAAAAGGTGAAATCAAAGCGAACTGAAGGATAAACTTACTTCGCGGAATTATGCGTTTACAAAAGCAGCTACAAAACAAGTATTGGAGGCTGTCATGAGCATGCTAGATCGAATAAGGTGTCTGTCCCGGTTTAACTCAGTAATTAAACTGTCAATAATATTAATTTTTATCTCGTCAACTTCGATTGCAGCGCCTGTTATTTCTGCTGTAACCCAAAGTACAAATGCCCTTTCTATTACTATTACGGGTTCTAACTTTGGAGCAAAACCAATTGCTGTTCCTATAATGTTCAACAATAATGATTCCGAACCACTAGGTTCGTTACCTAACGGATACTCCAAAGCGGCTTACACAGGCAGTCAGGTAGGGGTTAGCAGCACAAAATCTCATAGCGGCACACAATCGGTCAATTTTGATTTTTCGGGTATGGTTTATTCCGGCACTGGCAGTGGAACTTCACGATTTCCGCGTATAGCTGCTGATATGGGTGCTGGCACAAATGTTAATGATGTTTATTTTAGTGCGTGGGTTTACATGACTACTCCAGTAGGAGATGCGGCAGGGTTCAACTGGAAAGGCCCACTCCTATCATCGGGTACAAATTATTATTGGGGAAGCCCTCCTCAAACTGCATCGGGATTTGCAGGATTTTATGAGATAACTCCTGTATCAAAGTGGTTTAATAGCGCGACCTCAACTCAATATTCAACAGATGGCGTTCATTCGTTATATTCCTACGGTTCGTCACCAGGATGGCCGTCCGATGCATTTTTATTCGATCAGTGGCAACGGGTTGAGTGGGTATGGAAAAGTTCCTCTGCGCCATCTACCGCTGACGGAACAATTACTGTAAATAGATTAGGGCATTCTGGTAACCCTCAACTACTTCAAGCTACTGGCATTATTACTCACGGCCCTGTTGATAATAGATGGAGATATGTGTCTATTCCACAGGGGATGACAAATGTGGATGGTACGCTGAGTATGCAGATGTATTTTGATGATATGTACATTGATAATTCATTAGCAAGAGTAGAGCTTTGTAACACACCTACTTGGGCAACAAGAACTTATTGCGAGATTCAACCGGCGACGGCATGGGTTGTTGATAAGATTACGGTAAATTTTAACCGTGGAGGTTTTACAGATGGTCAGAAAGTTTATGTTTATGTAGTAGACTCTAATGGTGTAGTTAGCAGTGATGTCTCCCCATTCACCATCGAGGCAGTGCCATCGAAAACAAGTGCAACACCTCCGCTTCCACCCAAAAATGCACAAGAGACTAAATAAAAACGCCTAATTTACCGGATATCAAGTGAAGTGCAGCACCGTCAGTTTGGAATATTGTTGGCTATCTACTTCTGGTTTACATTCGCTTTAATAAATCACATTGTGGGGACTACTTTCAGTTGCCGACGACCTTTGGTTGCCGGCAACTTTTTTTCTATTCGCACTCTGTTGGCTGCCTGCCCTGCCTGTTGCTTTGTTGATCCCCTTTGCTGCTTGGATTTTTTATTTGACATGGAGAATATTATCCCAGAAAAAGCAGTTATCCACGAAAAGCACGAAATACACGAACGAAATCAGAAAGATAAACAACTTCACGACGTCTACAACCTGTACCATGCCATCTTTTCCTCGATACCAGGCTTTAGCGTGGTAATGGAATCAAAAACCAGGCATCAAAAAGTCAATAGTGAAAAACAGGATCGCTCTTTCAGAATCAAGGGTAGCTACCTTGTGTCCAGTTTCAACCACCGGATAGGCTGCCATTTCAGGAATCGATGCAAGTACTACTCAGGATTCCCCGGGAATAAAGATTTTGAAGTTAAAATCCAGAGTAATCGCAGCCTTCCCGAGGCTGAAGAAGGTTTGAATTTCAGCTAGTCAAGCAGCTTGATTTGACCTACAATGGCGAACCTATTTAAATAGTTCAAAACAAGAATAAAGAGTAAATATCTGGCCAAAGGATCGTGGTTATTGAAATTTCTTGCGGACGTTAATATCGAAAAGCGGATCATTGATTTTTTGAGAGGTGCCGGATACGATGTTCTCTGGCTTCCTGACTATGATTGCCATCTTGATGATGAATCTTTACTGAAATTAGCGAGCGGCGAGAATCGAATCATTGTAACGAACGATAAGGATTTTGGTGAATTGACTTTTTTTCAAAGAAAACCGTCTGCCGGCATCATACTGTTTCGTATCAATGAGCAAAATGTCAGAGTAAAAATTACGATTCTGAAAATTATGCTTTTGAAATATCCTGAAAAATTCAGTAACCACTTTGTTGTGATCGCGCGGAAAAGGATACGTTTTATTCCCCTGGAGAAAATACTATGAATTCTGCAAATTTATTAAAGCGCATTTCGATTGAGCCTTCAGTCATGCTAGGCAAACCGGTTATAAAAGGAACACGGATGCCGGTGGATCTTCTCGTTGAAAAAGTAGCTTTCGGAGCATCCACTCAGGAACTGCTTGAGGATTACCCGTTTCTCAAAGTGGACGACATCAGAGCGGCCTTGTTGTATTCTGCTCGCTGTATCTCTGCTGAAGAGGTATATGCTTTCTAACGGTATACAAACATGAGTGAAATAGCCATTGAACATATTGAGTCTCCACATCCATGCAGAATTTCAAGGTGATATTGCTGTTTTTGCCATTGCGGGTGGCAGTATTATTGAAGGCTCGTTGCTTACTCCCAAAAGAAAACTTGTCGAGCCCTGGATAATCCCGAGGCTCGGTGTTGTTAGTGTTAGCGGAGTATATTGCCAATTTACTTGATAACTTGTCACTAAAATGGCTATTTTCATGCATAACACAACGGAGGTTTTACACGTATGCAGACAATGACTGTAGGCCACTTTAAAGCACATTTTTCACAGGTGCTCGACTTTGTTCAACATGGCGAAGATGTTGTTATCAGTTATGGCAAAAAGAAAGAAAAAATAGCCGTACTGGTTCCCTATAGCCGCTACGAAGGCAAACCTGCACGTATTCTTGGCATATTAGCCGGAAAGGCATCGTTTACGCTTTCACCTGATTTCAAGATAAGTGATGAAGAATTACTGTCATTGTGAACTGCCTGCTCGATACTCATGCCCTTCTTTGGACGCTGTTTGATCCTTCCCGTCTCGGCATAAAAGCGGTTGAATGCGTTAGCAAAGCGGGGATGCGGTGATGCGGTGATGCGGTGATGCGATTTACGGCATTAATCGCTTTGTTGCATTCCCGCTTTCTCAGGATTCAAACCGCTTCGTCGCATTGACATGAAATATTTATATTTTTATAAGGCGTTGCGTTTGCAGCGTCTTTTTGCGTCTGTCGGGAAAACTTTACAGTCTTGTGCGTGATGCGGTGAAGCGGAGATGCGGCGATGCGGTTAGGAAAAGGGCCTAAGGGTGATGTTGAAATCCAGATTAATCGTAGTAATCCCGAGGCTGAGAGAAGGTTTGCCTCTTAATTTCAATTGCATTGACGTCGGTTTATACAAGGTGTTATTGTTCACGGGAAATAGCAACATGCAATTACGGAGGTACATTGTGCTCGCAATTAAAATCAACGACCCTGCCATCGAAAAAGAGCTTGCAGCTATGGCAAAAATACAGCACATCAGTCGCCAGGAAGTTGTTCGTACCATGATAGCAAAGCAACTGGAAGACCGTGCCGACTACCGGCTTGCGATGAAATCGTTGCAAGATCCGGCTCCAGCTATACCGCTCGAAGAGGTAATGAGGCGTTATGGTATGGAATATTGAAATCAAACCCGCTGCTGACAAAGCACTTGATAAGTTAGATATTCAGGTTGCGCGGCGGATACTAAAATTTCTACACACCCGCATCGCTTTGTTGGAAAATCCCCGCTCTATTGGTGAAGCACTTTCCGGTCCGCTCGGTGACTACTGGAAATATCGTGTAGGTGATTACCGAGTCATCTGTGACATTCAAGACAACACCATCACTATACTCGTTTTGGCTATAGGGGACAGAAAACAGGTATATCGTAGGAAATCGTAGAGCGTAAGGGTAAAAAGAGATGCCTTTAAACAATATAGGCTGTTTATTGTGCCCTTTTGTGCGCAAGCGAGTTAATTCCGGCTATCTGGAGGTTCAATATGCCAACAATTTCTCTTTTTTTTGGGATACTGATCAGGATGTTCTACAAAGACAACAAGCAACATCATATTCCGCACATCCATGCTGAATATCAAGGTGATATTGCTGTTTTTGCCATTGCGGATGGCAGTATTATTGAAGGCTCGTTGCCAACCCCCAAAAGAAAACTTGTCGAAGCCTGGATAGAAATCCACCGGGATGATCTTTTTGCAGACTGGCAACTTGCTGTTAAGGGTGAGTCCGTATTTAAGATAAAAGGATTGGAATAATGAGAGTTATTACTTCAATTGATACGGGAAATGACTGGACCCTGGACATCACTTTTGATGATGGAGCGCGGCGGTTATTTGATATGAAACCGCTACTTGAATGTGAGGCTTTTGCAGCACTTAAAAACATCGAAGTATTCCGGTCCATCCGTAATGGTGGGTATTTTGTGGAATGGACAAATGAGGCTGACTTAAGCGCTGATACACTCTATCTTGAAGGCAAGTAGAGTGGCTGCGTTTGCAGCGCTTTTTTGCGTCTGTCTGGAAACCATACAGTTTTAAAAGAGTGAAGGGTGAACTTAAAATCCTGAGTAATCGTAGTAATCCCAAGGTCCACTGTTTTCATTTGTGAACGGATATTTTGAATCAAAACCCATGCATCAAAAAGTCAATGGCATCAAACAGGACAGCTCTTTCCGAGCCAAGGTTCTCCACCTTGCTGCCAATTTCAGAAACGGGGTAGGCGGCCATTTCTGGTATTGATGCAAAAACCGTTCTTTCCTGAATCGTGAAAACGGGGCAGAGTTTAGCTATTTCAGCATGTTGTGCCTCCATGCACACGAGTGGTATCATCATACGTGTTTTGAGTCCTCGGTGAAGTTCGTGCTGAACATCGATAAGAAACGGGATCTCTTCTAAAGTATCTTTGTCTCTGTTTGCATATATGTCGAGTTGTGCCATCAAAACCTCCTGAACTTCGAAGCGAATATGCCACTGCGCTCAATTCGTTCGTTATATGCTTCAATTCCATCTTTATTCTGATCAAGCCATTCCTGTTGCTGTATGGCGCGGAGTTTTAGTAGAATAGCTTCCTCGAAGATTTCAGAAAGATTAAGTTTGTTTTCTTTGGCTCTGGCCACAAGATCCGCATTTGCCGTCAGGTTTACCGCTTTTTTTACCGTTGATTGTGCGTATGGTTGCATATCAATCTCCCCTTTGTTGCAAATGCGCATACATTACCAACAAACAAACAAAATTCAACTGTTTTTTTCGAAGCAATGCATTAGGTTTGTGGTCTGGTGTGACCTGAGATACTGAGTATTTGAAATATATACGGCAGTAGCTTACCATAATTTGGATGTCATGATTTGGATTGCCACACCTGTTTAATAATGGTAAAAATCCATTCATCCTGGAATCTGGTTTATCTGACTTTATCTCTGTACTTGGTCCTCTGATCCGATCCGTTCGTTAATGGTCATAACCGGATGGGAGTGATTGACAGGGGCGCAGTGAAGCATAAATCTTTTTTTCTAACAGGACCCAGGATCCTGTTAAATAGCCTTTTTTGTAGGGCCAGACCAAAGCTTTTGTAATAGGAGGCACACCATGAATACGGCAGAGAAAATATTTAGAAATGTGGAACAGTTCCCCGATGTTATTCAAGCTGAAGTGCTGGATTTTGTATTGTTTTTACAACAAAAAAACCGATTAAACGTCACTACACTTTCTTCAGATGAGAGACGTAATAAACTGCGTGAAGTAATGATTCATTTACAGCAATCGAACGTTTTCAGTGAAATAGAAAATCCTGCGAGTTGGCAGCGTGAAGTAAGGGCTGACCGGACATTACCTGGTCGAGAGTGTTGATATGTTGATGAAACGTAAAGAAGTAATAGCCACACTAGTCAATGTGAAGCCTGAATTAGCGGGGCGCTTTGGAGTAAACCGCCTTGCTTTGTTCGGATCAACGGCACGTGATCTTGCTACCAAAGAGAGTGACATTGATATTTTGGTTTCTTTTGAGGGTCCAGCCACTTCAGCAAAATATTTTGGAGTACTGTTTTTGCTTGAGGATACGTTTGGCTGCAGGATTGATCTGGTGACTGAAAAAGCACTGCGAACTGAACTAAGGAGATTTGTCGAACTGGAGGCCATTTATGTCTGAACGTGAATGGATATTCTATCTGGAAGACATGATCTGCTTTTCTGAAAAGGTTCTTGCCTACACGGAAGGCCTTGATCAGGAAAGTTTTGAATTTGACGAGAAATCGTACGATGCTACGTTAAGAAACCTGGAGTTAATTGGAGAGGCCGCAACACATATTCCAGATGTAATTCGCGAATCATTTTCAACAATCTCGTGGCGTCAGGTAGTGGCAACCAGAAACAGACTGATTCACGGATATCTTGGAATAGACAACGAAATCCTATGGAATATAATTCTGGATGATATTCCTGTTTTATTGCATGAATTGAAAAATATGAAACGGATTGTAACACAGGGGCCCACATGTGCGGTATAGCTGGTCTAATTTATTCTGATCCTTCACGATCGGTGGATTCTGCGGTGATCCCGGATATGAGCGCTGTCATTCAACTTAGTGGTCCGGATGAAATATTGACCTTACCGGTGGTCTGCCTATGGCCAATGCAGATGGCTCTGTAATTGGCGAGTGGCGAGAATTAAATGAGAATGTTTTGTAGTATTTGCTGCTGGTTTTCATTAGCTTTAATAATCACATTATGGGGACTCCTTACTTTTGCCGGCGACCTTTGGTGGCCGGCAACTTTTTTTCTTTTTGCACCCCGTTGGCTGCTTGCCCTGCCTGTTGCCGTGTTGATCCCCTTTGCCACCTGGATAAACCGTCGTCTACTGTTGCCGTTAATTGCCGCTCTTCTGATTGTGCTCGGTCCGATCATGGGGTTCACTTTTTCGGCAAGCAAACAGGCTATGCCTGCAATTAAGCCACTGCGGGTTTTTTCATGCAATCTCCAGAACGGTCATTTTAATCACGATGCATTCAATGCACTTATTCTGGATACGCAACCGGATATCGTTGCTTTGCAGGAGTTACCCGCAAATATCGCCATAAAATCCCTTGAAGGGTGGCAGCACGTATTTGAAGGAGACCTGCATATATTCTCTCGTTATCCGCTTGTCGCAGGTGATTTTAGAAAAGCCATGGTACCCCTTCACAAATGGCCACGTTCATGCTTTCTGTACTGCACTGTAACAACAGCGTCGGGAAATATTACATTCTGTACAGTTCATCTGCCAAGCCCACGTTATGGCCTGCAGAATCTTCTTGACAAATCAACCGTGATCAGCCTGAAAAGGAAAAAGCTGCTGATAGACGAAACAGTATATCGACAGCAGAAATCGCAGGAAATAGCGGCGATTGTTGAAACGCTACCATCGCCAAAGATTATCGCCGGTGATTTTAATATGCCGTTGGAGAGCACAATCTACCGTAACTTTTGGGGTAAATTCCAAAATGCTTTTTCAATACGCGGCATCGGGTATGGCTGGACGGAACGGGCTTCGGTGAGAGGCATTCCGGTCGGAATCAGAATCGACCATGTCCTTATGGACAAAAGCATGAAGCCACTCATGTGCGCAACCGGGCCGGACGTAGGCTCAGATCATCTGCCGATTATAGCGGATGTTGCATTTTGAGGCGAGGATGCGGTTAAGTGATGATGCGGTGAAGCGGTGAAGCGGTGAAGCGGTTATGCGGTGATGCGGTGATGCGGTGATGCGGTGAAGCGGTGAAGCGGTTATGCGGTTATGCGGTTATGCGGTTATGCAGAGCCTTTATCGCTTCGTCGCATTCCCGCATCTCCGCTTCACCAGCCTTAAGCCGCATTCCCGCTTCCTCGCTTCACCGGGTTCCACCCGGAAAGAGAGTAAAACATGACAACTCATAAAGACCTGCAAATCTGGCAATCCGGTATAGAACTTGTTGAGAAAGTTTACAGAATTACATCAAAATTCCCTGCATCAGAGATGTACGGATTGACATCACAAATGAGAAGAGCCTCTGTTTCGGTACCTTCAAACATTGCGGAAGGGGCTGCACGCCAGGGAGAAAAAGAATTTATCCAGTTTTTGTATATTGCGCTCGGCTCGTTATCTGAACTTGAAACCCAGTGCATGATTGCGCAGCGGCTCGAATATACTCAAGATGATTCAATTTTTGAAGATATAGAAGCGCAGCGAAGGAAGATGTTGAATTTCATTAAATTTCGAAAAAAAGTGGTGCGGTGATGCGGTGATGCGATGATGCGATGAAGCGATGATGCGATGAAGCGATGATGCGATGAAGCGATGAAGCGATGATGCGATGATGCGATGATGCGATGATGCGATGATGCGATGATGCGATGATGCGATGATGCGATGATGCGATGATGCGATGATGCGATGAAGCGATGAAGCGATGAAGCGATGAAGCGATGAAGCGATGAAGCGATGAAGCGATGAAGCGATGAAGCGATGAAGCGATGAAGCGATGAAGCGATGAAGCGATGAAGCGATGAAGCGATGAAGCGGAGTGTGGAGAATCGGTTATGCTTTTTGTAGCCTTTATGGACCTGTAAATAGTTTTGTGTAAATGGTTCTGGGTTTCGGTTTTAAAGATTTGGCATTCTGTCTTCAAATAGAATGGAAAAACGATTCATGGCGGCTTTCCAGTCCCTGATCGGCAGGGTCCATTT
>JAQTZV010000022.1 GCA_028687585.1 Desulfuromonadaceae bacterium | reverse complement strand
ATCTCAGACGGTTCTTCTTTACTTGGTTCCGGTGCTTCCTTTGGCATCCATGTTCTGGTGCCATAGACGGCAAATCCGCATCCAACAGCCGCTGAGATGCTGAGTAACAGCATGCTCATTGCTCGTCAACCTCTTCGGACTGGAGGGGAGACAGCATCGAGGTAATGACAGCCGGCGCCTCGGGAAAAATGATCTTCATCTTGGGATCGCGGGCATCGAGAGTGGTTCCCTTGAAGCGCCCGGCATAGGTCATCAGATAGAATTCGCGTGGTTGCAGGCTCAATATGTCCTGCACGCGGAGGATATCTTGTTCCACTTCGCGCGTCGTAACCTGGTTTGACCCGAAGATTCCGGTCAGCACGTTTTGCACGCCGAAGTGCTTGACCACGTAGTCGCTGGTCTCGGCATCGGAACAGCGCATGAAGATCTTGGTATTGGTATTGTCGAGTATGCTCTTGCCGAATTCCTCACCGATGACCGCGTAGATCTGGTTCACCGATTGGGCGAAGGCGGTCACCATGACATCGGCTGAACCTGCTTTGGCGAACAGTTCCTCCACCCCCTGATAGAGCAGGCTCTGGGCTTCGTCGATAAAGATTGAAAGGGGCGGATCAACTTTTTGCCGGTTGGAAAGATATACCCTGCCGACAAAAGACTGGATCATGGAGAGGAGCACCTTGCCGAGAGTAGCCGATGCTTCGCGGGTAATCATGGCGCCGGTATGGACAACCAGAATCACCGGTTTTTTAGATTCCAGGTTATGAATGAATCTGTTGGAATCTGCCTGGCCGATTATTTTGCCGATGTTACCTGACGAAAGTTCCATCAGCGCGGTGCGCAGTGTTGAAGAGACCTTGGCGTAGTATTCCATGGGAGACTTGAGGATGTCCTCAATCATGCCTGCTGTCAGGTCTGCTTCGGGGGTGCCGATGCTGCGGAGTGATTTCATGGTCGCATCGAGAGATTCACGGCGAATGCGCTTCCGTATTTCATCAATGTTCATGATCGGCAGGTTGCCGTGTTTTTTTGCCTGGATGATGTAGGCGGATACCACTGCTGTAGTGATCTCCTTGGCGATGTTCCGGTAAAATGGTTCTCGGCCACCCATAATGCCCGATACGATATGTCCAACCAGTTCGTCCGGCATGAAGTAGAATGCCATCGGATCAACCACGGCGGAATATTCGGGAAAGATGGGAGTGACAAGCATCAGATCTTCCAGTCGCTCTGCGTCTCTGGCGACCTCATAAATCTTGGTGAAAATCTGCTGATCACCCTTTGGATCAAAATAGACAACCGAGTAGCCTTTTTTTATATCCTGTTCGATCAAATTCTCGCACAGGCGGGTTTTGCCGACGCCGGTAGTGCCAAAGACAAAGGTGTGGCGTTTCCTGTCGGCGTCAGGTATGGCGATGGGAACGATCTTTGTCCGATGATCCAAGTTGACGCCGGTTCCCAGGTTGGTCATATGTATGGTCGATTTATTGATGTGCTTCTTGAATGGAAACATGCAGGTGCTCCTCCAGTTCCTTTCCAACAGAGTTGATGATTTCTTTCGGTATTCTTCCCGGAGTCACGATTGAGCTATAAGCTCCCGGTACGCGTTCAATACATCTGATGCCCGCGATGCGACTGCGCTCCTGCAACAGGAGACGTGGCAATTCTTTCGACGTGCGACTGAGCAGAATCCTGACTTTGGAATACCTCTTGTTGACCATGACCGGGACAACGCTTGAGATGTAGAACTCCTTCACGCTGCCGATGCTGTAATGACCCAATTCATGAAATGGTTGGAATCGGGCCGGGCAGATTCCGCAGAGGATCAGCCGTCGGTAATAGTCGGCAATCTCCAGGGAGACGATCAGTGCGCCATCGTCGGCTATCCGGGAAATCTCGCCAGGGGCGGAATACCCCCGCAACTCCTTCAATCGATCAGCCTCGTTCAGGGTTCTGCGTTTCTGCAGTTCCAATCTGATTTGATACAGCAGATGTCTCCGCAATTTTCCGTTGATAGCATCAAGGGATATTTTTATCGGTTCTCCATTGCCACTCGGGTAGGCAATAATCTCCAATTGTGCACCAATCTTAACACACACATTTGACCGGAGAGTGCCAGTAAGAGTTCTGGCAATGGCAACCTCAACGGCATCCATCGCTTCATCCGTTGGCAATCCGTTTTCAGACAGGATTTCAGCGGGAAGCGACGATGCCAAAGGCTTCCTCCCAAGGGGTCATCTTCGATGCGTTGGTAATTGCCGTAATCTGTTCGACGTTCTGATGTAGCCGTTCCTGTCTGACAATACGGGCGATTCTGGCGGCATAGCGGTCACGCTTGGACGGAGTGCGGGAGTTGTAGCAGCCAACTGCCAGCCAGGTGTAGCCGTAGTCACGAATGCACCGGGAAAGTACCCAGGCACCAACCATGACGTTTGTGCAAGGATCGGCGAGGGTGCCCCATGGAATGCCAAGCTTGCGTAGCGTCGGCTCCCATGAAGAGTTGATCTGCATGAGGCCATAGTCGTAGCTGCCGTTTGTGTTGTAGTTGATTGCAATCGGGTTAAAGCTGCTCTCTCCCTTGGAGATTGCATAGAGGAGGTTTGGCGAGATTCCATACCTGTTACCGGCTGCTTCATAACAGAAGGCGTCTGCCGGTCTTGTTGAAACGGCAGACATTCCCAGTAACAGTATCAGAGTGGCGATCCGCATGATTCCCCCTACTGTATATAATCTATAGGGGGGGCAGGTTGCGACAAATTGTATGAGTATATTATTACGGTTTAACAGCTATCGCCCAATTGTGTTGATCCAAAAAAGAGTCGTTTTGACGTAAGCCCTGTCTTTATGGACAGGTCGATGATTTATATAAACAGTCTACTTGGACGGCGTAAAACAGTAGGCAAATGATTTAGTTATAGTCACGTAAAACTACGTTAAATCCAGAAATTTGCTGTCATAAATAGATTGAAAGGTGATCTTGATGGAAGTTACCCGAGAAATTTACTGGAACATCGGCCACGGTGTCGTCATCCCGATGTACATCCTAGCCTTCGCCGCCTTCGGCGTTATGGGCTGGGGATTCTGGCAGCGTCTGCCGTTCTGGCGTCAGGGCAAAGCGCTTGACCGTTTTGACCGCTATGACGAACGGGTAAAGCGGATGCTGTCCGAAGTGTTCAGTCAGTCAAAAATATTCGGACCTATAACCGAAAAGTGTTATTCGGGGTGGAGATGTGTTACACCAAACCACCACTGGCTGTTGCACTTCGAACTTGAATCCGCGAAGTACCCAGAATGACATAATCTCAAAATATATTCGCAACGACATAACCTGAATTCATATTCTATGGAATATAGAGCATGCCTACAGCTGAGCAGTTGATTGTTCTATTGATAGTTTGGGTGACAATAGTTCGAGGAGGAGGGCTTCCCACTTCAGAAGGGCAGCTTTTTTCTCGTTATCATAGCGATACTTATTGTAGACGCCGATAATTCCTGGCTTTGTATGGTTCAGGATTTCTTCTGCATGCTCATCAGAGACTCCAACTCTTGGCATATTGGTACGAGCGGTACGCCGGAGATCGTGAGGAGTCCATGGCGTCATACCGAAGTAGGGAGATTTTCTTGCTTTTATTTTTCTAGTGCCAACCACCTTCACTATTTCATCAGATAGGTACCCTCTGGTTATCGCCTGGGCTAGCGTGTTGACGGCAACATGCCCGGTACCTCCCTTCTCTGAAGGGAAAATATGTCCCTTCCTGTTTCCAATAAGAGACATGGCGGTGTCTGTCAGGTAGACACGATGCTCCCGGCCGTTTTTTGCAACTTTCGCAGGAATCGTCCACCACCTATCGATAATTTGATCGCTGTGCATCTGCGCAACTTCACCAGAGCGTTGTGCTGTAACGAGAATCATTTTGAGAGCACGTTTCACAGAATCAGATGAAGGCGATTTTGAAATTGCATTCCATACTTGAGGAACCTCGATGTCATCCAGTACACGATCACAAACATTTGCTATTGCCTTCGGAACTGCCTTTGTGATCTGTAAAAATGGTTGAGTTTCAACCCATTCCCGAAGTAATGCATATTCAAACATTTGTCTGCCCGCTTTAAGCACATTCCCAGATTGTCCTGGCGCACGTGTCGCTAAATCTTGTATAAGGGCAATAGCGTCCTTTCGGCGAATTTCTGTAATGAGTTTTTTGCCCATGACCGGAATTATTCCGCTTTTAAAGGTATAGAGAAAATTTCTTTGAGTTTGGAGCCCATGGTTTTCTTTTGAGTACTTTATGTAGTAAACAGCGACGAGTTGTTCAACTGTTATCGGAATGAAATCTTCAGGAATACCTTTGTCCATGAGGAGTTCGAAGGTGTTTTTTTCAAGTGCGGCAGTTGATTGGGCGAGTTCTTCAGCTTTTCTGCGAGACTCCTCCAAGGCCGCTTTCTTGTATTCACGGGGATCAACACCACTCTTGACGAGATTGTAGGCATCGTTATAAGCTTTCCTGGCATCGCTCAAAGACATCCCAGGGTAGTTACCAATTTTCATATACCCTTTTTGTTTGTTGATCTCGAAAATAAACAGAAATGACTTTATTCCTGACGGCAGGATTTGAAGTGCAAAACCTCGACCTTCCCTGACGGTGAATTTCTTCTCTTGAGGCTTGATCGAGGCAAGGTATCGATCTGTAAATTGCTTCATCTCAGGTCCTTTTTTTGTAATTACCGTGCATCCGTTTTTGCATCCGTTTTGCTCTTCGCTACCATCATTTTGCATCCGTTTTTAGCGTCGTGCATCCGTTTTGCATCCGTTTTGCAGTTGGCAACAAATTAAAAATCAGGAATCACCTAGAGACATATTTAGCAAATTAGTTTAGCAATGTCAATTATATATAAAATGCAGTTGAGGCTCATGGAAGCATTTTGAAACATTTTTGGCAGGAAATCGTCTACATTCCCAAGGTTGAGGTCGCGAGTTCGAATCTCGTTTCCCGCTCCAAAATAACTCAATATATTAAGTATGTTACATTGATTTAGTCCCGACTGTCCCCACGCTGACCCTAAAAGTCAATAATGGGGATATTTTTTTGCCCGTTTTATGAGAAAATCCACACCGAAATAACGAATAATATCATCTGTGAACCCGTTTCATCCACTACTTGGCATAATTGCTTCAATCTTGTTATCATCTAACATCTGTGCTACCGTATATTCATCAATAGCGTGGAGGATACCGGCAACTCATATCACACCGCACTTCACTACACGCCGTTCCACTCTGTTCCGTTACGGCGGCGTCATATTCGCCTATTCTCGTCTCTGCGAAACTACTCACTCTCTCCTCATAACAGTTACATCTGTCGGCGTTCTTTATGTTTTGGCTTTGGCTCTTAGCGTGCTTTTTAAAAGTATCCATAGATTCAGAGAGTTACCGGTAATTAAATTTCAGGGCAGATGTCGAATATGTTGACACACCTTTTCGGACCACAGAATTGCAGTCCATCGTTTATAGAAAAAATTATAAAATACAGCATGTTATGGTATGTTTAGTTTGTATGGCATGTTTTTTGCTTTATATCATGTGTATTTATGCGGAAGTCCGACCCAAACCAAACCAGCCCACTGGAGGGACTAAGTGATGAGAATTATGTCTAAGAAAATGTGTCAGATTCCGGATAAACAAAAAGCCTCTAACATGATGCGCAAAATTTTCACTCTATCCGTAGTTGCGGCCTTTACTACGCTTGTTTGCCCACCTCTGGTTTCGGCTGTGCCCATTTTAGGTTCGGATTTGGCGAGCTTTGCGGTGCTGGGCGCTACAGGGGTTACCAATGTTGCCACGAGCTACATTGGCGGAAATCTGGGCTCCGCGCCGGATGCCTCGACCGGCGGGGGGTATGTTTTCTCATCCGGATCATTACAGGCAAATACCGCAATAGCGCAGAACGCTCAGGTCCAACTCGACGCTGCGATCCTCGCGGTGAATGCCAATGCGCCATTCAGCACCGCCATCGGATCAAGTTTGGACGCGTGGCAGAGTACCCATGGTGGCGTTATCACTCCGGGCACCTATTCGGTTGACGCCGCGCCAGTGAATTTGACGGGTACCCTTGTTCTCGACGGGCTGGGCAGTAGCACAGCGGTGTGGAATTTTCTGTTTTCGAGCACGCTTATCACCTCGACCACTTCGAATGTTACCGTGCAAAATGTAGGTAGCGGTGCCAATGTTGGGCTGTATTGGACTGTCGGCAGCGCTGCGACCCTCAACGGCCCTACGTTTGCAGGGAATGTCCTTGCAATGGACACCATCAGTAGTGACGGCAATCTCACAATTGCATGCGGCAGGCTCTTGTCAGCCAATGCAGCAGTAACGTTGATTCAAGACAATATCTCCATCGGAGGCTGTAGCAACCTCAGTGGCGGTTATGACCAAGGAAATACTGCTGGTGGGGGAGGAGGTGGTGGCGACACTGGTGGTGGTACCCCAGTACCGGAACCAGGTACATTCCTGCTGTTAGGTTTCGGGCTGGCTGGGTTGGTAGCATGCAGGAAAAAGTTCCTGAAAGCCTGATTATTGCAGTTTGCAGTCAAGTTGACATGTTACAAGACCTCCGAGGTTTCAAGATCCTCGGAGGTCTTGTCTTATATAAACGTCATTGAAGTAGTTGCGTTGAATAATGAGAGATGTTTCTACTCTTGCGTGGATTCGGTCGCGGCGAAAAACCTGCCGCGCCGGTCACGCTCATAGCCGTTACAGCTGTCCCCACACAGACTCTGAACATGTTGAAACCAGTCGATATAGACTGGACTTAACTGGGCTAACTTCCGCTGGAATGCTTGTTAGCTGTACAGTATATCATATAAAATTTATATATTGTGTAACATGCTGAAATAACATGTGCTATTCGAATTATGTGTCCCGATCCAATTAAACAAAGGACTTAGGCAATTAGCCTAAGTCCTTTGTTTTGAATTGTGCTTGTTTCATTTTCGACTTCATTTTGACGTTACCTATAAAAGATTTGAGAGTGTTAACTGCTTTATTAAGATGGGGCGGGGGTGGGTGGTGATGTCACTTTAAATTGTTGAGTAAAATGATACTGAATTACACTTGCAATAAATAACAAATAAGATTACAGTCGAGCCATAAGGAATCAAATAATGAACATAGGAGTTAGCGATGAAAAGACTAATTAATAGATTAGCTTTGCTAGTTGCCTCTCTAATGATAGTTGCTTCCCCGGTTCTTGCTGATGAAGGGATTATGAATTCGACAGCAATGCCTGAACAACAGGGGGCGAAAAATGAGTGTTTACTAGTAGCACGTAACTGTACAGATAGCGTGGATACAATTACGGAAAGAATTAGCAGGATTCAGAATGAAATAAATAAAGGATCTATTGTTTACACCAATGATGAGCTTAGAACTTTGCAGAATAAACTTGATGATTCAAATAAAACTTTAAACGATTTGATGCAGGGTGGAGCATAATCTTCACTTAACTGACTCATGATTTTGCTCCATGGGAAGAGGGCGTTGCTGTAAAAGGTAGCGTCCTTTTCTTTTGCCTCCTGTCGTATCCGCTTGTGACGATGGCTGAACACTTAGAGAGGATGGTTGTCGCAGTTACGTTACATAGAACTACTAATTTTGTAGTGATTATTTTGTTTGCAATATGTTATTGTTTACTAAAATAGTATGACATATGATGGCTGGTGGGAAATATGGTGAATCCTATGGGTAACAAAAGGGGACGGCAAAGAGTTGATTTTAAGAATCCATGTATTCTTACCCATGAGGGTATAAGTTATCTGGGCCAGCTGGAGAACCTTTCTCCAAGTGGTGCTTTCGTGAAAGTAGCCAATGGACATACAGACGGCATAGTATGCATTGGCGATACAGTAGTCCTGAAACTTTGCATCAATCCTGATTCCTCCCCCGCAGAATATTACAGCACAGTTATCAGGCTTGAAACATCCGGATTAGGGGTTACCTTTGAAAAGGTACAAACTTAATAAACATAACATTTAACAGCTGCTATTTATTCGCTTAATCTTCATGGTTTCAGCTATGCTATGCTTCTGGGTGTCGGTAAGTTCAGCGTATTTTTCACTGATAACCCTCTCAATGTCTGAGGAAATGTACACCATTTTTGCCTGCATACCTCTCACTGGTTTGCTCAGCTCTCCTAACTGCTGCTCTATAGCGCCTAATATCTGAAACAGTTCACGCTTTATAGTATATTCCACAACTAAAGCCCTCCCCCCTGTTGTATCGTGCTTAATCAGGCTTATCGGCATCCCGTACAGGAGATAAAGAATAATTCCGTCGATGGTTGCCAGAGCATCATTTGATAACAGATGGCTGTGATCTCCCCTATGATGGAACTGTATTCCGGAAAATTCTAATGCAGTATTTCCTCATGCTCAAAACAGTTGGCCGTACCGGTTGGCTATGCGCAATCATCTCGCAGCCGAAATGGGCGGGCCGGATATCACGTCCTTTAACATACGTGCTGGAAATGCTCAAATTGCGGCGACAAAAGCAATAGTATAGAAAATCTATAGACAATATAAAATTTTTCTTGACAGGATACATCGATTTTGGCACTATCCAAACACATTCTTGCTTGGGGTATTCCGATGAAGGCCACAACATTCTAGAGAAAATAAGATAGCAGAGTAAAGCGCATATATTTTTTGGCAGTTATATCTATTAAATCTATAGACAAAAAGGTTCGAAGAATGAAATTATCCAAACTCACAACAGCTTTCACCGCGTTGGCATTAGCACTGGCAACATCAACTGCCGTACTTGCCGCCAATGTCACGCTGCTCAATGTTTCGTACGATCCAACCCGCGAATTGTACACAGAATTTAATAAATCATTTGCGGCATACTGGAAGGGGAAAACCGGAGATACCGTCACGGTTAAACAGTCCCACGGTGGTTCCGGCAAACAGGCGCGTGCGGTTATTGACGGTCTGGAGGCAGACATCGTCACTCTGGCGCTTGCCTATGACGTTGATGCCATTGCCGAAAAGGGGCTGATCAAGCCGGGGTGGCAGAAAGAGCTGCCGCATAACAGCGCACCGTACACCTCCACGATTGTCTTTCTGGTACGCAAGGGTAATCCCAAAAAAATCAAGAACTGGGGTGACCTGATCAAGCCGGGCGTCTCTGTCATTACCCCGAACCCCAAAACCTCCGGTGGCGCCCGCTGGAATTATCTTGCCGCCTGGGCTTTTGCCTTCCATCAGCCTGGTGGTAACGAAGCAAAAGCAAAAGAGTTTGTTGCAAAGCTCCTCAAAAATGTTCCGGTGCTTGACTCCGGCGCTCGCGGTTCAACCAACACCTTTGTCCAGCGCGGAATGGGTGATGTACTGCTTGCCTGGGAGAACGAAGCGTTCCTGGCGATCAACGAACTGGGTCCTGACAAGTTTGACGTCATAACTCCACCTGAAAGTATTCTTGCCGAACCTCCGGTAACCGTGATCGACAAAGTTGCCGACCGGCACGGTACCCGTAACGTTGCGGAAGCATATTTGAACTACCTCTATAGCGACGAAGGGCAGAAAGTTGCCGCCAGGCATTACTATCGCCCGGTAAATACCAGGATTCCAACCAGACTGGCCAAAGTAAAATTCTACAGAATCGACGACAAGGCGTTCGGTGGCTGGCAGAAGGCGCAGAAAACGCACTTCGCTGACGGCGGCACATTCGACCAGATCTACGCACCGGTAAAATAACCATGAAACTGTTCAAGCGTCATAACAACGTCCTGCCCGGCTTCGGGGTGACCCTCGGTTTCACAGTCTTCTACCTGAGTGTGATCGTTCTGATTCCGCTGTCGGCGCTGGTTTTCAGAACAATGGGACTCACCTGGGGAGAGTTTATCACCACCGTCACCGCACCCCGGGTGCTGGCGTCATACAAAGTAACCTTTGGTGCTGCCCTGATTGCGGCATCAATTAATGCGGTATTCGGCGTACTGGTGGCATGGGTGCTGGTTCGATACAAATTCCCCGGCCGCCGGATTGTTGATGCGTTGGTGGACCTTCCGTTCGCCCTGCCGACCGCAGTAGCCGGTATCACCCTGGCTACAATCTACTCTTCAAACGGCTGGGTCGGACGATATCTCGAACCGCTTGGCATCAAGGTCGCTTTTACTCCTCTCGGCATTACCCTGGCCATGACCTTCATCGGTCTCCCCTTCGTGGTGCGCACCGTTCAGCCGGTCATAGAAGAGATCGAAGTAGAGTTGGAAGAAGCCGCCGTCTGTCTGGGGGCCAGTCGCTGGCAGACATTGTATAGGGTGATCTTCCCCGTACTGCTGCCATCAATCCTGACCGGTTTTGCCCTGTCATTTGCCCGGGGTGTGGGTGAATACGGATCAATTATCTTCATAGCGGGCAACATGCCGATGGTCTCAGAGATTACACCGCTGCTTATTATCACCAAGCTGGAGCAGTTCGACTATCGAGGCGCCACTGCCATAGCCTGCGTGATGCTGCTGACCTCATTTTTGATGCTGCTGGTCGTAAACCTTCTACAAAAGTGGAGCAGACGCTATGCAGAATAATAGTAATGCAACAATAACTGATCGCGCCCAGACGGAACCGGCTTTTGTACGCCGGGCTCTGGTCACAATCGCCCTGATTTTTCTGGCACTGTTCCTGCTGCTGCCGCTGGCTGCCGTATTCAGTCAGGCATTCGAGAAGGGTCTTGTCGTCTATCTGGAGGCACTCAAAGAACCTGACACCCTGTCATCCATCAAGCTGACCCTCATAACCGCCGCTGTCACCGTACCGCTTAACCTCTTCTTCGGTGTGACCGCTGCCTGGGCTATTGCCAAATTCACCTTTCCTGGCAAGAATCTGCTGATAACCCTGATTGACCTGCCGTTCTCGGTATCACCGGTTATCTCCGGACTCATCTACGTCCTCATCTTCGGTCTGCAGGGGTGGATCGGTCCCTGGCTGCAGGATCACGACATCAGGATTGTCTTTGCCGTACCGGGAATAATTCTCGCCACCATCTTTGTCACCTTCCCCTTTGTCGCCCGTGAGTTGATCCCGCTTATGGAAGCCCAGGGCAAGGAAGAGGAAGAAGCCGCACTGGTACTGGGTGCGACCGGCCTGCAGACCTTCTTTCGGGTAACACTGCCCAACATAAAATGGGGCATCATCTACGGCGTAATCCTCTGTAACGCACGTGCCATGGGGGAGTTCGGCGCCGTCTCGGTCGTCTCCGGCCATATCCGCGGCATGACCAATACCGTGCCGCTCCATGTTGAGATCCTCTACAACGAATACAACTACACCGCCGCCTTTGCCGTGGCCTCGCTGCTGGCTTTCCTGGCGCTGATAACGCTGATGATAAAAACCTTCGCCGAATGGAAAGTCCGGCAGCAGCTGGAAAACAATTAATCAACAGGAAGTCACTATGAGCATCAAAATCGAAAACATCAGCAAACAGTTCGGCACATTCACCGCCCTTGGCAACGTCACTCTTTCTATCCCTTCCGGTGAGCTGGTAGCGCTTCTGGGGCCATCCGGTTCCGGCAAGACCACGCTGCTGCGGATCATTGCCGGGCTGGAAACCCCTGACAGCGGGAAAATACTGTTCAACGGTGAAGATACAACATGCAGCCATGTGCGTGAACGGAGCGTCGGATTCGTCTTTCAGCACTATGCGCTGTTCAAGCATATGACTGTTTTTGACAATGTCGCTTTCGGCCTCAGCGTTCGTCCGAAGAGCACCCGACCTTCCAAAGCCGAGATCAGGGATAAAGTAAATGATTTGCTGCGACTGGTACAACTGGAGTCAATGGGTAATCGCTACCCGGCCCAGCTCTCGGGCGGTCAGCGTCAGCGTATTGCCCTGGCCCGTGCCCTGGCAGTCGAACCGCAGGTACTACTGCTCGACGAACCGTTCGGCGCTCTGGATGCCCAGGTACGGGCCGAACTGCGTCGCTGGCTGCGTAAGCTGCATGACGAAATCCATGTCACCAGCGTCTTCGTCACTCACGATCAGGAAGAAGCACTTGAAGTAGCCGACCGCATTGTCGTCATGAACAAAGGAAAAATTGAGCAGGCCGGCACCCCGGACCAGGTGTACGAACATCCGGCCAATCCGTTCGTGCTCAATTTTCTCGGCAATGTAAACCTGTTTCATGGCCGGCTCAGCCAGCCCGGCTCCGGCCTGCACGCAGCGGATGGTGCGGATGATAATGCCGTGTCGTACGTTCGTTCGCACGACATCGAGATTGACCGCAATCAACAGGATGCAACATCTCTGAGAGCCGAGATCACATACATTCAAAAATTGGGGCCTGCTGTCCGGGTTACTCTGGCGATTGATGGCAATACCGGATATGTAGAAGCTGAGCTGACCAGAGATGTCTTTCAGAATCTGGGGCTGAAGCAGGGCGAGTCGGTGTTTGTACGGCCGCGTCAAGTCAGGGTGTTTGTCGAGGATTACCAGATATGAGTAAAACAATTCCGGAATTGCCATCAAACGCCACGCCATCTGGTATCCTGCGTGCCGGCATCCTGGCCGCCAACGGCCCGGTCTCCCTTGCCTGTTCCTTCTCACTGGAAGATGTCGTCATCATCGATATCGCCCATCAGGAGGGTCTTAAACTGGGGGTCTTTGCCCTTGATACCGGCCGGCTGAACGAGGAGACCTACGAAGTGGCCGATGCCCTGACCGAACGCTACGGCCTGAACATCGACTGGTACTTTCCCCGGCATGAGGACGTTGAGAAGCTGGAGCGTGAGAAGGGGCTGTTCTCCTTCAGGGAAAACCTGGATAACCGCCACGCCTGCTGCCGTATCCGCAAAGTAGAGCCGCTTTCCCGGGCATTGCGGGGATTGCAGGGATGGGTGACCGGTATGCGCCGCGAGCAGAGTGTCACCCGCGGTGACCTGAAAGCGCTGGAGCGGGACGATCTGAACGGCGGCATCCTCACCCCGGCAAGCGGGATAAGTGCGTTAACGAAGCCGTTTTCTGCCAACCAGCCGCAGAACACGTCTTCTAACTTACTAAAGATCAACCCGCTGCTCAACTGGAGTGAAGAACAACTGAATCGCTACACCGAAGAGCAGCATCTGCCGAAAAACCGTCTCTACGGCCAGGGGTACCGTTCCATCGGCTGTGCCCCCTGCACACGGGCGGTGCAACCGGGAGAAGATGCCAGAAGCGGGAGATGGTGGTGGGAAAACCCGGAGCATAAGGAATGCGGACTGCACCGGAGATAAAAAAGAGTTTTTCGTAGGGGCGCGGCCTCGGCCCGCCCGGTTGCAATATTCGGCATTATTGGCATTACCAACAGGGCGAGGCAAGCCTACGCCCCTACCAAAAAACGGTACGAATTTAAATGCAGTAGCCACTGGTTTTGATCCCAAATTAGGAGCCAAAAGTATGAACAAAAACCTGACCCACCTCCAGCAGCTTGAAGCTGAAAGCATCCATATCATTCGTGAAGTAGTTGCCGAGTTCGGTAATCCGGTGATGCTCTATTCCATCGGCAAGGATTCCGCCGTCATGCTGCACCTGGCCCGCAAGGCCTTCTATCCGGCACCGCCGCCATTTCCGCTGATGCATGTGGACACCACCTGGAAGTTCCGCGAGATGATCCAGTTCCGGGACAAAATGGCGGCCGAATGCGGCTTGGATCTGATCGTACATGTCAATGACGAAGGGGTGCGCCAGGGGATTTCACCCTTTACCCATGGCTCGTCACTCTATACCGACATCATGAAGACCGAAGGGCTCAAACAGGCGCTCGACCGCTACAAGTTCGATGCCGCCTTCGGCGGAGCCCGCCGGGATGAAGAAAAATCTCGCGCCAAGGAGCGCATCTTCTCCTTCCGCAGCGCCAATCACCGCTGGGATCCCAAACTGCAGCGCCCGGAACTCTGGAACCTCTACAACACCCGCATCAAACCGGGCGAAAGCATCCGGGTCTTCCCGATCTCCAACTGGACTGAACTTGATGTCTGGCAGTACATCCACCTGGAGAATATCCCGATTGTGCCGCTCTATTATGCCGCAGTCCGGCCGGTGGTGGAGCGTGACGGCATGCTGATCATGGTGGATGATGAGCGCCTGGAGCTCAAGCCGGGCGAAACGGTGCAGTTCAAATCGGTCCGCTTCCGCACCCTGGGGTGCTATCCGCTGACTGCGGCCGTTGAATCGGAAGCGGCCACGCTGCCGGAGATCATCCAGGAAATGCTCCTGACCCGCACCTCGGAGCGGCAGGGGCGAATGATCGACCATGATTCGGCCGGTTCGATGGAAAAGAAAAAACAGGAGGGGTACTTCTAATGGCACATCAATCAGAGCTGATCGAAGAAGATATCCTCGCCTACCTCAAAAGCCATGAAGAAAAAACGATGCTCCGCTTCATCACCTGCGGCAGTGTTGATGACGGCAAAAGCACCCTGATCGGGCGGCTGCTCTGGGATTCAAAGATGGTCTTTGATGACCAGCTGGCATCACTGGAAGCGGACAGCAAAAAAGTCGGCACCCAGGGGGGCGCTATTGACTATGCCCTGCTGCTCGACGGCCTGCAGGCGGAACGTGAGCAGGGGATCACCATCGACGTGGCCTACCGCTACTTCTCCACCGACAAGCGCAAGTTTATCGTCGCCGACACCCCCGGGCACGAACAGTACACCCGCAATATGATTACCGGCGCTTCCACCGCCCAGGTTGCCATCATCCTTGTTGATGCCCGTAAAGGGCTGCTGACCCAGACCCGGCGTCACAGTTATCTGGTATCTCTCGTCGGCATCACACATATCGTGCTGGCCGTCAACAAGATGGACCTGATTGATTTCAACCAACAGCAGTTTGAAGCTATCAAGAACGACTACGAGCAGTTCGCCGCATCACTCGGTTTTGGTGAAATTACCGCCATCCCGCTCTCAGCCCTGGGCGGCGACAATATGATCGAGCCGAGCGCCAACACCCCCTGGTACACCGGCCCCACACTGATGAGCTATCTGGAAAATGTGCCGGTTGATGGCGATAGCCGTGCCGAACCGTTCCGGATGCCGGTGCAGTGGGTCAATCGCCCCCACCTCGACTTCCGTGGTTTCTGCGGAACGATTGCAGCGGGCACCATCAGGCAGGGAGATGAACTGCGGGTCGCCGCATCAGGGCAGACAAGCCGGGTGGCCCGTATCGTCACTATGAATGGCGACCTGCCTGAGGCGACTGCCGGCCAGGCGGTGACGCTGACTCTGGAGGACGAGATTGATATCAGCCGCGGCAACATGCTCTCGGCACCCGATGCGCCACCCTTACATGCCCGGCACCCGGAAGCAAACCTGGTCTGGATGCATGACCAGCCGCTGCAGCCGGGACAGATCTATCTGGTTAAAACAGCGACGGCAGTAACTCCCGGCCGCGTTACCGCCGTGCAGTATGCGGTGGATGTCAACACTCTGGAACAGAAACAGGTGCGAACGCTCGGGTTGAACGAGATCGGTGTCGTCCGGCTGGAGCTTGACCGCCCGATCTCTTTTGACCCCTACCGGCAGAACCGGCAGACCGGCAGCGTTATTCTGATCGACCGCTTCAGTAACGCAACCGTAGCTGCCGGCATGATCATCGCGGCAGCACCGATGGAGCCGCAGTCGGTTCAGTCGGCAGGATTACGTCTGGAACTATCGAGCGCGGCTGGAGGTCTCTCCCGGCGCATCACACTGAGTGAAGCCGCTGTCGGCAGTGCCGGAGTGAGCGTGGTTGATCTGACAGGAGAATCGGCAGAGCCTGCATTTGATGTTTCAAGCAGCTTCCTTGATTATCTTGGCAAGGGGAACCGGATTCTGCTCCGGCTGCGGGGCCTGGAACAACTGCAGGCGGTGGCACTGCTGGCGTATGAACAGACGCTGTCATTTGAGTTTGACCGAACTGCGGAAGGGGTGAGCATCCTGCTCTTCAAGCGGGGCATCGTCTCCGGAGGCAGAGCTTCCGGAGACGATGGGACGGGGATATGAATCAAAAAAATCCGGACGTGAGAGTGTTCCGGCTTTCCTATACCAATTCTAAACGAAGGCGCAATCTTTGTTGGCTCGCCTTCGGCTCCTCAACTCCCCCTCACTCTATCTCTCTCCTCGGAGGGAGATAGTATACTGTTTACCCTCTCCCTCGGGGAGAGGGTAAACAAAGGCCGGTTGAGGGCCTTCGTCGCCTTGATATCACTCTTAATTCAGAATTGGAATTATTTCCCTAATACCTTTTTGATCTGACCGAATTTTTCCTGGGTTTTACCGGCCGCTTTTTCAGCAGCGCCTTCTGCTTTCAGTTTCGGGTTGTTGCTGAGTTTTCCTGCAAGCTCCTTGACCGCACCTTTTACTTCGTGAAGTGTTCCTTCTGCGTGGTCCCGGGTACTGGATTTCATGGTATCCTCCTTTAGGATAACTGCTTGGATGTCGCAATAATCATGAATCATGCTCATGTACTGCCTGGATAGGATGTGGCAACTTGTGTGCCAGAGATGTTCCGGGAGCTTAAATAATATAAGTATACGATTATACGAGGTAATAATAGGGATGTGGGGGGAGGGGAGAACGGGGTTTGTCAACGTGAGCCGTCACGCATAACGAAACTGTTATATGTGACTGAAACGGGGGGTTGGTAACGGCAGGCGCCAATTCAAAATTGCACGTTACACCTTTGAGTCATTTTTGCGGAACGTGGCCAATTACCCTTTGATCATCTTCAACCGCTTTCTCAGTAGGAGTCAGTTTCCGTTTCTGTTTGGTCAATTTTTTATCCTTCAACGTATCAGCGTACCGGCTATGAGTGTGACCTGCTCGGCAGGTTTTCTGTCTCGGTCGAGTCCACACGAGATTTGGACAAACCATTTTCCTCACATGTGAATATGCGAAGGGCATTAAGCTTTCAGGTTGTTGTATGCAGTCAGCGAGTGAATTATCCGCCGGTTAAAAGCTGTGTGCCCAAAGAACGGATATGGCGATCATCGGTTCCGCAGCAGCCACCCAGAATCTTCAAACCAAGTTCACGGTGTAACGCTGCCACGTGTTTGCCGAAAACTTCCGGATCTTCCTCCACCAGACTGGTACTCCCGTTCAGATCTTCGGGGCTACGCGCGGCAGTATTTGCCAGGAGGCCGATTACCCTCTGCCGAACAAGGGATGATGAATTAGTCCCGTGCAAGAGTGCCGCTCTTGCAAATAATGCATGACTACAGTTGAACATGTAGGCCAATGGACGCGGAGTCACGGTGGCGTCGATTTCCGTGATAGCATCTTTGAGTGGCGTGCCATCCAATAGAGTCCCTTCAGGGCGGATAATAAAACTGATAATGTATGGCATGGCTGTGGCGGCAAGGGACAGAGCCAGGCCAGTGGCCTCACTGCAGGCCGGGAGAGTTGCGGCGAGCAAAAAATCAACACCGGCATCAGCAAGTTTCCGGGCCTGCCACGAGTGGTACATCTGAGCGTCTTTAACGGTCAGCGCCTCGGCAGGTTTGTAGGCATCTCCGCGGCAACTCATCAGGCCACAGATGATGACCTTCGTTGCGTACCCGCCGTAACTTTCCCTCAGTGTTTTAAGAAACCTGACATTGTCGCCGTTTACGTCTATCCCGGACAGACCGGCCGCAGCGATCCTTTCCTCGCTCGCTCGCCAGGTAGGAGTTGACATCAGCAGCGGTACGTCCAACGTGCAACCAATATCCAGGTACTGTCGGCAGATGTTTTCCAGTAACGATCGCTTCACATCGTCATAGATAAAAGCAGAATTTACCAGAAATGGGTCAAGCTCCAGGTCGTTGTTGCGGCGTAGACGCTCGATGACTGCGCCTTCACCGAGGATAAAAGGAGCGTTGATAAGAAATTTTTCAAAAGAAGTATGGTTCATTTGTTTTTATTTCCAATATGCTGAGGGTCGGCTCAACCTCTGTCATAACCTGGTTGGGCATATGCACCCTTTGCCAATTGGAAGAGCCAGCCAAACGGCTCTAGGTTGGCATCAATATGTCAAATTACGGGCAATCCCCCAGTCGCTTGGCCTTGATATTCATATTCATGCTCTGTCCCTTGGTCTGCATCTTCATTGTTGAATCGTAGGCATCCCCCCTATAAACCGTTTCGCCGCTGAAGTCGCCGGCATTTTTACCGGTACACTTCATCTTCCAGGTGACTTTATTGCCGGACTGTTTTAAATCGGTAACAGTACAGTTTTTGTCGGTAGATATGGATTTTTTCTGATCTTTGACATCTTCCTTGGTGTAGCAGTGCTTCATCTTGGTGGGTGGCATTTTCATGGGCATGCCTGGCATATCCATGGTGGTGATCAGTTCCCAGTAACCCTCACGCATAGTATCGGCAGCAAAACAGGTAGACGAAAGAACCAGGGTGGACAGAATGGCAATAAGAATTCTTTTCATAGTTAAATCTCCTTTTGGATTTTGTTGATCTGACAACGGTTTGGCAGAACCCAGGCACAGAAATACACTAAGGGTCAAATATACTAAGGTTTAAATTCTACCAGTATTCGGTAAGTTAAAATTATCAGCTAAAGGTATTTTGTCAAATGTGTAGCTCTGCACATAACTGACCCTAGTTGTCTCGTCCAACGGGGCTGAGGCTGCCCCGCCCTCGGCGGGTCTTGCCGGTGGTTGGGGTCGTGTTTTTAAAATTCTTTACTTTTATAACATGCGTGGTATATTTGAACCATGGTTTTCCGACTTTCATATTACAATGAAACTGTTGAGGCGGAGCTTGATGCTTGGCCTGTTGGCTTGCGTGCTCGATTTCGAGCATTGTCTGTGCGCATGGAAGAATATGGTCCCAATTTGGGAATACCACATACAAGGGCGCTTGGTAGTGGTCTTTTTGAGATCCGTGCCAAGGCAGAAGAAGGAATTGGAAGAGTGTTTTTCTGCACCATGGTTGGACGAAAGATCATAGTTCTCCACAGTTTCATAAAAAAGACGGATAAGACACCAAAACGGGAACTCGATATAGCGCTTACTCGGCAGAAGGAGGTAATTAGTCATGAATTATAAACCGGTTTCGTACCAACCCAAGAAAAAATTGGAGAAAGAACTTCAAGACCCCAGCTTCAAGAAAGCCTGGGACGCCTTGGAAGACGAATTTGCCGCTCTGGATGCCCTGCTTTCGGCACGTCGACAGGCAGGGATGACTCAGGAGCAAGTAGCGGCCAAAATGGGAGTTTCTCAGCCCTCACTAGCGAGAGTAGAAGCGACGCTCGGTTCTCACCGTCATTCTCCGTCTCTTGAGATGCTTCGTAAGTACGCTGCCGCTGTCAACTGCAAGCTGGAGATCAGGCTGATACCTCAGCATTCTTGATTAAAGTCATATATCAATGAATAATTGTAGTAAGTTGGGGAACCAGTCTTTTCGGTTCCCCCGACTTATTCTATTTTTAACGTGTATTCGATATTCGCGGTACTCAGCTATTCTATCTCTCGTCCCGCCCACGCCGCTTTGTTGCACGTAGCCAGATATGACTGTCCGATCATTTTTTGAAATAGACAGCTATAAAGGCGCAACCGACTATTATCAAGCCTATGCCCACCTGTAAATTATGACCCGTAAAATCTACGTAGACTCCTCTAAAATAGTAAATTGGTTCATACAGTGTGCGGATTCCTATCAAGATCCAAGCCATTCCGAATGGTATTAACGCTGATTTCGTTACTGGCGACTTGCTCTCGTCTACCGGCAGTTTGATTTTAGGAAGTTTCATATGTTCTTTTGCTTCGTATCTGCGACCAACGGGACCGCACTTGACCTGCCGGGCGGTTTTTTGCCCGGTCACGGTCCAAGTGCATGTTGGACTTCGCTTTCATTGCTGTTGACTTATAAATGGAGAATGGAGAGTTGACCCTTCATTTTCTTCCCGATCATGACGAGCGCATATCAAGCGCGCATAACCTTGTTCCAATCTATACTATGCCCAGCCGCTTCAAGTTCGCGCGCGAGAGCCTGTTTCCAGCCACCATTACTATCCATTGTCTCCCAGACGACACCCGCGAAATCACTAGGAATTTCCAACGTGCCACGCTTGAGGGCACATACTTTGTCTCGGCCCAAGCGACCAATGAAGTAGCCCAGTTCCAATAATACATTTTGCCGAGCCCGTGGCTCAGGTGTTCCTCCCTTTACACAACCCTCATCATCCGGCGTGAGAAGGACTACCGCAAAGCCAACATCGCTGTTTGCAACAACCTTTTCGATAATAGTTCTTCCTTGATTGGCCTGCTCATGGAGAATAACGGCCTCTAAACCAATGCGTTCCAGAAAGCGAGCCACTGTTTCACGAGCACCATCGTCGTGGCCGTGAACAATAAATATCTTGCGTGAGAATGGCGGTTTCAACACAGTTTCAGTTCTCCCCTTCGATTGAACATAGTTTTTGTAATCACGAACGAATGGAATGATGAGCTGCCCAGTAAGCGCATGGATGCCAGCGATGATTTTCTGCCCAGAATAGAAAAAATGATGGCCGAAGTTGGTAGCATAACTTGGGTCGTTGGCCAGTTTTTCGATTAGAAGCAACGTTAACCCCATCGTTTTTTTGGGGTCATCTGGCCACGCAAGGTGGGCACTGCCAACCATGCTGCCCCCAGTTTTTTCGCTTTCTGCAATAAAAGCATCGAGGTCAACTTCTTTCGTCAGTTCCTCGTTGTATGGTTCAAGGTCGGCATGCCGTAACAATTGGGCAAGCTTTTTCAATGGACGTTCGTACGTCTGCAACTGCGAATTCTGTAAGTCTAGTACAGCGTTGTTAATTTCTCCGAAAATATCTTGGGCCATCATTAATCCTCGTTAGACTGCAATCGGGCCTCAGCGGCTTTTTGAAGAATGTTCTCTCTATAGCTTTCTTTCATTTGCTCGGCGAGCGACCCGACAATGGCGCTATCCGCATACGGTTCAATACGGTTATCAATCACTCGGTTAACTGACTGTATGGCAGCTTCAATACTGGCAGGATCGTGAGGATCAACGTTAACGACGCCCAACTCGCCATCCAGTTCATTCAATGCTTGCTCTGCTTCTTTTAGCTCTTTTTGCAGCTTGTCTAGCCCAGTAATTTTAAGCATGGCTCCCTCCTGTTTATGATGTGTCAGTGCTTCTTTGCGCTTTAACTCGTATTTGACCGGAATACGGTCATCTTCCACTCATTTACTACCCTTCTAAATAAAGATCAAAACAGTATTGACACAACTATCCATTATATTTATATTTATTTCACTGAACAATGTTCCATAAATCCTATTGACCGGAAACCGGTCAACATTCCACGGTGTCTTTCTTGTACTCTCGCCCGGAGACCAATGATTTGTAGAGAGCATAAAAATTCTCAAATAAGACCGCACTATATAACCACCATTATGATTCCTGTCAAAGGAGAATAAATGATCACCATTCCAAATGAAGTCTTTACAAAATATCTTGCCTATCTCACCAAAACCGGTGTGCCTGCCTCTTCCCTTGCGGAATACAAGAAATGGCTGCGATACTATCTTGATTTTTGCGATAAGTATCCGGTTCCGGAGGCAAAATCTGAACGGGTACGCCTTTTTAGCGCAAAATTACAGGAGAAAAAACAGTCATTGCCTCTGCGGCAACGAGCAGCAAATGCTGTATCGCTTTATTTTCAGATGGAAAAGCAGGAAAACCGGGGGCAAAAGGAAAACGTCTCTCAACGTAATGGTGAAGATACTGCTGATCACAAAATCGTAAATCAAAATCCGGTAGCGGTTGAATCACTTGTCGAACAATCACAACCGGAACCTCAGCCTATTCCTCAAAACACGCCCCACAATTTCAGAAAGATAGCGCGTTCTTCAAATTACAATGAGGCTGGATACCAGGAAAAATCTGAATCATCCGAATGGGACGAGGTTCTGAACAAGATGGCCGGGGAGATAAAAGTTCGTCACTATTCTCGTAAAACATTAAAAACCTACGCAAACTGGTCTCGGCGTTTTCAGTACTTTCTGAAGCATAAACCACCGCAGGATGTGACAAAAGTTGATGTAAAAGAGTATCTGACGTATCTGGCTGTGAAGGGAAAGGTAGCCGCATCAACTCAAAATCAGGCATTCAACTCGCTTCTCTTTCTCTTTGCGCATGGACTTAAAAGAGAATTCGGCGAACTGCGTGATGTGCCGCGTGCGAAAAAATCGCTCTATATTCCGATGGTGCTTTCCCGCGCGGAGATCGACGCCATATTGAAACAACTCTCCTATCCGTATAATCTTGTAGTCAAAGTACTGTTCGGCTGTGGATTGCGATTGTTTGAATGTCTGCAAATACGGGTGGGAGATTTCAATTTTGATGCCGGCAAGCTTTTGGCGCATGGCAAGGGAAAGAAAGACCGGACGGTACCGATCCCGGAATCAATTACTGCGGAATTGAGAGATCATCTGGTTGTGGTGGGGGAGTTACACGAGAAAGATCTGGCTGCGGGATATGACGGGGTGTTTCTGGATGACGATCTGGAGAAAAAATATCCCAAAGCGCCAAAGGAATTTATGTATCAATGGTTCTTTCCGCAGAAACCTCTGACGACCGTGGTGGAAACCGGGGAGCTGCGGCGCTATCACATCCATGAATCCGAATTTCAGGAAGCGCTTTACTATGCGGTCCGCCGTGCCAAGATCCCCAAAAAGGTCACCGCCCACACCTTTCGTCACTCCTTCGCCACCCATCTTTTGCAGGCAGGTTATGACATCCGCGTGATTCAGACCCTGTTAGGTCACGCCAGCCTTAAGACCACCATGATCTATACCCACTGCGTACCGGTCAGAACAGTGAAGGAGCCGAAAAGCCCGCTGGATTTCTGATCATGGCAAAATATTGCCGGTTCGATTATGTTGTCCATTGACGTCACTTGTCCCTGTCGTTATTCCAGATCGGGTTCTCTGCATCGGCCGGATCGAGCTTTACAAGATCGGCGGGATCGACATGCCAAAAGGATTTGTCAATAGCGCCTTCACTGTATTCCTGTTTTTTGCCATGGGTAAACGGACACCACCAGTTTTCCACGATCATCACCAGATACGCCGCGTACTTGAAGAGCGCGACACTCAGCGGGCAATAGTGCTTGCAGTTGAGTATCCAGAAAAGCCGGTAGTGTGCCGGATGATACCAGGGAATGTTGATGGCCGGCTGCTCGCTGTTTGCGTAGCGGTGGGACGCCCACGCCGGGACGAAATCCCAGTATGATTTTATATCCATACCGCCGACATATTTCAGATGCGTTTTCACCAGAAACACTCCGACAATCACAAACGGTACGGTGGTTATAATCGGCAGGTATACGAGCGGGACACCGACAATAACTTTCCAGAACGGTTGTTTTACATAGTTGCAGCCGACTCTTACTCGAAGCATCAATTACTCCCTCTGTTTACTATTCGGTACCATAGAAACTACATATCCCGGAAGAAATATCACTCCATATTTCCCATTCGTACAACAACCTGATGCTTCACCAGGTCACGATCAAGCGCAATAACGTCGCCGCTCATGCGCTGCCCATCCATCTCAACCCAGGCGACACCGCTCTCGCAGCCGTCCGGATTCTCTACCTGAACGGCGTAGAGAGCTGCGCCATGCCGGTAATTGAGCGTAAAGCCGGGCCACGATCCCGGTATGACCGGATTAATCCGCATCTGCCCGTTCCGGATCTGAAGCCCCAGCACCTCTTCAATCCACGCCCGGTACATCCAGGCGGCAGAACCGGTATACCAGGACCAGCCGCCGCGTCCGATCCGTCCGGGTAACCGGTAGACATCGGCCGCCACCACATACGGTTCAACTCCGTATCACCTGACCGCTTCCTCGTCGCGGGCATGTTCAATCGGATTGAGCATCCGCAGCAGCTGCACTGCCCGCTCCCCGTCACCCTTGCGAGCCATGGCCATGGCCATCCAGAGCGCTGCATGGGTGTACTGGCCGCCGTTCTCACGGACACCGGGGGGGTAGCCCTTGATGTAACCGGGCGACGGTTCTGCTTTGTCAAAGGGGGGTTCGAAAAGCAGCGCCAGACCTTCTTCCTGAAGGACAAGATGCTGCCAGGCCGACTCCAGCGCCTGTTCAGCGCGAACCGGGGCGGCTGCGCCGGAAAGCCATGCCCATGACTGGGGAAGGGAATCAATCCTGGCCTCACTGTTTTTAGCGGAACCGAGGGGGGAGCCATCATCAAAGGTACCCCGCAGGTACCATTCGCCATCCCACCCGGCCAGTTCGGTCCGCCGGATCAGCTGCGTAACCGCAAAGATTCCGATTGCTGAAGATCCGGTGACCAGCGTCAATGCGGAGGGAATGGTGTCGAATACGGCGAACTGCGACCACTGCATGAGCAGAGATATAATCCAGCCAATGCTCCCGGAGAGCTCTCCGGGCCTCATCTTTGTGTGCGTAGTATCCAATAAGAATGCCGTTGTTCACGATGTATCCTTTTTATCCGACACGCGGTATGCAGATCATGTCACGTTTCGAAGCCGGAATGTTCTTATTCCGGAAATTTGTCAGAGTTATGTTCAAGTTCTGCAATTACCTGGGCTCCCAGAAGCAGGATGATCGTGACAACCTCAACACTGAGAAGTGCTACCACCGTAATGGCGATGGAGCCGTAAATGACATTTACCATGGATATTGCTGCATAATACCAGACGAGCACCCGGCGGGTGATTTCCCATAATATCGCCGCAACCACCCCCCCGATGAGGGCGTAACGAAATCTGACCCGCACTGGCGGCATCACAAGATAGAGCGAGGTGAGCAACAGGATTTCGCCAATTATTCCCAGAATATAGAGCGCCACCCCGGTTGTGCCGCCAAGGTTCAGATTCCAGCCGAACAGTAATACGTAACGGCTCTCCACTGTTTCAATTGCTCCCACAATTATTGAGACCAGTACGATTCCCACGCCCATAACGATGATGTACAGATACGGAATAATTGCTGAAATGAGGAAGGTGCGTCGTTTAACCATGAACCGCTGAGCAAAGATCACTGACATGGCATTCTCAAGCATTGAAAAAGCCAGGGAGCTGAAAAACAGCATGCCGAGAAAACCGATCAGACCGACTACCTTCCGGTTTTCGAGGAATGAGAGGACCTGTTCGGTCAAGGTAGCCGCATACCCGGGAATCACCATTTCCAGGTAGATTGACAAGGTGTGAATCAGTTGCTGCTCTTCAATTACATGGGTCAGTACAATGAGTGCGATTATCGAAAGCGGCACAATTGACAACAGTGTGTAATAAGCGACAGCCCCTGCCAACAGAAACCCTTTGTTGCGCATGAATCCCCGCGCTACCCGGAACAGGAAGCTGAAGAGCCGCAGTGATACCTGACAGATATTGTGAGTGGTGTGTGCCATGGGATTGCTCTGCTAATCTGCAATAAAAAAGGGCGCACCGCAGTGCGCCCTTTTTCGCTCGTCAGATTATTGAACGTTCATCTTGTTAATTACTTTCTTCACGCCGTTTACGTCATTGGCAATTTTGGAAGCAAGATCTTTTTCCGCAACATTCTTTGCCGTGCCGTCCAGTGTTACCACGCCGCTTTTGGTCTTGACAGTGGTGTGAATGGCACTGGTCGAACGATGATAGAGCAGAGACGTTTTGACCTGAGCCGTAATGGAGGAATCATCGATTTTGTCACCCACAGTACGTTTTGATTTTGCAGCCTTACCCACGGTCATCTCATTCTTTACCTCTTTAACGCCCTCGATATCCCTGGCATAATCAGTGGTCAATTCCTTTTGCGCCTGACTGGTGGCAACGCCGCGCAGAGTCACGATGCCGTCCTTGACGTCAACTTCGGTTGACAAGCCGCTGACGCTGCGATGAAAAGAAAGTGTTATCTTGACTTTACTCAGCAGCCACGCATCGGAATTTACGGCTGGTGGGGCGTCTTTCGTTTCCAGGCGGTTGTCAACACTCTTGACACCGGGAAGACCGGCAACGGTTTCCTCGGCCAATGATTTGTGGGAGCTTTCGGTAACGGTTCCGGTTAATACGACGGCGCCATCTTTCGCCTGAATTTTTATGGCATCAGTTTTGAGATAGGTCTTGAATATATACGACTGCTTGGCAGATGATTCAATGCGGCTGTCCGTCTGTTTTGAAGCGTGCGCAACCGGTACACTCAGTGCCAGCAGCGCTGCAGCTGTCACCATGATTGAAATTGAACTTTTTGCTTTCATTGCATATTCTCCTTTTTGTCGGTAGTTTTTTGTACCTGTTTTTCAAGATTCATACGGTTTTCTGTGCGATGGAACAGACGCTATTTTCCCAGAATCTTCTTGATCTGGCCAAGTTTTTCCTGAGCTCTCCCGGCGATCTTTTCACCGGTTCCTGCAGCTTCCAGGTCCGGGTCCGCATTCAGTCTCCCGGCGATCTCTTTGGCCGTACCCTTCAGCTCGTGAAACGCCCCTTCTGTCTTGTCTCTAACGCTCGACTTCATCTTGGTATCCTCCTTAAGGACAACAGCTTGAATTATGCAGACAGGACTCCAGGTCCGTTGTTCTGCTGAGAAACTTGTTGGCAACTAATGTGCCAACGAGTATTTCAAGCGATCACCTGTGCAAGAGTATGATTATGAAGGTGAAAAACGGACAGCGGTGTGCAGGGCCGCGTGCAGGCCGCCAATGTAATCCGCCATGTTTGGCATAACTGTTATATATGGCGGCTCTTCCGGCCGCCGCGATCATCACCCCGACCGCAGCAGTTTCTGCTTTCGTGCGTGCAAACGGGATCTTACCGTGACTTTGCGTGCGGTGACTGCTCTGGCACTTTCATTGCTGTGTGTTTATCGGCTCAAATTTCAGGCGCTCATCGGGTGACAAAACATGCTGACTCAAGGATTTACCGGATTCCACACAAAAGAAAACCGTCGCCGGGTCATTCGCATCGAACCATCCCCCGGTACCATCCTCGCACTATTGCTGCTCATTGCCGGCATCTGGGCGTTGACCCAGCTGCTGTTGGTGGTTCTGGTGCTCGTAACAGCACTCACTATTGTCGGTGCCGTAAGTCCCGCAGTTCGCTGGTTTGAAGAGCGGCGCGTGAGCAGAGGGCTGGGTATTGCGCTGGTGTTCACCTCCCTCTCGGTGATTACCGTACTCATTATCACCCTGACGATTCCATCACTCATTGCGCAGATAACCGGCCTTCTGGATCAGGAGCCGGCCTTGCGGTCAGGTTTGGCAAAAAAGTTGGTGGGATCACACCTGACCAGTCCGCTGGCGGATCTTCTTCATAAAGTGCATTCCGGGGATCTTATCAGGATGGCCGCAACGAATGCTTTCGCTCTCTCTACTCGTGTACTCGAAATGTTCGCATACAGCCTGAGTTCTCTCTTTCTTGCGCTGTACATCATGATAGATCGGGACCGGCTTCGCGGCGGCCTCTTTCTGGTGGTTCCCCGCTCCCATCACATCCGGCTTTCCCGGATCATGCTGAATCTGGAGACCATTGTCGGCGGGTATGTGCGCGGGCAGGTAATAACTTCTGCACTTATGACCGTCTTTGTCTTTGTTCTCTTAACTTCCTGCGGCGCTCAAAACGCACTGGCTATAGCGGTGTTTGCCGGTGTTGCCGATATACTTCCCTACATCGGTCCACTCTTTTCGGTGGGAGCAGCAGTAGTGGCGGTGCTCTCACTCAGTCCGGCCGTCATTATCACAGTGTTGGTGCTGATGCTGCTCTATGAACAGTTTGAAAGCCGGCTACTCATTCCTCGGATTTACGGCCGTGTGTTGCGGCTCCCGTCATCGGTTATTCTGTTGTCACTGCTGGTCGGTGGTGTTTTGATGGGCATCATCGGCGCACTTCTTGCCCTTCCGGTGGCTGCAGCAGTGCTGATGCTGGTTGAAGAACTGCGTGTTGAGCTGCCGGGGCAACAGGAACAGGCGGAAGATGTGGAGATACGGGAGCGTGATGATCAAGGTGAGCAGGAATATGAACGGCGGGCAGAAGGCATGCCTGCCGAACAGGCCGCAGCAATCGCCATCGAAATATCTACTGATCGACATAACGAAGAAAAGAACCTACCATCAAAAACTGTTGCAGCTGGAAGTGAGTAGGGCCGGTCGTGGCCGGATATTATATTTGTATGACGGAGATGTAATCAAATATGGAAAAACAAAAACAGCATAAGCCGTTCGCCATGATTCGAGAATTTCAGCTTGCCGACTGGTTCACACTGGCAAACGCAGTCTGCGGTACAGGCGCTTTGTTCTCGATGCTGACGTACCTGCAGACATCTGATGTCATGCATGTCTATTTCGCCGGCGGACTGGTACTTGCCGCATTGGTTTTCGATGTCCTGGACGGACGGATTGCCCGGTGGCGGCAGAAAAATTCCATAATGGGCCGCGAGCTCGACTCTCTTGCCGATGTCATCTCGTTTGGTGTTGCACCTGCGGTGATTGCCTACGGATGCGGAATGCAGGGATTATATGATCGAATAGTTCTGACCTATTTTGTCGCATGTGGTGTGTCGCGGCTGGCGCGGTATAATGTTACGGCGGAAGAGCTGTCTGATGGCGGCAGTAAAGTGAAGTACTTTGAAGGGACGCCGATCCCGACTTCAGTGCTGCTGGTATTGGTGCTCTGTTTTGCTGCAAGTCAGGGTGCTCTGCGCGAATCGCTCTGGTTTGGACATGTTCTGATTGGCGGATTCACGCTTCACCCGTTTGTCCTGCTGTTTGCGCTTTCCGGCTCGCTGATGATCAGCCGTATCAGATTCCCGAAGTTCTGAAGTTTGAAGTTGCTAGTTCAGTGGAAATGTCATGACAACGTCGAAACGGTTGCTGTGCGATGATGTGGTTGATTGGGAGGTGCTTTTTCCCTGGGAATAATCAATGGTGATGGCAGGTTTTATGTCGAACACTTTTTCAAACCCTGCACTGAGAACGCCGATCGGATCAGTGGCTATGAGTACCGCATGATCATACCAACGCAACTCCGGTTTTCGTTTTATTGAATTACGCACGGGTTCGAAAACGTAAGCGCCGAGAAGTGAACCGACACCGGGGGTGACGATAAGATCCTGTATGGACGGTTTTTCAAAGATGCACTCAATACCGAATTCGTAGATTGTTGATAACATCGCAGAGTATACAAAAGATTGCGTCGTATCCAGACCCCGCTCCCGTGCACGGGTATAATACGTGGCTCCCCAATAGGGATGTAGGATATAGTTTATGTAGAACTTATCCTTGTCAAAGACAGGATGAACAAAGTTCGAAGCAAACTTTTCAGAACTGTTCCTTTTTTGCTCACTGCTCCAACTGGAAACACTCTCCGGCATCAAAAACAATACACCCGTTACTGCAAACTGAGAGCCGACGATAATGCCGGTATCCCGCCAAATTCCATCCCAGTCCGGGTTGTGAATTTCACTATCTGCAACACGTGTGTGATTGACTGCATCATCAGAAGCAAAAGAGACGGTATGTGTTGCCTCAGGGATTCGCTCATCCTGGTCAACGGGTCTCTGCGCGCCGGCGTATGATGAAGCTGGCGGTGCCAGGAGAAGGAACAGCACAACAGCAATGGTGAAGGGTTTTATGGATATGCTTCCTGTATGGATCTCAATTCTCCCATCTTTTTAAGTTGATATCGTTCGTGCTTCCCGGTTCCGGGACACGATTTTTTACCGCACGCCTGTCAGGAGATTGTCCTTTCAGGTACTCTGCGGTTGGATCATGTCCTTTGTAACAGCTTGTGTCTGGTTTCTTCTCCGTGAGTTGATTCGTACCTGATTCGTGTCTGTTGAGATGTTTTGTACTTTCGTCCATCTGTCCGTTCTCCTTTCAGAAAGCGTCAAAGCCATGGACTCTGTAATCCCATACTAAACTAGATTATATTAAATTCCAAATCTTTAAAACAAGAACAATTCTGCCAGAACAGTACCTCTTCACTGACTGAATCTGTAATTTTGGAAGTGAGAGCAGGTGATACATCTACACCGTAAATCTCTTGAAGATGCCCTTGGATGCCACGGGTAGTCATCCTGCGGGGCCAGACAAGGAAATAATCTTCGGTGAAGCTGGTTTCAACTTTAGGAAGGATCACGGGTTCAAATGTGGAACTGCAGTCGCGGGGGGAAGTTACTTTGTCGAACAGCTCTTCGGTAGTAGCCATAATCGGTCCCTCCTTGGGTTGGTTTATTCCGATTTGCGCCACTTACAAAATAAATATATATGCCCTTATGCGCCCAAGGGTCAGGGATTCGCTCATCCTGGTCAACGGGACTCTGCGCGCCGGCGTATGATGAAGCTGGCGGTGCCAGGAGAAGGAACAGCACAACAGCAATGGTGAAGGGTTTTATGGCTGCGCTTCCTGCACGGATCTCAATGCTCCTATCTTTTTAAGATGATATCGTTCGTGCTTTCTGGTTCCGGGATAAGATTTTTCACCGCACGCCTGTCAGGTGAATGTCCTTTCAGATACTCTGTGGTTGGATCATGTCCTTTGTAATAGCCTGAGCCCGGGTCCTTCTCCGTGTGTTGATCCGTATCTGTTTCGTGCTTGTTGAGATGCTTTGTGCTCTCGACCGTCTGTAATTCCTTTCATTTAATTTTCTGTGACTGAACTCCATCTACCATGTGTATAGATAAGGTGATTAGATACGCAAGCCGCAGTGGTAAGCGCAGCCGGAGTTGGTCGACGAGAAAAGCTCCGCAAAACCTTGGCATACAGGGAGTTGCGGAGCTTTCTCAATTATCAGCTTTTTGCTAATTCAGTGGTCGAGTAAAAACTTTCACCATAATCGAACGTATGATTGTCCACTAGATTTGGAAAAGCATAGAACTGCTCCTGATGACTCAATCATGCGGTACAAGAATTGTTCTGGTTCTTACGGCGTTTGCTGTAAACGACCAGACCAAAGAGGCCTGAGCCTAAAAGCATCATGGTGCCCGGCTCAGGAACAGGCGCGGGTGGCGACAATGCAGGAGAATTCAGTGTGGCGCCCCAGGAAACGGCATTACCGGTCTGATTAAGGGAAATGTGCTCCGATGCACCGCTGGGGTCAAAACCAGCCAGAACGCCAGTCGGTGCAAAATTTCCTAACAGGAAGAGATCCAGATTAGTCGCCGTTTGTGTGATAATGGTATAGGCACTGGTAGTCCAGGTGCCGACAGGGCTTGTCCATGTGTAGTCTAAGATATTGGCTAAGTTCAGCCCCGTGCTGGAGAAAAACGTGAATGGAGCGATAACAGAATAGTCGCCAAAGCCGGGGCTGATGAATGGTGAGTTAGGGGTGATTTCCGTTGCCGAAAGAAGGGTGTAACCGCCGGACAAAGTTGCAGAAGCAGCTCCAATTGAGGTCGAACCGGTGATGGGTGTTGCTAAAGCTAAACTGCTGCTTAAGATCACACCGAAAATACCTACCATAAGTTTCTTAATCATTTGCGACTCCTTTTTTTGATATGGGGTAGTTTTAAAAATCGCTGAAATTCCAGCTAAAGTATCCTCCGGCAGAGTCGGAGGGGTGGCAGTTATTTCGTATCAACATCAGAAACAATACATCGGGGGTAATAGTAGATTTTCTTCAGTCATAGGCAGGCACTGCCCAAACGTGATGAAATCACCCAACTCCTCTGTTATCTAGTTGCCGTAATACATTACTCATTGAGTCGATATGAGCAATCAACATGCCAAAACAGACGTAGGGATATAAGATGCTAATTACGCAAGTTAAAAGGAAAAATGGCACGCGATTGGAGGGAAAAGCCGTCGAAAATACTGTAGTATTTAACAGAACTGTTATTATTGACATGGTCGCATAAAAAAGGCCGCCTCCGAAGAGGTGGCCATATGCAAAGGTAGAGAATTCAATTACGTTCGTGCGTCACTCATACTTGTTCCAGTAGGCCTGACGCCGGTCAATCTCCTTGCCGGTGGACCAGCGGCTCCATATAGCAAAAACAACCGCAGCCCATATCCAGATAAGAACCATTCCGATCGCACTCATAAACTTCTCCTTCCCACAGAAGTATCATCCCTGCCTGCCTTTAGTAAGCTAGAAGTTATTTTTGCGTTTTTTAGTACGGTAGAAACCATTTCTGAGGGTTTTTGCAGAAATGATTTCGTGAGCGTACTTATCCCGTTTACCGGGGCCGGCAGAAAATAACTTCGTAAACGCACTTATCCTGTTTATCAGGGTCACGGTGTTGCAATAAAAAATTCCGCACGACGATTACTGGCCCATGCCGCTTCATCATTTCCGCCTGCAGACGGTTTTTCTTTCCCGTAACTCACGGTTGTAAGACGGTCACTGTTGACCCCCATGGTCACCAGGTATTGCTGCGCGGCTTTCGCACGACGCTCACCGAGAGCAAGGTTGTATTCAGCTGAGCCCCTTTCGTCGCAGTTACCCTCAATCCGGATATTGGCGATGGGTTTTTTGGCAAGCGTTTCTGCATTTTTGGCTAATGTACTGCGGGCGGATTCGGATAGCCCGGCGGAATCAAAATTGAAATATATTTTATGCAAAGCGGACTGCAGCTTCTCGTTTGCAATGGCCTGCTGATCCTGCTGTGATGTCGATGAAGCGGTAGACGGCGTAACCTCGCGTAGTGTAGATGATGTCATGCCGGATGCGGATTGATCGGTCTTTGATGGATCAGACTGTCTGACAACGGGTGTGGGCGTAAACCCCTCGTCCTTTTTAACCACGTTTTGTTTTGCACAACCGGCGGAGAGTAAGAGAGTAACGAGAAACAGGGAAACGATACGATTCGGCATAAATTTTTGCATGGTGGAGACTCCTTTGCATATAATTGTGCCGCGAATAATTCCGGAGTTGCTAAAACCCGCTGGAATGGGCTTTAGCAACGGTATGCATGCATCTGCTTTACAAGCAGATCGTTTTTAATTAGGCATTGTCGGAGTTCTGACGCCTTTTCAAATTCACTACCAGGCCAAGAAGTCCTATGCCCAGAAGCGCCATTGTACCCGGTTCCGGAACAGGAGCAGGGTTTTCGCCGCCACCACCGTTTACGCTTCCGCCGCTGAGGCCGTAGCTGCCGAAGTCTATGCTGTCGAATGCGTTGCTGCCGAAGCCTGAACAGCCGTTAGCGGAACCCTGTGCACTGCTGTTGGAGACACGATTGTCTATTAATGTTACTGCACCGGTGAGGGCAATGGCTCTTCCGCAGAGAATCTGTGCCGTTGGATCAAGGTCGACGCTTGCAAGAGCAAGAATATTACCCTCAAATGTCGAGCCTGAACCGAGCGTAGCAGAGCTTCCTACCCGCCAGTACACTCCATTTGTCGAATTCCCGTTGATGACCGTCACCCTTGAGCCGCTCGCGGATGTCAGGGCGGTGCCGACATTGAACACGAAGTCTGCATTGGTTATATTTTGAAAGTCGAGAGTAAGATCTCCGGACAACGTCGCCGTAGATGAATAATTATAGACACCGGGGGTAAGCGTCATGTAGCCTGCTGAACCGAGGTCATAGCCAGTGTAATCAGCTGTCATCGCCATGCCGGCAAGCATGTTGTACGCGGCAGTTGCATCTGCCAGAGCGGTTTGTGCAACCCCGTCATTATAATGTATTGTACCGCCGCTCACCACTCCGTCCGGATAAAAACCGGTGATTGAAGTCCCGGGAGTTACCCCCACATTTCCGAAAACTGTTGTGGCTGCGTTCGTAGAGACATGGGCATTGGTCACCGTTTCATGGCCTAAAACGGCAAAGCTCTGAGCCGAACCGAGTATCGGTGTGGCTGTTGCAGCAATTGGGGAGATGACTGACAAAAGCGGCACGACAGCCAAGAGGGACAGCAGTGTGCATTTGGCTTTCGATGCGCCGCTTGCAGCAAAAATGCTGCATGATTCTTTGGGATGTGTTTTCATTCTGTTCTCCATTTTTTAATGTGCCTGATTTTTGAAAAGCGTGTGTAGGGAGGAAGCAACTATCGAACCAGAAATATTACTCCGGCCAAGTTAGCGTATGTGCCCGACTTCAAATATTTATTATGGAATGTAGTCTCGTGATCTGAAAAATAATCACCAATAAATCTGTCATTATTAACATTACCGCCAGATGCGACGGGCTGCGTCCGGAATCACACTCACCTGGGCCTGCATCTGTTCAAGAAAAAAAGTCGCCGGGGCGGGTCTGTCATGTGTCAGAAAAAAATCCGCTCACCCTGCGACAAGCGTGGGGTGAGCGGATTAATGTTTTGCAGCAGTTCGATCTGAAATGGCCCTTATCTCCTCACAATGCCGTATTTACGCATCCGGGCGCGAAGTGTACTTGCGTTGAGGCCAAGGAGTACCGCCGCTCCCCGTGCACCTTCAATGCGCCAGCCGGTTTTTTGCAGCACCTGCAAAATATGGTCATGCTCCAGGTCGATGAGTGCTTTGACTTCCTGTCCGGCCGACTCCTCTTCCTTGTGAAGCTTTTCGAACCGGTCCAATACCTGCAAAGATGTTCCCTGGCTGATAATAACCGCCCGCTCGATGATACTTTCCAGTTCCCGCACATTGCCCGGCCAGCTGTATCCCTGAAGGGAATTCAGCGTCTCTTTCGTGACGGTCTTGATTTCCTTGCCGATCTTCTTGTTAAACTTGGCAACAAAGTGATTTACGAGCAGCGGAATATCATCCTTGCGCTGCCTGAGCGTCGGTATGGTGATGGGGAACACATTTAACCGGTAGAACAGATCTTCCCGAAAAGTACCTTTTTTGACCTCTTCGTGAATATTCCTGTTGGAGGCCGCGATGATCCGTACGTCAACTTTTATGGTGCGGGGGCTGCCCAGTCGTTCAAATTCTCCGTCCTGGATAACCCGCAGCAGCTTGCTTTGCAGTTCCAACGGCATCTCGCCAATTTCGTCCAGAAATATGGTGCCGCCGTCGGCCAGTTCGAAGCGCCCGATCTGCCTGGCATCGGACCCGGTAAACGCACCCCGTTCCCGGCCGAAGAGCTCGCTCTCCACAAGGGTTGCCGGCAGAGTCGCGCAGTTTACTGTTATCAGGGGGCGCGCATTGCGGGTGCTGTTTCTGTGTATGGCACGCGCCACCACACCCTTGCCGGTGCCGGTTTCGCCAAGGAGAAGAACGGTTGCATTCATGGGAGCGATCTGCTCGATCTGCAGGAATACCTGTGAGAGCGGAATGCTTTCTCCAATGATTTCACCAAAGTTGTACTGGCTGCCAATCTCCTCCTGCAGATAAATGTTCTCAGCCACAAGCCGGTTTTTCAATGATTCTATCTCACTGTACGTTCCAAGAAGCTCCGCTTTGGCCTTTTTATGCTCTTCTATCTCCTGCGAGAGCTGCAGGTTCGTTTTTAACAGCTCTTCCGTCCGCTCCAGAACGGTTCTCTCCAGATTGTCGTGCGCCTTTTGCAGTTTCTCTTCGAACTGTTTGCGAACAGAGGTGTCAACGATTGACGTAAGGATGTATCTGTCATCATTGCTCTTGGCTATCGCCACGCTTTGAAGCATTACGTCAATTTCTGTCCCGCCAGATCTCTTCAGTCTCAGGGAGCATTTCAGCAGTATATCTTGCTTGAACACAAAATTAAGGTGATTGATGAAGGCATCCCGTCCTTCAGCATCAACAATAAAGTCGGAAAAGGGCAGGCCTGTCATCACCCCGTCTATCGCCAGCAGTTCTGCGCCGGAATTATTCATTTTCTGTATCACTCCACGCTGATCAAAGGTGAAGTAGGCGACAGGCGCATAATCATACAGCTCAACATACAGATTCCGGGATAATTCGAGCGCCTCCCGTATTTTGTGCAACTCTTCGTTCTGCATCTCCAGCTCAATCTGGTGAACCTGCAGTTCATGGAGATCCCGCTGTGAGTCATGCAGCGCGTGCGATGAGCGCGCGTCAGATTCACGGCCATCAAGCTGCTTTTCCGCACGGCATCGGAGTGCGGCGGTTGCAGTATGATTATTGCCGGCTTTGCTTCCCATATATTCTCCCTTGTTGCTCTACGGTGGCATGTCTCAGCATCGTGTTCGTATACATATAGCACAATTATCAGAAATGATGATTCATTAATTCTGATAACCCCGGCAGGAGTATTATCCGTCACGCTTGGAATAGCCGTCATATGTTACGGATTGTATTGGCGGTTTTCCGCGTGTCCTTCACCCATGCTTCAAATATTATCTATTACAATCAGATGGTTGCATGCTTTTATGGCTGCCAATCGCTTGTGGCATATTAGTTGCCTTTACGTACGCATCAAAACAGGATACGCAGAACCGGAAATGGTGAAACAGGGGTATGTATGACCGTTAGAATAGCAATTATTGGATCTATTGTTGTGGTGTTTGGTCTGCTTTTGCCGGTCATGTCGGCAAATTATGTCATTGATAACCCGGCTGATAAAATAAAAAACCCCGCCGGGACTATGAATAATCCGGCAACTCACATCAATAATCCGGCATCTAATATCCACAACCCTGCAGGTCGGATGGATAATCCCAACCCGCTTTCTCCGGTAACTCCGGCTATTCCCAAACCACTTGTAACGAATAAGATGCCTGCAGCACCGTCGGCAGAACAAATTGGTCACAGACCGCTATCGCAGGCCATTGTCGCAGTACCCATTAAAACATATCATTTCAAAACGGTTGGTGCGTATGTTTCCGCCGCTAAAAAGGCCTTCGGCCGCGACGACTATAGTGCGTTCGTTTCCATTGCAGATGACGCGTTGCGACGAATACGTGCCGGTACACTCAAGGCCTCAAACAAATCCAGACAGAAATTGCTGAAGTACAAAAAATTCGGGCAGAGCTTGTTAGGATAGGACAGAGGAGTAAGATTCCAGTAACTACTCAACACATCTGGGAGCGAGGACATCCTGTCCGCGTTTCAAGCAGGTGTATCGCTTGAACAGAGTTTGAAGTCAAATCTTATTCGGGTATGAATCTACCCGAACACGGGCAGGATGCACATGCTCCCGGGAAGTACAATTATCAAACAGCCGAAGGGGGATTGTACATGAAGTTGGTCGATTCTCTCGCCAAACTGCCGAATTCGCTTATTATGGCGCTGTCGTTGGTGCTCTGTGCTGCTGTCGGTGTTGTTGACGGAATAGCCGGACACGCCTATTTGCTGGTGCCGTTCTATCTCGTTCCCGTTATCCTGGCAGCCTGGTGCGTCGGGAGAAAAGCCGGCTATCTGCTTTCCTTTACCTGCTCTCTGGGATGGTTAGGGTCTGAAATAGCAGCCGGAGTATTCATTGATGCCGATTTTGCCATGTACTGGAACGACGCCATGAAACTTTTGCTGTTTATACTGACGACCACGGTTATTTCCGCTCTCAGAGAGGCACTCGGCAGAGAAAATTTGTTAGCCCGGACAGATCACCTCACCGGTATGCCGAACAGGCGCAGTTATTATGAAGCCGTCTCCGGAGAGATACGGAGAAACCTTCGCTATAATGATCCCTTCACAATCGCCTATCTCGACATCGATAATTTCAAGGATATCAATGATACCAGGGGGCATGCCGAGGGCGACAAGCTGCTAAAGCTGGTGTCCTCGGTCCTTTCAAAATCTGTTCGCGAAATCGATATGGTTGCTCGTCTGGGTGGTGATGAGTTTGCGCTGCTGCTCCCGCAAACAGACGGTGAAGCGGCTGATATTGTGGCGAATAAGGTACAGCAGCGGTTAAAAGTACGCGTGGAAAACAGCTGGCCGGTGACCTTCAGCATCGGGTTGGTGACCTATCAGAAATCACCGGCTACCATTGATGAAGTAATCGGACGAGCCGACCGCCTCATGTTTGTAGCGAAAGAAGCGGGCAAAAATGCCCTGCATCGGGAAGTGGTAGGGAATAACTATCATAGCATCCCTGGGCACGATATCTTCGGTTAAAGCGGTGTGCTACAGGACTTCAGCTTACCGTTTTCAAAGAAAGAAACCGGCTGTAATTGTTCACAGATTTTGCCTTCAATCGGCATTGTCTTGGAAAGAACACAGCTATCTATTTTGCCCGTAGCGTAGAAGCTGATCTGACCATGCTGATTGCATGTGATCGGGCCATAATTGAAATATGTACTTATGACGCAGCTTTTCAGCTTCCCGGTTTCGTATGCGTTGACAGTTTCATACTGTTTGCAGTGAACGCCGTTGATAAGAAGGGTGTCTTTGAGCGTGCATGCTTTTAATTGGCCATTTGGATGAAAAGTTTTTTCAGAACCGGGGCTGCATACCGATTGATCGATGCCTGCACATGTTCCGACATCGGTTATACATAAGATACTCAGTATGATAATTGCGTATTTCACCGGGATCTCCTTTGGAAAAACGTACCGTTGTTCATTGCGAAAAGATCAGCACACTGTACGGGCCTATGGAAACCGCAGCGTGAAAGGGAAGGCTGTCGTTTTCACCCGCTTCGGTACCGACGTCTGCGCTGGGATGGCTGTGAAAATTGTCGCTGTAACCCTGCCAATCGCTGTTAAAACGGAGCTTCCAGTCCCCCGCCGCCGGGAAGCCGATGACGTAGTCATCCTGCGCTTCACGGAAAAAGTTGGCAATGACTACGACATCATCCGCCACTCCCCCCTTGTCCCAGCGGTGGAAGGCGATGACCTTGCGCTCGTCGTGCAGGTGATGAACCTGGGTGAACTGCCCGCAGAGGCCGCGCGTGAAGCCGTCCCGGTTGAGGCGCAGCCGGATGAGGTCGCGATACAGCCGGACAATGCCGTGGAATTCGTCGTTTTGGTCCCAGTTGACGGGAACCGTGTCGCGGAACCATCCGCCTTCGAGAAATTCCTGTCCCTGGAAGAGCATGGGGATGCCGGGGGCGGTAAAGACCATGGCCGCCGCCAGGGTGGAGCGTTTCCGCGCATACCACCCGGTGGGATCGTCCGGGTTAATCTCCTGCGGTACCCGCTCTTTTCCGTTGGCCACCTCGTCGTGCGATTCGCTGTAGATGACCCGGTCAAAAGCGTCATCGTTGTAGCGGTAGCAGATGGCGTCACGGACGGCGTCGAGTGAACGATCCTCATCCTGTGGGGTTATCACCGCCTGACGGATCGGGTGGACGAACATGGCGTCCCACTGTGAGCTGAACCCGGCACCACCGGCGCCTGCGTCTTTCGTGAGCCACCGGTTGTGCTGAAGATCTTCGGCGATGGTGATCCGGCCGGGAAATTTCTCTGCAACCTGGTTGTTGATCCACTGAAGCAGACTCCATCCTTCCGGCAGATCCGCTGTACCGGCGCCGTTGACGGTGTGAATGAACTGGGTGCAGTCGAAACGGATGCCGTCAACGTGGTATTCCTCCAGCCACATCAATACATTGTCGAGCAGGTACTGACGGACCTCTCCGCGTCCGTAATCGGGCCGGGTGTCTCCCCAAGGCGTTATCGCCCGGTCGTCATTGTAGAAGTAGATGCCGCCGCGATCATTTTCGCTCCAGCCGTCAAACTGCCATAGATCGAGGTCGCTGGGTCCCAGGTGATTGTACACAACATCCAGGAACACCGCGATTCCCGCCTGGTGGGCGCGCTTGATAAACTGTTTGAATGCCACAGGCCCCCCGTAGGAGCTCTCGACCGAGAAAATATGGGCGGGGTTGTATCCCCACGACCGATCCCCCGCAAACTCCCCCACCGGCATGATCTGAACCGCATTGGCGCCAAGCTTTTTCAGATGTCCGAGGCGCGCCGACACAGAGGAAAACGTACCGGGATGATTATCGTCATCCTGATCGTTGAACGTGCCGACATGCAGTTCGTAGATGACGAGCTCGTTCCAGGGCGAGAGACTGAAATCGTCCTCTCCCCAGTCGAAGTCAGGGTCATGAATGACGGAGTTGCCGATTGAACTGGTCACCTCGCGGGCATAGGGGTCGATGCGCTTAAACTCTCCCTTCTCTGTGTTCAGCTGAAACTTGTACTGATCTCCGGCAGACGCTTCCGGCACATCGGTATACCAGTAGCCATTTTCCTCGGATTGCATGGGGTGTTTGCCGCCGTCCCATCCGTTGAACGACCCGATGACGGATACCTTCACTGCATGTGGCGCCCATACACGGAAGGCGACGCCACCCGGGTGAGGGATGGCGCCCATTCCGGTAATTTTCGATGTATCACTCATTGGCATCTCCTTTCCTGATACGGAAAAATTACGTTATGCCGATGCAATTCCTGAGTGGAATAGTGAAGCTGAACCTGCTCCCGGTACCACGCCGGCTTTCCACCTGGATAGTCCCGCCATGCAGTTCCACCAATCGTCTGATCAGAGCCAGTTTGAGGCCGGTGCCTTCAGGTTCCTTTGAATAGTCAGAGTCCAACGGAGTGAATTCCTCAAAGAGCTTCGGAATGTCAGCCTCACTGATCCCTGCACCGGTGTCCGCAACAGTGATGGTAATACATGCGGCATCCCTCGCTGCACTCACAGTAATAGAGCCGCCGACAGGAGTAAATCTGACCGCATTTGAGAGCAGGCTGAACATGATCTGTTCCAACATCCCTTCGTCTGCCACAATGCGTTCGTCGATTTCAGGAGCAAGATCCATGGTCAAGTCTATCGCACCGTTCCGGATCTTTTCCCTGAGCAGCTCCAGTGAAGCATCCACTGCCTGGCGAAGCGTGCATACGCCCAACTCAAGTTCCATCTTATCCGGTTTCACTCTGGTGAGATCAGCGGTGGTCTGTTCTATTTTCAGTTTTGGCCCGTTCAGTTTCCGGCCGGTGGTATCGATCAGGGAGAGACGGCACTCCTCTCCTGACGTGCAGGTAGCAGCTTCGATCTGAACGGTGAGCGGTTGATTGATGTTATTGAGGATCACTACTTCACACGATGAGCTGCCGGCGCCGGCAAAAACAGTTTCGAGAAAAGCAGTAAATCTGGGTCGAAATTCCTCCCTGATGAACAGCTCGAAACTCCGGCCGATTATCAATGACCGTTCGATCCTGAGAAGATCCGCCGCTGTGAGATTAACCGCAGTGATGCACCCGTTTCGGTCAAGCGTGAAGTCGCCGCCGGGCGCGGACTCATAGAGGTCCGTGTACTTTTGCAATGCCGACTCTGTCTCATATCTGGCCTGGCGCAGTTCTTCGTTCTGCATGACCAACTCGATCTGGTGCACCTCGTATTCATGAACAATCTGCTCAACCGCTTCCTGGTTTTGAGGCAGTCGCGATTCAGCTGCGTTGCTGCCCATACGCTCTTCTGCGCGGAGGCGTAACACGGCAGCTGAGGATAACGGGCTTCCGGTTTTTTCGATTCTCATTGGTAACCCTCATTTCTCAGTGAATCTGAATAGGGAATAAATTTCTTTCGTCAATTACTTTCAAGATGTTCCGACTTTTTATATTCGGTGCTGCCGATCTCCGTGCGAGCTTTTTTGTTACCCAAAGGTGCAGTTTCCGATTTTCCGAAAATCTCATTAAATGAACTCTTCAGTTTATAAAGCGCTCCGCGCGGTTGATCCTTTGTATTAAACTCCATGGCATTTCCCCCTCTGAAAATTTTCATACGTACGATATTTCAAATCATGCCGCCACCAGTGAAACATTGAATCCGGAAAAACAATGGCTAATCCCCATGCTCTGCATGGCCTGTTGCAGGCTGTTAGACAGATTGACCAGCCTCGGTTCCACTCCCCGGTGTCTGGCACACTGCATCCATACGTACAGGAGCTGCAGACCACTGAAGTCAGCAGAGATGATTTTTGTGCAATCGATATGGAGACTCTTGTCGCCGACGGATTCTATTTTCTGTAACGAAGCGGCCAACGTATTTACAATGTTGTGAGTTGCGCCGGAATGGTTCAAGTCGCCATACAGATGTGCAACGGTACTTTTTGAGTGTATTTTCATGTCGATCTCCTGGGTATATGTACAGTTAATAATGGGCAGGAAGCACTCCTCTGCCCGTGATCTGATGGAAGAGATAAGGCAACAAGCATGCCAGCGCGCAGACATGGGTGATAATTGTGTAACATACCGGATATAAAGGTTAAAATATTGCCAAGAGCGTCTGGAGATTGAAAAAACCGTCGAAAATATCTGTCATACGTGGCATAGCCGTCATATGTGATGGTGTGCGTACCGGAGTCGCACAGAGCAGGGTTCCGGACAGCGAAAAAAAGCGGGGACAGACAGGATATTAATCCCGGCCTGCCCCCGCTTTTTTACTGACGCGTACTGCGCCTGAAGCTTAGAACGGCGGTGTTACAAATTATGGTTTTGGAACATTAATGCGTGTATTCACCATAGTTACCGAAGCATTCATTGCCAATGCTCTGCCGTTAAGAGTCACGACATCGACGTTGCCTGCGGTGGAGAGCGAGACACCTGAAAAGGCAAGGATTGTTCCTACCATGGTACCGCCGCCGCCTGCGTTAATCGTTGCTGCACTGCCGACCTGCCAAAATACGTTCTTGGCCTGCGCGCCGTTGATCAGGTGGATGCTCTGGGGAAATGCTGCGCCAGGGCCGCCGACGGTGAGAGTCGATTCCATCTGGAACACAAAAGTCGCATTTGCATCGCCACGGCCGTCAAGGGTAAGATCTCCGCCGGTTATAGCAAATGAGCCGGGTGCTGACTTGTACACGCCTGGTGCAAGATAGCGTCCGCCAAGTTCGCCGGCGCCGCCGCCCAATGTTGAAACATCAATACCACCGGGAAGAGCTGCAGGAGAAAGCTTGTCAAACGCTTTTTGTACTGCGAGAGCAGCCGCGGCAGCTTTTACACCCGGTACGGAGCCACGTGGCGCGGTTGCTGTATAGACGACCCCGGTTACTTTTCCTTTATTCATGGTCGTTTCCGTATAAACGGCTTTTCTGTCATGGAATCCGGTTACCAGGGTAGAGGCCGCAGTGGTACCGACGTCTCCGGTGACTACGGTATAAATCCCCTGATTGGTGGCGCCTGCGCCGCCGCCAAAAACTCCAAATGTTGCTGCTGTGCCGAGATCACCAAATTTACTGATAACCGGTGGCGCTGGTGGTTTGTTGTGGTCCCCTTTGTGCCGGTCCGATCCGGCATAGACCATCGAACTCGCGGCCAGAACAGTTAACGCCAATATTCCTGCAAGATACGTTTTTGGTGTGATACATTTTTTCATAACATCTCCTTTTGATTGGTTAGTACTGGTACCAAGTAACAGGCAACGAACGTGCCAGTAATGGTATGGGTGCGGATATTTATAACTAGATGATTTTATTTGTTAAAACTGTGATATGTTTTTGTTATACAGAAAATCTGTCATCGCGCCTGTTGTAATTAACAGAACTGCTATATGTGACAGGTAGGGATGGAAGGATGCTTGTCAGGCTTTTGCGCTTTAAGGATCCAGCGCATTGCGGCTTCAAAGTCCGTGTACGCTTTGACTGAAAAGCCACGGATGTCGGAACAGGTCACAAAAAAACTGGCTCGATTAAAATTCAGTCCCGGTGTAACGACAAGAGCCACCTTTCTGCGAAAGGACGTGCCATGTTGGATAAGTTCCGCTGCCAATTGATACACATCGGTTATCGTCAGTTTCGACTCGGTACCACGGAAATCTACGAGCAGGTCCTGATTTTCATCGAGATTAACCACTCCTGCAATATCAGCGAAAAGTTTTCTGCTGGTGGCCAAATCGATAATTCCGTCGGCAGTTATCTCTAAAAATTCGTGTGCTGTTACTATTTTAAATATTGTTGCCATTGGATATCCCCTTTACTCTTTACTAAAGCTCACGGCAAAGCGACGAATGTTCTGACTAGATGATTCCTCGGAGAATGTCCGGAATTTCGGGAGAGCGTCATAGCATCCATGACGGTGGTGCGATACATGGTTTCAAGGTCATGGCGGGCGTTTTCTGTGATTTTGCCGGGAATTCCGGGTAGGTAACTGCCGGTGTAGAGAATATTTGCTTCGTTGAATTTTTCACGTGCGGCGGAATGATCAACAAGTGATGACAGCTGGAGCCCTTCAAGGACGGTGCGGTAAAATTCATGTGCATCGATATGGACGCGCTGCTGGTCGATTCTTATGCTTTCCGGCCCAACAATAAGCGGATTACAGCCCAACTCCTCCGAAAGAAACATGCCGAGAGGATGCAGGATCTTCTCTTTCAGCCGGCGTTTGATTGATGGTGTGAGCGGCGCATCCCACATGGAGCGACAGATTCTGTCCCAGGTGAAGTAAAGATCAAGCGGTGAAAGCAGCGAGCAGAAAAACAGTTTAAGCGTTTCATCCGGCCAGACGGTTGCCGCGGGCTTGCCATCAATAGTGATGCTGAAGCGCCCCAACGTCTGGATTCTCGACGTGATGTCAGGTTTATCCATCAGAATCCCCCTGAATATGTTTGAAATTGAAATAACAGTTTACAAACAGTAAAAAAGATAGTCTGCCAGATCAGGAGCAACGCAACTACTGTGCCAGAGGGCGACGTAACAGCAAGAGACCGGTATTACAGGGATGAGTGTAAAAGGAAGTGGCAGCGCAACGCGAAAACTGTCAGTGGAATCCGTCATGTTTAACATTACTGTTATATGTGGAGGACGGTGTGGAGGGGGGAGACGTTTTTTAACTGGATAATTTTCTTTGAGCTAAAAGGTTTCATCCGCCGTTATCTTTCTTTATCCCTGTAGAAAGCCTTTGAAGTTAAAAGCAAACCCTCAATTAAACAGGGATAAAAAGGATAACGGCGGATCACGGCAAAAAACAAAAAGATTTTTTGGTTAACACCTGAATTTTTTAACAACATCTTGGTATCGGCTCGCCCGGGTTAGGGGGCTCTACACTCTTACAATGCCGTACTTGCGCATCCGGGCCCGCAGGGTGCTGGCGTTGAGACCAAGAATGACCGCCGCGCCGTTTTTGCCCTCGATGCGCCACCCGGTTTTCTTGAGTACCTGCATGATGTGATCGTGCTCCAGATCCACGAGGGCTTTGATCTCCTGCCCCGGTAAATCGTCAATTTTCGGGAATGATTCAAAACGGTCCAACACCTGAAGCGATGTCCCCTGAGTGATGATGACTGCCCGCTCGATGACACTTTCCAGCTCCCGCACATTGCCGGGCCAGCTGTAACCCTGAAGGGAATTGAGCGTGTCTTTGGTGACGGTCTCGATCTTCTTGCCGATCTTCTTGTTGAACTTGGCGACAAAGTGATTTACGAGCAGCGGAATATCCTCCGAGCGTTGCCGGAGTGGCGGCATAGTGATGGGAAACACGTTGAGGCGGTAGTAGAGGTCTTCCCGGAAGGTGCCGCTCTTGACTTCATCGGCCAGGTTCCGGTTGGTGGCGGCAATGATCCTGACATCAACCTTTATGGTGCGCGGGCTGCCGAGGCGCTCGAACTCGCCGTCCTGAATAACCCGCAGCAGTTTGCTTTGCAGTTCCAGCGGCATCTCGCCGATTTCGTCAAGAAATATCGTACCGCCGTCTGCCAGCTCAAAACGTCCGATCTGCCGGGCATCAGAGCCGGTAAAGGCTCCCCGTTCCCGACCGAAGAGCTCGCTTTCCACCAGAGTTGATGGCAGTGTTGTGCAGTTGACCGTAATCAATGGCCGCCCTTTGCGGCTGCTGCTGCTGTGGATGGCACGCGCCACTACCCCCTTGCCGGTACCGGTTTCACCAAGAAGCAGTACCGTTGCGTTCATGGGCGCTACCTGCTCGACCTGCAGGAACACCCGTGTCAGGACGGCACTTTGGCCAATGATCTCGCCGAAGTTGTATTCCCGGTCAACCTCCTGCTGCAGGTAGATATTCTCTTCCTGAAGCCGGTCTTTCAAGATTTTTATTTCCGCATACGTCCCTTGAAGCGATCCTTCCGCTTTTTTGCGTTCCTCAATTTCCTGAGTGAGCTGCACATTCGCCGTCAGCAGGTCACCGGTTCGTTTCTGCACCATCTCTTCAAGCTCTCTGTTGTAATTTACGAGCTTCTTGTACATCAGCCGGACTTCGAGCATGTTGCGGATGCGGGTTTTTACTTCGACCAGATCAAACGGCTTACTGATAAAATCCTTCGCGCCGACTTCCAGGGCCCGCAGTTTGTGACCGGGCTGCGCGGTGATTGCCAGAACAGGAAAGTGACTGCCGGTCTCGATGGTCTTCAGCGTTTCCATCACCTGGAAGCCGTCCATGATCGGCATCTGCAGATCGAGCAGAATAAGATCGTAACGGTTTTCGCCATGCAGCGGGCAGACCTGCTCCGGATCCAATGTCGAGGTAACACTGGTGTAACCCGCTTCCTTCAGCACCTGCTCAAGCAGAGTGATATTCGCTTCCTGATCATCAACGATCAGGATGCTGGCGGTGAAGATTTCCGACTCGGTAAGTATCATGACGGTTCCTTTGTTTTTGCGTATTTCAGAGCAATATTCAGCGTATCCAAAAAAACATTGACGTTGATCGGTTTGGTGAGATAGCGGAAGAATCCGGCCTCCAGACCCCTTTCGATATCGCGCGGCATTGCATTGGCGCTGAGTGCCACCACCGGTATGTGGGCGGTGCTGAGATCGACCGCCAGGATTTTCATGGCGTCAATGCCGCTTATGCCGGGCAGATTGATGTCCATCAGGATGACATCCGGCAGAGAGGAGCGCGCAAGCGCAATGCCGCTTTTGCCGTTCCGTGCCGTCAGCAGACGGATATCCGGCCGGCGGGCGATAATATCTTCGACCAGCATCATATTGGCCGGATTGTCTTCGACGTAGAGGAGCGTCTGCGTTGGTGCGTCACCTTCTTTGTGCTCCTTGGCAGCTGCCAGGGTTTCAGTTGAGTAGACGGGAGCGTGCGGTCTGGCCATCAGGTTCATCTCTATCCAGAAGACACTCCCCTCTCCAACGGTACTTTCCACGCCGATGACGCCCCCCATCAGCTCAACCAGACGCTTGGAAACTACCAGTCCGATACCGGTCCCCTGTTCGCCGCTCGACTCCTGTCCAAGGCGATTAAACGGCTGGAACAGCTGCGTAAGCTGTTTTGGGCTGAGTCCCGCTCCGGTATCCCTGACACTGATCCGAACCGAGTCAGTGCCGTTCAGGACGCTATCTACCAGCACCGTGCCCCCCGCCCTGTTATATTTGATTGCGTTGGAAAGAAGGTTGATGAGTACCTGTTTGATTCGTGTGCGATCTGCCTCGATAAAGCAGGGTACATCGAAAACGGTAAAAGTCACGCTGATGCCATGTTTTATCGCATCCGGTTCAATCATGGTCTCACATTCGTGTATGACTTCCGGCAGGGAAACCGGTTCCAGTGACATGGAGAGTTTGCCGGACTCAATCAGGGCGAGGTCGAGAATTTCGTTGATCAGCTCCAGCAGGTACCACCCGGCCTTGAGAATCTGATCGATACTGCGCTTCTGGTTGACAGTCAGCTGTGGTGCGCCGGATTCCATCAGCTGGGCAAATCCGAGGATCGCGCTGAGCGGCGTGCGCAGTTCATGGCTCATGCTGGAGAGGAAATCAGATTTTGCCAGGTTGGCTTTTTCCGCTACATGCGTGGCGCGCTCCAGTTCAATGTTTTTGTCCTGCAGTACCTGTTCAAGTCGAATCCGTTCCGCTTCGACCAGTTTACGTGCCGTGTTGTCGGTGCCGATCAGCAGGTAGCCGATGATGCTGTTCTGGGCGTCGCGCAGAGCCGTGACCGACACAACTGCCGGGAAGCGGCTGCCATCCTTGCGGATATAGGTCAGCTCGTAGATATCCTCGATGCCGCGCGAGGCCTTGAATACCAGTGCCTCAAAACCGGGAGTAATCGGCGTCTCCAACTCGATACTCAATGCTTCGGCGCGGGCAACAACTTCCTGCGGATCAGAAATATCGGCCGGCGTATTCTTGTTCATCACTTCAACTGCCGTGTAGCCGAGCATCCGTTCGGCGCCGACGTTGAAGATCTGAATGACCCCCTTGGCGTCGGTGGCGATACTGGAGAAGTTGGCGCTGTTGAAAATCGCACTCTGCAGCGCTCCCGCCTTGAGCAGTGCCTCTTCGGCCAGTTTACGCGCCGTGTTGTCGGTGCCGATCAGCAGGTAGCCGATGATGGTGTTCTGGGCGTCGCGCAGCGCCGTGACTGATACGACCGCCGGGAAACGGCTGCCGTCTTTACGGATATAGGTGAGTTCGTAGATATCCTCGATGCCGCGCGATGCCTTGAACACCAACGCCTCGAAGCCGGGTGCAATCGCGGTCTCGAGTTCGATACTCAACTCTTTGGCGCGGGCGATAACTTCCTGCGGATCTGAAATTTCAGCCGGGGTGATCTTGTTCATCACTTCCGCAGCCGTGTAGCCGAGCATCCGTTCAGCGCCGACGTTAAAAATCTGGATAACCCCGTTGGCGTCGGTGGCGATACTGGAGAAGTTGGCGCTGTTGAAAATCGCGCTCTGGAGCGCTCCCGCTTTAAGCAGTGCCTCTTCGGCCTGTTTACGCGCGGTGTTGTCGGTGCCGATCAGCAGGTAACCGATGATTCCGCCGAGATCATCGCGCAGCGCCGTAACCGATACGACCGCCGGGAATCTGCTGCCGTCTTTACGAATATAGGTAAGCTCGTAGATGTCCTCGATTTCGCGTGACGCCTTGAAGACTAACGCCTCGAAGCCTGGCGCAATCGGGGTTTCGAGTTCGATACTCAACTCTTTGGCGCGGGTGATAACCTCCTGCGGATCTGAAATATCGGCCGGGGTGATCTTGTTCATCACTTCGGCTGCTGTATAGCCGAGCATCCGTTCGGCACCGACGTTGAAAATCTGGATAACCCCATTGGCGTCGGTGGCGATGCTGGAGAAGTTGGCGCTGTTGAATATGGCACTCTGCAGCGCGCCCGCTTTGGCCAGCGCCTCTTCGGCCAGTTTGCGTGCCGATATATCGCGCAGAATTCCGGTGAAGTAGCGCTGTCCTCCCATGATCATTTCACTGGCTGCCAGCTCCAACGGGAAATAGCTGCCGTCTTTACGTTTGCCCATAACTTCACGACCGTGTCCGCTGGCAAGAGCCTCTTCACTCGCACGGTAATAGTCGAGGGAACCGTCGCGCTGGTCCTGATCAAGCTCGGGAATCAGCATGCTGAAATTTTGTCCGTCGAGCTCTTCGGCCGTATAACCGAACATCTGCTCAGCTGCGGGGTTAACGGTTTCAATGAGCGCGCCTCGGGCATGAATGGTGATGATGCCGTCCACTACAGTATTGAGGATCGCCCGCATCAGCGCGGCACTGTCGCGCAGAGACTGCTGCACCGCGTATTCTTCGGTGACATCGCGGAACACCAGCACGGCGCCGATCACCTGGTTATCGCGGTTACGAATCGGTGCGCAGCTGTCGGCGATATCGAGCTCGCTGCCATCCCGGGCAATCAGGACGGTGTGGTTGGTCAAGCCCCTGGTCGTGCCGTGCAGAATGGCATCCATTACCGGGACAGGGGCGGGGAGGCGGGTCTCTTTGTTGACAATATGAAAGATCTCGTCCGCCGTGCGCCCTGAAGCTTCAGCCGCTGTCCAGCCGGTGAGCTGCTCGGCAACCGGATTCAGACGCAGTACCTGAGCAGCATCATTGGTGACGATTACCGCATCGCCGATGGAGTTGAGCGTTACGGCAAGATGTTCCTCGCTGTCTCGCAGCACGGCTTCAAACTGCGCAGCGAGCTCTCGTGCTTCGCGCAATTCGTCGTTCTGCATCTCAAGTTCTATCTGGGATGTTTCCAGTTCCTGCTGCGATCGCTGCAAATTGGTATTCTGCGCCTCCAGCTCAATCTGTGAAGATTCAAGCTGACTGAGGTACCCCTCTGTTACGATAGCGCTCTCCTGCAGAGAAACGTTGGCCTGCTGGAGTTCCTTGTTCACCCCCTCCTGAATATCGAGCAGTTTTGCCGTCTCCAGATGGACGACATCTTTTATTCGCTGCCCGGATTCTCTATGGATCAGATACGCGAATGCGAGTGCCAGCAGCAGCATCATCAGGCTGGCGAAAGCGATGACGGCAAAAAGAACACGCAGTTTAGATTGAAAGTCAGCTTCGCGCTGCTGCAAAACCAGTTCCTTTTTTTTACTGACGGAGTCAAGCTCGGCGCGAATCAAATCCATCAACGGCTTACTCTGATTACTGCGTACGTTCGCTAACGTGTCCGCAACCCTGCCGGCGCGACGCAGCTCGATACTTTTGGCCAGATATGCCAGTTTCGTATCAATCAATTGCACCAGTGCGTCCAGATTTTTATCGGTGTCACTGCTCCGGGATATTTGACGTAAATCTGCCAACCGGACTTTGATGGTATCGCGTACCGCCAGATACGGCTGCAGATAGCTTTCATCTCCGGTTAACAGGTAGCCCCGCTGGCCGGTCTCGGCATTGAGTAATTCAGACTGCAACTCGCCTGCAAGGTTTATGGTCGAGGCAATTTGTCTGCGAGCTTCGGCAGCAGTTTCGATCTGACGGAACGAGCGGAAGGTAAGCGACACCACCAGTACGACCAGCAGTGCCAGGACGGCAATTAACGTATTTATTTTAGTGTGGTATTTCATGGATGCTGGATCCTTTTATATTACCTGGGAAGACGGACATCTTGTCCGCTTTCGTGCAGGTTTCTCCTGGGAATACGGACATCTTGTCCGTCTTCGGGCGGGTTTCACCTGGGAATACGGACATCTTGTCCGTATTCGGGCGGGTTTTAGCCCGAATAACGATTATAAAGCTCCAAAGGCCTATTCAAGCGATACCCCCGCTTGAAATGCGGACAGGATGTCCGCTTTCCCAGGAGGCAAGATGTCCGCTTTCCCAGGAGGCAGAATGTCGGCGCTTTCAGGGTGCCCCAGGAAAGCACTGCCAAACTTCCAATCTTTCGGTTTGTCACACAGGCCCGCTTTGACCGGATTCGCTTCTATGTACTGCACCAAAGCAGCATGGTGGTGTTCATCACGTATTGCACGATCAAAATACTCTTCCGACCAAAAACGGCCGGTTTGCTGCAAGTGACGGTTAACAGCATGTGCACTGTACGATTTCCAGCTTTGTAGCAGTTTCGACAAGGTCCATTTTCCAAGGGGAGTGAACAGTACATGAACATGCGTCGGCATGATAACCCAAGCGTGAAGCTCATAACGTGTGCCGTCAAAGAATAACAGAGCCTTTTGCACGATTTCTGCGATCGCCGGCTGTTTTAGCCATGCATCGCCGATTCCGGCGTCAAGCCATGATTCAATTTTCTTTCTCCGTTCAAGGTCCGCATCCTGACAAGACAAACGTCGTAATTCTTCATTCAATTCCTTCAACTTTTGCTGCGGAAGCGAGTCAGCAAGGCGAAATGTTACCGATTGCGGAATGCTCCCTCCTTCGAAATGTGGAAGAATACCGCGTGAATGCCATCTTGGTTCAATATGTTCATTTGTTACGTTGTCCATTATTTTCTTTTCCCCCGGGTTTCCCCGGGAATACGGACATCCTGTCCGTCTTCGGGCGGGTTTTAGCCCGAATAACGATTATAAAGCTCCAAAGGCCTATTCAAGCGATACCCCCGCTTGAAATGCGGACAAGATGTCCGCGTTCCCAGAAGACAGAGATCCCAGGAGACAAGATGTCCGCTTTCCCAGGTGGTTGAACTACGTTTTCCCTTCAACCAGCCGCTTCAAACGCTCATTTTCCGTGCGGAGTTCCATTTCCAGCGTTTTAGCGGCAGTGATATTGGCAAAGGTGATCACCACGCCGGAGATCACATCTTCCGTGGTGCGGTAGGGCATGATGCGCACCGAATACCAGCGCCCGTCTTTTGTCGTGATCTGCTTCTCTGAAACAGCCAGCGTCCGCAGAACCTTCAGTGATTCTTCGGCCATTTCCGGATACTGAAGGTCGGTCACGATGTCGGAAAGCGGTCGCCCGGCATCGCCCGGGATAAGTTTAAAGAGCTTGTCCGCCCCGGAGGTAAAGCGCCGCACATGCAGATTGTTGTCGAGAAACACGGTGATGATTTCCGTACTGTTCAGCAGGTTGCGCATATCGTCGTTCATCCGCGAAAATTCGTCCATTTTGGCCTGCTGTTCGGCGTTCACCGTCTGCAGCTCTTCATTCAGGGACTGCATCTCTTCCCGGGAGGTGGTCAACTCCTCGTTGGTGGACTGCAGCTCTTCATTGGTGGACTGCAGCTCCTCGTTGGTGGAGGTAAGCTCTTCCTGGGATGAGTGCATCTCTTCACGGATCGACTGCAGCTCTTCGCGGGATTGCAGGAGTTCATGCTCCAGTTCAAGAACAGCAGTGCTGTCGGGCTGATCCGGCGCGGAGTCCCGCTCCGTTTTCTTTTCCGGTGGCGCTGCCACATCGGCAAAAATGATCATTACCATACCGCGCAACGCTTCCGGATCTACGATGGCCTGGACTGTGATGTCAACGGTGTGGCTGTCAGTGCCGGTGGAGTTCTTGAGGCCTCTGACGGTTACGGCCGCTTTCTCTCGAAGCGCCTTCTGGAAGGCGTTGCCCAGATCAAAGCGGAGCCCTTCACGGGCCATGGCAAAAACATTCCAGTTGGCCTTGCCGGCAGCCGGCTCAAGGTACTTTCCGGTGCGGCCGCTGATATAGAGGATATCGCCCTTGTTGTTGGTCAATACGGCGGGCGGTGAAAAATGCTGCAGGAGCAGCTGGTCTGCAAGCTGTTGGAGATTAACTGCCGGTTTCATCATCGTCAGCTCCTTGGGAAATCCCGGTCGTGCCGGAATATACGTGGCCGGAAATACCAGCGGCTCGCGCGGCAGGAGCGATTCCCGCTTGCGAAAAAGTCTCGATTTGATGCTGAGCGGTGCGAAGAGGTCAGTGAATGTACTGATAGACTCAGCGCTCCCTAAAAACATGATACCGCCGGGATTCAGGCTGTAGTGAAAGAGCGGAATGAGTTTTCTCTGCAGTTCCGGTGTCAGATAGATCAGGAGGTTGCGACAGATCAGGATATCCAGTTTGGTAAAGGGAGCGTCCAGGATGACGTTCTGGGTGGCGAAGGTTACCATTTCACGGATCTCTTTACTGATTCGGAAGTCATTCCCGTCCTTGACAAAAAAACGCTCCAATCGCTCAGGGGTCATTTCTGCCGCGATTCTGGCCGGATAAAGGGCTCTGCGGGCACGATCTATGCCGTCCTGGTCCAGATCGGTGGCAAATATCTGCATCGTGAAATGTCCCGTCGGTTTGGCCAGCTCCAGCGCCTCTTTAAAGCACATCGCCAGAGAATACGCTTCCTCTCCGGTTGAACAGCCGGTTGACCAGGCGCGCAGACAGCCGCCGTCCGGGTAGGCGGACAGCAGCGCCGGAATGGCCTCGTCACGTACCTGGTCCCAGACCTCTGTATCGCGGAAAAAGCTGGTAACGCCGATAAGCAGTTCCTTGAAGAGCAGCTCCACCTCCTGCGGGTTTTCCTGCAGGAAGCGGACATACGCCCCGATCCGGTTAATCTGGTGGATGCCCATGCGCCGCTCAATGCGGCGGTACACGGTGTTTTTCTTGTACAGCGAGAAGTCGCTGCCGGTCCTGGACCGCAGCAGAATGAGGATCTTCTCCAGAGCGCTCTGATCTTTCTCCTCCAGCAGGGGAGGGCTCTTGCTGATAACCAGAGTGTGTTGTAAATAGTCGATGATCCTGCCCGGCAGCTCCTCTGCCGGGGCGACAAAGTCGGTTAAACCGGCATTAATGGCGCTTCTGGGCATGCTGTCGAATCTTGCTGATGCCGGTTCCTGTGCCAGCGCTATGCCGCCTCTCTCTTTGATAGCCTTGAGCCCCAGCGTGCCGTCCGAACCCATGCCGGAGAGAATGACGCCGATAGCCGCTTCACGCTGATCTTCGGCCAGGGAGTGGAGGAAAAAATCGATCGGGAGGCGCAGTCCGCGGAGTGCCGTCGGCTCGAACAGGTGCAGCACACCGTGCAGAATGGACATATCCTTGTTGGGAGGGATGACGTAGACGCAGTTTGGTTTGACCTTCATCCGGTCGCTGACCTGAAAAACCTCCATGGCGGTAACCCGCTGGAGCAGCTCCGGCATGATCCCCTTGTGGGTTGGGTCCAGGTGCTGGACGATGACAAAAGCGCAGCCGCAATTTTCCGTCACATGTCGCAGAAACTGCTCCAGAGCCTCAAGTCCACCGGCGGATGCGCCCATACCGACGATGGGAAAGGGGGGCTCTTCCTGACGTGACGGAATGCTTTTTCGGGAAGCCGCTTCGTGACCCTTTCCGTTTGTAGTCATTTTTGTCAGTTTTTTCATAATGTTACCATAACAGATATTCTGATGAATGCACTAATTTATTGTGGTGGATAGCCATCTCCTGCGTGTTGTCGCCCCCTTCCAACGTTTCCCTCAATATACTGAAGATCCACCAAATATGAAGGCAAATCAGGCGTTGTTGATCGGCGGATTGTCAGGGTGCTCCTGTCCAATATGCTGTAATTACACGGCATTTATGTTGAAAAAATATTTATCTGCATATTGGCGGGCTATTTGCTTTTCCAGAAACATGATCCTGGTCATTCCACTAACAGAGCGGACTATATTCCGTTATCCGGTGGGGGATATATATGAATTCAACAGCTCTGCCAGATGTGTTCATTGAAGAAAGAAGGAGGGGAAATGCGAACGAGCGGGTTTGGTAATAGTGCGGTTGTACTACCGTAACGCAGTCCCATAAGAGGAACAGGCAGACCATCAGGTGTGTCACTACATTCGCTTCACCGGTTCGAAAGTCCCTTAAGGAGGGGACACATATGAATAAAAACAACATAGTAACAAAGATGCGCTATCTGTTGTTGCTCTCCGTCGCTTTTGTGGCGGGATGCGCAAGTAATGGCCAGGAGATCTCGGTAATTCCGGTAGTCGCCGACACCGTTGCTCCGACCGTCAGTTTCACCGCACCGGTCAACGGCCAGACGGCCGTCCCCTTCGACCGGAAAGTATCTGTTGCCTTCAGTGAGGCGATGGACCCGGCAACAATCACCACGACTACCTTTACTTTGACAGGGCCGAGCTTGACCGTTGTGCCCGGCACGGTTGCCGCCACCGGCCCATCGGCTGTTTTTACCCCCACAAGCCCGCTTATGGCGGGTACAACGTACACCGGCACGGTAACAACCGGTGCAAAGGATCTTGCGGGCAATTCCCTGGCAAGTAACTATGTCTGGAGCTTTATTTCAGGTCCGGTTGCAGATACCATCGCTCCGACGGTGAGTTTTACCGCCCCGCTGAATGGTGCCATAGACGTGCCCTCCAACCGGATAATTCATGCAGGTTTCAGTGAAGTTATGGATCCGCTGACGATCACTGCGGCAACTTTTAAACTGACCGGCCCTGGGGTGACTCCGGTTCCCGGGACAGTTACTTCTATAGGTACATCAGCGACATTCACGCCATCAACTCCTCTTGCAAACAGCACTACCTATACCGGTACTATTACTACCGGCGCTAAAGATCTTGCCGGCAACTCACTGGCAACTGCTTTTGTCTGGAGTTTCACAACCGGTGCTATTGCTGACAGCATTGCACCTACCGTTACGGTTACATCGCCCGCCAATACGGCTCCGGCAGTGCCGGTCAATCGTAAAATCGGTATCGCATTCAGTGAAGTGATGGATCCGCTGACTGTTTCTACAGCAACAGTAATGCTGAAAGGACCCGGCACAACTCCTGTTACAGGTGCAGTAACCATTGTTGGTTCATCGGCACTCTTCACTCCGGCAGCCAATCTTGCAAACAATACCCTGTATAGCGTAACGGTTACTACCGGTGTCAAGGATCTTGCCGGTAATGCCATGATAAGTAACTATGTCTTTACCTTTACGACAGCTGCGGTCGCAACTACAGATGCCATCGCACCGACAGTGACGTTCACATCACCTATCAATGCCGCCATTGCTGTCCCAGTAAACCGAAATGTCAATGTAAGCTTCAGTGAGACGATGGACTCGTCAACAATCACTGCGTTGACCTTTGCAATGAAAGGACCCGGTGGAGTTGCCGTCCCAGGAGCCGTTTCCGCCATTGACGCTTCGGCGACCTTCATCCCTGCTAACCTTCTCGCTAACAATACCCTCTATACGGTAACCGTTACTTCCGGCGTCAAGGATCTTGCCGGCAACGCTATGGCTGCTAATTACGTATTTACCTTTACGACAGGTTTGGCAGCAGACACTACAAAACCAACCGTAATTGCAACCATCAATGCCAACGGCGCAACCAATGTGCCGACCAACGCCAAAGCCGGGGCAACCTTCAGCGAAGTGATGGATAACCTCACCATCACCAACCAATCATTTACCCTGAAACAGGGTGCGACGAATGTATCAGGCGTAGTAACTTATTCCGGCGTTAACGCTCTCTTCACTCCAAACACTATGCTCTCAGCCAATACGGTTTATACCGCAACAATAACCACCGGCGCCAAGGATCTGGCCGGCAATGCCCTGGCAAACAACTATGTCTGGAGCTGGACGACCGCTGCGGCGGTTGATACGACACGGCCAACAGTTGTTCTGGTAAATCCTGCTGACCTTGCCACAGATGTGGCTATCAACAGTGCCGTACATGCCACGTTCAGTAAAGCGATGGATCCTTTAACAATCAGCACAGCAAGCGTTACTTTAAAAACCGGCGTAACTCCGGTTACGGGGTTGGTTGCCTATGATGCGATTACCAAAATTGCGACCTTTACACCTTCCGGTAATCTTGCAACCAACACTACCTATACGGCAACTATTGCAAACTCTGCCACAGACCTTGCCGGAAACACACTGTTAACTGACAAAGTGTGGAGCTTTACGACAGCAGCAGCAACCGTGCCGCCAGTTGTACCACCGGCATCACACCTCGGTTCGGCCGGGACGTACGGTATCATGGCAACAGCAGAGATAACCAATACCGGCGCCGCCACCAAGGTTAACGGCGATGTCGCTCTGGAACCGGGCAGTTCCAATGGCCTTCTGCCGGCACAGGTAAACGGCACAATACACATTAATGATACCGTCTCACATCAGGCATTTGCCGACCTGCTGGTTGCCTATAACTACTACAAGAACCTGCCTCCGGGAGTAACGATAACTGCAGGTGCTGATCTTGGCGCCTTATATCCGTTAGGCATGCCTCCCGGTACGTACACATCCGGTTCTTCGATGTCAGTCAACACCCATCTGATTCTCGACGGTGGCGGCAATGCGAATGCGGTTTGGGTCTTCCAGATCGGTTCCTCGATTACGACAACTACTCCACTGGGCACTATCGAGCTGAGAAATGGCGCTAATGCCAACAATATCTTCTGGGTTCCTTCTGCTTCTGCGACCATCGGAGTTGGCACTACATTCTACGGCACCGTAATCGCTGGTGTCAGTATTACCGGTCAGACAGGTGCTGTCATAAACGGCCGTCTGTTGGCAGGTGCAATTGGCTCCGGAACTATTGCGTTAGACACCAACACCGTCAACGTACCGTAAGATGTGATGAATCCGGTGTAGATATCCGATATTCCCGCAGTCAACCGCTGTGGGAATATCCCCTGACCAAAACGTAACGGAAAAAATCTATATACAGGAGAACTAAAATGAAAAAACTACTGAAGGGAACATTAACTGGCGCACTGCTTGTTACCCTCGCAACCCCCGGCTTCGCTGAAAACCGGCAGGGGTCTGTCAATGTGTCGCCATTCGTTGGTGGCTATGTGCAAGATACCGCCCAGCACAGGGAGAACCGTCCGATTTTCGGCCTGCGTGCCGGCTACAACGTAACCGAAAATTTTGGTGTAGAAATAATGGGCGGCTACAGTCTCTCCAAAACACAATACAAGTACGGGTCAAGAGAGGTGGATATTTACCGGTACGGGGGCGAACTGCTGTATCACTTCATGCCGCAGAGTAACTTCGTGCCGTTCATCGCTGTCGGTGGCGGCGGCACCAACTTCAACATACCGCAGACACCCAGCATGAATAACGGCTCTGCCGCGTTGGTCGATTACGGCGGCGGTTTTAAATACTTCGTTGCTCCTGACGTCGCCCTGCGGGGTGACGTGCGTCACGCAATTCTTCTCAACGACGTCGGGGATAATAACTTCGAATATTCGGTCGGTCTTACTTTCCAGTTCGGTGGTGTCAGGAAAACGGCTGCAGCTGTTGCAGTAATTGCCCCGGTTGAAGATACCACCATACCGACCGTAATATTTACGGCGCCGGTTAACGGGGCCACGATGGTCTATGTCAACCAGAAAGCCAACGTTGCCTTCAGCGAAGATATGGATACGACAACAATCAACAGAGAATCATTTACCTTGAAGCAGGGGACGACGCCGGTATCCGGGTCGGTGACCGCCACCGGTTCAACGGCAACCTTTGCCCCGGTAAACAATTATGAAAACGGTAAGACCTATACTGCTACCGTTACCACCGGTGCCAAAGACCTGGCCGGCAACCGGCTGGCAAACAACTATATGTGGGAATTCAACGCCGGTGCAGTTGCAGATACAACGGCACCGACAGTAACGCTCACTTCACCGGTCAGGGGCGACAAAACGACGCCGGTCAATCAGAATGTCAGCGCCGCCTTCAGTGAAAATATGGATCAGTCAACGATAAATGCCGCCTCTTTTACCGTAAAACAGGGTGAAACTCCGGTTGCCGGCAAGGTCACTTCAAACGCCTCAACAGCAACCTTCTCCCCGGCACGGAACTTTGAAAAAGGCAAGGCCTACACCGCTACCGTTACCACCGGAACCAGAGATCTGTCCGGTAATGCCCTGGCAAACAACTATGTATGGGACTTTACCGCATACAACGCGCCGAAGGTTATCGGTATACTGGCGACCCTCGAAAATTCACATTTCGACTTCGATAGTGCTGCCATCAGCGAAAACGGCAAAACAATCCTTGACCACAATGCCCTGGCACTGAAAAAGAATCCTAATATGAAAATCCGTATTGCCGGGCATACCTCGGCAGCAGGTTCAGATGCGTATAATCAGGATCTGAGCGAAAGAAGAGCCGCATCGGTGAAGGAATACCTCGTTAATAAAGGTATTGCCGGCAGCAGGATTGAGACGATCGGCTATGGCGAGACGAGACCCGCAAAACATGAAGCTGACCCTGCGGATAAACTGTCGGCTGAAGCGTACGCCAATATGAGAGTCGTTATTGAGATTATCGAAGAGTAGAAATCAGTAGAAACATACCCATCAGTACGTTGGAGGCCCGGCAGAGTTGAAAATCTGCCGGGCCTTTTTAATTCTCCACCCTCCTCAAAAACAACCGTGCCAATTGTCATAAATCAGTACGGTGCGTTTTTATGAGCCGCCACATATGCCCGCCACATATAACGGCAGTGCCATATATAGCGGGTATATGTGGCGGGCTTTCCGCCATGTCCAAAGCTCCATCCGCTATTGTTAACCAAATCAGTACGTTATCATGCTGACCGTTTCGTCATTATTTGGCGTGAAAGTTGTAACACTCCTGCCATGACAGACCGTAGAGTCTGTAAATACAAACGTAGAGGAGTTTACAAATGGCACGTGTGTTTAACAAAATGTGGTTAACAGCACTGTTTCTGGCGGCAGCATCAATGGCCGTCGCACTGACAGGATGTGGCAGCGATGGAGACAGCAACAGCGCAGGCAGCGGTGGTGGCGGTAGCGGTTCAACAGCAGCGGTATCCCTTGGCAAAGCTGCCAACTATGCGATTCTGGCTAAAACAGGTGTCGCAACCGTTCCCATTTCCATCGTGACCGGGAATGTCGGCTTGAGTGCCAACTCCAGGACGGCTTTGACCGGATGGGCAATATCCGCTGACGCTACGGATACGTATTTCACTTCCCCTCAGGTGGTCGCACCGGGGAAATTATATGCTGCCGACAATGTGGGCGGATCTACAACGGTTGATCTGACGGCAGCCATCAGCAACGTAGAAACAGCATACACCGATGCTGCAGGGCGAACCGCTACTTCTGCCGCCACGACCAACGTCGGCGCCGGCACGCTCACTTCATTAACTCTGGTTCCCGGTGTCTACCAATGGGGAAGCTCGGTTACCATACCGACCGATCTTACATTGAGCGGGAGTGCCACGGATGTCTGGATCTTCAAAATCTCCGGAACGCTTGATATGGCCGCAGCAAAAAACGTCATTCTCACCGGTGGCGCACTTCCGGGCAACGTCTTCTGGCAGGTTGCCGATGCGGTGACAATCGGCGCAAACACAAACTTCAAGGGGAATATCCTTGGCAAGACATCAATAACTTTTGGCAACAAAGCAACGATTAACGGCAGGCTTCTGGCGCAGTCAGCAGTTAATCTGGATGCTACAACAGTGACTATTCCGTAATACCGAAGTATTCACATATTCACCAGCACCCTGCAGAAACGATGGTCAGCCACATGAAGCTGATCATCGTTTTTGTATCCATCCCTAATCCCGGGTAGGCCGCCACATATAACGGCTGTGTCAAATGTAACGGATCTCTTCCTGTTGAAACTCTCCCGGCACAGTATCTTTATGGTGTATTTATTGTTATAAATCAATATGTTGGTTGTGCAGGTGCCTTCACTCTTTCGTTGGCACAGTAGTTGTAGTACTATCCGGCAGGTAACAGCCTTTCACGGCTGAATCATATATACAATCCGCTGTATCAAGGAGATGTCATGCGAACTAAATCTGTTCTTTCTATGTTGGTCCTCTCAGCAGTAATCACAGCCTTCGGCGTTAATGATGCCAAAGCAGCCGTTTCCGTGCAGGTAGGTACCCCCAATCTGAGTTTCAGCTTCAGTGACTTCGAGCCGGCGCCTCCAAACGTGCACGTCTACCAAAACAGCGGCCGTCCGTACTATGTGCAAAGAGATCACCGGGTATATATGGAAAGGAGAAGGCCGGGTAAGCATTATAAATATGACAAGCATCACGAGGACAGAGGCCGGGGAAATGGCCACAATAAACACGATAAGCACGATAAGCACGATAAGCACGACCGGTAGAATTCTGCGATAATTATTTTGTAGAGGCCCGTTGCATGGACCTTTGTTGGTAAGACTGTACAGATATATCGGAGGATAAAATGAAGACAATAATGTATGGACTGATTGTGCTGATGCTGCTTTTATTTCCGGCGATGAATTCTAACGCACAGGTGAACGTCTCTATTGGAATCGGATTGCCCAACCTGAGCATCGGGATTAACCTGCCGATGTATCCGACCCTTGCGCCGGTGCCGGGCTATCCAGTGTATTATGCCCCGCAGGTGGATGGCAATTATTTCTTTTACGACAGCATGTACTGGGTCTACCAGGACGATAACTGGTACGCCAGTTCCTGGTATAACGGACCGTGGGCATTTGTGGAACCGATGTCAGTGCCGGTGTATGTTCTGCGTATTCCGGTCCGCTACTACCGGCAGCCTCCCGTCTATTTTCGCGGATGGCAGCCGAATGCCCCGCCCCGCTGGGGCAAACACTGGGGCAATGATTGGGAACACCGGCGCAGCGGTTGGGACAGGTGGAATCGTAAGGCCGTGCCGGCGCGGGCGCCTCAGCCAACATATCAGCGTCAGTATTCAGGCGATCGCTATCCTCATGTCGAACAGCAGCGTGAGTTACGCGACCGGAGTTATCGTTACCAGCCACGCGATAAGGCCGTTCGCCGGCATATACAGCAGCAGAAAACTCCTCTGCCAGCAGAGCGTAGAAGACAGGCAGAACCACAGGGGAGAAGCCCGCGGCAGATGGAGCAGCAACGTCCTGATCAGCGTCAGCAGGGAGCCCCGGCGAATCAACATACGCAGCCGCCGCAGCGTGGTGGAGAAAATGCACAACACGTAACCCCTGGTCAACCGGCTCCCCAGCAGCGTGGTCCGGCTCAGCACGAGCAGAAACAGCAGCCGGCAGCTCAGCAGCGTGAACAACAGGCACCACGCCAGCATCCGGCAGCTCAACAGCGCGAACAACAGGCTCCGCGCCAGCAGGGACAGGAAAAACGACAGGAACAAAAACAGCAGGAGAGAGGTCACGGACAGGATTCCGGTCGCGGTCATGGACAGGGACAGGACAAGGAAGATGATCGAGGCCGTGGAAGATAGGCCGTGAAAACGCTGATCGACCTCTTTGAGACCTTTGAAGCGCTCGGTGAGAAGACCGCCTTTGTGAACCGTACCGGTGTGCGGCGCCTGGTGGTCTCCTTCCGGGAGTTTCACACTCTTGCCTTGAAGATGGCGAACCTGCTGGCAAAATATGGTGTGGCTCCCGGAGACAGGGTGTTGCTCTGGGCGCCAAACTCTTCCTGGTGGGCGGTGGCCTATTGGGGCATCATCGTTCGAGGCGCAGTTGCCGTCCCGGTGGACTTTATGTCCGACCTGGCACGAGCGGAATCCATCCGCACCCTCACCAAATCCACGATTGTTCTGCAAAGCCGCTTCAAGCCGGAGCGGATTGCAGCAGCAACGTCTCTGCTGCTGGAAGATCTTCAGTTCCTGCTTGAAGACGTCGAACCGACCACTGTTCGTGCAGACAGTGCTCCTGAAGATATTGCACAGCTCATTTATACCTCCGGGACAACCGGCAATCCGAAAGGTGTCATCCTGACGCACAAAAATCTGATCGCCAACGTGACGCAGATACATCGTCAGGTAACGATCATCACCTCCCGATTCACCTTTCTCTCTCTGCTTCCCCTCTCCCATATGTTCGAATTGACGGGCGGCTTTCTAACCCCGCTCTACCGTGGCGCCGCAATCGTATATCTGCGTACTCTCAAGCCCTCTGCGATCATGTCCGCGCTGGGTGAAGAGGATATTTACGTCATCATGTCCGTTCCCCGTCTCATGCAGCTGCTGAAAACATCCATCGTGCGGAACCTGGAGGAGAAACACCTCTCCGGTCTGTTCCGACTCCTGGTGAATCTCGGAAAACGGTTTTCAAAAGAGATGCGCCGGACCCTCTTTTTTCCGGTCCAGAAAACGTTCGGCGCTCATTTTACTCTGTTTGTCTCAGGCGGTGCCCCACTGGCCCCGGACGATTTCACCTTCTGGGACAGTATGGGATTTACGGTTCTGGAAGGGTACGGGCTCACCGAAACATCGCCGGTACTCTGCGTCAACACCATGGAGCGTCAGCAGGCAGGTTCGGTCGGCCCCCCTCTGCCGGGGGTTCAGGTAAAAATAGACCATAAAGAGGTTCTCGTGCGCGGCGATAATGTCTTTCCCGGCTACTACGAGAATGAACAGGCAACCCGGGACGCCTTCACGGATGACGGCTGGTTCCACACCGGCGATTTCGGGGAGATCGGCCCGGATGGCTGGGTAACAATAAAGGGACGTCAGAAGGAGATGATCGTCACCGGTTCGGGTGTCAACGTATATCCCGACGAACTGGAAGTGACCCTGAACAGGATCGCCGGAGTGAAGGAATCATCTGTTATCGGACTCGAAAAGGGGGGGGCGGAAGAGGTCCACGCCGTGCTGATTCCGGACGGGAGCGGCAGGGCTGCGGAAGAAATAATTGCCGAGGCAAACAGTCATCTGGATGCGCTGCAGCAGATTACCGGTTTTACCCTCTGGAAGGAAGCTGAATTTCCCAAAACCACCACACTGAAAATCAAGAAGTTTGCCGTTAAGGAGACGGTTGAAAAGGGCGCAGAGGACGACGATGCCTCGGTCAGCGGTGACAGTCTGATTAATCTGATAGCCAGGGTGACCGGTGTCGCTGCCGCGCAGATCAGCGAGGAATCACTGTTGGCATCGGAGCTGGGCCTTACCTCCATCGACCGGGTGGAGCTGGTTAATTTTCTGGAACAGCAATTCCGCCTCGATATTGAAGATTCACAAATCGGGGCGGAAACGAAAGTTTCCGATCTGCGCCTGATTATTGCCAAACGGGAAAAATTGCACCGTCACGATCATTTCCGCTTCTGGACCAATGGCCGGTTTTTCAGAGGAGTGCGGATGGTGTGGGACGCCCTGTTCCACCGCCCACTCTTTGGCAGCTTTGTTACTCTCGAAGCGCAGGGAATCGAGGAGCTGAAAAAACTGAAGGGGCCCATGTTCTTTGTGGCCAATCATCTCTCCTATCTGGATCATCTTGCGGTCATGTTTGCCCTGCCACGCGAGATTCGCTCCAGGACGGCCACTGCCGCCTGGGAAGAGTTCTTTTTCGGCGATTACCACGGAGTAAGCCGGATATTGCGGCGCCTCAGTTACGAGTACGCCACTCTGCTGTTCAATATCTTTCCCCTGCCGCAGTCTCAGGGTTTCAGCCGATCACTCGCCTATATGGGAAAGCTCGTCGATGGCGACAATAACATCTTGTTGTTTCCGGAAGGTGAACATTCACGGGATGGCCGGATGCTCGCTTTTCAGCCGGGACTCGGTACGATGGTCAGAGAGTTGGGGATTCCGGTTGTGCCGGTATATATAAACGGTACGTTTCAGGTTCTTCCCCATGGAGCAAATTTTCCCAAGAGGGGCAGGGTGACGGTGACTTTTGGGAAGCCGCTTCACTTTCGTAACGAGGAACCGGCCGCGATCGTTGAAAAAACGCGTAATGCGGTGGAACAGCTTGGTGGAGCAATGCCGGCGGCATAGTTCAGATCTGTTTAACCATCCCGCACAGAACCTCCGTAATGTCACCCGTCATATAGTACAGTTATTTCAAACACGACAGAATTAGATGGCGGTTTGTTCCTTCTCCACGCAGCTCCTGCCTCAATTTATCCCGCATAATCAGCCTGTTGCATGTTCTGGATCCGTGAACCCTTTCTGGCACATTAGTTGCCTTACCCTTCATTGATAGACAAAATCCAGATAGAGAAGGGGGATTCAATGAAACATGTATCCAGAATCGGAATTACACTGTTAGCCGTGGCCGTTGTGGCCACAGGACTGGTAGCGGGATGTGCGGAGGTGCCATTGCGTACGGAGGCGTCAACGTCAAATATCCGTGCTGCTGAGGAAGCGGGGGCGGCTGCCGTGCCGCAAGCCTCGCTGCATTTACAACTGGCCAAAGAAGAGCTGGAGTCGGCCAGAAAACTCTCTGCGAAAGGGAGTAAGGATGATGCCAGATCGATGCTGATGCGGGCCGAAGCTGACGGCGAACTGGCAATCGCCCTCTCGCATGAGGGTGCTGAGAAGGAAGAGGCCAGGGCAGCGGTAGAGCGTGTACGCCAACTTCGTAAAGACAACTTATAAACCAAAGAATTGGAATAAACCAAAAAGGGGACTTCTATGAAAGTATTACAATTTTGTATCCTGATTATATCTGCTGCATACCTTGCCGGCTGCGCGACAGTTGCGCCGACAGAACTCGTCGACGCCCGCTCGGCGTATCAGACTGCAAGCGTCGGACCTGCGCAGCAACTCGCTCCGGCGGAACTACACAAGGCAGAATTGGCTCTCAACGAGGCGGAACAATCATTTCTGAAGGAATCTGATTCGAATAAAACCAAAGATCTTGCCTACGTCGCCCAGCGGAAATCCCAACAGGCGGGAGCAGTCGGTGCCATAGCCGCTGCCAAGGCTGCGAAAGAACATGCGAACGCTGACTTCCGAAAGCAGCAGACAGCGATCATGGAGCAGGGTAAAAGGGATTTAAGCGACTCCGAAAAACAGACAGCCGCCGCTCAGGCTGAACTTGCCAGACAAGCCGAGATCAAAGCTGCAAAAGAAAAAACTGATGCTGAAGCTCAGCGGCAGCAGGCCAGCATTGAGCAGGGTAAGAGGGATGCAGCCGATGCCGAGAAGCGGGCAGCTGTGACACAGGCTGAGCTTGACAAGCAGGCGGCGCTCAACACAGCCAAGGCAACAGCGGATGCCGAGAAGCAGGCGGCGCTCGACGCAGCCAAGGCTTCAGCGGCTGCCGAATTGAAAGCTTCAGAACTACGGACAGCTGCTGCAATGGCTGAGCTCGCTGCGATCGCTTCACTCAAGGAAGAGGAACGTGGTCTGGTCCTGACTCTCTCCGGAAGTATCCTGTTTCGATCCGCAGATTCTACCTTGATGCCTGCTGCTCAGGTAAAGCTTGATCAGGTGACGAAAGCGCTGCTGGCTATTCATCCACGCAGCCTCGTTGTCGAGGGGCACACCGACTCACAGGGTTCCAACACATACAACCAGGCACTTTCGCAGCGTCGTGCCGACGCGGTCAGAAATTATCTGGTACAGAAAGGCTATCCGGCCAACCAGGTCCAGGCACACGGCCAGGGTGAAGGGAGTCCGGTCGCTGAAAACAATTCGGCTGAAGGTCGCGCCAACAACCGCCGCGTTGAGATCGTCATCCAACGTGATGTTCAGGCATCTAAATAATTACGCAACGATGCAGTATTCTGGGAGCGTGGTCCTCCTGTCCGCGCTCCCAGCAGATGTGTCCCAACCTGCAAACCTCACCACGGAGACACGGAGACACGAAGAAATCGTTGAGAATATCTGTTTTTGGTTATCACCCAAAAGGTGAAGCACAATAATCGCAATAAATAGGTTATAACCGATCAGGGTATACTCGTTGTTTTTCTCAGTGTCTCCGTGGTGAACTGCTTTTTCAAGGTTTAATAACGATAATCCGGGCTTGTCCGCTGTTACGTGATAGCTGTTGTGAAACGGGAATACGGTATGCGTCATTCAGAAGAAGGAAAGTCCCGGCTTAGCAGTCTTCGCACTTCAAAACTGCTCCGCTGGATGGTCGGTATACCGGTCGCGCTTGTGCTGCTGCTTGCGGCAGCATCCTATCTTTTTGATGAGCCGCTGCGAAGATTCATGGAAGAGAGGATCAACCGCAATCTGAAAGGGTATTCGGTTCAGCTTTCCGCTGCGCATCTCCAATTGCTAGACCTCTCGCTGACCCTGAAAGGACTGACGCTCATTCAGCAGGCGCATCCGATTCCCGCAGTCGCATCGTTTCCCGTTATTACGGCGACAATCCACTGGCGCGAGATCTTCTTCGGGAAGCTTGTTGCCGAAGTCCGGCTGAATCGGCCGAGTATGAACATCAATCTGCAACAGCTGAGCAGCGAGGCGGCCAGTACGGTTTCACTGAAAGAACGGGGTTGGCAGCAGGCGCTGGAAGAGATCTACCCCCTTAAAATCAACACCGTCACCGTTACCGATGCCAACGTCACCTACATCGATCAGGATCCGCAGCGGCCGCTCGTCCTGAGCCGTTTCAATCTTCGGGCCACCAATATCCGCAATATCCACCAGCCGGACCAGGTCTATCCGTCTCCGTTCAAACTTGATACGGCCATCTTTGAGAGCGGGTACGGCACTGTTGAGGGGAATGCAAATTTCCTTGCGCGGCCGCATGTCGGCATGAAGGGGCGCTTTACGCTGGAGAAGGTGCCGATCGACTACTTCAAAACGGTTGCTGCCCGCTCGAACCTCTCAATCGATGGCGGAGTGCTGAAGGGGACCGGTAATGCCGAGTATGCGGCAACGGTAAAAATTGCCCGACTGGAAAACCTGACCATCCAGGGGATGAAGCTTGACTATATTCATTCGCAGCGTACCGCTGGTGCTGAAAAAGCCCGTGCCGTTGTTGTGGGAAATGCCGCCAAAAAACTCGCCAACAAACCGGGCCTTTTGATCCGTGCTGATCAGGTGACGCTGACCGGATGCACCCTCGGCCTGGTTAATCAGGCGGCCAAAAAACCGTACCGCATATTCCTGGCCGGCACCGATCTGCAGCTGAGCAATTTTTCAAACCAGTTTGAGCAGGGCCCGGCACACGTGAGCTTGAAGGCAAAATTTATGGGAAGTGGTATAACGACGGCATCGGCGACATTCCGGCCCGAAAACAGGGGGCCGGATCTCGATCTTTCCGTCAACATCGGAGAAACCCAACTGACGTCGATGAACAACCTGCTCCGCTCGTATGGGGATTTTGACGTGTCTGCCGGGGTGTTTTCCTTTGTGACCGAACTGCATGTTAAAAACGGCGCTATTTCCGGTTATATCAAGCCGTTTTTTAAAGGGATGGATGTCTATGACCGCCGCACAGACAGCAAAAACGGAGTCGGCCATCAAATGTACGAAATGATGATTGGCGGCGTCGCCAAGATTCTTGAAAACAGGCCGCGCCAGCAGGTCGCCACCAGAGCGGATATTAGCGGCCCGGTAGGTAATCCGGAAGCCAGCGGTTGGCAGATTGCTCTGGAGCTGATAAAGAATGCTTTTTTCAAGGCGATTCTGCCCGGCTTTGAAAAAGAGGCAAGCGGAGAAGTCAAGCGGTGAAACAATTTAACCAGAAAAGCATATGAAACACGGAGACTCGGAGAACACGGAGAATTCGAAGAGCTGCTTATAAGAAAAGAAGCTTTGTTGTTTACCAAACAGGTATTTTTGCTTAGGATCCTAAATTTTGATTTCTCAGTGTTCTCTGTGTCTCCGTGGTATTGAACTGCCGGTTTTGATTTTAAATTTGTGAAACAGATGACTCTGGAGGATGCATCAGATGACTGCCGGAACAATCTCACTTTCTTACCGCCGCTACGCTCTGGGGCTTCTCCTGGCGGTTAACATGCTTAACTACATCGACCGCCAGGTGTTGTTCGCGGTATTTCCGCTGATCAAGATCGATCTGCAACTCACCGACGCGGCACTCGGGCTGCTCGGATCTGCTTTCATGTTCAGCTACATGCTCTTTGCGCCGCTGTTCGGTTGGCTGGGTGATCGCTGGAGCCGAACGATGCTCGCTTCCGGCGGCCTTGTTGTCTGGAGTCTGGCCACCGCTCTGGCCGCTTTCGCCCCCGGTTACCGGACCCTGTTGGCAGCCCGTGCCACTGTCGGCATCGGTGAGGCGAGTTTCGGCACGGTTTCGCCCGGGCTCGTCTCGGATTTTTTCCCGAAAGAGCGCCGTGGCAAAATTCTCTCCTGGTTCTATGTCGCCATTCCGGTCGGGAGTGCGCTCGGTTACCTCCTCGGCGGTCTGCTGGGGCATAATTACGGCTGGCATGCAGCATTTATGATGGTCGGCGTGCCGGGTCTGCTGCTGGCGGTTCCGATTGCGCTGTTGCGCACTCCCCCTCGCGGCGGCGACGACGGCGCAAGTTCTTCGCCGGTCATTGGCAATCAGCGTAAAGAGGAAGCGGGGAAAGCCGCAACCACGGGATACGCGGCGCTGTTCAAAAACCGCTCGTATGTCTGCAATACTCTGGCAATGGCGGCCATGACCTTTGCTGTCGGGGGACTTTCCCAATGGCTCCCTTCGTTCCTGAATCGCGTTCACTCTCTTGATGTTGCCAGGGGAAATATGCTGTTCGGTGCAACTACCGTGCTGGCAGGGATACTGGGAACTCTGACCGGCGGATGGCTCGGTGACCGTTGGCAAAAAAAGAACGGCAAGGGGTATCTTCTGCTGTCCGGATGGGGGTTTCTGATCGGTACGCCCTTCGCGGTGTGGGCTCTCCTTGCTCCTGAAATAGTTGGCTGTATGTCGGCCATTTTTATCGCCGAGTTTTTTCTCTTTCTCAATACCGGCCCGCTGAATACCGTGATTCTCAATGTTACCAATCCGGCTGTGCGTGCCATGGCTTTTGCGGTAAATATCTTTTTTATCCACGCTCTGGGAGATGCGTTTTCTCCCGCCATAATCGGTTGGCTGTCTGATCAGTGGGGATTGCGCAGTGCGCTTCTGATTACCCCCGGGGTCATGGTGCTTGCCGGTCTGTTCTGTTTTGTCTGCGGTAGATTTGTGGTACAGGACATGGCGCGTGTGGCGGCATGACTCTGTGCCAGTATCAAAAACAGTTGCACCTCAAGGAGCAGTTTATGAACATATCAACTCTGTCATTCTTCGCCATTGGTTGCTTCCTTCTCAGCGGCTGCTCTACCTTCTACACCAAACAACCAGAAGCACCTTCTGCCATGCAGGTACCGAAACCGCTGGTTCAGCCGGTTGGTAAAAACTGGCAGGTCATTGAAGAAGCTCCGAAAATAAGTGATGAACGGGGCCGCCTTCCGTTTCAGACGGAACAATCGTTACAACCGGAGCGGGCAACGGCCCCCGTACCTGATAAAAATCGTACGCTCGAGACACCGCGATGAAACAGCTGATACTGTTAATAATTGTCTCTTTTATCATGCTGCCCCTGATGACAGTCGCGGCAGATGACGGTTATGGCTATCCGATTCAGGGCTCATATGAAGCCACCATTATCGGGACTCCGGCACAATTGATGCCGGAATTTCCCGTAACTATTCGTACCCGGCAGCTCGTGCTTGAAATTAATCCGGACCGCAAGCGCCCGCCGATCTTCTTTTACGATGAGGGGCTACGCTGCACGTTTGCCTACCAGGATAAGAAAGCGCCGCTGGTTTTTCTGATCGCCGGCGCTGGGTCGGGTGATCGCTCTGTCAAGCTGATGACCATGATGAAGGCTTTCTATATGGCCGGCTATCACGTCATAACAGTGCCGTCGCCGTCACATGCCAATTTCATCATCTCCGCTTCCCGCAGCAGTGTCCCCGGTGATTTGACCGAAGACGCGGCCGACCTCTATCGGGTCATGGAGAGTGCCTGGAAACAGGTTGCGGGAGAAATTGAAGTTTCCTCTTTTAATCTCAGCGGCTACAGCCTCGGGGGCACTCAGGCGGCTTTTGTGGCCAAACTGGACGAAGAACGCAAGGCCTTCAATTTTCGCAAAGTACTCTTGATCAATCCTGCGGTGAGTCTCTACAGTTCGGCAACCCGGATCGAAGATCTGATGACGCAGATTCCGGGTGGACCGAAAAAACAGGGGGTCTTTTTCAACAGCATGCTGTCAAAATTCAGTCAGTATTATCGCTATGGCAATTTCGTTGCCATAAATGACGAGTTTCTCTATTCGATCTATGCGGAGAAACTGTTCTCGCGCGAAGAAACCGCCGGTTTGATCGGGCTCACCTACCGCATCAACCTCGCCGGCATGATTTTCGCCTCTGATGTGATGACCAACAGCGGTTACGTTGTACCGAAGAATCGTATCCTGAAAACCACAGATTCTATTTTCGACTATTTTCTGGTCTCCTCCCATTTGAGTTTCATCGACTATTTCAACGAGTATCTTTTTCCCTACTTCCAGAAGCAGCGACCGGGGCTGACCAAACAGCAATATATCAATTCCCTGAGTCTCAGGAGTATCGAGGGGTACCTCGCCTCTTCTGCCAAGATCGCGGTGATGACCAACGAAAATGACTTCATTCTCACCCGTGAAGATCTTGCGTACCTGCGGCAGTTGTTTGGCGGGCGGGCAATGATTTACCCTCGTGGCGGCCATCTCGGCAACCTTGAATTCAAAGAAAATCTGGCCTATATGGTCGCGTTTTTCGGGGAGCAAAAATGAACGGTATGAGATTTCGTGGAAGCGTGGTTGCTCTTCTTCTGGCTCTGGTACTTGGCGGGTGCGCTACGACAAACAGCGGCACTCTGACTGAAGTGCCGGCGATGCACTCTATAAATGAATTCAAGGATCAGCGTTTTGCTGATGTCTCCGATCCCTGGGAAGGTTTCAACCGGAACATGTACCAGTTTAACTATTACTTTGATAAATATCTCTTCATCCCCGTGGTGACCGGCTACGAGTTTGTTACCCCCGGTTTCGTACAGAAGCGCATAAGCGGAATATATAATAACCTCGGAGAAGTCCGCAATTTCACCAACAGTCTGTTCCAATTGAAAGGTACGGAATCGGTCACGACTCTTGGCCGTTTTGTCACGAACAGTACGATTGGTCTTGCCGGAATGTTTGATCCGGCGACCAGTTTCGGTCTTGAGCGACACGATCAGGATTTCGGCAAGACCCTCGGCTACTGGGGGGCGGGCTCCGGTCACTATCTGGTGCTGCCGGTTTTTGGCCCTTCATCCCTGCGTGACGCGGGGGGGCTTGCCGTCGACAGTGCCATATATTATGGAATATACACTGCAGTCGATCCGTTTGGCAGCACTGGAAACAGTCTCGCCATCGATGCCGGAATATCGGTTCTGGGGGGCATTGACACACGGCACCAGCAGAGTTTCCGTTATTACGAGAGCGGCTATCCGTTTGAATACTATCTGGTACGTTTCATCTACCATGAGAAGCGTGAGATCGAGATAAACCCGCAGGTTCCCACCAAGGAATAAGGAGAACAGTATGGACATGTCAATAATCAGGGGTATCGCTATCGGCGGTATATCGTAGGTCGTACGGACAGCCTCCCGGCCGGGCAAAACTCTGCCGGTGGAAAATGGCAAGGTGGTTGTGACGCCGCCTGCAGCTTCGCAGTGACGGCCGCGTATAGGAATATGTTGCCTGCGCATGCGGGGCGCGCCCTGCTGATTATTCACTGCTTCTAAAGCCGTAAATACGAGCATTTGGAGCATGATTCCTGTTCATTTCACTGACGAGTCGGCAACTCACAATTTTTTCCTGGTCAGACTTTTAAACACCACAACGACAACTACCAGTAAGGCAAGCGCCACCCAAATATACATCTGCCCACCCATCCATCCGTCCGCATGATCCATCATAAAGGCTCTCCTTTTATTTACCGTACAGTGCTCAAATATTACTACGATGATACTGCGCAACTACTGTGCCGGATAAGGCCCGCAGCGGTTAAGAACAGAACGGTCTGATTCTAAAGGGTAAAATAGAGTGGTATGCTGTGGCAGGCAGGAATGCAATCTGTCGTGACCGTTATATATGGCAGTTATATCAAACGTGACGGGTTCAGCCGATATGTTTGTCTCCACCCGTTTCCATCATCGAACAATATGTGCTGTGCAATCAATCAGTTGTACCCGTAGCGCCCAACATACCGCCTCTGGCACGTTAGTTGCCTTTATCAGATTGGTAGCAGATCTCCACTGCGGTCTGAATGTACGGTTGAAGACCCGTTGAACAAAGGATAGTAACCATGAAACCACGTGTGAAAACGAACCGACTGAGGCCGTTGCTGATTCCTGTCGTTATGTTTCTGATTTCGCTCGGAACAGCTTTTGCCCAGGATAATGTCGGGGATGTCACTGGTCCCGCTCAAATTATGACCAGAGAAAACCCTGATACGGGCATGCCACAGAGGAATATTGCAAAACCAGAGCTGGAAATAAATGAGGTTGACCTTCTTAATGAACTGATTAAACCAGAGTCCGCAAATAAGAGTGACCAAACAGTAAAAGAAGATTCTTGTATCAGTATTACGTGCACTTCAGACGTTGAGCAGCCGAAGACGAGCCAACGAAGATAGGGCCTTGATCTGGAATTGGTGTAACACTGCTCGCAACGTCAGTGCCAGGACTGCCGCCGATATGAGACACAACCGGTCATCAAATTGGGCTCATACTGACGGGGTGCAGACGCATTTACTGCCTGGTTGCATTATATTCCCGAAGCTTCTTTTGAAAATAATCATTCGATTTGATTGTTTTGCCATCAGCTGTTCTGATCATATAGGGTTTGCCTGAGATATACGATTTTGAAGCACACAGCCGTATGAAATCTTCTGCGGTCTGGACCCTTTTACCAACATTTTTCAGTTTCATTCGTAAATGTTCAGCAGCTTCCTTCCCATCGTATTCTGACCCATTTCTGATAAACTTTGTCCCTTTCAAATGCTCTACTGAAGATATTAAAAAATCAATTTTCTTTATTTCTCTACTGTCCTGGGCGCTGGCCACTCCCGAACAGAGCGACAATAATGCAAAAACGATGATCAATATGATTTTCATGCGTTCCTCCCGGAATCCGGTTAGCTGCGAAATGGTTACTACGATGACACTGCGCAACAACTGTGCCGGATAAGGCCTGTAGCGGTTGAGAACAGAACGGTCTGATTCTAAAGGGTAAAATTGAGTGGTATGCTGTGGCAGGCAGGAAAACATTCTGCTCCACCCGTTATATATGGCAGTTATGCCAAACATGACAGCTTCGGCCGTCATGTGTATCTCCACCCGTTGCCATAATCAAGCTATATCTGCTGTGCAATCAATCAGTTGCACCCTATGCGCCTACATACCGCCTCTGGCACGTTAGTTGCCGTTATCAGCTTGGTAGTAAATCTACAATGTAGTCTGAAGGAGAGCGAACCATGCCCACTGAAAAACTGATCGTAATCGGAGGGGATGCAGCTGGAATGAGCGCTGCTTCCCAGGCAAAACGTCGTCGGCCCGATATGGAGATTGTCGTCTTCGAGCGAGGTCCGCACACCTCTTTTTCCGCCTGAGGGATACCCTATTTCGTCGGCCGGGTTGTCGACGCGGAAGAAAAACTGATTATCCGTACTCCGGAAAAATTCCGCGAGCATGATGGCATTGATGTGAGAATTCTGCACGAAGTGGAGCAGATAGATGCGCAGGGGAGAAGGGTCCGTGTGCGTGATCTGAAGGGTGATAACGCTTCGTGGGAGTCATATGACCAACTCCTGATAGCAACCGGAGCATCACCGATCTCACCGGACGTACCCGGAGCTGATGCGACTGACATTTTTGGCGTAAGTACCCTGGAAAGCGGTCTGAATATTCATCGGCGGCTCGACAAAGGGGGCATAAAAAGAGCGGTCGTTGTCGGAGGCGGCTACATCGGCCTGGAGATGGCGGAAGCTTTGGTAATGCGTGGCCTGGAGGTTGCCCTGATCGACCGGTCCGCTCAGGTGATGGGCACCCTTGATGAGGAGATGGGGGCGCTGGTATCCCAGGCACTGCGGGATGTCGGTGTTACTCTTTACCTGGCGGAAGAACTCGTGGAATTCGAGACAGCATCCGGAAAAGTGACGGGGGTCGTTACCGACAAACGTACCCTGCCGGCCGACATCGTGATTCTTGGCCTCGGGGCCCGCCCCAATACGGCGCTTGCCGGGGCGGCTGGCATTCCTCTTGGGGAAAAAGGGTCAATCCGGGTGAACGAGCGGATGGAAACCGGAATTGCCGGGATCTGGGCAGCTGGTGATTGCGCCGAGTCGTTCCATCTGGTGAGCCGCAAACCCTTCTATGTTGCACTCGGCACCGTTGCCAACCGCCAGGGGCGGGTAGCCGGCATAAATCTTGGCGGAGGCTATGCCACGTTCCCCGGTGTAATGGGAACGGCCGTCACGAAGATATGCCATGTGGAAGTTGCGCGTACCGGCCTCCAGGAAAAAGAAATTGAAGCGCTTGGCCTGGAGCATGTGAGCGCCGTGATCAAGAGCCGCACCAAGGCGGGATACTTTCCCGGCGCAGGTGAAATAACCGTTAAGGTGCTGGCGGAAAAAGGGAGCGGCCGTCTTCTGGGAGGCCAGATCGTCGGAAAGGAAGGCTCGGCCAAACGGATAGACACCCTGGCAACTGCCCTGCATGCCGGCTTCACGGTGGAGGAAATGATTAATCTTGATCTTGGCTACGCTCCACCTTTTTCACCGGTCTGGGATCCGGTCGTGATCGCTGCCCGTGAAGTGGCCAAGAAGCTTTAAGGCAAAGGTTGAACCGCTAAGACGCAAAGAACGCAAAGAGAATCAAATGCAAAACATATTATCGGTTTATAACCAAAAACTTAAGTCACTTGGTGTTGACTTGCTTTGCGAGCTTTGCGCCTTGCCTAAAGGCACCTACTTCTGGTTGCGGTAAATGAATGTACTTTTGTAAGAGGAAAACACAAACTTCTAAGGAGGATTACATGAAACGAAAATCTTCAGCTGAATGGAACGGAAGTCTCAAAGAAGGAAAAGGGAATATCTCTACGGAAAGCGGCGTGCTGGCGAAGACGCAGTACTCTTTTGACACCCGCTTCGAACAAGGAATCGGCACCAATCCGGAAGAGTTGGTCGCTGCCGCCCACGCGGCCTGTTTTTCCATGCAGCTTTCGGCGCTGCTTGGCAAAGCCGGACTGGTCCCGGATCAAATTGCCACAAACGCCGTTGTTACCTTCGAGAATCAAAAGCAGGGTTGGACCGTCACCGAGAGTCATCTGGAGGTTAGCGCCACTATACCGGGGGCTACCCAGGATTCTTTTACGAAACTGGCAGAAGACGCAAAGAGCGGCTGCCTTATGTCACGGCTTTTGAACACAACAGTCACTATGGAAGCAAAACTGCTGGCATAGGGAGAAGACGTTTTCGACAGGATTACGACCGCATTGACAACAGTATTTACCATGCGGAAAACGACCAATGGTGGCAACCGGATTCCGTGCTTTACCTGCTGAAGACATCGATTAATCCGGTCCGGATCGGTTATTTCGCGAAGAAACTCTTCTATGAACTGAACATAGCGCCGCACGGAAGCGCTGCTTTGGAAGTGGGCTGCGGGACTTATATGGATTTTATACAAATCCATGACATGAGAGGATTCACAATGGGGATTGACAAAGACAGGAGCCTGTTAACAGACGTCGTACTTCGCCGCCAGGCGGAAGAGCTGTTGAAAGCGAACATGGCGGAATCAGACGTTCCCCGCCGGGACGATGAGTTGCATCGACTCCTTCACGAACTGCAAGTCCACCAGATCGAACTGGAGATGCAGAATGCAGAGATTCGCCAGGGCAGGGATGAGCTTGAGAAGGTTCTGGAAAAATACACGGATCTCTACGATTTCGCCCCGGTCGGCTACTTCATTCTTGATCGCATCGGGGCCGTCAGAGCCGTAAACCTGAGCGGCGCCAGTCTCCTCAGGATCGAACGAGTCAGGTTGCTGGGACAGCCTTTCGGGCAGTTTGTCAAAAGTGAATCCCGGCCGTTTTTCTCCCGGTTTCTTGGGGAGGTTTTTGCGAGCCGGGACAAAGTCTCATGTGAGGTGGCGCTCACGACTAAAAAAAATCTTCCGCTCATCGTGCAGGTCGAAGCCGTTGCCTTCGGGGCGCTGCAGGAGTGCCGCGTTGCGGTCATCGATAGTACCGAGCGCAAAATGGCCGAAGATGCTTTACAGCAGGCACTCTCCGAGCTGAAAGCCGCAAATGTCGAACTGGAGGCATTCAACTATAGTGTCTCCCACGATCTGCGCCTACCACTGACAATCCTCAACAGTTACAGCCAGATGCTCCAGGAACTGTGCGGCCACAAAATCGATGAGAAGTGCCGGGGATACATTCAAAAAATATTTGATGGTACCCTGCAGATGAACCGACTCATCGACGCCCTGCTCAATTTTTCACAAGCCGGTCGCAGCGAATTGCACCCGGATACGGTTGACCTGAGCAACATGGCGGCAAAAATAACCATGGAACTGAAAGAAACGGATCCACGGCGCGAGGTTACGTTCCGTATCGGCGAAGGGATCGTGGTCTTCGGTGATTCAGATCTGTTACGGGTGGTTCTGGATAACGTGATCGGCAACGCCTGGAAGTATGCAGGCAATTGTGAGGGGGCGGTCATTGAATTCGGCGTGACGGAAATCGACGGAACGACAGCCTATTTCGTCAAGGACAACGGACCCGGATTTGACATGGCGCATGCGGACAGGTTGTTTATTCCCTTTCTGCGACTCCCCGGAACGAAGGGTGAGGGGCACGGCATCGGTCTCGCCACGGTGGAAAGGATCATCAGGCGTCACGGCGGGCGGATCTGGGCCGTGGGGGAGACCGGCAAGAGTGCGTGCTTCTACTTCACACTTTCAGCGGATCACGTTTCCATACCTCATTCCCGAAACAACAAGACTGACCCGAACCCGCGCGCAAAATCTGGTATATCAGCATTAACCAGGTCACTTGCAAATATTGCCACAACGTCACCCGTCATATAGGGCAGCTATGTGACATATGACGGATACCGCTGACGGTTTTCTCCTTCCCCCTTGCCCGCCCTCTTTTGTTAATCTTTTGCAATCAGCACCTTACCTGCGATGGCATGCTAGTTGCGACATGCCTTGTCGGCTAAAACATGCACGAAGAGCAAACTGATAACCGTAATCAAGATTAACGGGAGAAAAACTATGCGTAACCCAGAATCAGGGAAGATTGGCTGGATACTATTGTGGCTCTTGGGAATACCGATCCCGATTTTACTGGTGCTGTTTCTCCTGCGTGGTTGCACCTGAAAACGTTGAGAACAGGGTAACAGAGCATGCACCAGGCAGCAACGCTGTGCGCACTATTGCGTTCAGTATTTTAGATATTGAGGAGAACATCATGAAACGTTACATCGCAGTTGCAGCAGTACTGTCCGCACTGGTTTTAAGTGCCTGTGAACAAAAGCAGGCGGCGGCTCCACCACCGGTGGTCGTAACGGTTCCCGGACCGGCCGGCCCACAGGGTGCAACGGGAGCTACAGGGTTACCTGCAGAAAAAGGTGAAACCGGCGCAACCGGAATGACCGGGGCTGACGGTGTCAAGGGCGACCGGGGCAACCAGGGTGGTGATACTATCGTAGTGGTTCCGGCGCAAGATCAGAAACGCTGATTGCCAAGGGAGGATGCCATGAAGAATCAAGTGAAAGAGCTGCAGAAACTCAAAGGTATAGGTGGAATCATATCGCAACGCCTGGTAGAAGCCAGTTATGACACGATTGCCAAGGTTGCTGCTGCAGAAGAAAAAGGGTTAGAGAGAATTGCGGGAATGAACCCGCAAAAGCTGCGGTCTATTGTAACCCAGGCCAGAAAGATGACCGGGGAAGCTGAGAAAAATCAGCACACATGGACCAAGAGCAAATGTGACATGTAGCGTCTAACGCAGAAAAGCTTGTGGCAAAGAGGAGATGGGCTGATAAACCTGTTTGCATGCCTCTCTTTGCCCCATGCCTGCGTCGCGGGATTGCGAAGGTCGCTGTTTACCGCCACGAAGATGGAAACTTGCGTGAACGCACAACGATGTAGAAAAGAAGAGGAGTCGCATATGATAGTTTCGGCGATATTTTCAAATGCTTCAACAGACATCGTCAGCACCGAAGAGCTTGATGAATTATTGCAGAAGAGTGCCTTGTTGGCCTTTCACCGATCGGACGGATGGGCATTTGTCGGCGTCGATGAAATGCGCGCTTCCCGCGACAGAACAGGGTCGAGTTGGAAGGACCGGAAAACGCTATCTCGTCTCAGGTCTGTGCGACAAAGTTCAAACAGCTGACCGTAGACATTACGAGGGGGCATTGTATGTCCGAGAATAGAAATGACGATAGAATAGTGTTTATCTCTATGGGTATGCTGGACGGTAAAACTGAAAAGGTCTCCTGCCGGCTCGAAAACATTTCAGATGGTGGAGTATTGGTCCGCATGAGTGATCCTGTCCCTGAGACCCTTCGGGAGGGGGATGTTGTCCAATTGAAAGCGATTCTCTTATTGCCTGTGGAATTACAGTGCAAAGTTGTGCGTATTGATGCCGACCAGATCGCCATGCATTTCATTGAGTCTTGAAATCCCGCACGATGAAAGAGGAGGCCGTGGACGGTCTCACTTAAAGGAGAATACAACAATGGTAAGACAGGATCAAAATCAGGGTGTCAAGAGCCGATGGAGATGCAGGATGGATCAGATGCTCCACAAGACCCTGCCGCCTGTGAACGCAATTGCGCTCTGCGCGCTACTTCTCATCGGCGTATCGGCGTGCGGCAGTTCAACCTCTGCCTGACACCGGCGGAGGAGGCGGCGATCGTAGCCTTCCTGAAGACGCTGACCGACATTAATAAATAAAACGTTCGTAAAAGATCCCTACCTACGGCGTAATCCGCCATATTAGACAGATATGTTGCACATGACGGATTGCGCTGACAGCCCCCCCCACCTCACGTACCCTCTCTTTCAATATTAGCCTTTACAATCAAGAAGTTGCACTCTCAGTTTTCCCAAAACTCCTCCGGCGCGTTACTTGCTTCATACATTCTTGTCGGAACGAGAGAACCATAAACTTACAAAAGGAGAATACCATGAAAACCAGTACGAAAGACCAGGTGGAAGGTACGTTTCACGAAATCAAGGGCAAGGTCAAGGAGACCGCCGGAAAACTAAGTGATAATCCAAACTTGGAAGGTGAAGGACTTGGCGAAAAGATCGCGGGTAAAGTCCAGAAAAAGGTAGGGCAGGTTGAGAAGGTTTTGGAGAAGTAGCGGAGAGAGACAGATAATTAACCGGTATCAAATCAAGGATGCAAAAGGGGGATGTTATGTTGTGGACAATATGTGTAATCCTGATTGTGCTTTGGCTGTTAGGAATGGTTTCTTCATATACCATGGGTGGTCTGATCCATATTCTGCTCGTAATTGCCATTATAATGGTGTTGGTAAACGTTATTCAAGGGCGGAGACCCATTTAGAATCAAGTACCGGGAGACCGGTTTGGGAGAATAAATTGGCAACAACTACGGGGAACATATGAATCAAGTAACCGTTGGCAGTTATCTTGCCCGGCGGCTGGAAGAGGTGGGAGCCCGGAACTGCTTTGCAATTCGGGCGACTTTAATTTATCTCTTCTGGATGAATTGCTGAAGAATCCCCGGTAGAAGATGATCAATTGCAGTAATGAGCTCAATGCCGGGTATGCATAGATCGTGTTACCCGCAGGTTACCAATAAATAAGGAGAAACAGTATGGACACGTCAATAATCAAGGGTATCGCTATCAGCGGCATAGCGACCGTGGCTTTCGCGGTTGCCGCAGTCGGGGGCTGCACGGAAATGAGCAAGCCGAAGTTTGCCGATGTTGTCGCGGTAAAAGAGATTACGGAGACGATCACAACTCCACGCGAGGAGTGCCGGGATGTACAGGTGCAGAAGAAGGCGCCGGTCAAGGATTCCAATCGTATTGTCGGGACCGTGCTTGGCGGAGTTGCAGGGGCGTTATTGGGGCACCAGATCGGCGGCGGCACCGGCAAGACAGTCGCCACGATAGCCGGGGGCGCCGGCGGAGCATATGCCGGCAACCAGGTGCAGGACAGCATGCAGAAGGGCGACGTTGTCACAACGACGAGACGGGATTGCAAAACGGTCTATGACAAAGTGCAGAAATTGATCGGCTATGACGTCACGTATCGCCTTAATGACAAGGAAGAGGTTATACGAACGTCCTTCCGGCCGGGTAAAACACTCCCGGTGGAAAATGGCAAGGTGGTTGTGACCCCGCCTGCCGTTACGCAGTGACGGACCGAAATATATTATATTCTTGCAAATTGCCCATAAAACCTGTTTTTCTATTCTCAATTAATTGTGTACAATTAAACGCAGCACGACGAAAACTGGTATGACCAACAGGAGGTGTTGTTATGAAAAAGTTTATCTATTTGGCGCTTGGTTTGATTCTGGTTTTCACTGTTTCCGGCTGCGGCTACAACAGCATGCAGGCTGGTGAAGAGGCCGTCTTTGCCGCCTGGGGGGATATCGAGGCATCGTACCAGCGGCGATCCGATTTGATCCCGAATCTGGTAGAAGTGGTCAAGGGGTATGCTACACACGAGGCAGAGACGCTGAAAGCGGTGACCGAGGCACGCGCCAAGGTCGGTTCGATGCAGGTTTCAAAGGATATACTGAAAAGTCCGGAGGCGATGGCTAAATATCAGGCGGCGCAGGGACAACTCTCCGGCTCTCTGTCGCGTCTGATGGTTGTGGTGGAGCGCTATCCCGATCTGAAGGCCAACCAGAATTTCATGGATTTGCAGAATCAGCTTGAGGGGACAGAGAACAGAATCAATGTGGCAAGGGTGCGCTATAACAAGGCGGTACAGGATTTCAATACCAGCATCAGATCGTTTCCCAACAGCCTGACCAATTCGATACTGCTCCATCTGGAGCGAAAAGAGCCGTTCAAGGCTGACGAAGGGGCAAAGTCTGCGCCGAAAGTGAAATTTTAGACCGGTCTGAATTCATGTATTCACGGGTGATCATGAAAACATTTTGCATCATAGTGATGATGCTGCTGCTCCCGCATCTGGCGTGTGCACTTGAGGTGCCGCAGCTGCGCGGCCGCGTGAACGACTACGCGAACATGCTGTCTCCCGGCGCATCACAGCGGCTGGAACAGACGCTTGCCGATTTCGAACGCAGCGATTCAACGCAGATTGTCGTGCTGACCATTAACTCTCTGGAAGGCGAAAGTCTGGAGGAATACGCCATCAAGGTTGCCGAGGCGTGGAAAATCGGCCGGACGAAGCTGGATAACGGTGCGATCCTGCTTATTGCAAAACAGGAGCGTAAGATCAGAATTGAGGTGGGTCGCGGTTTGGAAGGAGTGCTGACCGACCTTGTCTCCGGAAGGATCATCCGGGGCGATATGGCCCCTTATTTCAAGAAAAATGATTATGACGCCGGCATAACGGCGGGCGTTTCTTCCGTCATACAGGTTGTCAGGGGGGAGTACACGGCGCAGCCACGCGACCTGAAACAGGGTAAAAAGAGTGCAGAGCCGGTTTTTACCCTGCTGATTTTTCTTCTGGTAGCGGTTGTTTTCCTCGGATCGTTTTCAAAATTCCTGGGTGGTGCCGCCGCTGCGGCAGGCCTGCCGCTGATCGGCTTTTTGACCTTTCCGGGTCTCGGGGTTATCGTACTGGCGCTTATGGGCGCTGCAGGTTTTGTCCTCGGCATCGTGGTGTCGCTCATGTTCAGTAGTGGTGGGGGCGGCCCCGGCAGCGGATTCGGCGGGCCGTTTATCGGCGGAGGATTTGGCGGAGGGGGCTCTGGTGGAAGCGGCTTTGGCGGCTTTTCTGGTGGCGGTGGAGGTTTTGGCGGTGGTGGGGCATCGGGGGATTGGTAGATGATACGTAATAATGCCGGTAATTTTTTCAGCGAAACCGAAAAAGAGAAAATCAGCACTCTGGTAAAAGATGCCGAACGCGAAACATCGGGTGAAATCGCTGTCATGGTGGTAGATTCCAGTGACAGTTATCGTGAAGCCGAGTTCCTGGGAGCAGTTCTGCTGTCTGCTCTTATTGCCCTTATTCTTGCAGTTGCACTGCATCAGGTTACGATCTGGTCATATGTTCCGGCTGTTATCATCTTCTGGCTTCCCGCTCTTTACATCATGCGCCTTATTCCGCATTTCAAACTTACGCTGGCAGGAAAAAAACGACTGGAGGAGGCGGTTCGTGAGAGGGCAATTCGTGCCTTTTTCGAAAAAAAGCTTTACCGCACCAGAGAAGAGACCGGCGTTTTGATCTTTATCTCCACCTTGGAACATAAGGTCTGGATCCTGGGTGACCGAGGGATAAACGAACGGGTTAACCCGCAGTTGTGGCAGGAACTGTCGAGAGAACTGGCCGGTAAGATCAGAGCGAATCAATCCTTTGAAGGAATGTGTTCGGTCATTGTAACGATGGGCAGGGTACTCAAAGAGCATTTCCCTCCAGCAGCGGATGATATAAACGAACTGCCTGACGAAGTAATTTATTAACGCGAAGCAGATGCGTTTCGCGCTGTTGTAACATGCTGCCTGGCTTCCATTTGTGCTCCCTCTCTCGTAAGAATCAATTTATCATCAGGGCTTCCGCCATCTCCAGACCGATATAACCGCTGCCGGCTATGATCGCCTTTCTGACGTTTTCTGTATCAATATGACTGTGAATATCCTGACCGTTTTTGATACTGCCCACCCCGTCCGGGACGACGACGTTTTACCGGGGAGGCCGCACTCATTCCGGCGGCATCTCCTCCGATGACGATTCGTTTATTTGTGGACATGGGTTACCTGTCATATATGGCAGTTATGTTAGCAGCGATGGGTGCTGAAGACGTATTCAACGTTCCCTCTGCTCTCTTCAGCCGGTATTTCATAATATAACCATGTAGTTATGGTAGCTCTGTTCACGTATCTTCTCTGGCGCGTTAATTGCTTTTATCTTTTATTGAGAAGCCGTTTAACAAAGGAGGTTGTCATGGACAAACGAACAGAATACGTCGAAAACCTCTCCGCGCAGATGGTCGCGTGGGATGTGCAGATAGATCAGCTCAAGTACAAGGCAGACAGCGCAGTGTCCGGATCGAATGGTGGTTATTCCCGTGCAATTGCACTCTTGCAGGGCAAGCGGGATGAGGCGGCGCAGAAGCTGCAGGGTATATCGGCCGCCAGCGACGATGAATGGGAAGAACTCAAATCAGGAACTGAACAGGTCTGGGGTGAGGTCAGGAGTATGTTACACAACGCTATTACCAGGATATCATAAGCAGACCAGCTGAACGAATACACGAATCGGCAGTCTGCCGCCGATACGTGAAGTGATCCATCAAACCACATGCAAAGGAGATTCATCATGACGAAAATCGGCAGAAGTGTACTTGCAGCACTGATACTGGGTATCCTGGTAGTCGCAGTGAGCGGCTGTGAGAAAAAAGAGGGACCGATGGAACGGGCCGGCAGCGAAATGGATAAGGCAGCAGAAAAAACCGGTCAGCATATGAATAAAGCGGTCGAAAAAACCGGTGAAAAGATCGAGGAGGCCGGGGACAAAGTTAAGGACTCGGTGCGGTAAGACACTCATGGAGCTGGTTTCACGGTCTTGATTGTCGGGTGGCCAAGATCGTGCTGCCGGGGCCTGCGGTGGCTTTAATCCCGCTTGATTCATTGGTACTGGCCACTGAATCATCTGGCCGAACGCTCCTGGTGAAGGTAATCGAACGTGTCCTGCGCATGAAGGAAATGAAACGGAGGAAGTGAACGATGAATACGAAGAATGCTGCTCAAAACTTTCCCGTTGTCTGCGTTGGCGGCTCGGCGGGTGGACTTGACGCCTATACCCGATTACTGCAGCATCTGCCGGCAGATATGGGGGTTGCCATCGTCATTGTTAATCACCTGAGAACTGTCGCGACCATGCTCCACGAAATTCTCCCGAAGTATACAAAGATGCCGGTTGAGCTGATTACGGAAAAACTGGATATTCAACCCGATCATGTCTTCATTATTCCGGAAAAACGTGATTTGCACGTTCTTGATGGTGAATTTCGTCTGAAACCGATATCAAAACCGCATGGCTGGCCGGATGTTATTACGGTTTTTATGCGTTCGCTGACGGAGCACTGGGATGGTAAACTTATCGCTGTCATTGTCTCCGGGCTTGATGGTGATGGTACCGCAGCGCTATGCGGCATAAAAGACGTTGGAGGCATTACCATCGCACAGAAACCCGACACAGCCGGAGAGCTTGATATGCCCGAGAGTGCAATAGCAAGCGGCTGTATAGATTTTGTCCTTTCACCAGAGGCTATCGCGAAAGAGATTATACGAATTGCTCAAGCGGAATCAACGGAGCAGTACGCACAATTTGTTCTTATTCATGATGGTAGCCACAATGCAAACACCCACCGATATACGGCGACTCCGCTTCAAAAGCAAAATTATATCAGCTGGTGTACCCACGAAAAACTTAAAACCTTGACGGAATTCAGGGAAATTGATAAGCAACATGCTGTCAAACGATGATTATAAGCTTTTCATGGGCTTGCGCCAGTTGACAATAGTCCCAATCCGGAGGGCTGATCCGGGTTTGGCAAGCCTCTCGAAGGACACACAATGCTGCAAAACAATCCCCGGTTCTTATTTCGAATTATTTTCGGCGTGTTACTGATGAACCTGCTGGTATTTGGCCTCTCCGGTTATTCTCTCTACACCAGCAGGATGCATTATGACGAGCAGGCCCGCATTGAAACCGGCAATCTTGCCCGCGCCCTTGAGTACAGTATCAGCGGCATTCTGGACAAAATAGATCTGGCCCTCTGGGACGGGAAAGCCGAGGCCGAACGACAACTGGCCAAGGGGGAAATCAATCGGGCCAGTTTTGACCGCCACATTGCCAGCACCCTCAATAATATCCCGGAAATGGGTGAAATCCGCATGGCCGCGGCGAATGGCGACATTGTCTTCGGTCTTGAGCCAGGTGAGCGAAATACAGCCAATGTGGCCGATCGCGACTACTTTATCGCGCATCGTGACAACCCCGCAACCGGTTTGTTCATTTCCAAACCGGTCCTTGGACGCATCTCAAAAAAATGGCACATCAATCTGGCCCGGCGAGTCAATAACCCTGACGGTACCTTTGCCGGCGTCATTCATGGCAATCTCCAGATCAGCCAGATCCAGAAACAGTTTGCCTCATATGATCTCGGCAAAAACGGCATTATGACCCTGCGCAGCAACGATCTCTCCATTGTCGTGCGCTACCCGGAAACAGAAAAGAGTACCCCGGGAAATGTGTCCATAACAAATGAGTTTTCCCGGATAATCAAAGAAGGGAAAACATCCGGCAGTTACATGGTCACCAGCAGTATAGACGGTATCCACCGGGTCATCTCCTTCCGGAAGATCAATAATTACCCACTGTATATTAACTGCGGTTTTACGTCCCAGGATTATCTCACTGCCTGGTATCTGGAACTTTACAAACAGCTTACGCTTGTGGTGCTGTTTGTTTTCATCACCTTGGCCAGTGTCCGGTACGTCATTTCATCCTGGAAGGAGAAGCAGGCCACCTTTGATGAATTGAGCGCAACCCGTGATGAGCTGGAGCATCGCGTCGCCGAACGCACCCTTGAGTTGCAGAACATGAATGACAATCTTCTTACACAGAGTTCTCAACTTCTGGAGGAAATTTCCATCCGCAGAACTGCAGAAGAAGAGCTTGCCGCAAAGAACCGGCAGCTCGAACATGAAATCACCATCCGCAAGCAGGCCGAGGATGAACGGAACAAAATGGAAAACAAGATGCAGCAGACCCAGAAGCTCGAAAGCCTGGGAGTGCTTGCAGGTGGCATTGCTCACGACTTCAACAATATCCTGACGGCCATTATCGGTAACGCCGAATTGGCGTTGCTTCGTGTAAACAAGGAATCACCCGGTGTAGATAACCTGCACAAAATTGAGGAGGCCGCTGCCCGAGCCGCCGATCTTGCCAAACAAATGCTGGCATATTCCGGTAAAGGAAAGTTTGTAATTGAAAATATTAATCTGAACCTGCTTCTGGAAGATATGCTGCACATGCTGGAAGTCTCTATCTCCAAGAAGGCGGTATTGCGACTCAACCTGATTCCGGATCTTCCCACGGTGGAGGCAGACGCCACTCAGATACGCCAGATCATCATGAATCTGGTTATCAATGCTTCGGAGGCAATCGGCGAAAAAAGTGGTGTTATCGCCGTTACCACCGGCTGCATGGACTGCAACAAGGAGTATCTGAAAGATGTCTGGCTTGATGAGAACCTCTCGCAAGGTCTCTACGTCTATCTTGAGATTGCCGACACCGGCTGTGGTATGGATACACACACTCTTGCAAAACTTTTCGACCCATTCTTTACCACCAAGTTTACGGGGAGAGGTCTGGGAATGGCTGCCGTACTTGGTATTGTAAGGGGACACAAGGGCGCTATCAAGGTTCACAGCGAGCCAGGTAGAGGCACCAGCTTCAAGATACTCTTGCCGGCATCAGGCAAACCGGCCAGAATTTTTAACTACGACGGTTTCGAGAATAATTGGAAAGGGAGCGGGACGGTACTATTAGTGGACGACGAAGAAACTGTGCGGGGCATAGGCAAGGATATGCTTCTGGAATTCGGTTTCACAACCATCACCGCTAATGACGGTAGGGAAGCAGTTGAGATATTTAAATCAACCCCGGACATCTCTTTTGTGATCCTTGATCTCACTATGCCGCACATGGACGGCGAGCAATGTTTCCGGGAGCTCAGACAGCTTAAGCCTGATGTTAAGGTAATTATGTCCAGCGGATTCAGCGAACATGAAGTCACCCAGAAATTTATGGGCAAGGGATTGGCTGGATTTATCCAGAAACCGTACAAATTGTCAGCACTGAAAGAGGCAATACAAAAGATTTAACATCCGAAGAAAATCGGCTTTGAATTTTTGTATCGAATTGGGAGCTTTATTCTCTTATGTACTATCCAAGCACCTCACGCACTTTTGCTGCCAAGTTTGGTAGCGCAAACGGTTTCTGGATGAAACAGACACCTTCATCAAGCACTCCATGCTGAGCGATAATATCAGAGGTGTATCCTGACATAAAGAGGCACTTGAGCTGAGGATTCATGGTCTGCAGCCTATTGGCCAAGTCCTTGCCATTCATCTCGGGCATGATCACATCGGTTATGAGTAGATTGATCTCTCCAGCATGTTCGTGTGCCAGACGCATGGCTTCGCCGGGTGTTCCTGCCCTCAGTATGGTATAGCCCAGCATTCCGAGTAGCTGCGAGGTTGTATACAATATAGCCGATTCGTCTTCCACTACCAGGATTGTCTCCTGACCTTCAGGGAGTGGTGCAGCATTTGCTTCGGTCGGAGTTTTTTGACGTTCTTCCACTATCCGTGGGAGATGGATCGTAAAGGTTGTGCCTTTCCCGGGTTCACTGTAGATATTGATGAATCCGTTGTTCTGCTTAACAATACCGTACACAGTAGACAGACCGAGACCTGTACCCTCTCCGATGCCTTTTGTTGTGAAGAATGGCTCAAATACTCGGGCCATTGTTTCTTTATCCATACCGCTCCCATCGTCACTGACACTCAAATGCACGTACTCACCGGGAACCGCATCCGGGTTTCCTTCACAATAGCTTGAATCAACAGTGTTGTTCCGGGTCTCAATAGTGATCAGTCCAGTGCCCTTGATGGCATCCCTGGCATTGACGCAGAGATTGGCAAGAATCTGGTCTAACTGGCTTGGATCAGCCTTTATCAACCACAGACCTGGTGCAGGATGCCATGCGAGATGAATATCCTCCCCAATGAGTCGCCGCAGCATCTTGAGTATTCCATCTATCACCTCATTAAGGTCAATGGTTTTCGGTGAAATAGCCTGCTTTCTGGCAAACGCAAGCAGCTGCCGTGTAAGATCGGCTGAACGTTCTGCCATCTTAAAAATTTCCTTAAGATTATTACAGACGGGGTGATCTGTGTCCAACTCCATGAGGCCAAGCTGAGCGTGTCCAATAATAACCGTCAGCAGGTTGTTGAAGTCATGAGCAACACCACCGGCCAAGCTTCCTATCGATTCCATCTTCTGCGCCTGCTGTAACTGCTGCTCAGCTTTGTGTTGTTCTGTAATATCAAGGGCAATGGACAGAAGCTGCTTATGGCCGGCAACCGATATAACTTCACCCCAGTATTTGCACAGTTTAGTCTGCCCTGACTTCGTGTGCAGAGAGATTTCTTGATTAACTATTTTCCCCTGCTGCTGAATGCTTTCCTTCAGTTGCATCCTGTCAGTTTGCGAAATCCAGCCAAGTTCTACGGACGTCTTTCCGATAACCTCCTCCCGGCTGAATCCGGAAATATTCAGAAATTGTTGGTTGGCATCCAGACATGTACCGTCTTCAATGCTGCTGATGGTGATCATAATCGGCGCACAGTTGAATGCTGCGGTGAACAGCTCATTGCTCTCGTGCAACGACTCCTGTATCTGCCGCCGCTCGGCAATATCCCATACAAGGTCTGCAAAACGCGAGGCAATCTGCACATCCTCATTGGTATATTCCGTATCTTTATTACCGATGCCTAAAACCCCCATTATCTTATCGGAGCGGAAAATTGGCACAGCCAGTTCACGGACCACAGAGGCGTGGCCAGGTGGCATCCCCTTGCGGTGGGGAAGCGAAGCATAGTCATTGTGGATGACCGGTTGCCGCTGATGAATACAGTCGACCCACACGCCGGCCTTATCAATATCATAATGGCTGCCAGTGCCTTCTGCTTTACAGAAAACCCCGGCCGTTTGAGTGGACCAGGCATGCAACGTCAGGGTGCGCTGATCTTCCTGCAGCAGATGGAAGTATCCGATCATGCTGCCGGTCAGCACTTCTATCTGATCAAGGGTTGCGGTGAGCAGTTCATCCAGGCTGTGTGACAAGGAGTATTCGACAAGGTGCAATCTGGCTGCTGCCAACTGTTCCTCTCTCTTTTGGCGGGTGATGTCACGAGAAATCCCCACATGGCCTATCGGATGCCCGTCTTGTCCAAAAATTGGAGTCTTCACTGTGTCCAGAATCAATCTGTTTCCGTCTGCGGCCATGACCGACTCTTCCAGATGGACCGCCGCCCCCCCCTTTAAAACCTGTTTGTCATGCGTCACAATATGCTCTGCCAGCTCTTTATCGAAGAGGTCGTAGTCAGTTTTACCAATCTGATCCCGTTCAGAAATGCCGGTAAATGATTCGGATGCTTTATTGCAGCCGAGATAGACGCCATTTACGTCTTTAAAGTATATGAGATCGACTGCAGAATCGATAAGGGAGCGAAGGAAAGCCTTCTCTTTCCATAATGCTTTCTCCGCTTTTTTTCGTTCGGAGATATCGTGATACCCCACCAAAACACCAGAAATGTCTGGGTCATGCAGTAAATTGGTGGCGGTATGTTCAATCCATTTATAGCTGCCATCCTTGCATTGATAGCGGAATTCCGAGGTAATAGATCTGTTTGCTTCACACAGCAGATCAGTAAAGTTTTTCTGTTCTGCTGCCAGATCATCAGGGTGAATATGTTTAAATGTGGTTTGACCCACAACTTCATCCCGTCGCCAACCGAACAGCTTCTCAATATTTGGACTTTTGTATTTGTTTATGCCGTTCCGGTCTATTATGGCGATGACATCCGTAATGCTTTCTACCATTACCCGGTGTCTCGATTCGCTTTGGCGCAGAGCTTCCTGTTCTTTTGCCAATTCACTGGTGCGGAGAGCCACCTGACCCCGCAGCATCCTGTTCCAGATTATGCTTCCGATAATGAGCAAACAGATGACACAAAGTGAGCCGCCAACGACTACCCAGAAACGCCAGTCAGAAAAAATATCCTTTTTGGGAGAGTGAACCCATTTGTCACGAATCTCGTGCCGTTCGGCCTCAGTAATCGAATTAAGACCCTTCTGGAGGATGCTGAGCAGCACGGTTTCAGATCGAGGAACCGCCATCGAAAGTTGTATGTTGTGCGATGCTTCACCCGCGACACGCAGATTTGTAATGCCCTTCTGAAATATCAGATAGGATGCCGTAGCAAGATCGATGACAGCAGCGTCTGATTGTCCAAAAGATACATTCAGTATCGCTGCAAGATCATTGGGTACTATATCTGCTATCAGACCGGTTTCAGCTTTTAATAGGTATTCTGTAACTGCGTAGCTTTTTACAAGTGACACTTTCAAGCCGGAGAGATGCGACTCCAGCATCTTTCCGGGTCGGCCTTTACGCACCACAATAACATTCGGCACCGAGATGAACGGTTCTGTGAAAGAGAGAAATTCTGATCTGGCGGGGGTTTTGGTTACAGCATTGACTATCTGGACTTCACCATTGCGAGCCTTTGAGAAGATTTCATCAAGACTTGAGAATTGTTTCTGTGAGAAGTTGACACCAAGTTTTGATTCAAGTTTGAGCAGATAGTCGTAGGCGAGACCGGATGGCTTACCATTTGAATCGAGGAATGTGTAAGGCGGGTAACCGGTTTCAACGGCAAGGACGATTCGAGACTTGTTTTCGTTGAGCCAACGATGTTCTTCCGGAGTCAGAAGATTATCGCCGCCACAATGCGCCGCAGTCGAAACGATCAAAATCAAAAGGAGACATGACAGGACATGGCGGCATATTTTTGAGAAAATACCGCATATTTTTGAGGGAATTGAAATTAGTGCGTTCAATAAGCCTCCTGGAAAATCTGCCTGTCAACCAAGATGTGTAAATGGATTTTAGGTTAATTGAATTGAATACTCTTCAACATATTCCGCAATGTCTCGGGAGAGCAGGATTGACTGATTAACCCGGCTGTTTCGTCAGGTTCCATAAACACGGTTTTAAATATAGTACTATTATAAAAGTTACAATCAAAAATGCAGGACCTGTATATTTGCCGCTGATTTACGGTCAATATATATTCGCGGTTATGATTGTATTTCGTTGCAATAGCGGTATAGTTTGATCAATAAAATAAATCCGGAGAGGTCTCTCACGTGGAAAAACTTTTGCGTAGACAGACAGAGAACATCTCCTGATAAATACCACTGGCAACAATTATTCTGGTTGATGTCGATATAAACCGGCGTTGCGAATTCCTCGTGCGTCGGTTTTTTTAGTTTTTCCCGGCATAAGTGACTCTTGTTTTTGTCGGTGATTGAGTAGGTTCTATTGATCTGGAGGGGCGCAATGAAATGGTCCAGTCTAAAAACACGATTGACCCTGGTTAACACTGCAATCTTTATTATCGCATCCATTGTAATGGTGTTTTTTGTAAACTATTTTGAAAAACAAAACGCCTTTAAGAATGCCGAAGCAAAGTCAACTATCCTCCTCAAGCACAATCTTGCCATACACTCCTACATCAATAGCAAGCTGAAACCGACGTTATTTGCATTAACAGATACCACTAGAAAGCCGGATTACTTTGACCCCACATGGATGTCATCCACGTATGCTGTACGGAATATTGACAAGCTGTATCGCCAGAATAGCGAGGATGGATACTACTACAAGGAAGCAGCCATCAATAGCAGAAGCCCTGAAAACGAGGCTGATGACTTTGAGCGAAACTTCATACGGAAACTGAACAAGGACAAGAACGTCAATAAATTATCAGGCATTCGGGATTTTGATGGCAAGCCGTACTTCTTTACTCTTATTCGTGGGGAAAGTATGGAAAAAGGGTGTATGCGATGCCACAGCACCCCTGATAATGCCCCGGCAAACCTTGTTAAAACGTATGGTGATACTCGAAGCTTTAACAGGTCGATTGATGAGGCGGTATCTGCGATCTCGATTCGTATGCCTCTGGAACTGCCATATCGTGAGGCAAATGTTTTATCTGCCAAACTATCCGGGATGCTCATTATCCTTCTTCTTATCACATTCTCTTTGCAAATCAGATTTATTCATCAACTGGTATTGACCCCGTTAAAGAGATTTAAGGCCGAAACAGAATCCATAACAAATAATCCGGAAAATCTGGGTTCGACTCTCCCACAGTTCGATAACAAGGAGATGGATGAAATAGCAAATTCATTCAATTGCATGTCTGGCAAACTGAAGGGTTTAGTTGATGGTCTTGACGCAACAATCCGGGAACGTACAGCTAATCTCTCGGAGAGTGAAGCCAAGTACCGGATACTGGTGAATAATCTTTCTTCCGGTGTTGTGGTACACGCTTCGGATTCTTCAATAATATTTACGAACACAATGGCTTCAACACTCCTTGGTCTAAGTAATGAACAGATGCTGGGGAAAGCTGCCATAGATCCTACCTGGTGCTTTGTACAGGAAAACAGTAAACAGATGCCTGTTGAAGAGTATCCGGTAAATCAAGTGCTAAAATCAGGCAAACCGTTATCCGGCTTTACATTAGGTGTCTGTCGCCCCGATCTCTCAGATCCGCTCTGGGTGTTATGTAACGCATACCCGGTTGAAAGTTCTGAAGGTCTCTTACAACAGGTCGTAGTCGTATTTTCGGATATAACCAAGCTCAAGAAGGCTGAAAATGATAAATTGCTATTTGAACAGCAGATCCAGCAAACCCAGAAACTGGAGAGCCTCGGCGTTCTGGCCGGCGGCATCGCCCACGACTTCAACAACATTCTGGCGATTATCATGGGGTATTGCGCTCTGACAAAGATGGATTATGAAGATGCGGAGAAACATATCCCCGAAATAGAAAAAGCCGCAGAACGTGCCGCCGCACTCTGCCGCCAGATGCTGGCATACGCCGGTAAAGCCTCACTCACCCAGAGTCAGGTAAATACCTGGATGCTGGTTGATGAGATGGTAAGCATGCTGAAAACGACCACCCAACAGAATGTCGTGATCAAACCCGAACTCGGTACTGATATTCCCATGATCACCGGTGATGCCAGCCAGATCAGACAGGTGGTCATGAATCTGATCATCAACGCAGCCGAAGCTATCGGTGATGCAGAAGGTGAGATACATGTCAAGCTGGCAAAGGCAGAAATTACGGCGGAGCAAACAGAGGTGGATCATCTCGGCATAATCATCCAGGCAGGTCGCTATATCTGCATTGAAGTTAGCGATAACGGTTGCGGCATGGATGCCGACACCAGACGTAAAATCTTCGAGCCGTTCTACACCACCAAATTTACCGGTCGTGGCCTGGGCATGTCGGCAGTACTTGGCATCATCAAGGCTCATGATGGGGCATTACTGATGGAAAGCCAACCGGGACTGGGTACAACCTTCAAAGTCTATCTGCCCGTTCTGATCAGCAGTGCTGAAACAGAGGAAGTACACCAGAAAGCAGTTTCAGCAGCATGGCATGGCAGCGGCACAATACTGCTGGCAGAGGATGAAGAACAGGTCAAATCTATTGCAATAGCTCTGTTACAGAAGATGGGATTCACCGTCCTTCATGCCGCTAACGGCAAGGAGGCGTTGGAGCTGTACCAGCAGAACGCCGCTGACATTACTATGGTAGTTACGGACATGGGTATGCCGGTAATGAACGGCTATGAACTGTTCTATAAACTGAAACAACTCGACCCGAAGCTGCCGATCATTATCTCCAGCGGTTTTGGTGAAGGCGATATTGGCTCTAAGATTCCCCGAGATGCGATAGCCGGTATGATCAATAAACCATATAACTTTGAGCGTTTGCGGGAGGTGTTGCGGGTGGTTGTAGAGGGGACAAAATCGGCTAATGTATGAGGGCAAATTCTACCAATTTGCAGGATAACGTATCGCATATAAAAAACCGAAAACTGATTGACGATTAGATTGGCAGGCACGGGGGTGTAAAATCGTTTGTGTAGTGCGCCGGGAGATCGGCAAGGAGTAAGGAGTGAAAGTCTCCGCCAGTAAAGGTTTAGCAAACCATACTGTCCCCGAGTCATGGCTGGTATATCGCGAGGTGTACCTTCAAGCGTTGACATGGGTGCGTGTAGGCCAGCCATTGAGCCGCGAAATTAGCTATCAGGGTGCCGACGTCGTTAAATCATGGCGGAATAACTGGGAACCGATCATTCCGATATTCTCCTGTCCGAAGGATATTCGCAAGGCAATCTACACGACCAATGCCATCGAATCACTGAACATGTCACTCCGTAAAGTTACCAAGAATCGAGGTCATTTTCCCAGTGACGAAGCCATGTTCAAGCTGTTGTACCTGGCTCTGAGGAACATTGCTAAAAAATGGACAATGCCTATCAGAGACTGGAAGTCAGCATTGAATCAATTCAGCATCCTGTTTGAAGGCAGGATGCGGAACAAAATGTTTTGCTACCAAAATAGCTGTGATATAAGCTTAAAAGCAAATTAGAGGACATCTCATATAAACACGGATTTCTGAACCGAACCTATTTTTAATCAGTTCAACTGCCCTGTTGGAGATTCTATGAAGCGGATTCTGCTGTTATTAGTAATTACCATCATGCTGGCAACAGCATCGCTTGTCTCCGCTGATACTCCAACTCCCAAAAAAATCCGTATTGCAGCATTCAACTTCTATCCCACCCTCTTTCAGGCCAAGGATGGCTCAGTCCAGGGCTTTTATGTCGACTTCCTCAACGAGATCGCCAAACGTGAAGGCTGGGCCATCGAATACGTGTATGGCAACTGGGCAGACGGTCTCTCGAGGATAAAGTCCGGTGAAGTTGATGTCCTCACTAATGTCGCCTTAACCGACGAGCGCACTAAGTTCATGGACTATGGCAAAGTTCCGCTGCTTACGGTATGGGCCGAACTTTACGCTCCTAATGGCTCTCCCATTGACAATATCATGAATGTAAAGAACAAGAAGATTGCTCTTATGAAAGGCGATTTCAACGCTGCTAACTTCAAAAACCTGGTGGAAAAATTCGGTATACCATGCACCTTTGTAGAATACGGGAATTTTGAAGAGGTTTTCAAGGCAATTTCAGCCCGTCAGGTGGATGCCGGTGTCGTTAACAACACCTTCGGCGCCGCAAAACAAACCGAATACAAACTCAAATCAACCGGTGTCGTTTTCAACCCGTTTGGCATCTTCTTTACCGTGGCAAAAGGCAAAAACAGCGCCATCCTGGCAACACTTGACCGCTACCTTGAGGAATGGCGAAAAAACGAAAGTTCGCCCTATCATCAGGCTCGCAAAAGATGGTCGCACAAATCAGCCTCAACCATCCGGGTCGTACACCCCTGGATGAAAAAAGCCGCAGTCATCTCTGGAATTCTGCTGTGCGTCGCAGTTGGTTTTGTGATCCTGCTCCGTATTCAGGTGCGACGTAAAACGGCAGAGATCATGAAATATACCGATGAGCTCCAGTTGGCGAACCTGCAGCTAGAAAATGAAGTTGCAGAACGACAGGCTGCTCAAGAAGCCCTGCAGGAACAGACCGTTATACTTGAAGAAGAAATTGAGGAGCGCAGGCGAGCAGAAACGGAACTCATAGCAAATACAGAAGACCTGAAGGAAGCGCAGCGAATTGCTCATGTAGGTAGTTGGCGACTGGATCTAGCGAGCAATACGGTCATCTGGTCCGAAGAACTTTACAAGATGTATGGATTTGACCCAAAACTTCCTCCTCCTCCTTATACCGAACACCAGAAACTCTTTACTCCAGAGAGTTGGAAAAAGTTGTCCGAAGCTTTGCAAAACACCCAAAACACAGGAAACCCTTATGACCTTGAGTTGGAAACGCTACGGGTTGATGGAAGTCCTGGATGGATGTGGGTTTATGGCGTGACGGTACTTGATGCCAGCGGTATTACTGTGGGCCTCCGGGGAATGGCACAGGACATCACTGAACGCAAACAGGTCGAAGAAGTTCAGTCATATCTTCTTCATATCAGTTCTCTCAAAACAAGCGAGGATTTTTTTGAATTACTGGCCCGCTATCTTGCCAATATCCTTGGTATGGACTACGTCTGTATTGATACCCTTCATGGAGACAGTCTTACAGCCCGCACGCTCGCAATTTACAATGATGGCAAATTCGAGGATAACGTCGAGTATGCCCTGAAGGATACTCCCTGTGGTGATGTGGTGGGTAAAGAGGTTTGTGTCTTCCCCAGAGAAGTACGCAAACTGTTCCCGCAGGATGCAGCTCTACAGGATTTACAGGCCGAGAGTTATGTCGGGACCACGCTCTGGGGTTACGATATGAAACCGATCGGTCTGATTGCCGTTATCGGTCGAAAAGAGTTGAACAGCTCTCATTTTGCAGAGACTGTATTAAAACTGGTATCTATGCGGGCGGCGAGCGAGTTAGAACGCAGGAAAGCCGAGGAACATCAATCGCTGATCGAGCAGCAATTCCAGCAGACCCAAAAGCTCGAAAGCCTCGGTGTGCTGGCTGGCGGCATCGCTCACGACTTCAACAACATACTGGCTATCATCATGGGGTATTGCTCACTGACAAAGATGGACTATGAAGATGCTGAGAAGCATATCCCAGAGATAGAAAAAGCTGCCGAACGTGCCGCTGCTTTATGCCGCCAGATGCTGGCCTACGCCGGTAAAGCCTCACTCACCCAGAGTCAGGTCAATACCTGGACGCTAGTCGATGAGATGGTCACCATGCTGAAAACAACCATCCCAAAAAACGTAGTGTTAAAACCCGAACTTGGTACTGATATTCCACTCATAACAGGTGATGCTAGCCAGCTCAGGCAAGTAGTTATGAACCTGATTATCAATGCTTCCGAAGCTATAGGCGATGCAGAGGGTGAGATAGGCGTCATACTGGCAAAGGCAGAGATCAAGTCAGAGCGACCGGAGAAGGATCATCTCGGCATGATCATACCGGCGGGACGTTATATCTGCATTGAAGTCACCGATAACGGTAGCGGCATGGATGAAGAAACCAGACGCAAAATTTTCGAGCCGTTCTACACCACCAAATTCACCGGTCGTGGTCTGGGGATGTCAGCGGTACTTGGCATTGTCAAGGCACATAACGGGGCATTACAACTTGAAAGCCGACCTGGGCATGGCACAACCTTCAAGGTCTATCTGCCAGTTCTGATCAGCAAATCTGAAACAGAGGAAGTACACCAGAAAGCAGTTTCAGCAGCGTGGCAGGGGAGCGGTACAATCCTCCTGGTAGAAGATGAAGTGCAGGTCAAAGCCATTGCAATTGCCCTGTTACAGAAACTGGGTTTCAGCGTCCTTGATGCCGCAAACGGCAAAGAGGCGTTGGAATTGTATCAACAGAACGCCGCTGACATTACTCTGATAGTGACCGACATGGGTATGCCGGTTATGAATGGCTATGAACTGTTCTATAAACTGAAACAACTCGACCCGAAGCTGCCGATCATTATCTCCAGCGGTTTTGGTGAAGGCGATATTGGCTCTAAGATTCCCCGAGATGCGATAGCCGGTATGATCAACAAACCATATAACTTTGATCAGTTGCGGGAAGTTCTTAGGGGTGTTGTGGAGGGAGCGAAGTAAATTTGTGCCCGAGGGGAAATTCTAAAATTTCAGAATAACGCACTCTTATATAAAATCCGAATTTCTATTTACACAATCTGGTTGACAGGCCCGTACCCGCAAGCGTAAACGCTAAGGGTCGTCCTGTCGCACGTGACGTTGCTTTGGCAAACTTTGTAAACATGGAGGAAATATATGTTGGTTTCAAGAGGTTCTCCACAGATTGATTAACTGCTATTTCAGGTAGATTGACCGTTAAAACTGTATGCAAATCCTACACGGATCTCCGTCCTTGAATTATGTTTACCAGAAGCGTGATAATTGCAATTACCAGCAGGATGTGGATCAGTCCTCCCATGGTATACGCAGTGACCATTCCTAAAAGCCACAGGATTATCAGCACGACAAAGATTGTCCAAAGCATAAAATTTCTCCTTTATGGTCGCTAAACCAGTGCATAAAAAGTCTTGGAAATTGAAAATGGTACTATTAAGGAATAAGCGCCGCGTGGATCAAATGTCAGCTTCACAGTTCATTTGTTCTTCCGTTCGTGGTGAGTTTGTCGAACCATGAACGGAAGAACAGAAGGAATCATATTATTTCTTCATTTTATTCATATGCTTCGCCGGTTTTTTGTCGTGCATGTTCATTGATGACATCTTATTCATTTTTTTAAATTGATCATCGGTCAAGATTGCCCGCATTTCCTGCATGGAAGTTAACATTTCCAAGTGATGGGCTGTTGTTATATCGGCAATTTTTTTAACTGCGGAACGAGCCTTCTCGATATCGAAATCCTTTACATCCATAATTTCAGTAAGTTCAATCTCGGCAATTTTACGGTCCGCTTTGAATCTAACCTGTTTCTTTTTCATGTCATTACGTACCGGTTTCATTTTTATAACCTGAGCATCGGAAAGCCCCATTTTATCCTGATGCTCAATACACATACCCGTCATGTCGCCCATCTTGTCCATAGGTCCCATTCCCATCATAGGGCCATGCTCTTCAGAATGATTCATCATTGACATGTCCTTCATCTGTGAAAAAGCAGGCGTTGCCAATACAATCGACAGCAACAGTGAAAGTATAACTCTTTTCATGGTATTCTCCTTTTTTATGCATCTGGTTAATTACGAACACAAACGTCACCGCGAAAATCTAATCGAAGCTTTGTCACTGTGGAAATGTTGTCTCTAATTAATTCTACCAAGCCACCGGTTCCGACTCCGTTTTCACCAGCAGAATCGAACAGGGCATCATGCGAATTATAGCATCGTTTTCCCCTCCAAATAATGCATGCTCGATACGGCCTTCCTCATGGGCAGGCATAACCAGGAGGTCTATGTTCTCATTGCTGGCTACTTTTACAATGTAACCGTCAACCGAGCACCATCTATCTCCCCACTGATTTTCCCGCTATGCTGCCCCTGTAGTTGACAATTCACTCAGGAGGTCAGTAGATGGCGGATAATTCACCCGACTGGTCAGCCAGACTATC
>JAQTZV010000021.1:59592-101592 GCA_028687585.1 Desulfuromonadaceae bacterium | reverse complement strand
ATCAGACTTCATCCTCGCCATTAACAAGGACAAGGATGCTCCGATCGGTGAAGTAGCTGATGTGCTGGTGGTTGCCGATGTCATGCAGTTTGTGCCGGCCCTGACGGCAAAAGTGGCAAAGTAGCCTAGTATGATGAAAGTGCTGACCGGTATTAAAGTTGTGAATCTGGCGGCGAACCTTCCTGGACCGGTCGCTGCCCAGCGACTTTGCGCGATGGGCGCGGAGGTCGTTAAGGTAGAAGCCCCGTCCGGTGATCCGATGGAGATTTATCATGCCGGGTGGTACAAGGATATGCTGGAGGGGCAGACGCGTGTCAGACTCGATCTTAAATCTGACACAGGTCGTACCGAGCTTGACAGCATGCTTGGTTCTGCCGATCTGCTTATAAGCGCTACCCGTCCTGCCGCTATGGCACGTCTCGGCTTTGACTGGCCAGCTTTGCATCAAAAATATCCTCGACTCTGCCAGGCTGCAATAATCGGTTATCCGGCTCCCCGCGAGAATGAAGCGGGGCACGATCTTACCTATCAGGCGTCGTTAGGGCTTCTCACCCCTCCCCACATGCCGCGTACACTGCTGGCCGATATGGCTGGAGCCGAAATGACTGTTTCTGCCGCTCTGGCGCTGCTGCTTGGCCGCGAGCGGGGTGGAGTCGCGGGCTATGCGGAAATTGCGTTGTCGGAGGCTGCCGCTTCCCTGGCTGAACCGCTCCGTTATGGCTGTACAGTGTCAGGCGCGAATCTGGGTGGCGGAATTCCTGAATACAATCTTTACAAAACCTTAGACGGTTGGACTGCCGTTGCCGCGTTGGAGCCTCACTTCAAAAAACGTCTGGAAGATGCCGTTGGCATCTCAACGCTTGACGAGTACCAGACTGCATTTGCTGTGCACAGTTCATCATACTGGCATGAATGGGGACAAAAGATGGATGTACCGATAGAAACTGTCCGTTGATGGAATTTGTGAACAATTAAGGAGGTGCGCATGTTTCTTGATCTTACCGAAGAGCAGAAGTTGATTCAGGATACTGCCCGTGAATTTGCCAAGTCGGAGTTGGAACCTGTAGCTGCAGCGCTTGACCAGAGTGATGACCGGGCGCCGCTGCTGAGTAATCTCAAAAAGCTGGCGGAACTCGGTTTCATGGGCTTGAACATCAAGGGACAGTACGGCGGATCAGAAGCGGGGGTTGTTGCCTTCAGTCTTGCAATAACTGAAATTGCCCGTGCCTGTGCCTCCACTGCCGTTACCCTGTCGGTCAATAACATGGTCTGTGAGGTAATCCAGGCAGTTGGCAACGAAGAACAGAAAATGGCGTATATCACCAAAATTTGTTCCGGAGAATATCCCGCCGGCGGTTTTGGTCTGACTGAGCCGGGAGCCGGTTCCGATCCGTCCGGTATGAGTACCCAGGCGGTCAAGGATGGCAATGATTACGTTTTGAACGGCACCAAAATCTTTATAACCAGCGCTCCATATGCGGGTGTGTTTGTCGTTTGGGCAGTGACCGACAAAGATGCCCCGAAAGGGAAGGGTATCAGCTGTTTTCTGGTGGAAGGTGGCACACCCGGCTTGATTATCGGCAAGGAAGAAAAGAAAATGGGTCAGCATGCGTCTGCGACCAATGAGCTGATCTTTGATAACTGCCGGGTGCCTGCCACTGCCATGATGGGAAAGCTGAATGATGGCTTCCGTATTGCCGTGGCGGAACTGACCGGTGGTCGTATCGGCATCGGTTCTCTTGCCCTAGGAGTTGGGCTTGCCGCCATGGATTACGCCACCGGTTATGCGACGGAGCGGGTGCAGTTTGGCCAGAAGATCAGTAATTTTCAGGCGCTGCAGTGGATGATGGCGGATGGCTATACTGAGCTTGAAGCTTCACGACTGCTCCTGATGAGTGCTGCCTGGCGCAAGGAAAACGGCAAGAGTTTTGTCAAAGAAGCTTCCATGGCCAAGCTGTTTGCCACCGAGTCGGCTAACCGGGCCTGCTACAGTGCGTTGCAGATGCTGGGAGGGTATGGCTATACCCATGACTATCCGCTTGAGCGCTTTACCCGCGATGCCAGGATTACTACCATTTACGAGGGGACTAGTGAGATTCAGCGTCTCATTATTTCCAGGGAGATTTTACGAAATTTCAGCTAGCCCTATTAGATACTGGATAAGTGCGTTAACTAAATTATTCTCTGCAAAAAATCGTAGAAAATAATTTCAAACTTACTAATCAGGAGGTCGGCATGAGTACCAGCAAACGCACCACCCTGCAGCACGCCGCCGAAATTATAACGGACGGCTCCCGTCTCACCTTTTCCGGGTTCACCATCTGGCGTCGACCGATGGCCATTGTTTTTGAACTGATCCGTCAGCATCGAAAGCATCTCCATCTGATTGAGGTTCAGGGCGGCTCCCACACCGAATTCCTTGTCGGGGCGGGGTGTGTGGATATCTGGGAATCATGCTGGGTCGGTCATGAACTGTATGGCAAGTACGGAGCCAACCTCTCGCGTAAGGTTGCCGACAAACAGATTATTGTCGAGGACTACAGCCACGCCGAGATGATGTTCCGCTTTGCCGCCGCCGCATCCGGCGCACCATATGCGGTCACGCAGACCTCGCTCGGCACAGATATTCACAACCCTGAATACGATATGCTTGGTCGTGCCGGGCTGCGTGACGGAAAAAGAATTGCAAAACATAAATATCAATTTACCGAAGATCCTTTCTTCGGAGCCGGTTCTCAAGTTCTGATTCCGGCTGCCAAGGTTGATATTGCGGTCATGTGCGTTCAACAGGTTGGCGAAGAGGGGACTGTGCGGGTAAACGGCCAGTATTACTCTGATCCGGAGGTCGCCCGCGCTGCCGACATAACGATTGTCATGGCCGAAGAGATTGTTCCTGAAGAGTATTTACGGCGCAATGCCGATCAGAACACTATCGTCAGTTTCGAAGTCGATCATATTCTGGAATGCCCATTCGGTGCGCACCCGACCGGAATGTTCGGACGCTATGATGTCGATGGCGCATTCCTAAAAGAATTTTACGGACGCACCCGCACCCAGGAAGGTTTTGATGATTTTGCCAATGAGTGGATTCATGGGCAGAACCATATGAGTTATCTGGAAAAACTGGGATGGCCGCGCATGCTGAATCTCAAGGCAAACAGCGCCATGAATTACAGTCCTCGTGAAAAAAAAGGAGGGAAATGATATGTCAGTGCACGCACAACCTGAACAGTACGGCCTGGCAGATCTGCTCTGCTGTGCAGCTTCCCGGGAAGTAGGGAATAACGAAATCGTCTTTGCCGGAACCGGCTTACCAATGGTTGCCATTATGCTGGCTCAAAATACCCATGCTCCCAACCTGAAGCTGATCTTTGAAGCGGGGACCCTTGATGGTAGACCTCCGGAGCTGCCTACATCTGTTGGCGATGCTCGTTGTGAAATGGGCGCATCACGAGCTTCAGGACTCTATGACGCCTTCAGCATTGCTCAGAGAGGGTATGTCGATCTTGGCTTTCTGGGGGGGGCAGAGGTTGATCAGTACGGTAATGTCAACACCACCTGCATCGGTGACTATCTTAATCCCGAACTGCGCTTGACCGGGAGCGGCGGCAATCCGGATATTAATTCCTTTGCCAAACGGACGGTGTTTATCATGGTGCACGAAAAGCGACGTTTTGTGGAGAATGTCAGTTACATCACCAGTCCCGGCTGGCGGGTCAAAAAATGGCCCGGCGGCCAATTTGTTCATCGTCGTGAACTCTACGGGTCCGCTTTTCGCGGTGGACCGTCTGCCGTTATCAGTACGGCTGGTGTTTTCCGCTTTGATGAAGAGACCGGCCTGATGTATCTGGACACCTGTCACCCCGGCAAAACGCCGACGGAGATCAGGGATTTATGCCAGTTTGATCTTGACATTTCCCGCGTTAAAGGCGAAACAGTGGCGCCTACCCTGGAAGAGTTGCGCATTATTCATGAAGTTCTCGACCCCGATGAAATCTTTATTCCCAAGGTCAAGAAGGGGTAGGCAGTTAAGAGAAAAACGTGAGCGGAAACTGCCGACATGGTGAGGAAACTTGACGAATACGTTTTGTCTCTGCTACAAGAAACAACTTGAATTTAACAAAGGATGAACAGCGATGCCGTATATAGTGATTGATGAAACGCGCTGCAAGGGGTGTGGGCTCTGCACCACAGGCTGCCCAAAAAAACTGGTCGCTTTAAGTGATTCCCCTAACAGCCTTGGTTATTCAATGGCAGTTTTTTCGAATCCGGAGCAATGCACCGGTTGTACGCTCTGCGCACAGATGTGCCCTGACGTCGCCATAACAGTTTTTAAGGAGTGACGGTCATGCAGACTGCTTCGCTGGAAAAAATATTTGTCAAAGGCAACGAAGCGGTGGCAATGGCGGCTCTGGAAGCCGGCTGTCGCTGCTATTTCGGCTATCCGATTACTCCTCAGAGTGATATCCCGGAATATCTGTCACGCGAGCTTCCACGGCTGGGAGGCGAATTCATTCAGGCTGAAAGCGAGATCGGCGCCATTAATATGCTGCTTGGCGCGTCGGCTGCCGGAGTTCGCGCCATGACGTCATCCTCCGGTCCCGGCATCTCCCTCAAGCAGGAGGGGATCTCGTACATGGCCGGTTCGGAACTTCCCGGCGTTATTGTCGATATCATGCGTTCGGGGCCCGGACTGGGGGGTATCGATGCCTCTCAGGCTGACTATTGGCAGGCAACTCGCGGTGGCGGGCATGGCGGCTATCGGATCATTGTTCTCGCCCCTGCTTCGGTGCAGGAGATGTACGACCTGACCATGCTGGCTTTTGACCTGTCCGATATCTATCGCATGCCGACCATGGTGCTGGCTGATTCCGTTATTGGACAGATGAAAGAGTCGGTGACTCCAAATCCCCGTCCGGATACGGTGCTGCCGGCCAAAGATTGGGCGGTGCGTGGACGGGAAGCCGGAGAAGTGCAAAACATCGTTAAGTCGCTGTACCTTGGTGATGGTGAAATGGAAAAATTTCACTGGAAGATGCAAGCCCGCTATCAGGAACTGGCTGAAAAAGAGTGCCGCTGGGAAGAGGTGCAAACCGCAGACGCTGAACTGATAATAACCGCTTTCGGCTCAACCGCACGGATTGCAAAGACGGCTATCAGTATGGCCCGAGACGCCGGCATGAAGGTAGGGTTGCTACGGCCGATTACGCTGTTTCCCTTTCCTAAAAAAGCGTACGCAGCGCTTTCCGGGCGGTGCAAGCTTTTTCTGGATATAGAACTCTCCACGGGGCAGATGATTGATGACGTACGTCTTGCCATAGCCCGCGATGCTGAGGTGTCGTTTTATGGGCGGCCGCCGGGAGCGGGTTCATTGCCGACACCCGAAGAGCTGTTCGAGCAGATCAAGAAAAATTATCCGGCTCATGTCTGAGTCGGTGAGGAAAACCATGAAACAGGTATTTGCCAGGCCTGAAAGCCTGAAAGATGTAGCAACCCATTTCTGTCCCGGCTGCAACCACGGATCGGTTCACCGTCTGGTTGCAGAAACTCTGGATGAGTTCGGTATCCGCAGTGAAACGATCGGGATCGCTTCTGTTGGCTGCTCGGTATTCCTTTATGGATATTTCGACGTTGATGTGATTGAATCTCCTCATGGCCGCGCTCCGGCCGTTGCCACCGGTGCCAAGCGGGCCAGGCCGGACCGGATTGTCTTCACCTATCAGGGGGATGGCGATCTTGCGGCCATTGGTATGTCTGAAATCATCCATGCAGCTAATCGTGGTGAGGATATTACCGTGATTTTTGTTAACAATACGACCTATGGCATGACCGGTGGCCAGATGGCGCCCACGACCCTGCCGGGACAAAAAACATCCACCTCTCCGTATGGCCGTGACATCTCAAAAGACGGGTCTCCTTTCAAGATGGCCGAACTTCTTGCCAATCTCGATGGAGTGGCCTTTTCAGCGCGGGTTGCCCTCAATAATCCCAAGAATGTCCTTAATGCCAAGAAGCTGATCAAAACTGCCTTCCGCTATCAGGTTGAAAAAAAAGGTTTTTCTTTTATTGAAGCTCTTGCGTCATGCCCCACTAACTGGGGAATGAATCCTCTTGATGCCAACCAGCGGGTAACGGACGAAATGATCCCCTACTTTCCGCTGGGTGTTTACAAGAATACCGCCAATCTATAATTAGTAAGAAGAAGTCGTGTTCTGGGCTTTTATCAGAAACGACTTTGTTATCGCACTTATCCCGATATATCGGGGACAGGAGACAATCCATGCGCTACGATGTGTTTTTTGCCGGTTACGGTGGGCAGGGCGTGCTGCTGGCCGGTAACCTGCTTTCATACGCTGCCATCCACGAAGGGAAAAATGTTTCATTTTTTCCGGCCTACGGAGTTGAGAAACGTGGTGGGGCGGCTATGTGCACAATTGTCTTTGCAGATGGTGACACCGGTTCTCCTGTTGTCGGCAATCCCTCTGTTTCGGTTTTGCTGAATCAGCTTTCGTTTGATAAATATGCCGCCAAAGTGAAGCAGAGCGGGATTTGTATCATTAACTCCAGTCTGGTTGATATCGGAGGAATTGACCTGCCTGGTGTCGAGGTGATTAAGGTCCCTATGAATCAGATTGCCCTTGATATGGGTGACGTACGCATGGTTAATATGGTTGCCTGTGGGGCATATATTGAAAAATCACGAGCGTTATTGAAAGAATCGCTGGAAGCGGCATTGAAAAAAGCGCTCCCGGAGAGAAATCACAAGTTGATACCAGCTAACGTCAAAGCGATGGAGGCGGGGGCTCAGGCGGCACGAGGCTGAAAAGTCTTGACGTCATGCACCTGATTTGCTACAAGAGGAACTCTTCAATTTAGGGGTATAGCCAAACGGTAAGGCAACGGCCTCTGACGCCGTCATCTCTTGGTTCGAATCCAGGTACCCCTGCCAAATTACTAACTAGCTAAAAAAGCTAGACAATAAAAAACCTCTTAGCTCTGAGTATACATTTCGGTATACATGGACAAGGGGTTTTGTCTTCTCCGTCACACGTATTTGCTTGTACCAATATCAGTTCTTAGGCCTTGATCCCCTTCATTACTCTCTGCTGAAATAATTGCATGCAAATCATTTAGTATGGCAGGTCAGGCAAAGGGCACTGCGGTAATCACTTTTTGCCAAGTGGCTTTTTTCAGGATTAAGCGGATCATGGCAGGTCGTACATCCGACCCGACCGTTTACAAACATCATCTTGGAACCAAAAGATGCTGCCGGTTTATAGCTTTTCGGATCCATGGCAGCGTAGGAGGCATAATTCATACCTATCGGATGCTCTGAAGCGCCCTGGCTCCAATGTGATTTCTGGCCGGGGGTGTTTTTGTAATTTACCTTGCGATCACTGGCCTGCAATCCGTCGTGGCATCCCAGACAGTCCTTGCTGAAAGAATCAAGGGTTGTATCACCCTGATTTTTAACGGCGCTTGATTTCCCGAAAAAGAAAGAGGACGCTGATCCGTCATCAGAGGCGTCGGACACAACAGAGTTGTCGGAATGGGTGTTGTACGCCACCATATTTCCGGTTTCAGATGCTACTTTAGCGATATATTGTGCTCTCATGGCAGAATCCTGCAACTGCGTAGAGAATGTGCACATCTCCCCGGCATGGCCTTCCGTACCCATACCAAGGGCAAGGATTGCAGCCAAAACGGTCTTCGTCAACATTTTCTGCAAGCTGACACAGTGCTGAATACAAGCAGGTGTGGCATACCCCGCTTCTAATAGTATTTCTCCAATGTTTTTATCGGATTGCTTCTGCTTGTGAAGAGCATCTTCAAGCTGCTCACGAGCGATTCGTCCCGTCGAGACCAGCAACTCGCCGAGTCTGAGAGGGGAAACGTGCGTGGAACCCTGATTCTGTTGAAAGGCAAGTAAGCCTTTTAATTGTTGATCAGAGAGAACGCCAAAGCGCTTAAAGACGTCGCCGAGTAACTCCCCGGTGCGCTGATGTTCGACTATTGCTTGATCAAGCTGTTCTGAACTGATATGTCCTGACTGGACCAGTAACTGTCCGAATAATTGACGCTCACCAGCAGCAAGTTTTACAGCGCTTTCGATAGAGCCAAGGTGCTCTTGTACCAGCAGAGGAGCAGTGAGGTCATTTGCACTCAGTATTCCATTTCTGATCAGCGTTTCACCAACTCGCTCATTGGTATGCATATGCTCTTCAAGGGCACAGTCAAGCTGTTGCTGTTTCAACAAGCCAGCACTCACCAAAATTGTGCCAATACGGTATTTCACTGAATGTCCCATGACTATCAACTCCCTTCATATTCAGGGTGAACGGATTACATAATCTTGCTAAACTTTATCATAACCAACTGAAAAATACTTGTAATTTATTATTAGAATAATAACGGAAGCCGATAATGTTGGTCTGTAGGCAAATATAAGAGCCCACAGTATTCCGGCAAATGGCGTATAAATGATCATTAAATAACTGCAACGCACGTTCCATGCCAAGCGGTGGCGCAGTATGTTAAGGTTACCATTGTTTCGATTGAAGTCAACGCCGCATTACTATATAATGAGCAACAACTGCTATCACTTGGAGAGGTACTTGGCGAAACCTGTATTAACACTCATATGTACCTTACTTATATCAGCTACTCTTCTATTCCCCGCTTTTGCCGCTGAAATAACCAGACCGCCTTCAAAGGCCGATTCTTCGGGCGGACTATCTATCACCTCAACGATAGGAGGTTATTTTTTTGCCGGATCGGAACAACGCAACGCCACGACATCGTATGGTGTTAAAGTGGGTTATGAAAAAATTGAAAAAGCTGTTGCAGGCAGCCTGGGTATTGAAGGGACGCTGAATTATTTCAGCACTGGTTCGAAGTTAGGTGGCGGAAACGATACCGGATATCTTTACCGCCTTGACGCCATCTATCCTTTTCCCATAAATAAAAAGTGGCTGCCATTTATTGCCGTTGGCGTTGGTGGCATTACTATTGACGCTCCTGCCAATACCAATAGCAATTTTTTGTTCAATTACGGTGTCGGAGTTAAGTACTATCTTGAAAACTACCTGGCGTTGAGAGCTGATGCGCGCCAACTGATCATCTATGATGGCTCGGTTATACGCAATAATTATGAAATCGGTCTCGGTTTAAGCTATTACTTCGGCAAGGAAAGAGTGAAAAAGCCTACGCCACGACCGGTCCCGGAAAAGAAAAAAATATTTGTGCTGGAAGATGAGCCGGTTAAAAATGAAGAGGCAGCAAAACCAGCTGAAACAGAAGCCGCTGATAAAGCTGCAGCAGGCCAACCCGTTCCTCTGGCCGTTGAAGCATCTGTGAGCCTTGTCGTCAAAAATGAAGTCGTGAAAAAGTTTTCGGTAGAATTTGATAGCAACAGTTCAAAGATAAAACCTCATTATTATGGGCAGTTAAAAGAGATTAGAGACATTCTGAAACGCTCAGATGATGTTGTGGCCCTTATTGAGGGGCACACCGATGTGAAAGGAAATCTGGCAGCCAACATAGTGCTTTCGGAACAAAGGGCTCAAAGTGTGCGAAGCAGCCTGATAAAATCAGGCGTTAATCCAAAACAATTATCCATAACTGCTTACGGACCGGCAAAACCGATTGCCGATAATACGACAATTGAAGGGAGGCAAAAGAACCGCCGGGTGGATATTCAGGTCGAAAAAATTAATCCTGCCGTTAAAATAAAGGCTGAGCAGGAGCTTCAAAATGCGGCGGACCGTATAGAAAATGCACGCCTCGCAGCAGAAATATTTACCAAGTCACGTATAAAAGCGGCCATTGTATTACAAGAGGTGAGCGGGTCTCTGCCGGTTGACACTGATCAGAGCCTCTCTTTTGAGATGGTCAATCAGGGGTTAAGCACGGAAGAGTATCTGGTGACGATCACAGCACCGAAAGAATTTGATGCCTTCCTGACGAGAGCGAACAGGCCTGTCGAAAAAGTAACTATTCTACGACTTGCTCCCGGCGAAACATTCAAGGGCAGCGTGTTGTTTAGAATCCCGGCAGGAATGGTTGATGGGCATAGAGCAACCATTTCCGTCAAGGCCGTTTCACCGAAATTCAGTGATGTCTTCTTCCAGAAAGAGAGCCTTGTCGTCTGCTCTGCGCCTCTCGTGCGCGTCGTCGCGAAACTTTCCAAGCAGCAGGTAACTCCAGGCGAAAAACTGCACTATCGGCTCTCACTTCTCAATGCCGGTTCATTACCGGCCCGGAATCTGACAGTTAAGCTGCAGCTCCCCCCCCAGGTTGACGTTACCGGGACTCCTGACGTGCCATTCACACAGGATGCGGCCGGTATGGTTGTCTTCAAGGTTGATGCGATAGACAGTGGTAAACGTACGGAGATAAACATTGATATGAAAGTACGCGAGGAGAGCGTCGTTGGTCAGGAATTACTCTGGCATGTGGAGGTCATTGAAGGTACCCTGCAAAGAAGGGCCAAGTCAACAGAACGCGCTTCGGTCGTGCCGCCAAAATAGTATTTTTTGTACACACAAAAAAAATAATAACTTATCAAGGAGTAGGTACATGAAAAGAGTGGAAAAAATTGCAGGAGCTGGATTAACAGTCGGGTTGGTCGTAGTTTTGCTTGGTGGCTGTGCTGGAACTGCCGCAGTGACTCAGTCGGCAGTAACGCCTGTGGCAACGACGGAAGCGGCGGTTCCGCAGAAAACTGAAAAGGCTGTTGTGGTACCGGAAGAGACGTTCCTGTCCGGTAAGGTTGTTGAAACCATGCGGGCGACAGGCTATACCTATATACAGCTTGAAAATGACGGGAAAAAGGCCTGGTTTGCGGTTCCGAGCGTCGCAGTCAGCGTTGGACAGGATGTTGAGGTGCGGCCTGGAATGCAGATGGGGCTGTTCAACAGCAAGTCACTCAACAGGAAATTTGACAGTATCGTCTTCTCTCCAGGACTTGTTGAGGACCCCAATGCACCGGTCCCTGCTCCTGATCCTGCTCCACCGGCAGCGCCTGAGCAAAGCGTCATGCCGTCAGGGCATCCCTCTCTTGATGCCGATCCGAAGGCTTTTGCCGGTAAGGCCACAAAGGAGCAGCTTCGCAAAGCCGGGGTAATAGCAGTTTCCGGTAAAATTGTGGAAACTATGAATTCAGGTGGGTATACCTACCTCCTTATCGCCAGCGGTGACAAGAACGTCTGGGGTGCCGTACCGACTACGGCAGTTTCCGTCGGGCAAGAGGTAGAACTCCTTCCCGGTCAGACGATGACTAACTTCACTAGTAAAAGCCTGAACAAAACCTTCGAGAGTGTGATCTTTTCCACCGGGGTAGTGCCGGTGACAAAGTAACAGCAGGGAAGTACGCGCTTTGCAGTCAAAATGGCCCTCATCTGTTTTTTAGCGATGGGGGCCATTTTCTTGATTTATCCCGGTTCGTAGTTTTTATCTGTCACTCTTTATCCTTAAACATCGGCCTGTCACCTATCCCCCACTTATTAAGCCTGAACTGCAGCGCTGTCCAAAGAACCCCTAACCCGTAGATGACACTCCTGCGGAAATTTATCGAGGACGCCTCTTCAAAATACTTGGTCGGGCAGGAGAGTTCGCCGACCCGGAAACCGAACCAGACCATCTGCGCGATCATCTGGTTATCGAAGACGAAGTCGTCTGAGTTAGCGTCAAGTGGCAGCTTCTCAAGCAGTTCGCGGGAAAACGCCCGGTACCCGGTGTGGTACTCGGACAGTTTCTCCCCGAGGAGGATGTTTTCTACAAAGGTCAAAAAGCGATTTGCAACGTATTTATAGAGAGGCATTCCACCTTTTAGTGCGCCGGTGCCAAGGATTCGGGAAGCTAGTACCGCATCAAACTCTCCATAGGCGATCATGGCGGCCATGGCCGTAACCAACCTTGGAGTGTACTGGTAGTCGGGGTGGACCATCACGACAATGTCGGCTCCCCGGTCAAGTGCGGTGCGATAGCAGGTTTTCTGGTTGCCGCCATAGCCCCTATTTGTTTCGTGTATCACCGTGGTTATCCCTAATTTTTGGGCAAGAACCGCCGTACTGTCGGGGCTGCAGTCGTCTACCAGCACAACTTCATCCACTTCAGGAGGCAGCTCTTTCCAGGTTTTCTCCAGGGTTTTTTCAGCGTTATAGGCCGGAAGCACTACGACTATATTTTTATTGTTAATCATGTCAAATCCTTAACCGATCCGTTCTCTTTCGTCGCTAAACCCGCCACCCATTTACATGCTGACCACGCTCAGGGAGTCGCCACCTTTTCTTGCAATCTTACAACTCTGGAAGTAACCTCAGGCACCACTGTTTTGTATTCAGGTGGAACACGTTTAAGGAACTGTGTGTAGTGAACAAGCGCTTCTGCATACCGTCCCGTCTTTTCAAGGATCAGAGCCAGATTATAATGGGCTTCAGCGTTTTGTTTCCCGGAGGCCAATGCTCGACGATACAACCCCTCGGCGTCATTCAAGCGTTTTTCAACAAATGCCACACTTCCTAACTGGCTTAATGCATTTGAGTGGTTGGGTTGCAGGTGGACGGTCCGTTCCCAGTAATACCGAGCCTTCTGCATATCTCCATGTTCGCGATACCACCCACCAAGATTGTAATGACCCTGTACGGATTCGGGATTAGTTGCCACGAGCGAAGTAAACAGGGTCAGGTCGTTTTTCCACTCCATGCTGCGCATTGTGGCAAACAGGGCAAGTAGAAGTGTAACTCCGGTAGCGAATGAAAGAATTTTTATTGGGGAAACTCCTCGTGCCGTGAAATGGTCAGACGCAAAGCCGACTAGCAGCCAGACACCGATAAAAGGGAGATATATAAATCGTTCGGCCATGGCGCCACTGGGGATTTCGATGATATTGCTGATCGGAACGTAATTACAGATGAGCCAGAGCAACGCAAAAAGGGCAATTTTTGAACCGCTACGCACAAGGAAATAGATAAAACAGATAAAAGCAGCCCAAAAAGGTACGATCCACTTGAGATGCGGCCAGATATCAGCAGGAATTGAGTAATACACTTTGTAACCAAGCGGGATAACAAGCATTGAAGCATAGAGTGGAATTATGTAGAGATTCATCACCAGACGGCTCCACAAGCCGCCCTCAGTCCCAGGCTGTGTAACTATCTGTGAAAGGGCAGCAGACCGAATGATCACGTAGAGAAGTGCTGCAACTATGAACGGGAGAAGTAGAATGAAACGTTCCCGGTAGTTTGATTTTTTGGTGTCTTCAATGTGAAAAGGATAAAAATACAGAACTGGCACGAGCATTAACGCAATTTCCTTGCAGAACAAACCACTCAAAAAGGAAAGGGCAGACAACAGATTTAATGTTAAGCTACTCCGCTGTCTACCAACGTGGAACAATAATAGTGATGTTAGTACGAAAAAAGTGGCAAAGAGATTGTTTCTGCCGGAAATAAAATTTACCGCTTCAGCATTCGCCGGATGCACTGCGAAAAAGAGTGCTGCAATAAAAGCAGAATTACGATTGGCGAAAATCTTGTTCCCGAATGTAAAAAGGAGCATCACATTGCCAAGGTGCAGTAACAGGTTGAGCAGGTGGTAACCAAAGGGATTAAGGCCATACAGATGATACTCTATCATGTACAGCAGGCGGTTCAAGGGGCGGTAATAGCTTGCCAAATCATCAGTATAGATGACATCCGGCCCCATAAGTACCTTGGACAGGTTGGACCAATCCCGGTTAACCATGTTGTTGACAATTATTTGGGTATCATCCCAAACAAAACCATTTACCAGTGAGATCCCGTACGCAAGCAAAATGGCCAGGCCCAGGAATAGTGAGGCCGCTTTATTGCTCAGGTCGTACCTGGATGGGGAAGAAAAGGACTGCATAAATCACGCTCCATTAGGTCCACGGCTGCGGGCGATGCCAGAAAAGCGCTGTTCCGTCGATCTCCAGAGTATAACTGGATGGGTAGGGCGAGTACTGGGGATCGTCTGCCTTCAATATCCTCAGACTAGTATCATCCGCTACACAAAAAAACCAGTGCATTTTGATGGTACCGACAATAGATGGATTTTATCAGGTGTGTAGTTTTGACACTTATTTAACCCTCTTGACATCTTCTGTCTCATTGGAAAAAAATTTGTTGTTGCTCCACTTGCAACTTTCGCAAGAGGTAGTATGGTCTAATTCACAACAACGTCATTCAGCGCATAGTGCACGCCAAATAGCATATATAGTATTTACAGCTTTAGTAACTTTCTGTATTGTCGATGATAAGAAATTGGAATGTATTTACACGGCGCTGTTTTCAGGCCACTTCACACAACCATTTTTCACCAGCGGCTATCTGTCCGGTAGCTCACAACTAATGGAGGTATTACATGAACAAAAAACTTTTGGCTGCCATCTTTCTCGTCTGTCTGGTGCCGCTTGCAGCCCATGCCGCCTGGTCATTAACCACCTGGGTTACATCCGCAGGGGGGGCGTTGACTGTGCGAGATGGTGCACCCCAGACATCGCTTAATGGTATGGTCTTTAAAAGCTACACCACCAGCCAGCCATTCACCGTAACGGTCAATGCCAATACCGGATACACTATCAATAAGGTGATCTACAATGGAGTTACAGAGACTCCCGGCCAGAGTTCCTACACGGTTCAGGGGCCGACTGCTCAGAGCGTGCAAGTCTCTTTCGCCGCACAACGACTCGCCGTTACTGCAGTCGCAGATGCCGGCGGCACTGTGACTCCTACGAGTCTTGGCACCATTTATTACGGCTCCAAACTTACTTCTGTCAGAAAATTTACCTTTACGCCCGAACTGGCGGTTGCCAGCGTGGCAGGCATCGCCGGTGTTCCGGCAGGAGCTACGGTCAGTTCCGCACTGCCGGCAGCGGCTGGCACTTCAGTAACAGTCACACTGCCGAGCGGCTTTATCTTTACCGAGAATATAACTCTCAGCGGCACTTTTTTTTCACCTCCAATAGCGAAAACAATTGCCTCTCAAACTGTTCTGATCGGAAATCCGGTTACGCTTGATGGTAGTGCCAGCACCGGTGCTCCAAGCTCCTATTCATGGACGCAGAGTTCCGGCCCCGGTTTTCCGGCGACCAGAGTCATTGCTGACAGCACTCCCGGTGCTCAGGTGACTTTTACCCCGACGGTAACCGGTGTCTACACCTTTACGCTTACCGTGACTGGAGGCTCAAGCGTATCCACAAAAGTTACAGTGACCGACGGTACGCCGCCTCCGCCGGTTGTTTACGATAATATCACCGGGCTTGCCCGCAATCAGTGTATCGACTGTCACTCTGCGTACGGTGCAAACGGCCCAGGGATTGTCAGTAATGTTTTCGGTAACTGGTCATCTTCAGGGCATAAAACCAAAGGGGTCTTCTGCACCCAGTGCCACAGCACCGTTCTCGTTGGAGATCATCCCGGCCCGCTCAGAAAAGGCTCGGTGAGTGCTGCCACCTTCGACTATAACTTTGCTTCAGCGGGTAGTGGTAATTTCTGCGTTACCTGCCATAGCCCCGCGATTGTCACCGATTTTGCATTAAGTAAACATTCAATTCGGGCCGGTTCTGCCGCCTGTGGATTCTGTCATGTGGCGGGAGTTCACAATCCAAATGTAGCATGCATAGATTGCCATAAGAGTGATAATACGTATGGTCTGAATTGGCCGCCAACTGGTTTGGAGTTTCACAGTTCCTTTACCGGCGGTGCCAACGTGTGTAAAGCCTGTCACACAACTCACAACCCGAAAGTTCTCAGCATCAAAACCAGCTGCCCATAGTACACGTTGTAACGATTCAGTAACAATGGCCCCATCTCTGTAGAGCTGGGGCCATATTTTTCGTTTTCAGTATAAATGGTTTAATGGTTATTGTTGAATATTCCACCAAATTTTTTTCTGTCTCCTCGCTTAGGAATCTAGTAAAAATAAGTTGAACAAATACCGTTCACCCTGAGCTTGTCGAAGGGTAGCCGTTCATGGTTCGACAAGCTCACCACGAACGGAAAAGAACAGTTAATTTTTCAAGGCTCCTTAGAAGCGACCACTTCTAACTGTGACTCTGTGGTACGGTTTGCAGCAGGATTCAGGTAATATTTAAAATCCGGTAACCAGCAAGTCAAGAGCAGCAATAATATCGCCTCTTTTGTCTTTTAACGAGCAGATTCTGGAGCCCAGTATATGCGTCTGAACTCCAACCAATTGAGGTGTTACCATTCTGACTTCGGTTTCATTGATTGCAAACTGCGGGGTCAAAATAGGTATGGACTTATTCAATACTGATGACAATACAAGAGGCACAACGACCCTTGTCGGTAGATCACTGAGAATATCTGCTTGAATATCAAGCAGATAAGGAAAGGTTGGACAGGTAACCTGATCCATATTTTCATACACGTCAAACTGAGCCATCAGAAACACCTCAATGTATCGCCAAAACAACCATGCTTTTCAATAAATGTGGCATATTCCTCCATTGCTCCACGACTGCTTTCGCGCCATCTTTTTTGTTTTATCTCCAGCAAAGATTCGGCAAGATGCTTTTCCAGTGCTTGTGACAAGTTAATTTTTTCCTCTCTCGCCTGTCGTAACAAGTCACCATTTATGCTCAAGTGAGTAGTTTTTCTGGGAGCATTCGTATCAAAAACATGTTGTTGCATGACAACCTCCATATACCCACATATCATGACCATTGTTTATGGATATTGATTATGGCCATAATATGTTAAAAATCAATAAAAAAATGGTGTCAGGGCTCAGATTGTTGGCAAAAGCTGGTAATTCTGATGGCGCCAAACAACAAACAGCCGGAGGAATTTCTCCCGGCTGTTTGTATTCATGCCCTTCCGCCAGAATCTGCGGAAAGAATTTTGATCCTACTTAATATGGCAGGAGAGGCAGATTGCAGAACCCTCTTCCCGTGCATAGAGGAAATAGTTATAGGTCAGGCCGGTGTCAGATTTGGCATTAACCGTGTTATGAACATCGTGACAGGAAGCGCAGGTCATAATGCTGCCTCCGTACAGTGTGTCCTGAATTTTTTTGGTGCTGTAGGTCAACCCTGAACGGTTTCTTGTGTCAAAAACGTTTGCGGCCAAGCTTGTTGAAGGTGATGCGATGAAACCGGTTGCAGGATCAACGAGTTCACCCGGACGGGCAGTCTGAGCCTCTGAATACATGAAGCCGACTGGATGTGTTGTGCCAAGATCAGAAATTTTTCTGGTCGATCCTGCTCCAAAAGATACTGAACCGGCAGTAGCGCCACTTGTACCATGTGAGTCATAAGCGATAGAACCGTCATGACACGACAGGCAGAGACGTGTCGGCCCAATGAGAGGATCCATAATAGTAATTGGAGCATTTGCCGGAGTAATCCAGGCGTACGAACCTGAGTTAAATGTAGTCGCGCTACGGTTCCAGAGGGGGGCGTTGTTAACATCCTGGGCACTATGTGGCGTATGGCAGAAAACACAGGTTCTCTTCATTGCATCGTCAGTTGCCCCGGCAACAGCGTTCATGTCGTGAAACGAGCCGTTGATACCGGTCTGGGCTACGATACCGGCATGCGCTGCGCCTGTCATGAGTCCTGCCAGTGCGATTGCCGCGATGATTTTTTTCAACATGGTAATTCTCCGTTTTTTTGTGCGCCTGAAAGGCACCTAACCAGAATATCTCATATAAGTGTGAAGCAAATGCCGAGCCAATTTTATGTTGATGTTTTTTTTAGCTGAGCAGCATAGAAATGAATTTTCAATGTCCTGATATTACAGCGCAAATACCTGAATAGTGGTATAGCTATTCGGCAGGTTATATTCAAATAATTTGCAATACGGTTACTCACGCTAAGCTATTTCACGGAGCAACTATGCGCTATTACTCGTAAAGTTCAAGGTTGATAACAGTGATACATTGTAGAAAAGTGAGATCAACGTAATGATATTATGTATAAAATAGTTGTATTGCACTGGTGCCACTAGAGTCATTCACATCCCGATTATCCTGGTAAAAATGTCATGGGCCCTCTTTGTTTAGGTATTTCACGGAGTGATCTTATGTTGATACATACCGGAATCCGTGCGCTTCGGGTTTGTAACACAAAACAAAGCAGCCGAGGTAACTTTCCCCGGCTGCTTTGTTTATAATGACCTCTCCCATCAATCGCGAGAGAGAGTCTGGCGATTAAACTTACTTGATGTGGCAGGAAAGGCAGATTGCGGAACCTTCTTCACGTGCAAGCAGGAAGTAGTTGTACGTTAAGCCTGTGTCTGATTTTGCATTCACGGTGTTATGAACATCGTGGCAGGAAGCGCAGGTCATATAGGCGCCGCTGTACAGTGTGTCCTGAATTTTCTTACTGCTGTAGGTCAGACCGGTACGGGTTTTTGTGTCGAAACTGTTTGCGAGCATATCTGCTGAAGGTGACGTAATGTAGCCGGTTGCCGGGTCAACGAGTTCACCCGGACGGGCAGCGGCGAAATCAGCATAGACTATACCGACCGGATGTGTTGCCTCGAAATCAGAAATTTTTCTGGCCGAAGCTGCGCCGAAAGATACTGAACCGGCAGTAGCACCGGCTGTCAAATGTGAGTCATAGGCGATGGAACCGTCGTGGCAGGACATGCAGAGACGTGTCGGTCCAACGAGTGGATCTGTAACAGTTGCTACTGCAGAATTTGCCGGTGTTTTCCAAGCGTAGATGCCTGGATCGAATGTTGACGCAGCACGGTTCCAGAGCGGTGCATTGTTTACGTCAACGGCACTATGCGGGGTGTGGCAGAAGGCACAGGTTCTCTTCATTGAATCGTCAGTTGTCCCGGCAACAGCGTTCATGTCGTGGAAAGAGCCGTTGATACCAGTTTGAGCTACGATACCTGCATACGCTGCACCTGACATAAGACCTGTTAATGCGATTGCTACGGTGATTTTTTTCAGCATGGTCATTCTCCTTTGTTTTGTATTGCACCTGAATGGTGCCGGATTAATTTCTATGTTTATTCAAGTAGCAATAGCCTTGCCAATTTGTGATTTATTTTATAATTCTTCGGAAAAAGTAAAAGCCATACTTGAAATATGCTTATTTTACAGATAGATATAATTTATCAAAGTGCAGTACGGTGGTGCTCCCCAGAACAGATTATTTGGTTCAGGCGCACCTGGTTTTCGGGAATTCCGGTATATCGCGAAATGACGCTACGTTATATCCCCCCATACAACGTGAAAATACACGTAAACCAGAAATACTTATCCATAAGCTGCTCCCTGGTTCACGGAAGAGACGGATATATATGTATTGAATTCCAGGTTGAATGGGGTGCCCCACCTCCTTGAGAGAGGAGGGGGGGCACTTGAAAAGCAGGCTCAGAAATCAGCGCGCATAGGTGTGGGTGCGGGTGGGGGTGGTATGACAGGAAACGGTGCAGCTGCCTCTGCCGCTGGCGAGCGATTGATAACGGGGCTGCGGCAGTGAATTGCTGGCCGCATAATTGCGATCAAAGTTTATCAGGTGGGCATTGTTTGTAGTCGTCGCTCCCCCTTGCTGCGGTACTCCGTGGGGATCATGACAGGCGGCGCAGGGAATGCAGCGATCGACCACATGACGGTTATGTTCATTAACGCCGGCGTTGGCAAAGGCGGAACCGGACAGCATGACATACGTATCATTGTGACAGCGGAAACAGAGGTCATAACTGGAACGGTAGTCACCGCAGTTTTTCTGATTATTACTGCCACCAGGCGGCAGATCATAGCGAGCCATGAGGATATGCTCAAAACGAGAGGCGTGTGGGCCGTTCGGGCCGTTTCTACCCGCTTTTTTACTGTCATCGCTGTTGTGGCAGTCGCTGCAGTCAATTCTGATCATGCTGGAGCGGAATTCTTCAAGCAGACTGCTGCCGTTGCCGCGCCTGTCAACGGTGACCGGATGCAGCGAAGGATTTGAAGCCCGGAAGCGATGCATCTGGTCCTGGTCCTGAATCATCCGGTTGGCGGTACGGATGCCTGAAAATTTGCCGGCGGTGCCCCCGGAATGGCATTTATAGCAGATCTCGTACTCTCTGATAGCCGCTGAACGGGACTGCGCTTCGGTGCTTACCCCGGCCACCCCTTTGAGTGATCGTTTCACGCCACCAGGCACATCCTGGCCCCCTGCCAGATGGGCATTGTGGCAATCAACGCATTCCACATGCGGTCTGCTCATCGGGAGGTGTTCTTTCCGGTCATGAGCCCCCTGATTCTGGCCGATAGGGTGGCGGTACATCTTTTGGTCAAAGACCGATTTCATGTCAGTACCGCGCTCCCGTTCGGAGCGCGGGGCGCGCTCCGGTTTGTCAGCCAGAAAAAATGTACTCCGGAGGCTATTCAAAAGGTATTGCACCGGTCCGGCGGCAACCTGCACGGCAGCGTTGTCAGCATGGGCAATGCCGCTGCTGTGGCAGCCGCCGGTATAACAGGACAGGTCCACCGTTGTCTTAAGGAGGTACTGAGCTATCGAGGCGGTGTGTGAGGAATGGCAATTCATGCAGCCGTCGCCGGTATTATGAATGGAGGTACTCCATCCGGGGGGGGCGTGACAGGTGACGCAGAGCGGCGAGGGGACGGACGGATTATAGCCCGGTTTGGTCGCGTCACCGTTGTTCATAACCAGAAATTTGCCGAACTCATTGTCATGGGGGTTATGACAGGAGGTACACTGGACCAGGCTGGAAAACTCCAGTTTAACCGGGCCGGTGAGCAGAGAGGGGGAGACAAGGTGTGCGCTCAGGGCAAGCTCTTCATCATAGAGAAACGAGATTGGATGATCGTCGGCCAGATTGGTCCCAAGATTGGTCGTGCCCCACAGGGACTGGGGCGCTCCGCTACTCCCCAACACCCTCCCGCCATAGCGGTTCAGAGCCAGTGTGCCGTCATGACAACTGAGGCAGATCCGTGAAGCGCCGGTCGGCATGGTTGTGACGTACTTTACTTTAGCGGTGAAATTAGGTGATTGATACATCTGGTACTGGTTTTCCGGCGGCAGCGCCCGGTTCCAGAGCGGGGCATCCGGGGTTGCCGAAGCATTGTGAGGGGTATGACAAAAAACGCAGACCCTGACTTCGTCAAAGGCAAAATTCGGGTTCGGTCCGGTGATAGAGAGGTTATGGGGAGAGGCATTTACCCCACGCCCGGCGGCCGTTGCTGAGAGTGGCAGAAGCAGATAGCAGATGCTCAGCAGCAGTAGAATTTTTCGAAACATGTTTCCTCCTGTACGTGCCCTGAGGCCTCTCCCTTCACTGACAGACCGTCTGGGGTCTAAAGGAGGGGGTGCTTTTACTTTTATTGCAAAAAACAAGCCGCTCATCGCGCCGGTGACAACGGCTTGTCAAACAGGTCAGCGTCATTGGTCTCATTTACGTCATCACTATGTGCAAGGTATCTGAAAATCTGGATACGCCGGTTGTAGGTGTCTGCCACATAGATCTGGTCAAGCCGATCAATAAAAAGCCCTGACGGCATCCAGAATTGCCCCGGATCACTGCCCTTTTTGCCAAACATCAGCTGCAGAGCACCGTTCTGGTTGAAAACCTGCACGGTGTCCATGAGCGAATCGTTGACATAGATGTTACCGGCACTGTCAACGGCGATCCCTTTTGGTCTGCTGAAGGTGCCGCCAGTATCACCTGGTGAGCCGAACTGATGCAAGGTTTGACCTTCTGGTGTCATTACTGTTACCCGGAAATTGAGGGAATCGGTGACATACATCTGGCCGCGGCTATCGATGGCAATATCGGTCGGTCGGTTAAAACCGTTGTTTCCGTCACCACGACTGCCGATACGCCGTTGGATAAAGCCGTTCTGCTCAATCACGACAATCTGGCTTGCCATGGTATCAGTCACATAGAGCCGTTTGTTGACCGGATTGAAAGCAATGCCTGTCGGGCGTTCGAGTGCCTGTTGCAGCAGTGGCTTTAACGTCCCGTCACCGGGGGTAAAGCGGTACACCATGCCGGTCATTGAATCGGTTATATAGACGCGGCCGCTGTTATCTTCCGCCAGGCCGATGGGGCTGCGCAAAGGGGCATCATCACGGCCGCCGATAGTCGAGTAGGCTCCATTCGTGATATCGAGGCAATGCACTACCCCTCTGCCGGGGTCGGCCAGATAAAGTGCCCCGGCTGCCGAGCGGAGCAGTCCGTGAGGGCGGTCGATGACTGTTTTTTCCGCGCCGTTGACAACTTCCTGCAGACGCAGCCAGAATCCTGATTTGTTTTTGATATCAGCGGGGCCGGTGATATTTTTAACCCAGACCACCCTGTTTTGTGTGTTTGCGAGCGGCCATGAGATGGTTGATTGGGTTATTGATGGAGCAGGTTGGCCGGTAGCACAGGCAGCGAGGCCGGAGAGCGCCGTAAAGAGGGCAAAAAGCCGCGTCATGAACCATGACTTTGTGGGCCGTACCATTTGAAATTTCGCCATTACCGTATCTCCTTCTGCCGGATATCAATCAAAAATATCTCGATAATTCAACACGAACGGAATCATTGCGTGTTCTGTTGTTCGACTCAATCAGCCAGGCGCTCTGCCCCGACAGGTTAACAGTGACCATATTCCAGATGATAGTGTATCTTATCCGGAGCGACAGAGAATCCCTGGTAGGGCGCTGATCAGAGCGCTGGTCGTTAGCTATGCCCTGCAGATTGAGTTGCCCGTTAAACAAGCGTCTTGAATACGCTGTTGATAGATTTGCCTGGTTTTCGCGATACGACGTAGTCGTAGCAGTAGCGCCATACTTGGAATAGGCGTTACGCACAGTGAGTGAATACGTTGATTCAGAAAATTGCCAGCCTGCAGTGCCTTCAATCTCGGCAGTTTGAGAAGAAAGTTCTCCCGTATTCTCTTTCTGGTAGGCCAGACGACCATTGTAGCTGTCATAGCGACCGCTGACAGCCAGCCGCAGCGAGCGTGAATCTTGCAGGCCGTTAACAACCGGGCCACTGATCAGGTTTTGCCTGCTTTGAGACCAGGTTCCCCCAAGGGTCATGTCTCCCCTGAACAGTGTCAGAGAGGATGAGAGAGAAAGTCGGTCAGTGGAATACTTTATCTGTGGGTCGACATACACGGTATACGTGATGTACAGGTCAGTGCCGTTGCCGTCCATGTCTATTCTGACGCCTCCGCCCGACAGAATGGTAATGCGCCCGAGGGTGTCGTTAACCGTATAGTCAATTCCTTCAACATAGGTAAATATCGGGTTTCTGCTCGCAACCGTGACGCTGCGTAACGTTGCACCGGTGAGTGCGAGTTGGATGGTATCTCCCTGATGCACGTTTGGGTGAGGCTCGTCTCTGACGGTTGAAACTCCCGAACTGAGCTGGCGGTCAACAAGATCATACCTCTTATCTACGAGTAGTAACAGCCGGTTGTCTGAGGGAAGATTTTTGTTGTACTGGGCATTGCCGCTAAGGGAATATCTGTTTTCGGTGCCATCAGTCATGGAATTTAAGGAAGCGGTGCCGCTTAGTTCGGTCTCCAGAGAATCGAAAAGCTTGTGCGTCAGGCTGAGTTTACCATCATTTACGGTGTTTTCCAGGGCCAATCCGGTAAGGTCGGTGCTGCGGCTATGTGTCAGCTGGTAGCCGGCATTAAAGGTGAGGGCACGCCCGAGAGCGGCAGAAAAAGACTCACTGTATGAGATGTTGCGCTGGGGGAGGCTATCAACAGTAGTGTTATGTAACTGAAACGATGACAGCAGCGAATAGGTGCGATCGGCACCAAATCTGAGGGAGTTGGCTAGTGACAGGGAGTTGGAGGAGGCCGTCAGATTGTCGCCATTCGACGTGCCACCGTTCTGGTCGGAAAAATCTGCTGAGAATGTTGTTGTCGAAAGGCTGCCGTACACGTGCTCGGCGGCATAGGAAAACAAATTACTGGTGGAGCTGTTCGTGGTGCTCCCTGCCGTAGAGTCGGTGCTGGTGCGGGACAGTCGAAGCCGGGACTGCAGCTGACTGTTCAGAAAAATCATGCTGAATTCGTTGCCGATGTTGGTATTTGTCGTAGGAGTTGTATACGTGTTCAGTGCAGTGCTGGTAGTGCGGTAACTGAACAGGGTAAAGGGAATCCGGCTTTTTTGCAGGCCGCGGCCGCTGAAATTATACTGATATGAGGTTTTTCGGCTGGATGAAGTGGCAGCGTCGCTGCTGCTCCGGTTCTGGTCAAAAGCGATAGTGCCCTGCAGATATGCATCTAAAATGAGCGGATCAAACAGGGCCCCCTGAAGTGAGGCGTTATAGCTTTCGCTGAGGGTGTGACCGGTGTGGGAACCGCTGGCGGATTCATTGCCGCTGTAATCATAGGTGAAATTAAGCCACTGCTGAGAACCACCATACAGAAATAACCCTTTTACCCGATTAAACACAGGGAAATCTTCAGCCTGTACAACAGCGGCACTAGAGGGCAGCACCAATAAAGCTATGATTAAAAATAGCAGCGGGTGCATACGAGATCCCTATCTCAGGAAGAAGCGATTGCTCCCACCGTGTGGATCATGACAGTCAGTGCATACTATCCCTTTGGTCCTACTGATGGTGTGGAGCTTTGAGCTGCTCCGTGCTTCGGCATGACAGACGTCGCACACCTCTGCCGCCGGTTTGACTAGCAGATTCGGGTTGTCGGTGCTATGGGGCGCATGGCATTTAAGGCAGGCGCCGACGGCAGCGGGGCCGTGGAGAAAATTACCGGCAGGGAATCCCTTGTGACAATGGGCGCAGAGGAGGTCTGCAGCAACGACAAAGCCGGAGTCAGTGCTCTTGTCATGGCAGTCGTTACAGCGTTTTTCGGCGAAGGGGGGGTGGATGGAGCCCTGCTTGACCCCCTGCTCTTGTTTCTGTCTGGCCTCCTGTTCATCCTTGGTGGCTTGAATGTGATAATCCCGGCAGTACTGCTCCGGCGACGGCATGGTGGGGACGCCGTCAAAGATGGTGGTGGTGACCTTATGCACCGTCAGGGGGTCACATGCACAAATAAACGAGGTACAGGAGGTCAGCAGGAATATGATGAAAGTGAATTTTTTCATGGTCTCAGTCAATGTGTCCAATTATGCTTCTTATTTGTGCAGAAACGGCGCCTTCTGTATTTCCTTTGTAGTCGAATAAAACGTAGACTTGAAGGGTAAGATGACCCTTGAAGAAAACAGTTCGTTGGGTGGCGTTTTTTTTGCGAGACCATCAAATAGCGGGTAAAATAAAAACGCTACTGATCACGGTTGAGCGTTAGCAGCCTACCCTATATCTTCTCCATATGACCAAAACCATACACCGAAATACGGGGGATACAGAATTCTTGACCAAACTGGCTGGTAACATAGATCAGGTGAGATACCTTGAAGCCGGGCGCGGCGAATTTTTGAAAATAGTCGAGATTTTCTGTCGAAACCGTTATACCGGCCGGGTTGTTGAGCGATCCGTAGGGGAGACCGGGCATGCCGATGTAGGTAAGCACGCGGAACTGGTCGTTGAACAGCTGCACCACGTTGGTGCCGCCATCAACGACATAGATCTGTTTGTTTTTATCAAGAGCGATCCCCTTTGGTTTGGAAAACTGGCCGAACTGATCGCCGACACCGCCAAAGGAGGCAATATAGTTGCCGTCCTGGTCATACTTAAATACCTTGTTGTTGCCGAGGTTGGTGACGTATATATTGCCGTCAGGATCAATGGTGAAGTTGCCGGGTAGAGAGAGGCTTAATCCCGGTTTATCGCTTTTGCCGAACTCCATCAGCTGTTCAAGTGTTTTAGGGTCAAAAACCTTCACCAGACCAGCCCCTAAATCAAGTGCATACAGTTTGCCCTTGAAAAACCTGACGTCGGTGATTTTCGATTTGGCTTCGAGCCCTCTGCCGAAGCCTTTGGCAAAGGATGTTTTGAAATTGCCCTGAGCGTCATAGACAACAATTTCGCGCAGGGTTGTATCTGCCACATACAGGTTATCGTCGTCATCAAGAGTAACGTTGAGCGGATATTTGAGCGCACCTCTTGGTGTTTTAACCCCTTTCGGCTCAGTGATGGTACCTGCCTTCAGGTCTATGATTCGAACCGTCTTTCCCTGACCTTCAGCAACATAAATCTTTCCCTTGTGTACTTCAATGCCGTAGGCTTTGCCGAGCGTTATCACGCCCTCATCCTGCTCGTTGCCGGTCACTACCAGTGAAAAGTCCCCTTTCTTCTTGCCAGCACGGATGTCATCGCTTGAATTGATGCCGGTAAGATACTGGATATGCGGTTCATCAGGTGCCGGTGGGAAAAAGATCGGTTCTTTAGATATATATCTGCAGGTGGTATCCTTCGCGCAGCCTGCCAGCAGCAGGCAGGTCAATAGTGTGTAGCAGACTTTTTTGAAGGTTTTTGTATGAGCTTTCATGATCATTTACTCCTTTGCTGATTTGTTGAATACGTTTTGTACACCACCGCTTTCTCACGGTCATAGCTGAAGGCCTGATGACAGCCGGGAGCACAACTGCCGCCGGAGGTGGAGAGGGTTAAATTAACCGGTATGGTCCAAACACCGAATTTCATAACCTCTTTATCGATCAGCTTCTCGCCGTCACTCGCGTGCGGCTGGTGGCAGATACGGCAGGTGCGGCTTTTTCGGTTGTTGACAACGTGGACATAATGAAGGTTGCGTTTGCCGTTGCGAAATTTAGTATAAATTGATGTTTCGGCAAAGCGGAGCAGGTTTTTTTTATGACAGCCAAGGCACGCTCCATATATACCTTCTTTGTACGGCACATAAATTTCTGCCGGATAGCTGCCGCGTAGCATACGGAAATTATCGGAACCGTGAGGATCATGGCAGGGTACGCATTCTCCCTTATTAATCGGCCCGTGAAGAAATTTTTTCCCCTCAAGATCTTTTTTGATATTGCGCAGTGGCGGCGTGCCGAGCTTGTCGGTGCCATGGCAGTTGAGGCAGGTTTCTTTTTCCTCGAATGGTAACAGCTTTCTGTTTGCGGAGTAGTGGGCAGAGTGGCAGGAACTGCAGCCACCCGTCTGTGTCAGTGGTTTGTGCGGTACCTTTGCCTCCGTCAGTTTCTTGCCGATTGCGCTATGGCAGGTGACGCAGAGGTCGGGAACTTTTTCCTTGAGAATCTTGCTGACCGATGATCCGTGAGGATTATGACAGGCGGTGCAAGGGCCGTCCTTAACCGGCGGATGGGCAACTTTCGCCTGCTTCAAAGCTGTGGCAAAATCGGAGTGGCAGGTGAGGCAGACAATGCGGACAGGAGCGTTGAGGAGTGCCTTTTCATTTGACTCGTGCGGCTGGTGGCATTTGTTGCAGGCTCCGACGGCAACGGGACCGTGCATGAATTGCTGATTAAAAGGTTCGGGGTCATGGCAGGTTACACAGAGTTTTGTGCGATCTTCGCGTACATTCAGTAAAAATTGACCGGCGCCGCCGTGCGGTTTATGACAGGCGAGGCAGTCACCGTCCTTTACGGGAGAGTGTATTACCTTCTTGTTACCGAAGGGTGTGTGGCACTGCTCGCAGAGTGCAGGCACTTTGGCAACCAGTTCCCAGCTCTTCCCCCCCAGTATCGGGTGGTTCTGGTTTTTTCTATGGTGACATGACAGGCACTCTTGCGCCTGCACCGGGGCATGCGGCATTTTGTTATTGAGAATAGCCTGGTGACAGGAGGTGGCCGAGCATGATTGCGCGGAGGAGTAGCTCTGGAAGAGTACGACCAGGAGTAGTGCGAGATATGAAATGGTGAAGAGTCTATACATTGCAGTCCTGTTAAAGTTTTTTCGCCGCTTACGATACTGACCCGATCATTAAAAATCAAGTCAAAACGTCTTTATGCAGCTTTCCTCAACTCCTCATGCGGAATAGCGACAGTGGGGCTTTGATTTTGAGAGGCACCCGAAACTGATCCAACTGATATGTTGTCGGCAGAGGCGGCAATGGCGAAGACTTTCTGATTGTCTCCGCAAGCAGTCGGTCTGCCTCCCCTGTTCCGGTGCTTCGTACAAGCTGCTGCGCTATAATGGTACCATCCCGCTGAATTACTATTTCAAAAACAGCATCCTCGTGAAGCGGTTCTTTGAGAAGGCCGGCTTTGTCCCACCATTCCCGGTTAATTTTTTCCACCATTTCCGAGTAATACTCCCGTATGTCATCCCGAAGCGTTTTGCCGTCGGCCAGCATGCTGAAATAGCCATGTGTCATCCCCAGACCAAGCGGGGTTGATGTCAGTCCGCCATCATTCCCGGTGTTTTCGGTGGCAGGTTGCTGAATTTCGGCAGGTTGTTCTTGAAGCGGTTTTTCAGCTTCCAGTGGTGGCGGCGACGATGGTGAAATCATTGTATGATGCTGGGCTGGTGGAGCGGGAAGTGGTTGCGACGGAGCGGTAAGCGATGGTGAAAATTCAATATTCTCAATAAAAAGATTTGGAGCAAGTTTTCCGCTCGTACTGAAACCACTGAAAAAAATGACTAGCAACGCAGCACCAACGTGGAGAACCAAGGAAAACAGAAGCGCCCACTGCATCAGGCGCGTTCTGAAATTGGGGGTAGGGAGAGTAGTTGTGGTAATGATCGGCGCTAATTCGGCCATAGGTTGTAAGTGACCTAAATTTTGAATTTGCAATTTATAACAATTCAGACCCATTAAATTCAAAAACTATTTGAACAGGGATACAAGGGATAAAGGGGATAAAACTACAAAATTACGAAGATTTTAGTTTTAAAATAAACTAGATTTTGAATCATTGCTTCTGCTTATATCCCTTATATCCTATTCATCCCTGTAAAAATAAATGGTTTTTTACATGGTATTCAAGCGCACATGTTGAAGTTAACTCTAAAGGCTGAAGGAGAGGGCGAAGCAGATGAATCTTGCTTCGCCCCTAGCGCTAAAAATCACATTTGCGATGTCCCATAAACTATTTCTTCTTTGTCTTTTTTGCAGATGGTGGTGCTGCCACTGCCGCTGCTGGAGCCGTGCTCAAGTTGTTCAGGTCATGGGCGATGCTATGGCAGGTTCCGCATTTCGGGAATTGAGCCATCATGGCTGCCGGGTGACGGTTACCGTGACAGCTTTGGCACTGCGGCACCATCTTGTGTTTTGCCTGATGGCAGGCTACGCATGCCAGCTTGCTGTGCTTGAATTTACTTGCGGTAAGCAGATCATACGCCTTCTTATGGCAGGCGGCGCAGTCTTTGGAAGGAGTTTTATCATTATAGGCAACGTTTTTCGGCATATGTGCCTGGTGACACTTTTTGCAGTCGGCCGTGGTCTGTTCAGTGTAGTGAGTTTTGTGGCACTGGGTGCAGAGCGGAATTTTGCCGTGTGTGTTATGGCAGAAGCTGCAGTTAAGTGCGGTATGCTTGCTCTTGTTATCGCGCAGTTTGACAATTTGACCGGCATGACAGGTAACGCAGGGGTCGGTTACATTGTTGCCGAAGGTAATATTGAGTGGTGTGTGTGGGTTTTTATGGCAACTCATACAGGCGGCCAGCTTATAGTGTGCTTTTCCCTCGTGGCATTGGCTACAGAGCGGAATGATCTTCCGATTGGTGGGAGGGTGCCCGTTGTGACAATCCTGACAGCCAATCTCAGTTTTATGCTTGCGACCGTTAGCAGCAATATCCGCCGGTGGTTTGCTGTGACATTTGGCGCAGTCATCATTCGAAAGCTTCGGGGCGGCGGGGACTGCAGGGTCGGCGGCGAAGACCATGCTTTGAACAGTGAACAGGGCAAGACCTGCCAATACAAATATCCATACATTTTTCATCAGACTGCATTTTTTCATCGATGTTACCTCCTAGCGGTGATTTAAAATTGGAGGATATATTGCACGGATAGCGGAGACTGTCAATTTAGAGTTTCATGGATATAACATCAAAAGCGAGAATAAAGCAAAAATCATACCGATGTTGCTTCATTTAAAGTGTAAACCTTTGCCTGGCTGACTGGAAAACAGGGCGGGATGGAGAATGCGAAGTAATATGCCGTTGCGCCATAGTGTCGAGTTCGCTGAGCAGCTTAATCATGTAACCGGTTATATGACGAGCTTGGATGGTTATATCGCCGGAATATGTTTTCATTAAAAAATGAGGAATTGGAAAGAATGGGCTTCGATATGATGGCACATATATTGCTTAAAAAAACAAACGTATCAAAACGAAAAAATATTTTTAAATCGCAATCGACTGCATGGAGGTCGGCTATATGTTAAAAAGAATGCTCGCAATTATTATGGTGGTATGTCTGTTGCCGGTAATGGTGTACGCTGCGACGTGGTCAGTTTCTACCTGGGTTAAAACATTAGGTGGATCCCTGCAGGCTGAAGGTTACCCCGTACAAACCTCGGCAAACGGCAGAACATTCAAGGCCTATACGAGTAGCGGTATCAAGACGGTTACTATAACTCCGAACAGCGGCTATATGGCGACCAAAGTTGAATATAACGGTGTCGTTCTGATCGATCCGGTCGAAACATCATTTGCTGTGAGTGGTCCGCTTGCACAATCTGTCTATGTAACGTTTGCTCAGTTAAAATATTCCATATCAGCGTCCGTTGCCGGAGGTGTCGGTGGTTCGAGCTCGGTTCAAGTTGGCCTGGTAAACGTGGCTGCAGGTACAGCGCTCATCTCGGATCAGAAGGTTACGTTCACCCCATCGGCTTCGTACCGACTGGACAGTATAAGCGGTATTCCGGCCGGCGCGGTGCAGAGTCCGGCAGTTCCAGTCGCTAATCAGCCGGTTATAGTAACATTTCCTGCAGGGTATGTCGTCAATTCAAATGCCATGCTTGTGGGCACATTCGTCACCGACGGCCCCATTGCCAAAGCCGGCAGTGGCCAGAGTGTTGTTGCCGGAGCTACGGTGACCCTTGACGGGAGCAGCAGTGTCGGCGGTGGTACCGGCATTTCTTCGTACTCGTGGGCTCAGGTTTCCGGACCGGCAGCAGTAACTCTTACGAATGCCAGTTCTGCCATTGCCAGTTTCACCCCCACAGTTGCAGGTACCTATAGCTTTTCACTTACTCTTATGCCGGGTGGTTCAACCGCAACGACGCAAGTTGAGGTTTTTTCTGATCCAAATCTGCTGGTGGTTAATCTATGTCAGAACTGCCATGTCGCTTCCGGTAACGCCCCGACGATAAATGCCTACACCAAGTGGAACGGCACAAAGCATGAATTGAATAACGTTGTCTGTTCAACCTGCCATGTCGGTTCTGATACGGGCACGCACCCCGGCATAGTACCTGAGAACAAGTGCATCAGCTGCCATACCAACAACCTTGGAACAAGTCCGTCAATATCGGTTGGACATATGGGCATTGTCGATACTTTCAAGACAACCTGCTACGAATGCCACAAGCATGATCTGGTAGCTGTAAGTCCTATCCTTACCTGTACCGACTGTCACGGCAATCCCCCTTCTACCCAATTGATTCATACAACCGGTTTTGCAAAGTACAGCCACGTTTCAAATATATGTGCTGATTGTCATAACGCTCCTCCGACAACTGATCCGACGCCGACACATAGAAATGGTGCTGTTGAAGTGCTGACCAATGCCAACGCCTGCAGCAGTTGCCACAGTTATCCACCGGCAACTAACGCACATACTGGCGCAGTCGCAGGAAGCACACCGAACTGCGCTACCTGCCATGTCTACAATTACTTCACTGATGCAACACACAACAACGGCACCACCAATTTTACCAACCAGGCATGCACCGCCTGCCACGGTCATCCACCAACAGTATTTACATTGGCTGTTTCCGGCAAGACCGGACCGCATCCGGTGTCAGAAGATTGCGCCATGTGCCACGGCTACGTTCCTGCAGATGTTTCAGCAACCGGTCTGCACCGTAACGGCATTCTCAATGTGCTGACAGCCGGCGCGCCGCCTCACTTCAACAACAGCACCAGTGCTGGCTACTCCGCATCGTATGTAACATCGAAAGTTACCAGCTGCGCCTTCTGCCACAACGGTAATCTCAACAACCAGACCATTCGCCAGGAGTGGGCCACCTCCGGACATGCCAACACCGAAGCGGCTCCCGCCAAGGCCACCGACTTTAAAGTCTACTCGCCCTGCGTACGTTGCCACACAACCACCGGCTTTATTGCCTATTCAAGCGCCAATATGATAACGCAGTGGGGGCTTGCCACAGATAAAACAAAAGAAGTTATCACCTGCGTTGCCTGCCATAGTGACGTTGCCAACGGAACTGTACGTACCGTAACGCCGAACAAGCCGTACGAAAGTGATCAAACATTTACCAACGCAAACGTAGGCAGCTCGAACGTCTGCATGGATTGCCACGGTGGTAGAAATAACGGAAGTTATATTCAGTCACAGGTCGGCACTACCGATTTTACCAACTATCCTTTCCAGTACAAAACACATTACATGGTTTCCGGTGGCATACTGCAGGGTATGTCAGGCTTCAACTTCCCCGGTCGTACTTACTCAATGTTCTCAGAAAACAGTCACAGCAAAATTGGTATGAGTAGCATGGGTACCGGTACCAGCGGCCCGTGCGCCGGTTGCCATATGAGCTCTCCGACAAAACATAAATTCAGTGTTGCAACAGAAGTAAGCGGAACAATCACCGCTATCGAAACGAACGTCTGCGCCAACTGCCACAATACTTCGCTTCCGGCTGCAACGCTTAATGCCAAACGGATTGCATTTAATAATGCTCTTGAAATCTTGAGAATCCAGCTTGCTGATAAAGGTTACTTCTGGGACGCAACGGTAAAAACATTCTATCGTGATGTACCTAATGCGATAGTCGCAACCAACTGGGGTGTCGGCCAGAATGGCGCCAATGTTATGGGCGCTGCCATGAACTACAAAATGTTCATTACCGAGCCGTCTGCGTATGCACACAACCCTGCGTACGCCAAAGAGCTGATCACTGATTCCATTGACGCTGCGTTCAACGGCGGCGTGGTAACCGGCTCAATTGACACAGCACTTGCTGACCTGCAGACCAAAGGCAAAATCACTGCCGGTCAGATCAGTGCAATCAACGCATACAAACAGGTTGATGCTTCCTGCAACAGCTGCCACGGCAATCCTCCGGCAACAACAACTCATAATGGTATAGCTGCCGGCACCTGTACCAACTGCCACATCTTTACCGGAGCCGGTGGAGCTACACATAACAACGGTATTGTTGACCTGCAGTCCGGCACTGCTGCCTGCAGCAGTTGTCACGGCTTCCCGCCGGCTACTCAGACTGTTCATACCACCGGTTTTGTTCAGTATAATCACGACAAGGTCGGTATTGTATATGCCAGTTGCTCGCAGTGCCATTCCGAGCCGGCATCTCCGTCACCGACGGCAACCCACATCAACGGCACGGTTGACCTGCTGACCAATGCTACGTCCTGCAGCAGCTGCCACAGCGCGCCACCGGCATCATCAGTTCATTCGGCAGCGACACTTACACCATTTAACTGTACAGATTGCCACTCTTACACAACGTCCAGTGCAACTACGCATAATAATGGCACGATTGATTTCTCAAATCTCCAATGCAACACCTGTCACGGCTATCCTCCTATGTCACAGACTCAGCTGGATTCACGAGTCGCTGGTACTTTTACAACGGCAAAACTTGAAGATTACGCAAACGGTGGCGGCCATCATGCAACACACTTGCCCCCTTCTTTAACTGCTAATGAAGCATTTACACCGTGCCTGCCATGCCATCCAAATGCGACATCAGGGTTTCACTCTCAAGGTGGCGGTACAATTGTTAAAGCCAATGTGAATGTATTTGAAGCAGCCGATATGGGGTACCGCTTTGATGAAACAAGAGCCAAACGGTATGAAGTGGCTACCCAGTCATGTTCTAACGTAAGCTGCCACTTCCAGCCCACAGTGTCTTGGTAATACCTACAAAGTTTATGTGTGCTGATATTATTTCGTCTAACGTACAAGAAGCAGAAAACATTTTGAAGGAGACAGGTATGAAGCTACCAAAAAAACAGTCAGTAACATCACGGGTGCTGATTGCACTCACCCTGACGGTCGCCGGCATTGCCGGGTTTAGCGGGATGGCAGAAGCAGCCACCTGCTCGTCGTGCCATGCGCAGCCCGGCCAAACAACGGATATCCGACCGGTTGACTCGGCGTTCCGCAATATCACAACTGGTGGTATCAAGGGCAGCCACGTCAAGCACATTCCGCTAGCAACTGTCGATGCGAATGCATGTACTCCGTGCCACGCCGGGGCAGCTTCGTACGTTACAAAGCACCGTGATGGCTTTGTCAATGTAACATCAGCAACGATGCCTGGCCTTAGCTATTCAAAAGGCGCTAAATTCGCCCAGTCCGGTGCAGCAAATCTTACTCTTGGAACATGCAGCACGGCATCTTGCCACGCCAATGTTTACGGTACCGGTACAGTAGCAACGCCTGTCTGGGGTGATGCCGCAGCCAATTGTACCGCCTGCCATACCACGCCGATCGGTGCAACCGGCCCGGCTACCGGCAGCCACGCCAATGTGACTGCACATGCTGTTGCCTGTACGACCTGTCATAATAGCGGCACTTCATCAACGTCAATGCCGTCTGTTGGTCATAACAATGGCACCATTGATATAGCGAATGTTGGCTACCCGCTTGCCAAGGTCAAGGGCTCGGCTGCAGCCACCTGTTCAACTGCTTCCTGCCACTTGAACGTTTATGGAGCCGGCTCAGTTACAACTCCCGTCTGGGGCACTTCGGCAAGTTGTACCGCCTGCCATACTGTTGCCATCGATGCAACCGGCCCGGCAACCGGCAGCCACGTTGCGCATAATGACACCACTTGTACCGATTGCCACGCTGCCGGTACAACACAAATAACCAAACCATCAACTGGACACGCTGACGGCAATGTAACCGTAACCAACGGCTACCCGGTAACCGCCAAGCATGCTGCAGGCAGCTACAGTGGTACCTGTTCAACCGCTTCCTGCCACGCTGATCCATACAGCGCAGGACAAGTTGCTACTCCTGTCTGGGGAACAAGCGCAGGCTGTGCCGCTTGCCATACCGGTGCTAATGTAATTACCGCAACCGGCCCTGCTACCGGCAGTCATGCAAAACACGCTGTTGCTTGTACTTCTTGTCACAACGCCGGAACAAGCGCAACAACCAAACCGGACACCGCTCACGCCACCGGCTTTATTGATGTCGTCGGAGTCGGCTACCCTGCCAACAAGATTAAAGGTTCTCCCGCTACAACCTGTTCTGCAGCATCCTGCCACGCTGATCCATATAGCGCAGGAACAGTCGTAACTCCAGTCTGGGGGACAGCATCAGGTTGTGTTGCCTGTCATACAGGCGCTGGAGCAATAACCGCAAACGGCCCTGCTACCGGCAGCCATACTAACGTAGCTTCTCATGCTGTTGCCTGTACTTCCTGCCACGCTGATGGTACAAGTGCAACTACTTCACCAAGCACCGGTCACGCCGACGGTAACATTGATGTTGCAAATGTTGGCTATCCAGCTGACAAAATCAAGGGTTCGGCAAAAGTATCCTGTTCGACCGCTTCCTGCCACGCTGATCCGTATAGCGCTGGATCAGTAGTTACTCCTGTATGGGGAACAACCGGAAATAATTGTGCCGCCTGTCATACCGGTGCGAACGTCATTACCATCAATGGACCTGCCACAGGCAACCATACCAACGTAGCCTCACACGCAGTTGCTTGTACAACGTGCCACGAGGCCGGTACCAGCTCAACAACCGCACCATCAGCCGGTCACCGTGACGGTAACATCGACGTTGCAAATGTTGGCTATCCAGTTGACAAAATCAAGGGTTCGGCGAAAGTATCCTGTTCGACCGCTTCCTGCCACGCTGACCCATACAGCGCCGGAACAGTAGTTACTCCTGTCTGGGGCACCACCGGCAACGGCTGCGCCGCTTGCCATACCACACCGATAACTGCTAACGGCCCTGCCACCGGCAGCCATACCAATGTAGCTTCTCACGCTGTAGCATGTACCACTTGTCACGCTGCAGGTACAACGGCATCAACCGCACCAACGTTTGCTAATGGCCATAACGACGGCAACATTGACGTTGTCAATGTTGGCTACCCGCTTGACAAAGCAAAAGGTTCTGCAAAAGCTTCATGTTCGACAACGGCCTGCCACGGTTCAACATCACCGGTCTGGGGTGCCAACACTACGAACGACACCTGCACCAAGTGCCACGGTACCGGTACTGCTACCGTTAATGCAGCAAATGAATATGTTGTTGCTCCATCAGATGCTTCTGCTACAGACACCGGCAAAGTCAGTTCACTGGCCAAAGTCGGTGCACACCAGACTCACTTGCAGCTCTTTAACGGCTTGAGCCAGCAGGGTGCTGATGCAAAAGCACGCTGTGAAGTATGCCATGCGCTGCCTGCAACAGGTAATCATGCTAACGGATCTTCTACACCTGTATTTAGTGGTATAGCCGCCGGTGGTTCTTATAACGCTGGAACATGCTCCGTTTCCTGCCACAATCCTGCCGGCACAACACTTGCCGTCGGCAACGCAGGTACCGCCACAACACCATCCTGGACAGATGCTAACTACATCGCTGATGGTACACTCAAAACAGATGCAAACTGCAATACCTGCCATAAATCACCAGGTAATCCAGCATTTACCGCATCACTCAGCCACGACGCCACTGCCATGCCGCTCGGAATCGCTACAGACTGCTCCGTCTGCCATGGCCACAACGGTGGAACTGGTGGTATTGCCGGTCAGCAGCATATGGATGGTACCAGGTGGGGCAATGGTTCATGCGATGCCTGCCATGGTTACCCACCACTGACAGCTACTCAGTTTAGTGCACGTGGTGCTAATTATGTTAATGCAAAAGTTGAAGATTACGCCGGCGGAGCCGGTCATCATGCAACCCACTTGCTTGCAACAGTTAAGGCATCAGAAGGTTTCACACCATGTCTTCCATGCCATCCATCCGCATTCCACAATGGCGGCAATGGTACTGTCAGCAAATTGTTTGTAAATGTAAATGATGCCGCTGATCTTACCTTCCGTTTTGATTCGGATAGATCTAAGCGTTACACAGTTGCAACTCAGTCCTGTTCAAACGTAAGCTGCCACTATCAGCCGACACCCGCCTGGACATTCGGTCTGTAATTCCAGTTTGTATTTAAGTTGCTACCTGAAAGACCTCCGAGGTTTTGAAAACCTCGGAGGTTTAAAAAAGATAATTTTTTGGAGGAGTCAGGCATGAATATCTCACATACTCAAACAACATCTATACGAGTGCTTGTTGCTCTGACTCTGACTTTGATCAGCCTTGCCGGTTTGCCCGGCAAGGCTGAAGCTGCAACCTGTCTTACCTGCCACGCTCCGGTAGGATCAACCACTGACATTCGTCCGGTTGAATCTACCTATCGCAACATTACCACCGGCAGTGTTAAAGGCAGCCACGCCAAACATATACCGGCTGCGACATTGGATGCGAATGCATGTGCATCATGCCATGGAACGGCTGCTTCCGGTTATTTAACTAATCACCGGAATGGTTTTATCACTGTTACCTCGGCTGGTGGCATTGGTTATTCTAAAGCTACCTCTTTTCCACAGTCCGGAAGTAAAACACTTGTTCTTGGTTCATGTAGCGCTGCATCCTGCCATGCTAACCCATATGGTGCCGGCTCTGTTACGTCTCCTGTCTGGGGAACCGCCGCCGCAAACTGTACCGCCTGCCATACCACGCCAATTGGCGCAACCGGCCCGGCTACCGGCAGCCATACTACGACAACCGCTCACGCAGTCGTCTGTACGACCTGTCACGCCGCTGGCACAACTGCGACATCTACACCTTCAACAGGCCATAACAATGGCACCATAGACGTAGCCAATGTTGGCTACCCGCTTGCAAAAGCTAAAGGCTCTGCTGCCACAACCTGTTCAAACGCCTCCTGCCACTTAAACGTCTACGGCGCCGGCTCTGTGACAACACCCGTCTGGGGAACATCAGCCAGTTGTACTGCCTGCCATACGATTGCTATCGACGCAACCGGTCCTAATACCGGTAGCCATGCCAAGCATGCTGTGGAAGACTGTACAAAGTGCCATGAGGCTGGAACAACTCAAATTACCAAGCCGTCTACTGGCCACGCAGATGGCAACGTAACAGTTACTAACGCCTACCCGGTTACCGCCAAGCACGCCGCTGGTTCATACGCAGGAACCTGTACAACAACATGTCACTCCGCAACAACAGCGCCCGGAACCTCTCCGGTCTGGGGTACGCCGGGAGATTGTGCTACCTGCCATGCTTCAGTGCCCACAACCGGGACTCATACCCAGCACTTGACATTGCCCTTTGGAAACCCAAATGGCCGAAACTATACGACAAATCTTTTTGTTTGCGGGGATTGTCACTCTGGGGCGGTACAGAATTCTAATGCTGGCACCGGCCACCTAAATAATAATATCGATGTAACAAATGGCTATCCTGCCACTGTAGCGAAGCATGCGGAGGGTTCAGGTTATGCAAGTTGTGCCACGTCCTACTGCCATAGCTCCGGACAGTCTCTTACAAACGGAAACGACGCAACTCCGGTATATCAGACCACCGCACCTGCGTGGGGAGGAGCGGCGACTTATTGCGGCGCGTGCCACCCTGCTGGCGGTATGATTACGTCGGGCAGTCACTCAAAACATATTGCCAGCGATATACGATGCTATAACTGTCACGTAGATGCAGCACTTGGCACATATTATTCGAGCACGCATATCAACAAACAAATCGACGTAGATGCAGGACTGAAATATGAATTGGCACCGGGAGTGTCAGCCGCCGGTGCGCCAGGCAACGGGTACGGTACCTGCTCAACCGCGTCATGTCATGATAATGGTAAAGGTGTTTCTGTGGTATCAGCTACGTGGGGTTCCACTGCTCCTGCCTGTACCGCCTGCCATGCACTTGTTCCGGGTGATAGCCACACGAAACATGTGTCAACTACAACCTACAAAAAAGCTCTCTGTGCAGACTGCCACACCGGATATGTTCAGGGAACTACTGCTGCGGCCAACCACCTTAATGCTACTGTTGAAGTCAATGCCGGCAGCTACCCGTCGCCAAAAGCCAAAGGTTCGGCAGTTGGCACCTGCACCACCTCATACTGTCACAGTTCCGGCCAATCGGCTGACGGCTTAAGTGCTACTCCGGTCTATGCCTCTGTAACGTGGGGTGGAACTGCTGCCTGCGGAAGCTGCCATGCGACAACAACACTGGCAACTGGAACCCACGCCAAGCATTTAGCATCAGATAATAATTGCGACTACTGTCACAGTCAGGCGTATGTCACTTCGTACAATTCAACGAATCACGTCAACGGTCAGATCGAAGTTACGTCAATGGGTTACACTGCAGGCGGCGCACCTGGCAATGGCTATGGCACCTGTTCGACAGCCGTTTGTCACGGTTCGATTGCACCGCCGGCCTGGGGTGTTAATACCACCAATGATACCTGTACCAAGTGCCATGGAACTGGAACAGTTACGGTAACTTCAGCAAACAAATATGTAATTGCTCCGACAGACGCTGCTGCAACTGATAAGGGTATCGTTAGTTCGCTTCCTAAAGTCGGAGCTCACCAGACCCACCTTCAACTATTGAACGGCCTCAGTCAGCAAGGTGACAATGCAGAAGCACGCTGCGTAACCTGCCACGGCGCACTGCCGACGACCGGTTCGCATGTGGCCGGTATGTTTGGTGGTGGAACTCCAGATCCAACTACAACTTTCAACGGACTGGCAACAACGTCAGCCGGTGGTACCATGGTTCCCTCTTACAGTGCAGGCAGTTGTTCCAACACCTACTGCCACAACCCGGCCGGTACAAACGGCACACTTGATCCGCTAAATGCCGGAACCGGTACGTCACCAAGCTGGACAAATGCCGGATATCTTGGTGACACATTGAAGAGTGATACCAACTGTAATGCCTGCCACAAGTCACCAGGCAACCCTGCATTCACATTAGCCAGTCATAATTCAACCCAGATGCCGCAGGGTATCGCTACCGACTGTAGCTCCTGCCACGGCCATAACGGCGGGGTTGGCGGAGCTGTTGGTAAGCAGCATATGGATGGTATTCGCTATGCCAGCGGCGCGTGCGATGCTTGCCACGGGTATCCCCCGATGTCTTCTGCAAAGCTGGCTGCACGCAGTGGCGCAGATTTTGCTAGCGCAAGACTTGAAGACTATGCCGGCGGTGGCGGATACCACTCATCACATCTTCTGACAACGGTCACGGTTGCCGATGGTTTTACCCCGTGTCTCCCGTGTCACCCATCCACAGTTCATATGCAGGGTGGATCCACCATCACTCAAGCAAATGTGAACGTGAATTACGATGCAGCAGATACTAACCTTCGCTTTGATGGCACTCGCTCAAAGCGCTACAACAACACAGATGTTAAATGGACATGTTCCAACATAAGCTGCCACTTCAAACCTTCACCGGCTTGGAATCTGTAATTTGTTCTGATTTTATTTGAAAATAACGAGATAATCTTTATACTGTTTTTCCAGTTTTTAATAAGGAGTTTGATATGAAGAAATTGAGCAGGATGGAATACGTGACGAGACCGCTTGTCGCCACTTTGCTTTCATTATCACTGGTTATTCTGTTGGCCAGTGGTGCTCAGGCAGCCGTGAACTGTGCCACGTGCCATGGTGTACTCGCTGGTGATGGTGTGACTGGTCTTGATGCTCATCCTGTTGACACTCCTCCCGGTTCACTGCCTACGTATCGAAACATTACCACCGGTGCAGTAAAGGGTAACCATAACACTCATTCCAGCCCGTCAATGAATGCGAATGTATGTACCAAGTGCCATGGTGCTGCCGTTACTTCATATACTACAAAACATGCGGTTTTGAATCATTACAGTATTCAGGTCACACCGACCGTCAACTATAACAAAGGTACCGGTGTTGTTACCGCCTTCCCGCAGACGGATTCTCCGGTTCTTGGTAACTGCTCAAATGTTAATTGTCATTTCAACACGGTTACACCTCAGTGGGGCAGCGCTCCACTCGGCGCTGCAAGCCTCAGCAATACCTGCGGAACCTGCCACAACGCTTTGCCGACAACCGGTTCACATGATGTTCATCTTGCAACAGTTGGGAATACTCTAAGCGGCTGCGCTCAATGCCATGCCGACCACGGTGCTGCTGCAAAACCATTTCAACATGCAACCAGCGCCGGTCGCCGCCCGATCGCTCTTGCCTCTTCATTCGGCTATACAGGATCGGACAACAACTATCTCGTTGCTACCGGGCGTACCTACGGTTCATGTTCAACTGCCTCCTGTCATGCCGATCCTTACAGTGCCGGGGTTATTGCAACTCCTGTCTGGGGAGACACGACAAAAGGGTGTGCTGCCTGCCATACAGGTACTAAAGTTATTACCGCAACCGGCCCAGCCACCGGCAGCCATGCACTTGCCGGCCATGCCGCTGCTTGTATCACCTGCCACGCTGCAGGCACTACATTAACAACCGCTCCGAGCGTTGACCATGCTGACGGCAACATCGACGTCGCCAACGTTGGCTACCCTGCTAATAAAGTCAAAGGAAGTGCCGGTGCATCGTGCTCCGCCGCATCCTGCCACGTAAGCCCTGTATCAACCACTTTGATCGCAACTCCGAACTGGGGTTCTACCGGCAACGGCTGCGCCGCCTGCCATACCGGCGTCAACGCTCTCACCGCAACCGGCCCAGCCACCGGCAGTCATGCGCTTGCCGGCCATGCCGCTGCTTGTATCACCTGCCACGCTGCAGGCACAACATTAACAACCGCTCCGAGTGTTGGCCATGCTGACGGCAACATTGACGTCGCCAACGTTGGCTACCCGGTTGATAAAGTCAAAGGAAGTGCCGGTGCATCGTGCTCCGCTGCGTCCTGCCACGTAAGCCCTGTATCAACCACTTTGATTGCAACTCCGAA
>JAQTZV010000021.1:0-59492 GCA_028687585.1 Desulfuromonadaceae bacterium | reverse complement strand
ACGGCAACATTGACGTCGCCAACGTTGGCTACCCGGTTGATAAAGTCAAAGGAAGTGCCGGTGCATCGTGCTCCGCTGCGTCCTGCCACGTAAGCCCTGTATCAACCACTTTGATTGCAACTCCGAATTGGGGTTCTACCGGCAACGGCTGCGCCGCCTGCCATACCGGCGTCAACGCTCTCACCGCAACCGGCCCAGCCACCGGCAGCCATGCGCTTGCCGGCCATGCCGCTGCTTGTATCACCTGCCACGCTGTAGGCACAACATTAACAACCGCTCCGAGCGTTGGCCATGCTGACGGCAACATCGACGTCGCCAACGTTGGCTACCCGGTTGATAAAGTCAAAGGAAGTGCCGGTGCATCGTGCTCCGCTGCGTCCTGCCACGTAAGCCCTGTATCAACCACTTTGATTGCAACTCCGAACTGGGGTTCTACCAACAACGGCTGCGCCGCCTGCCATACCGGTGCTAACGTTATCACCGCCGCTGGCCCAGCTACCGGCAGTCACACAAATGTAGCAGCCCATGCCGTAGTCTGTACCACCTGCCACGCAGCTGGCACAAGCGCAACAGCAGTACCAAGCACCGGCCATGCCGACGGAAATATCGACGTAGCAAATGTTGGTTACCCACTTAATAAAACTAAAGGCACAGCTGGTGCTTCCTGTTCAGCTTCTCTTTGTCACGGTTCAACATCTCCCGTCTGGGGCACTACCACTAACAATGATTCCTGCACCAAGTGCCACGGCACTGGTACTGTAGCAGGTACAGTCACCGCAGCGAATGAGTATGTTGTCGCTCCTTCGGATGCAACTGCAACAGACAAGGGCAAAGTCAGTTCTCTGGCCAAAGTTGGTGCTCACCAGACTCACTTGCAGCTCTTTAACGGTCTGAGCCTGCAGGGTGCCGATGCAAAAGCACGTTGTACCGATTGCCATGGCACATTGCCTACTTCCGGTTCACATGCCAACGGTTCCTCAGCACCTGCTTTCCAGGGGTTGGCTAAGACATTTAATAGTGGCGCCGGCACATATCCAACTTCGTATAACAGCGGCAGCTGTTCCGTTTACTGCCATAATCCGGCAGGTTCAACTCTTAATGCCGCCAATGCCGGTACCGGTATAACACCGTCATGGACAAATGCTGCGTACCTTGGTGATACGCTAAAAACTCAGGCTAACTGCGGAGTCTGCCACAAATCTCCTGGTGATGCCGGATTTACCTCAACCACAGTACATACTCCTGACATTACCCTGGATTGTGCCGGTTGCCACGGCCATAACGGTGCTGCGGGCGGTGCAGTCGGCAAACAGCATATGGATGGAATCAAGTGGGGCTCCGGTAACTGCGATAGCTGTCATGGCTACCAGGCCGGATCATGGGCTGCTGCACCTGTCATTAATGCTGAAGGCAAGGGCGCTCATGAATCTCATATTACCTATCTGACAACCAAGCGTTTTGGTACAACGATTACGCTAACACCTACTTCGGACCAGTACGCGTCTGCGTCAACTACATGGACGAATGTTTGCGGTATCTGCCATGACAACGGCTTAGCACTCCATAAAAACGGTACGGTCAATGTTGCACTGAGTACAAATCAGGCGTATGTTTTTGGCCCAACCGGAACAGTAGCAACTTATAACGGTCTTCCCGGAAGGCTTGCAGCAAACGACAAGACCTGTTCGAACATAAGCTGTCACTACTTTACTACACCAGTCTGGTCTACGTACTAAGCGCGGGAGGCGATATACAATGGGAAAAGTCATTAAGAAAAAGCTAAATGGAATGCACTGGTGGATGAAAACCAGTATTGTTCTCCTCCTCACGTTGGCGACGTCGGTCTTTATGTATCAGGGTTTGTACAGACCCGCGCTTGCACAAGCAGCTATTACGACGTCCGGGTGGCCTGCGACTCCTCAAATCAATAATATTACGACCTCACCTTCAACTGCATCATATGTTGTGCCTAGTGGGTCAAATAGAATTGTACTTGTCAGTGTTCATGCTCATACCAACACCACTTCGGCAACGACAATCACTGGTACGTATGGGGGTACTACTACGCGGCCGTTAAGAGCCGTTGTTAATTCACCTAATAATCAACGACGACAAACATGGCTGTTTTATCTAAATGAAGCAGATTTGGCAGCTGTTAATGGCACTAATTTGACGATTACAAACAGTGTAACCGGTAGTGGATACAGCGTAAACATCGTAACTTTTTATGGTGTTGACCAGACAACGCCAACGACTGACTCAACAAGCGCATATTTATCAAGCGCGACTACAGCAACCATCACACTGAATGCCAATGATGGAGGCTATGCAATCTATGCGGCGACTCAGAGTGTGGATACAATTCCTACAATGTCTGGCGGTTATACTACAGTTGCGCCTGTAGCTGTTGGCTCGGCATTTTCTTTTTCAGGAATCAGGAGTACAACTGCCAATATCAACGATACTGTGACATATTCAGCTAATGTATATGATGGATGGTCTGCCGTTACACTTAATCCAGTACCTGTTGTCACCGATACCACCCCTCCTACAGTCGGCACCGTAACCATTACTCCTGATATCGGCAGCTCCTACACTTCTGCAGCCCCTACGATTACCACACAGTTTACTGATGCGGATTCTGCGGTATCATCCTGTGAATACACCACTAACGGCGGCACTAACTGGATTGCCGGTGTCGTTTCCGGAGCCGGCCCGTACACCTGTACCGCCAACCCGACCGGACTTTCCGGTTTCCTGAATATCAACATGCGTGCCGCATCCGCTGGCGGAACAACAACAGCAACCCAGATTCAGCGCACCGTTGATACATCTGTACCGACAGACGGTACGTTAACAGTAACTGCCGGCAATGCCCAAAATTCAATCTCATGGACCGCAGCAACTGATCCGGGCGGTAGCGGCATCGCATCCTATATCTTGCGTTTTAACACCGGAGCAACTGCAACAGCGCCTGCTAACTGTACAACAGGCACTGCGGTGCCAGGAAGCCCCTTCACCGCAGCTACACTTTCAACAGTACATACCGGCCTGACAAATGGTAATCAGTACGCGTATCGTCTCTGCGCAACTGATAACCTCACTAACACTTCCGGTGGCGTTACAAAAACAGTCACTCCGGCTTCAGGTCCGGTAACCACAATTGGTAGCTGTTCCGGTTGCCATGGATATAGCGCTGCGTCCGGTTTTGCCGACGGCACGGCTCGCAACACACCGGCAGGTCAGTTTCAAGGATCGCACAGTGTGCATCCCAACGCCTGTTCAACTTGCCATACCGCTCCTACCACTATAACCAGTGCTGATTTCAACCACGCCAACGCCACTGTTAACATGGCTCCGTCAATCAACGGTGGTTCGTATATTAAAGGTTCGGCGGCTGTTTCAAACACCTTCGCGCCGTCAACCTGCAACAACACGACTTGTCATGGTGGCACCAGCCCGACATGGGGCTCTGCTACGACACAGGCAACATGTACAAAATGTCACGGTGTCAGCGGGACGTTACCTGCTGCGTATACAGCTGATACAAAAACTGCAGCGCCCGGTTACAATGGCACTGGGCGTGACACCGGTGGGGCTACGGTGGCAACAGATGCACAGGTTGGTGCACATGATACTCATCTGCGTGGTCTTAATTCCATTTCCAATCCGATTGCCTGTACTGAATGCCATTCCAGTGTTAATGCCACAAGCCCCTCATTTGCCGGACACATGGACGGTTCCGGAACTGTCAGCTTCGGTGCTCTGGCCACAACCGGTGGTGCTGTTGCCAGTTATTCTGCCGGCAACTGCTCTACAACCTATTGCCATTACGGTAAGCCAGGATCCGGATATACTGCAGGATCCCCAGTTGCCTGGACCAATACCGCCTTGCTGACCGGTACTCCAAGCCTTACAGGTGATTGCGGTAAATGTCATGCGTCGCCTCCGTCAACAACCGGAAATCATTCGGGCGTGACCAACATTAACCAGTGTAATGGCTGTCACGAGCATCTGTCTACTGCTGGAGTATTCACTGATCCGAGCAAGCATGTTAATGGTGTAGTAGATGCTTCGAGCTGCAGCAGCTGTCACGGCTGGCCTCCAACTACCAATGCCCATACTGTACATATCGACAATATCATTGCTGAGAAAGCTTTGGGTGGACTACCGGGTGGATTTGTTGATAATCAGGTGTGCGGTACATGCCACAATGTGAGTTCAATAACTAAACATGCCGGTTCAGCTGGTAGTGACGGCACATCAAGAAATATAACACTTCAGGCGGCGGATCAGTTTGGAGTAAACCCTGTAAGTTTTGACGGTGCTACTACGACATGCTCGAACATAAGCTGTCACTTCGGTACATCAACCGCCTGGGGTGACCCACCAACTGCAGCCTGTCAGGTATGTCACGGTTATCCGCCGGTTACCACCGCATCTGATGCCGATAACAAGCATGTTGCCGGTGCAACTGCGGTTAATCATATCGGTACCGGGGCAACCGTAAATACAAAGGAAACCTTCGTATCTGCTCATGGCGGCTGCCTGATCTGCCATGGTACACAAAGCTCAGCAGCAGATGGGACCGGTACACAAACCCCGCATGCTAATTACACTGTGGCTGCTCAGCACAATACTGGCAACATCAACATGAACGGCCCGGTCGGCATCGGCACTGGGTACGATTCATCAATCCGTGGCTGTACCGCAGCCTGTCACGCCAGCACCGCTCCGTACCGGATGACTACATCAACTAAAACATTAACCTTTGGTGATTACGGTACCGGCGGAGATTGCATCAGCTGCCACACAATTGCTCAAACCTCACCGGTTGCGCAGTCTCTTAGCGCCTCGGTAACATCGCGTGTTGCCATTGTCCCGAGTTTCTCACTCGCCTCAAAGCACACCCGTTCCAGAGGCACTGCAGTCACAAAAGAAGACTGCTGCGTCTGTCATATGGAAGGCGATGCCTCTACCGGCTCACCGAACGGAACCTACCACAAGAACGGTTACATCGAACTTCGTGACCCGGATACCGGCGCAACCATTAAAGGTGTAACCCACAATGGCTCAACCTCGACAGCCGGCGCCTACACCAGCACCGGAACTGATGCGCGTCCGGTCAGATTCAGCCGTAACCTCGGCAATGCCACTATCGAGGCTGATACCGCAGCCATCATGATTAATATGTGTCTGAAATGCCATGACACCGATGGTGCGCTCAGCGCAACAGCGATCGTCCCCGGCGGTTCTGCTCTCAAACCATTTGCCGGCACCGTATCCGCCAACCCAAGCGGTGGCGTACTTGACGTTGCCAGTCAGTTTGCATCAACCAACAAATCCTTCCATCCGGTTCTGGTACGTCAGAACAGCGGCTACACCAACACCGGCGGCAGCAGAATGGTCGCTCCATGGAACGGCGTAACCAAGACAGCAACCACAACCACCTATGGCCCGCTGATCTCCTGCTGGGATTGCCATGCACCGAACGGCTCAACCTCTGCTACGATCCTGACGTCTTCCGGCATCCATGGCGGTGCGGTCAGCAGCACTGATAGTGTGCCGTTACGCGGTAACGTCTATGTGAACGGCACGACAGCGTCAACCAACCTCTGTGTTGCCTGCCACGTTGTCAGTGGTGGTACCAGCAACCATGGTACCGGTTCCGCAATTACCTCCAGCACTAACAGCAGTATGACCTACTTCCAGAACCGCTGCTACTTCTGCCATGGTTCATACGGCTCACGTGCTTCAGTTGCCCGTCCGATGGGCGCCGGCGATGCCCACGGTTTCAACACCCGAGCAACCGGTGCAGCCTTCCCTGCCGTCAACAACGGGTACGCTTTCCTGCGTAACGAAGGTTGGTACGCTAATGGTTATACACAGTCAATCAGGAGCATTGGTTCGACTACCTATACACCGACCTGCGGCGGCATGGGATCCGGTGGTGGCTGCAGTCGCAGCAGCATGGGCGGCTACACACCGGGCGGCGTTTACTAAGATTACTAAAGAGGTGGTGACCGATATGAACAGATTTGAAAAACATCATTCGCACATTGAATTAGGGGGAAAAATGAAACGGTCATGGCTATTGCATCTGTTCATTACCTTGTCCGTCGGCTTAGTTGCCATCGGTCAGGCTGATGCTGCTACTCTGGTGCCGATAACCGCCTGCAGCGATTGTCATGGTACGAATCCACAGACGAATCAGGCACCCATTGAGGGTACGGCACGTAATAATCCTGCCCGGGCAATAGTTGGGTCACACTCTGTTCATAATAGTGCGCTTACCTGTTCAGGTTGTCATATAGTTCCGACCGCTATGAATCATAGAGATCGTAAGGTTAATTTGACGCCGACGATATCGGGCGGAACGTATTCCAAGACGGACACCTTCCCAACAAGCAACACTTTTACCGGTGGGACCTGCTCCGGTACGGCTTGTCATGGAACTACCAGCCCTGCATGGGGTCAGAATTCAACAACAGTCGCTACGTGCGTAAAGTGCCATGGTGTAACAGGCACTACTCCTGCACAATTTACTGCTGACGACAAGTCAGCAGCTCCCGGTTACAACGGTGGTCGTACCACCAGTGGAGCAACAGCCGCAACAGACCCTGTCGTTGGAGCTCATGCTGCCCATCTGGCCGGTTCAAGCAATTATGCAAGTCCTATCGCGTGCACAGAATGTCATGCCAATACAAGTTCAACTAATACCGGTTTTACCGGGCATATGAATGGAACTGGAAACGTTGATTTCGGCACATTAGCTACTGCAAATGGCGCAGCAGCTGCGTATTCAAGTACAAATTGCACCAATACTTACTGCCATTTTGGTAAGCCGAATAGTGGAGGTGGGGTAACGTACTCCGCCAATAATTCTGCTACTTGGAATAATACGGCCTTGCTGACGGGAATCCCCAGCCTCACTGGCGACTGCAGCAAGTGTCACGCTTCCCCGCCATCCACAACCGGAAACCACGCAGGCATAACTAATATTAACCAATGCAATGGTTGTCATAGCCATGTCACAACATCGGGCTCTTTTAGTGACCCAAGCAAGCACATTAACGGCACCGTTGAAGGTGGCTGTGACAACTGTCATGGCTGGCCTCCTACAACAAGTGCACATACGGTTCATATTGACAATATTAAATCGGCAAAAGGTTTGAGTTCACTTCCGGGTGGCTTTGTCAATAACCAGGTCTGCGGTTCCTGCCACAATGTAAGTTCACTGACTAAACATGCCGGTGACAGCACAACCGATGGTACTTCACGGAATATCTATCTTCCGACTCCGTCAGCTCTTCAGGCTGAGTACCAGTTCGGTCCAAATCCGGTCAGTTATGACAAGGGTGTTACCGAGACCTGTTCCAATGTTAAGTGTCATATGGGCGTTTCACCTGCATGGGGCGCGCCTGCAGCCTGCAAGAGCTGTCACGGTTATCCACCGGTTACCACAGCTTCTGATCCTGATAACAAGCATGTTGCTGGCGCTACGCCGGTGAACCATATCGGCACAGGGGCTACGGTAAATACTAAAGAAACCTTCGTCTCAACTCATGGCGGTTGCCAGATCTGCCATGGTACCCAGAGCACTGTTGCTGACGGTACCGGAGTTCAGTCACCGCATGCCAACTATGCCGTTGCAACTGAGCACAACACCGGCAACATCAACATGAACGGTCCGGTTGGCATCGGCACCGGGTACGATTCGTCAATCCGTGGCTGTACTGCCGCCTGCCATGCCAGCACCGCTCCGTACCGGATGACCACATCAACCAAAACATTAACCTTTGGTGATTACGGTGCCGGTGGCGACTGCATCAGCTGCCACACAATCGCCCAAACTTCGCCGGTTGCACAGTCGCTTAGCGCCTCTGTAACATCGCGTATTGCCATCGTACCGAGTTTCTCGCTGGCATCAAAGCACATCCGTTCCAGAGGCACTGCAGTCACAAAAGAAGACTGCTGCGTCTGTCATATGGAAGGCGATGTGTCTACCGGTTCAGCCAATGCAACTTATCATAAAAACGGTTACATTGAACTTCGTGACCCGGATACCGGCGCAACCATTAAAGGTGTAACCCACAATGGCTCAACCTCGACAGCCGGCGCCTACACCAGCACCGGAACTGATGCGCGTCCGGTCAGATTCAGCCGTAATCTCGGCAATGCAACCATCGAAGCCGACACTGCAGCCATCATGATCAACCAGTGCTTGAAATGCCATGATGCAGATGGCGCTCTCAGCACCTCGGCACGGGTAGCCGGCGGTTCCGCTCTCAAACCATTTGCCGGCACCGTATCCGCCAACCCAAGCGGTGGCGTACTTGACGTTGCCAGTCAGTTTGCATCAACCAACAAATCCTTCCATCCGGTTCTGGTACGTCAGAACAGCGGCTACACCAACACCGGCGGCAGCAGAATGGTCGCTCCATGGAACGGCGTAACCAAGACAGCAACCACAACCACCTATGGCCCGCTGATCTCCTGCTGGGATTGCCATGCACCGAACGGCTCAACCTCTGCTACGATCCTGACGTCTTCCGGCATCCATGGCGGTGCGGTCAGCAGCACTGATAGTGTGCCGTTACGCGGTAACGTCTATGTGAACGGCACGACAGCGTCAACCAACCTCTGTGTTGCCTGCCACGTTGTCAGTGGTGGTACCAGCAACCATGGTACCGGTTCCGCAATTACCTCCAGCACTAACAGCAGTATGACCTACTTCCAGAACCGCTGCTACTTCTGCCATGGTTCATACGGCTCACGTGCTTCAGTTGCCCGTCCGATGGGCGCCGGCGATGCCCACGGTTTCAACACCCGAGCAACCGGTGCAGCCTTCCCTGCCGTCAACAACGGGTACGCTTTCCTGCGTAACGAAGGTTGGTACGCTAATGGTTATACACAGTCAATCAGGAGCATTGGTTCGACTACCTATACACCGACCTGCGGCGGCATGGGATCCGGTGGTGGCTGCAGTCGCAGCAGCATGGGCGGCTACACACCGGGCGGCGTTTACTAAGATTACTAAAGAGGTGGTGACCGATATGAACAGATTTGAAAAACATCATTCGCACATTGAATTAGGGGGAAAAATGAAACGGTCATGGCTATTGCATCTGTTCATTACCTTGTCCGTCGGCTTAGTTGCCATCGGTCAGGCTGATGCTGTCACTACGGGACAGATAACCGTCTGCAGCGATTGTCATGGTACGAATCCACAGACGAACCAGTCCCCTATTGAGGGTTCTGTCCGTAATACTCCTGCACGGGCTGTCATCGGATCACATTCGTATCACGTTACAACCCAGGCTCTGACCTGCGCTGATTGTCATGTTGTTCCGACAACACTGAATCACCGTGATGGTAACATCAACATGGCCTCTCCAATGCACAACGGCGTAACTTACAGTGCCGCAACCGGTGGGGTTGTGGTTCAGGACAATCAATTGAACACAACAGGATTAGGTACCTGTTCAGGCGGAACAAGCGGTTGTCATACCAGTGGCGCCAGCCCGGTATGGGGAACAATATCGAACTGTCAGACATGCCACGCCTATCCACCTGTTTCTCATGTCGGTACCGGTGCGACTGTTAATACTAATGCTACTTTTGTATCAGCACATTCTGGCTGCCAGACATGTCATGGAACACAAAGCACTACTGGCTTGGGAACCGGAAATACACATGATCCGTATGCCACTTATAATGTAGCCACCTTACACAGTAACGGCAATATTACTATGAACGGTCCTGTTGGAACCGGTACCGGGTACGACTCATCTATTCGGGGATGTACTGCCGCCTGCCATGCCAGCACCGCACCATACCGCATGACAGCTTCAGGAAAAACGGTTGATTATTTTGCCGGCCCTTCTGGTGGCGACTGCATCAGCTGCCACACAATCGCCCAAACTTCGCCGGTTGCACAGTCGCTTAGCGCCTCTGTAACATCGCGTATTGCCATCGTACCGAGTTTCTCGCTGGCATCAAAGCACATCCGTTCCAGAGGCACTGCAGTCACAAAAGAAGACTGCTGCGTCTGTCATATGGAAGGCGATGTGTCTACCGGTTCAGCCAATGCAACTTATCATAAAAACGGTTACATTGAACTTCGTGACCCGGATACCGGCGCAACCATTAAAGGTGTAACCCACAATGGCTCAACCTCGACAGCCGGCGCCTACACCAGCACCGGAACTGATGCGCGTCCGGTCAGATTCAGCCGTAATCTCGGCAATGCAACCATCGAAGCCGACACTGCAGCCATCATGATCAACCAGTGCTTGAAATGCCATGATGCAGATGGCGCTCTCAGCACCTCGGCACGGGTAGCCGGCGGTTCCGCTCTGAAACCTTTTGCCGGAACAGTCGCCGCCAACCCGAGTGGTGGCGTACTTAACGTCGCCGCACAGTTTGCTTCAACCAATAAATCATTCCATCCTGTCCTGGTACGTCAGAACAGCGGCTACACCAACACCGGCGGCAGCAGAATGGTTGCTCCATGGAACGGCGTAACCAAGACAGCAACCACAACCACCTATGGCCCGCTGATCTCCTGCTGGGATTGCCATGCACCGAACGGCTCAACCTCTGCTACGATCCTGACCTCTTCCGGCATTCATGGCGGTGCGGTCAGCAGCACTGATGCTGTACCACTGCGCGGTAATGTCTATGTTAACGGCACGACAGCGTCAACCAACCTCTGTGTTGCCTGCCACGTTGTCAGTGGCGGTACCAGCAACCATGGTACCGGTTCCGCAATTACCTCCAGCACTAACAGCAGTATGACCTACTTCCAGAACCGCTGCTACTTCTGCCATGGTTCATACGGCACACGTGCTTCAGTTGCCCGCCCGATGGGCGCCGGCGATGCCCACGGTTTCAACACCCGAGCAACCGGTGCAGCCTTCCCTGCCGTCAACAACGGGTACGCTTTCCTGCGTAACGAAGGTTGGTACGCTAATGGTTATACACAGTCAATCAGGAGCATTGGTTCGACTACCTATACACCGACCTGCGGCGGCATGGGATCCGGTGGTGGCTGCAGTCGCAGCAGCATGGGCGGCTACACACCGGGCGGCGTTTACTAAAATCCGGTAATATAAGATTTGTAGTATTTATTAAGCCCCGCCTGTAAAGGCGGGGCTTTTTGTCAGAGACGGCTAAAATATCTAGTGAGGGGTGTTTATAATGTGGCTTATTAAATGTACTTGTATGCTGCGGCGGTTACTGTTTTTTCTGTTATTTCTCTGTGGAACAATAGGTTGCGACAAAAGCTCTAAAACGGTTGATGCGCCTGTCAGTAATAAGGTACTTGCCGTTTCAACCGTACTGGCTACTTTTTCTGAATCCGAAAAGCCCGATACCCCGGTAGAAGATCCCAAACATGCACAAGCCCCACCTGCCGAGAAACAGCCTGCTTATATTGTTGTGGAGATAAATAAACGTGGCAGAGGTTTTGCGTACATCGCTAAAATAGCTGATGGAGTACACGTTGTTCATAACAAAAATATCGGTAAAAGTTATAGTGAAATCGATTCCAGTACATTAACGCTAAGTCCGGACGGTCAACGCGTCGCCTATTGCGCCAAATCCGATGGCAAATGGTTTGTTGTTGTTGATAAACGCGAATATGGTCCGTTTGACGATAAGGGACCGCCTGTGTTTAGTCCTGACAATCGCCATATCGCTTTTGAGGCTCAAACAGCTAACTCATGGTATCTGCACATCGATGACCTGAAAAGTACGCCAACGTTCTCTTTTTTCAATAAGCCTGCTTTTAGTGCTGATTCGAAAACGGTTCTTCGATTTGAGAATACGGAAGATGAAAAAAAATTCCGTCTAGTTTTCAGCTCATTGACTTTTGGTTCACCGCAGACGATTCCACTGCAGAACATTAATGTAATTATGGACAACGGGAACACCAGAATTGCTGTAATCGATCGACCGGGAGACAAGTATCAGGTAAAACGGATCAATTTTTCAGATCCGCAGAACATACAAGACGGTGTCGTATATGATGCTGTGAGAAACCTGGTTTTCAGTCAGGATGGTGAGCATATGGCATATGTCGCCCAGAAGGGGACCGCATCCTTTCTGGTATTTGACGGTAAAGAGGCCGCTATTCCAGCTGGCATATACCCCTGGCCTCCGGTTATTCGCCCTGATAATAAAGGTGTCGGAATAATAATTGTTGGTAAGAAGGGTGCTTATATGCATCAGGCGTTTTTTGATGACGGCATACGTACGCCGCAGAAATATAAGGAGTGCGCGGATCTCACCTACAGCAGAGATGGGAAACATCATGCCTATGTGGCTATTCGAAATGAACGGTTTCTTATCGTTACCAATGGAATTGAGGGGCCGATGTTTGATCGGGTCATTTCGCCTCAGTTTAGCCCGGACGGTAAATTTCTCATTTATCGAGCCCGTCAGGACGGCAAGCGTTTTGTCGTTGTTGCAGATTCAACAGGCAAGATAATCAGGGAGCACCCCGGTTATGAGCGGGTATTTGATACGATATTCACCGAGGATGGCAAATCAGTAGCGTATGGCATCAAAGACGGCAGACAGTTGTGGTGGAAAGTTGAGAAGCTGTAAAAAGTGACCGCTTGCAGGTTGAATTCAGTCATGGTAGGTTTGCTGCGGATTTTCTGAGGATAAAAAAATTCCAAATCGTGCAACCTTGTCACTGAATCACCGAGTTTACTAGGAAAATGAGCGACTGAATCATACTGGATGGAGTTTATGACTGAATTTAATTCACCGCCTGAGACAGAACAAGAAGACGACATTTACCCTGTAGAACCGCGATATCACCCGATTCACAAGCTGACTCGCGCTATATACGATTTCCTGGCCTCAGCCAAACTGGCCATGTTTCTGCTGGTGGTTATACTTGTCTGTTGCGTCGGGGGGGTGACCGTATTGCGCGATAAGCAAGCCTGGGATATGATTTTTTCTGCACTCTGGTTTAATGGCCTGCTGGTGCTGCTGATTATCAATGTTGCCTGCTGCTTCTTCGGTCGCATCTGGGGACGCCGGGTGACACTTATATCGTTTGGTATGATCCTGTTTCATCTCAGCTTCGTCACGATGTTTGCCGGCATTATCTACAATAGTCTTTTCTATTTCAGGGGGACGATACGGCTGACTGAAGGTGAGACGCTGCCGAGTGGTGACCCGAGAAGTTATGATCTTATCAACCAGGGACGCTTTTTTAACTTTGCCACTCTGAAAGGCGATACGACACTGATTAAGATGCATACCGGCTATAAAGCTGATGGCAAAGACAAGCGGGCAGCATACGAAATATCTGTCGGAAGCGGACCGCTGGCAAAGCAGGGTATTATCTATGTCACCCATCATTTGGAACACCGGGGTTTCAAATACTTCCCTGACAAGGAGGGCTATTCGGCTCTGGTCATACTTTCCAACCGCTCAGGGCGTGAAATCTATGGCGCGCATCTTCCGTTGCAGAGTCTTCAGCAGAGCGATAAAACCTATCTTTACACCACCGGCACCAAAGACGGTCCGATGGCGATACCGTTTCCGCAGGCACCGAATGAACCGCAATTCACTCTGAATGTGACCTATAAGCCGGACCCGAAAAATGAGCGGGGCGGTGAGGCCCGTTTCCAGGAGTACCTGCTGGCTAAGGCGGATCCGAAAAAAGAGGCACAGCCGATAGCTGCCGGTAATGCGGCAATTGGAGCCAGTTTTAATGCAGGTGACCATTCGTTTTCGGTAAAAGAAATTCGCTACTGGACCGCTATGGCGGTACGATATGAGCCGGGTCAGCCGATTATTCTCACCAGTTTGTGGGTCGGGTTGTTCGGGGTGACGTTGACGACACTGGCGAGGATGTTCAGGAAGCGGAAGGTAGCTTAACCGCACTTCCGAATTACTTATAACACGTAGACCTCCGAGGCTTTAAAACCTCGGAGGTCTCTTGGTGCCCGATGCAGCCATGAATAAGATAGATCACTTCGCAACAAACTATGAAAAATGGCTGCTGCCGGCCATTGTATTAATTACCCTTGCTGTATTTAGTCCCGTCGCGTGGCATGACTTTATCAATCTGGATGATGATGTATTCGTTTATGCGAATCCGAACATGAAATCCGGCCTGACATTTGAATCAATCCGCTGGGCATTTACCACTCCGCACGAAGTTAACTGGATTCCTCTGACCTGGATATCGCATTTACTGGATGTCACCCTGTTCGGCATGAATGCTGGTGGTCATCACGTTGTCAATCTTTTACTGCATACCGCCAGTAGCGCGCTGTTGTTTTTGTTTCTCAGGCGGGCAACAGGGGCGCCGTGGCGAAGCGCAACGGTGGCCTTCCTGTTTGCCCTGCATCCGCTGCATGTTGAGTCAGTTGCCTGGGTAGCAGAGCGAAAAGATGTGTTGAGTGCCTTTTTTGGCATGTTGACGCTCTACGCCTATACCTGCTACGCTGAAAAACCTGATATTTCCCGCTATCTGCTGACGCTCTTCTTGTTTCTGCTGGGATTGCTTTCAAAACCGATGCTGGTGACTCTGCCGGTCGTATTACTGCTGCTGGACTGGTGGCCGCTTGGACGCCTGCACGGTGCCGCCGCAGAGGCTGTTTCTGCCTCTCGCACGACTCCTTTTCGTTTGCTGATGGAAAAGATTCCCTTTTTCATCCTGTCGCTCTGTTCAAGCGTCATTACCTACATGGTGCAACAGGCAGAAGGTGAACTCGCCCAGGGGTACACCCTCCTCTCCCGGGCCGGTAAGGCGGGAATTGCCTATATAACCTATCTTCAGAAAATGGTCTGGCCGGTCAAGCTGGCGGTTCTCTATCCATTTTCCAAGTATCCACCTACGACAACAAAAATTATTCTTTGTGCGGTACTTCTCGTGCTGATAACAGCTGTAGTGATCCTGCTTTGGAAAAGATCACCCTACCTGCTTACCGGTTGGGGGTGGTATCTGGTCACGCTGCTGCCGGTGATCGGACTTATCCAGATCGGCCAGCATTCTGTGGCAGATCGCTATACCTACATTCCATTAATCGGAATTTTCATGTTGGTGGCGTGGGGATTACCGCAGCTTATGCAGGGGTGGAAGTATCGGAACAGTGCGCTCTCCTGTCTGGCAGGAGTTTGCTTGGCTTTCATGATTACACTCACCTCGCTGCAGTTGAGCCAATGGAAGGATGCCTACACAATACTGACCCACACCATAGCGGTAACAGAAGGTAACTGGGTGGCGCAGAATAACCTGGGGCTCATCTATCTGGGGGTAGGGCGGGTAAATGAAGCCGTTTTCCATTTCAAGGAATCAATCAAGGCCAAGCCATCGTATGTTCTGGCTCACTTGAATCTGGGTGTTGCGTATATGGAGGCCAATGAACTTGACCTGGCTCTTGAGTCGTTTAAATGGGCGCTCCAATTCGATCCGCTCAATCCTTCTGCCCATTATTCGCGTGGTCGGATCTTTGTTGCACAAGGTGACAAACAGCGGGCTTTGGAAGAGTATCAGGCTCTTCTACAGGTAGGATCGAATTTTGCGCCGACGCTGCTGGAAATGATACAGAATCCGTCGAATGCCACCTTATCCCCGTAGATTTTGTAAGAACTCTATTGCCAACGTGAGGCTTTATTGGACGTACTATTTCAAAACCGAAAAATTAATTTATATCTGCTGTTTGCAATAGTAGCCGTTACGATCGTAGTTTTCAGCCCGGTTCTCTGGCACGAATTCGTTAACCTGGACGATTCTGTTGTTGTGTATGAAAATCCACATGTCTGGTATGGGGTTACCGTAGCGGCTGTTCGCTGGGCATTTACCTCCGATTTTATTTCAAATTGGGTGCCACTAACCATGCTGTCGCATATGCTGGATGTGCAGATATTCGGGATGAATCCGGCCGGCCACCACGCAGTCAATGTGTTATTGCATGTTGCGAGCAGCGTCTTACTTTTTCTGCTGTTAAACAGGGCAACCGGATCACCGCTGCAAAGTTCTGCTGTTGCCTTTCTGTTTGCCCTCCATCCTCTTCAGATCGAATCGGTTGCGTGGGTAGCTGAGCGCAAGGATGTACTGAGTGCGTTCTTCTGGATGCTGACGTTGTATGCTTATGTTTCTTATAGTAGTAAACCGTGCGGTGTCAGATACCTGACCGTTCTCGGTTTTTTTATTTTGGGATTACTGTCCAAACCAATGGTTGTAACCTTGCCGGTTGTTCTGCTGCTTCTCGATTGGTGGCCGCTTGGCCGCCTTGCTCCGGATAGAGAAGGAAAGAGCGCCTTTCCTTCCCGATTCGTTGGTTTATGTGTTGAGAAGATCCCCTTCTTTGTGTTGTCCGCCTGTCTGAGCGTGATAACGTATCTTGTCAAACAGAAACAAGGGGAGATTGTTACGGATCACTCTTTTATGGAACGGGTTGCCAGAGCATTCATTTCGTATGGTGAGTATCTCAGGAAAATGGTCTGGCCCAGCAAGTTGGCGGTGTACTATCCCGCTTCCGAGACCCTCCCGTCAACCATACAAGCTGTTTTTGCCCTGCTTCTTTTTCTTTTGATTACCACTTTAGTATGCATTGCGCGGAAGCGCTCACCTTTTCTTCTTGTCGGGTGGATCTGGTACGTGGTGGCTTTATTACCGGTAATTGGTCTGATTCAGAGCGGTGCCTGTACCTTTGCGGACCGGTATACCTATCTTCCCGGCATTGGACTGTTCGTTATGGCGGTTTGGGGTGGTTCGCAGCTGATGGAGCGGTGGCACACACAACGGGAAGTAATTGCGATACTATCGGTAGTTGTATTGGGCGGCATGATAATGGTTACATCACTGCAGCTCCGGCACTGGAAAAACAGTTTCACGCTGCTTTCCCATGCCATTGAGGTGACGGACAATAATTGGCTGGCCCTGAATAATCTTGGACAAGCGTACCTGAATGCAGGCCGGGTTGATGACGCTCTCTGGTATTTTAATGAGTCGGTGAAAAATAGACCGACGTACGTTATTGCACTGATAAACCTCGGGGCATTGTTATCGGTAAAAAACCGGCCTGATGAGGCCTTTGCTGTTATATCGCGGGCATTGCTAATTGAACCGGGAAATGACAAGGCAAGACTCGTATTACAAGCCCTGCAGACATCTGGTTCAAGAACGCCGTCCCATTCCGAGTGAAGTCAGTGCCAAAGGCAGTCGGTTTATTGTTATAACTAAGAGAGAATATGGGCATTCATATCAATACCATGCGTAGGGTGGATTTTTTTCTGGGTGTGCCGCTCTGTTTTCTAGGGACGCTTTTAAAAAAACTTTGTGCACTGTTATTCAGATCAGATCCTGAACGGGAGTGCAGAAACATACTTTTCATCGGATTGTCCGAAACGGGGAGTACTATTCTTGCTGATCCCGCTATGGCTAAGATAAAATCTTCGCGTGATGTCGATCTCCATTTTGTCTGTTTTGAAAAGAACAGTGCAGTACTGGAATTGCTGGGCACGATCCCGAACAGCAATATTTTCAAAATACGAGAGACAGACGGCGTTGCACTTGCAATTGATGTGCTGCGGTTTTTTCTCTGGACACGTGCGAGGCAGATAGATTCTGTAATCGATCTTGAGCTGTTTTCACGTTTCACCGCTCTCCTTGCCGGTTTTTCTGGCGCGGATCGCACGATAGGCTTTCATTCGTTTTATAATGAAGGGCTGTATCGCGGGGATTTTCTCAGCCATAAAGTGGTCTATAATCCGCATCAGCATATTTCAAAAAACTTCATTGCCCTTGCCAACGCACTGCTGTCTGAAAAGAATGAGATTCCTTTTTCAAAGGCAATAATATCTGACACGGAGATTTTACTTCAGAAAGCTTTGATAGGGGCGCCGGAAAAAAGCTCCATACTCGGTAAGGTAGCAGAGGCATACCCTTCGTTTGACACTGAGTATTACAAGATAGTTCTCTTTAACACGAATGCATCTGATCTAGTCCCGTTACGCCGGTGGCCAAAAGAGTACTATATTGAACTTGCCGGGATGCTTCTTGATCAGTACTCTCGTGTTATTATCCTGCTACCCGGGATCGAGTCCGAACATTCCTGGAATGATTCTATTGTCTTTGCGGTGAATGATGAGCGCTGCGTGAATTTTGCAGGATATACAACCCTTGCGGAACTCCCCGCGCTCTATGCGGTGAGTGAATTTATGGTCACGAATGACTCTGGACCCGCACATTTCGCCGCAGTAACATCCATGCCTGAATTTGTCTTTTTCGGACCCGAAACCCCTGCGTTGTACGGTCCTCTCGGAACTATGACTCCCCTGTACGCGGGCTTAGCCTGTTCTCCCTGTGTTTCAGCCGCAAACCACCGGCAAAGCCCCTGCAATGACAATATTTGTCTCAAAATGATTACTCCCGAGAAGGTTTTCAAAATACTTAAACCGAGTCTGGAAGCGATGTAAAACGGGTACTATTGCGAAAGCTCACGCAGGCGTTTTTCTGCATGTTCCCGTCCGCCGGGAAGATTGTCAGAACTGCCTGGTGTGGTCATGAAGAAAAGGTAGTCAGTGATCGCTTCTTTCGGTCGCCCGAGTTTTTCGAGGGTTATCCCTCTATTTAAGCGCGCCTCTTTATCGTAGGGGTAGACTTCAATTGCTTTGCTATAGCAGTATAATGCTCCTGCCAAATCATCTCTGTTCAGCTTTATGTTTCCCAGATACGTGTAAATCATAGGAAAATTTGGATCAATCGCAATTACCTTTTCAAATTCGCGCTCTGCCTTGGCTGTGTCATGCTCCTTCTCCTTGCCATAAAAAACTTTTCCCAGACCGGCGTGGGCATGAACATTTTCGGGGTAGTGTTCGACGAGCCCTTTATACAGGGAGTAATTACTTCTCCACTCTTGATTGCGCACGACCGTCAGGGCAGCAAGAACAAGGAGCAGGAGCGCAACTGTTACCCCGGCAACCCTTCGGAATATCGGCTTTTCTATCGGCATATGTCTGCAGAACTGGTCTGCAATGATAATCCAGAGGCCGATTTCCGGAATATAAAAGAAACGGTCAGCGAGGGGGGCGCCGGGAACAAAAACAATGCCGCTTACCGGAAGCCAGAAAAGAACAATCCAGGCAAGCCCGAACAGCGAGGTTGTGCTGCGGCCCCTGGTGCAGATCCAGCCGATACTGGCAAGTATGCAGAGCCACCCGCCAAGGAGCGGCAGCACCAGGAGATTCATGTCCTCCGGCATGACGTAGCGTGATGAGAGGTGCAGCGGCCAGATTGCGGTCAGGAAATAGCGCGGGATGATGTAAAGATCATCGAGTAGTCGTGTGCCGAGAGTTGTGGTAATGTACATACTCTCCAGCAGCTTCGTGCCGACGCCGGGAATGATGCTGGTCTGAATGCCGAGTTTTGAGAGAGTCAGCCATCGCATGACTATGTAGACCGCTAATGCCGCGAAGTAGGGAGCGAGGCGCATGAATGCCTGCAAACGGGAATTGGGTGCATTGGTACGCAGCATCCGGAATTCAAGCGCGAAAATAAGCGGGAGAATCATCACGGCAGTTTCTTTGGAAAAGATGCCGAGTAAAAAAAACAATGCTCCCGCGAGCGCCCACTGTTTGTTCTCCCGGAGGATGCTTTTGGCGTGAAACAGGTAGGTCGAAATTGAGAAAAAGCAGGCCAGCATGGTGTTGCGCCCGCCGGCATTGAAATTCACCCCTTCACTCTGTTGCGGATGAACGGCAAAGAGGATGCCGGCCAGAAGTGCCATGTAGACGTTGTCCTTATTGAGTGAACGGGCAAGTCGAAATACCAGAAACGAGTTGGCGGTGTGTAACAGAACATTGGCAAGTCGGACGAAAAAAGGGTTGAATCCGTGCAGATGCCATTCGATCATGTAGGTGAGATAGGTAACGGGGCGGTAAAAAGGGAGCAGTTGTGTCTCGCCGGTCGTGTCTATGCTGCTGAAGAGTGAGAAGAAATTCCCTCTCAGGACCGGATTGTTGAGAATGACACTGTCATCATCTAACGTAAAGCCGTTGCCGAGCGAATTGGCGTAGACGAGAAAGGCAATAGTTGCTACAAACAGCCCGAAAAGAAATTCTCTATTATCGTTGTTGAACATGCGAGGAGACCTGGCAACTGATGTTTTCTCGATACTGGTGGTGACAGTACCAAATCAGAAGTGGCAGGCACAAGGAAAATGTCAAGTACGTATGCCGGCTCTCGTTCTTTGCGTCGGCAGACGCTATGGAGAAAGAGATGAATTACCACGAAATGAGCAGCGCTCAGAACAGTAATTACCGGAAATCAGGTTTCCTGCTGGCGGGTATAACGGCAGTAATATATGTAGTGCTCTTCAGCCGGGGAAATAATCAACCCTATTTAGTTGTCGCCGCAATTGTTTTGGCAATTGCATCTTTTTTTGAGGCCAAACCGTTGCGTAAAGCTATTGGTCTGTTCATCAGCGTTGGTAATTTCATGCACCGTTTTACAAATCCTCTGGTTTTTGGCCTGATATATGTTATCGCAGTTATCCCGACCGGATTTGTTCTTAAGCTGTTAGGGAAAGACGAGCTGCAGCGCTGTTTTGACAGCAAATTACCGACGTACTGGAAAGATCATGTTGGCGGCAAAGCCTGGAAAAAAACATTCCGCAAGCAGTTTTAGTGAGGTGAACTATGGAGTTTATTAAGGAATTTATTGATTTTCTCAAGCAGCGCAAAAAGTTCTGGCTGCTCCCGATTATTATAGTCATGGTTCTGCTCGGTGCTCTTTTGATAGCGGCACAGAATTCAGTGGTTGCCCCGTTTATTTACACGCTGTTTTAGAGGTCGACCGTGTTCATACTCGGAATTTCCGCATATTACCATGATAGTGCCTGTGCACTCATCAAGGACGGTGACATAATAGCCGCCGCCCAGGAAGAGCGTTTTACCAGAAAGAAACATGATCCCCGGTTTCCCCATCATGCCTTGGAGTATTGTCTGTGTGAAGCGGGCATTACTGTCGCCGATCTTGATCACATTGTTTTCTATGACAAGCCGTTTCTCAAGTTCGAGCGGTTACTGGAGACGTATGTAGCCTTTGCTCCTCGCGGCCTGAAATCGTTCTCCACTTCGATGCTGCTCTGGTTGAAGGATAAGCTTTTTCTGAAAAGTGCCCTGCTGCGTGAACTTTCATTTCATGGTGTGCGCGATGATATGGCAAGGGTCATGTTGTTTTCTGAACACCATCTCAGCCATGCGGCCAGTGCATTTTATCCCTCTCCCTACAATGATGCGGCAATTTTGACCATGGACGGTGTCGGAGAATGGGCGACCACTTCCGTTGCAGTGGGCAGGGGCAAAGATATTGAGGTGCTCAAAGAGATCCACTTTCCGCATTCACTCGGACTGCTGTATTCGGCGTTTACCTATTACACCGGTTTCAAGGTCAACTCCGGAGAATACAAGCTGATGGGTTTGGCGCCATATGGTCTGCCACGATATGCGGGAACGATCAGGGAGCATCTTATTGATGTAAAGCCAGACGGCTCATTTCGACTGAACATGGATTATTTTGACTACTGTACCGGTTTTACCATGACCAACGACAAATTCAACGGACTGTTCGGTGGAGCGCCTCGAAAGGCGGACGAACCGATTTCCGCTCGACATATGGATCTTGCCGTATCAATTCAGGCGGTTACTGAAGAGGTGATTTTACGTATGACGAGAAACATTGCCTCTGAAACCGGACAAAAAAATCTTTGTCTTGCGGGAGGGGTTGCGCTTAATTGTGTCGCAAACGGTAAGGTTCTCAGAGATGGCGCGTTTGAGAACATCTGGATACAGCCGGCATCAGGCGATGCCGGAGGAGCACTTGGTGCCGCATTGGCAGCATACCATCTTCATTGTGGCAATGAACGAAAGCCTTCTGATGGGAAAAGTGACCGGATGAAGGGAGCGTATCTTGGTCCTGTATTCTCTCAACATGAGATTGAAGATCGCTTGCGCACTCTTGGTGCGGTTTACGCTATAGTTGATACCGATGTCATGCTGCGGAAATGTGTCGATGACCTGATTGCCGGGAAGGCGGTTGGTCTGTTCCATGGCCGGATGGAATTTGGACCGAGGGCGCTTGGTGCACGGTCGATACTTGCCGATCCGCGTTCTGCGGCAATGCAGTCACTACTGAATCTCAAGGTTAAATTTCGGGAGTCGTTCAGGCCTTTCGCACCATCAGTGTTGCGTGAAGATGTTGCCGATTGGTTCGAACTCTCAGCTGACAGCCCGTATATGCTGCTCTGCGCGGACGTGGTCACGGATAAACGACGCATTATGACTGATGAGGAACAAAAATTGTTCGGAATTGATAAACTTAACAGTGTGCGTTCAGAGATTCCTGCGGTAACGCATGTGGATTATTCGGCCAGGATTCAAACCGTTCATAAAGAGACGAATGGTTTCTACCATGCACTTATCTCCCTTTTTAAAGAGAGGACCGGTTGTCCCGTTGTGGTTAATACCAGTTTTAACGTGCGGGGGGAGCCGATTGTCTGCACCCCTGAGGATGCTTTTCGTTGTTTCATGGGAACCGACATTGAATCACTTGCTATCGGTAACTGTTATCTTGAGAAGTCACGGCAGAATCCTGATTTGATGAAGGATTATAGAAACAGTTTCGAACCTGATTGATGCGCACGGCCATAGCCAATCTGTCCTCTTTTCGCCATCCATCAATGACCATGAAGTTTCTTTTACTTGAAAGGAACCTCGGGAACTTTTTTCGTAAACTCTTCTCTCGACAAGCTTGGAGTTTTAACCTCCCGGATCATCTCCCGATACATTGTAAAGATTCGTTGCGCTTCCTCGGGCGTGTACATCTTCTCCCGGAGCCCTAATTTTTCAGCATGGAGGAGGTCTCGATAGGCCCGGACGACCGGGTGGATTTCGCGAAACAGGGCAATCCTGTTCCGGCACTCCTCCGCAAGGGAAGGATCTTCCTTCGCCGCACGACTGAAGGTTGCGATGGCCTCTTCGTACAGAATGTCAACCCGCTCATACTGGTGCATAACCATCGCCATGTTGTAGTTGAGATCGGCAGCTGCAACGTCGCGGCTGGCAAAAAACTTCTTAGGAATCGCAATCCGGACGCGTTCGACGTCGGTCGCGGAAACCCCCTGCAGCAAGCCGCGCTCCAGGATGGCCTTCAGCATCTCCTGGGCAACAATCTCCTGGCTTTTTTCCAGGAGATGAACGTAGTCGACGAGGACGTCGAGACCGATGATACCATCCCCGGCCACCGCCTCAAGTGGCGGGATGATGTCAACGAGCGGAACCGCTCGTTTCGATGCAATATCGCGCAGAATATTCTGAAACTCGGGGAGTTCGCGAAAAGGAAAGGCGTCTCGCTCGAGTGCGAGAATAAACTCTGATTTCGCCCCCTCCCGATGTCCGGTACGCAGGAGCGCTTGGGCAAGACGGTAGTGGGCCTCGGCGTATTCACCGTCAAGAGTAACGGCTGCCCAGAGCGGTTTTATAGCGTCAGCAAATGCTCCCCGCTCCACTGCCAGTTCCCCTTCCCGAAACAGATCAGTCCAACGGATCTTCTCGTCAGGGGTCAGATTTTTGCGGTGTCGCGAGACATTGGGAACCCAATCCTTCAGATTTACCGGGCATGTGAGCAGGAAGAGCGGGACTTTGGCTTCACCGGCTTCGGTAACCATCTCCTCGATGTTGAAGCGATACTGCTTGAGGAGCATCTGAAACTGTCGTGGGTCCTCCCGGTAGAGCGAGGCCTTGGAGAACGCAAAGGCGAGTGTGTTCGGGATTTGGGCGCTGATGTCGAAAGACTTCTCGTCAATACGCGGACGGGGCACCAAGAGCCGATAAGCGAGACGGATGACCGCCGAAGAATCCCACGGTTCGGGCGGATTGGGGGGATGGAAGACGAGGTTCTCCAAAAATTCATTGTTCCCGTTATAGAGAAAAATTATGTCGGGATTATAGTGAATAATCTCCTCAAAGATACGCGCGACCCTATGACTCGCGTAGGTTCCCGCAGCGGCATTGATCACTTCGATCGGTCGTCCCGGGTAGAGCATCCGGAGCTTTCGCTCGAGCAGCGCGCTTATATGGGTGTCACCCACGTGGTACGGCCATCCGGCTGCCGCCGAGCCTCCCAGTAGAAATATGCGAAGACCGCCCTTTGGTCGCTCCAAGGTAAACGGCCGTAACTCGGGATTCATCAGCGGGTGGAACCCGGATCGGACTACAACTTTGGTTCCGCCGCTGTCAACTATTTTGAACGCCGGGACAGGATTGACAGATTCAATGAAGGGGTTCTTGCGTCGTGAAGCGGCGTTTTCGATCCGCTCCATTACTCGTGCACCGATTTCGATGCTACCGATAACGAGTAGCGAGGTCAGAATCCAGAAGACGGCGTGTCGTTTGTTTGTTGGAGTCATTGTATAGCGCCCGGTTACGTGTTTGGATGAGCGATGCCGCGATTATTGAGGATAAGTCTGGCTATCTTCCTACGCTTGTATATCACTGTAAGGGGTGATCGTCCATTTCTTTGAGGTGTAATTGGCCAACATCGAGTGTTTTGCAGCATTGAATATATGGCCGAAATATTTTCTTTCAACGTACGCTTAAGCCGCATTATATCACTCGGTGCAGGATTAAGAAATTTATCGGGCATGAATCGGTTCTCGACTGACGGTTGCATTGGATTTTACCCGCAACGTGTAGTATGGTAGCTGCCGTAGTCTACTGTAACGTTTTTTTCCGGGACATAGTGCGTGATATCTGAGAAAAGGCAGGAACTTGCTATTGGGCTTGCTGTGGCCATGGTCGCATTTCTGGCCTATGCAAATTCGCTTGGCAATGGTTTTGTGTGGGATGACGATCTGGCCATTCTTGCTAACCCTGCACTTAAAGGCACAATTGGCGATGTTTTTCGCAGCATTGATACTGGTCGTGCTACTGAACTGACCCCTTACTACCGCCCCCTGACTCTCCTGACATATCTCATTGAACAGCGTCTACACGGCTTTACGCCATTTCTGGTCCGACTCATAAGCGTTCTGCTCCATGCCGTTAATACATTTCTGGTATATCGCCTCGGTACCTCACTCAAAATTAATCGGCAAGCGGTAGTAATAGCCGGGTTGCTTTTTGCGGTACACCCTCTTCACAGCGAGGCGGTTGATTTTAATGCAAGCCGCAATACTCTGATGGCGGCATTTTTTATTCTTACCACGTATCTGGCGCACCAGCGCAGTGTCAGGGGCAATACTGTTGCGTGGGCATATTTCGGTGCCTCTCTACTCTTCGCGGGTCTGCTTTCCAAGGAAACCGCTCTGTTCGCACTGCTGATGGTCGTTTTTCTTGAAGTAGAAAAATTTCTGCATGGTTCCTCCGTACTCAGGCGTACCGTCGTACTCAGGCTGATTCCATACATCATCTGTATAGCCGTGTACTTTGTCTTGCGTAACCGGGCGCTTTCCGGAGTCGGCGTGCATCTGGAAATATTTTCCGGATTGGGAGCAAGGCTTCTCGATAACCTGTACATTATCCCGCGATACCTGTTGACGGTTGTATGGCCGGTTTCGGGGAGTGCCAAATACTTTGTTCCGGACGACATGAATCTGTTGGCTCTGCCGCTTGCAGCGGCGTGGCTGTTCATCGTTGGCGTGTGTGTCTGGCTTCTTACTCGGGGACGTACACCAACAACCATATTCGGGCTTGTCTGGCTGATCGCCTTCTGGCTGCCGGTCAGCGGCTTTTTTCCAATTCCGAGCGCTCCACTTGCTGACCGTTTTCTGTATGTTCCGGCAATTGGACTCTGGCTGATCATCGGCGATCAATTCAGCTCTTTTTTCCAACCATCGCGCGTGGCACAACGATATGCAGTCGCCGCTGTTGCTTTAGTTGTGCTGCTTTTATCGGTGGTGACATTCCGGAGAAATACCGTGTGGAACAATGACATATCTCTTTTTACCCGACTGGCAGACCAGTATCCGGAGCGTGCGTTCGCCCATCATAACCTTGGCTGTGCCTATCTGGATAAAGTCAAGAATCTTTATCTGGCGGAACAGTCATTTGAGAAAGCGCTTGCGCTTGAGCCGACGTTTCCGCGACTGCACACCCAAATGGGCTATGTCAGGCTGCAACGGGGAGATTATGGGGGGGCTCTCCGGCATTATGATGCGGCACTGAAGATTAATCCTTTTGACGCCGAAGCGCGACTGAATAGCGGCACTGTGCTTGAAAGGCTCCAGCGCTATGAAGAAGCACTTTTTGAGTACCAGCGTTTTCTTGATACTCCTGGAAATGATTTGCCGGAGGCCCGCCTCACGACTCCTCAAAAAATAGCGGAACTTACCCTGAGGCTTAAAGCTGCCGGTAATGGCGGGAAGCCGAGGTGAGTGCTGCCACTTCGGACAGGCTGTGTCCCGAGTGCAACGGTCCTGTTGGTGTCTTTGCGCAGGAAAAAAACGAAGCCGAATCATCTCATTCCGTGAGCTACTGCAGGATATGCGGAATCGGAACGACCGAACCTCAGCCGGACGATGAAATCCTGCACGCACTGCATTCGACGCAATATTATCGCAACGGCGAAGGTGTCCGCTTTGCAGGCCCGGTTGAATGGCTGGTTGAAGGTATGCGACGCTGGCGAATTCACCGGCTCTCACAACTTGTGCACAAAGGACGGGCATTGGATATTGGTTGCGGCAGTGGTCGATTTTTACGGGCATTACGACTCTCCGGGTGGGAAGTTGCCGGTCTGGAGTTGAATGACGATACGGCAACTGCCGCCCGAAAAGTTCATGGACTTACTGTCGAAGCATCTCTGGAGGCATTTGCAGATAAATCCTTTGATCTGATAACCATCACACATGTACTTGAACACATTCGTGACCCTCGCCAGATGCTGGCTGAGTGCGCACGGTTATTGAAACCTGGCGGTGTGATTGCTGTGGCGGTGCCGAATATTGAGAGCTGGCAGGCACGGCTGACACAGGAACACTGGTTTCATCTCGATCTACCGCGCCACCTCTGGCATTTCAGTGAAAAATGGTTGTCAAAAGAATTGGCTGAACGAGGCTTCAGTCAGATAGCCGTCAGACGGCTTGATCTGGCTCATAATATATTCGGTTGGCTGCAATCGCTCCTGAATTGTCTCGGTTTGCACCACAATCGCTTCTATTTTTTTCTCAACAGCCATGATCTTGAAACAGACAATAGGAACTACTTTTGCAGTCTGATCATATCCATCATACTTCTGCCACTGTTTCTGCCGCTTTCTGCCCTGCTTGCCATAGTCGAAGTTATGTTTCACAGGAGCGGTACAGTGGAAATTGTTGCGCGGGTTGAAGATTGAGAGATACCCGGGGATGAACTTGATACCGTATTGCTCTTGGGCAATGAGTGAAACGAATTGACAGAATGTTGATATAGAGGCATAAACGCAGAGAACTTTTTTTTTGAGGAGATACTATGAAACCAGCACTAATGTTTTTTTGGACGGCCGTTTCTTTGTACGGTGTCAGCACGTTCAGCTACATCTTCGGCATGATTGCCAAGCAGGATAAGTTGTTCACGATAGGTCTCTACTCGGCACTGCTTGGCTTTATCCCGCACGTGATGACCATAGCCATCCGCTGGTCGGCTACCGGGATCACGCCGTTCATTGATATTTCTGAGTCTCTTATGCTTGGTTCATTCATGGCGGTGCTGATTTTTTTGATTTTCCAGTTTTCAACCAAACGGGTACGCCCTCTTGGTGCCCTGGTAATTCCGGTCGTCTTTGTACTGATGGGATGGGCGGGAACCTTGATGAAGGAAGTTGCCGCTACTCTTGCTCCTGCTTTGCAGAGTGGCTGGATCTGGGTGCATATCGTCGGAGCGTCTGCCGGTTTTGCGTCGGTATTGATAGCGGCCGGCCTCGGTCTCCTTTACCTGCTTAAGGAAAAGAAATCAGGTGGTATCTATGAAAAATTGCCTGATCAGGCAACTATTGATATGTACTCATATCGTTTTGTCTCGGGTGGCTTTATCATGTATGGCCTGATGATCGTGTCCGGCTGTTTCTGGTCTAACCAGGTAAAGGGGAGTTACTGGGGCTGGGATCCGGTGGAGGTCTGGTCGCTTGTCTCATGGCTGATGTACGGCATTTATCTTCATTTAAGGATAACCTTTGGATGGCGCGGCAAGCGGTTGGCTTGGTATGCTTTATTGGCACTTATTATTATGATCGTCAGTTACTGGGGCATACCGTTTTCCGTAGAAACTTTTCACAGCGGCTTCAGGATTGATCACAACTGAACCACGATCGATTATTAATTCGCGGAAGGATATATAATATTGAGGATATACTTGTTTGCAGTTATAGGCATTATAGCGGTGAGTGTTACGGGGTGTGCCAAGAGTACGGAAGATAAGTCACCGTCATCATCAACCAGTGTGGAAAAACGGGATATAGAAAAATTAATAAAGAAGCCGTTTCATGGTGAAATGAAGACAGACGCATCTGTCGTGCCGGGCACTCTCGGAATTGCTGCCTTGAAGAACAATCATTTGGAAGTAAGTACGACAAAAACCATTGGTGAGGCTTTTGATTCGTACAAGCACGCAATAACGAAAGAATGGCGCGAGACCTCTTCTGAAATCGGCCCGCATTACATCGATTATATCTGCTGGTTCCATATCAGTCCTGTTTCTACTGTTGCAATCAGGGAAGGTATCGTAAAACGGGGGCTGGAGATCAAGTTTGTGGTGCGCGGGGATGGAGAAACGTATATTGCCATGATCAGTCGTATTGACATCAAGAGTGACGGAATGCGTTCTGTTTCCGTTATAGATCCTCCTGAAATTAAAAAAATCGTCACCGCAATATATGAGAATCGGGAGATTACCTTTTAAATGAAACTCGCCATCATATTTCCTCCCCTGCCGTTTGGCTGGACTCCAGTAGCTCCTCCGATCCTGGAATATCTGGCCGCGCTTACCCGCCGGGAAGATTCATCAATTGAGATCGAGGTCTACAGCGCAAGCGCCACTCCGGATGTCTTTGATACACTGGATTGTGATCTCGCTGCGATCAGCCTTCTGACACCGACATCAGTGCCGGGTTATAACATTGCTGCAAAGTTGCGGGCACGGGGTGCCAAGGTTGTGTTCGGAGGAATTCATGCGTCACTTCTTCCTGAAGAAGCTATTCAACATGGCGATGCTGTTGTTTCGGGAGAAGCAGAAAGCGCCTGGCCTCAGGTTTTGCGCGATTTCAAGGCAGGTTCTCTGAAAAAGTTTTACGAGGGTGAACGCTTGCAGCTTGACAATCTGCCGACGCCACTTTACGGGATGCTCAAGCATGGTCATCAGTTCCGTGTTGTCAATACCTCCCGCGGTTGCCCGTACAACTGCACCTTCTGCTCGGTCAAGCCGTTTATGGGGGCTGAAATCAGGTTTCGTCCGATTGACGATGTTGTCAGAGATGTGCATGCGATTCCTGAGAAGATGTACATAAATGGTGATGAAAATATCTGGTGGCAGGGATTTGAGCAGCGCGCCACCGATATGTTTTCGGCTCTCAAGGGAAGCAAGAAAAAATGGATGGGTTTCGGCAGTCTCCGCCCGGTGATGACGCCGGCCGGCTCCCGAATGTTGAATGCGGCTCGTGAGAGTGGCATGCTGACGGTGTGGGTCGGTTGGGATGCTATTTCAGATGATGCTCTGACCGCTTATCGCGCCAACGGTAAGATCGGCGTTGACCGGGAACGTGCCGTCAAAACCCTGCGGGATCATGGTATTGATGTCTCTCTTTTTTATATGCTGGGTGGCAGAAACGATTCTCTTGATGATTATAAACGCTCTGTTGAGTTGGCAGACCGGCTTGGTGTGAGTATGCATCCATCGCTGCTGGTTCCATACCCCGGCACGGAGTTGCGGCGTCAGTACGAACCGTATCTCTACAAGGATCTGGGTTGGGAGTACTACACCGGCGCGTATGCTCTGTTCGAGCATCCGGACCCGGCGATGACCCCTGAAATCAGGGAGGAATTGTTTTATAAAAGCTCACTTGAATTGTTAAGTACCTGGCGGGTGGTAAGACATATGCGACATGTACCGCTGTCAGGCTTTCCGTATGCGCATATTCTTTCCCTGATGAATCAGCTTCCGGTCCGTACCGGGATGAAAATTGCCTACGAGAAGTGGAAGATAGACAAGGGCCAGGTGCGGAAGAAGCAGGTCGTCGGGTAGCTGTTGAGAAAGGGGACAGCGCTATGCAGCAGTATGAGATGACATTTTTTTGGACAGCAGTTGCATGCTACGGCATCGCTTCTGTTTGCTATATTTTCGGTCTCCTGGCACGTAAGGAAGCGCTCTTCAATTGCGCTCTCTCTTTTGTCGTAGTCGGATTCAGTGGAAACACCGTTGCTATTGGTGTGCGCTGGTTTTTTGGAGTCTCTCCACCATTTATTTCAATTTCTGAGTCTCTTGCTGCCGGCGTGCTGGTAGCGGTGCTTATATTCCTGATTTCCCAATTTTTTGCACGAAATCTTGAGGCGATTGGTGTATTGGTGCTGCCTGTCTGTTTTGTCCTTTTGGGGTGGTCCGGGAGCATGATGAAAGGGTTGGCAGGAGCGTTGCCTGCCGCTCTGCAGAGCACCTGGTTATGGACGCACATCTTTGCCGCCACAACCGGCTTCAGTTGCGTTCTCTCGGCTGCAGCTCTCGGCTTGCTGTTTCTTTTGAAAGAAAAAATGGTCGGTGGTCTCTATGATAAACTGCCAGATCTGCCAACGCTTGATGAGGGCAGTTACCGTTTTATTGCCGGTGGTTTTGTCTTTCTGGGACTTATGATAATCTCAGGTGCACTTTGGTCTAATCAGGTCAAAGGGAGTTACTGGAACTGGGATCCGGTCGAAGTCTGGTCACTGATCAACTGGCTGGTATACGGCATTTATCTGCATCTGCGGATCACCATGGGGTGGCGCAATCGACGCCTTGCCATCTACGCGCTCGCAGCGGTCGGCGTCATGATAATCAGCTATTGGGGAATTCCGTTTATTTCGGAAAATTTTCATACAGGGTTTAGAATTGAGCATTGAAGGCGTGAAGAGTGAAGAGTGAAGAGTGAAGAGTGAAGAGTGAAGAGTGAAGAGTGAAGAGTGAAGAGTGAAGAGTGGCGGTTGGAAAAATCCAGCCGCCACTCTTTTGTACAGCATGACATTATTTCTTCGGTTTCTCCGATTTGAGTCCTGCCGGATGATCGAGCAGATCCTGCTTCTTCTCTTCAGATGCGTACCAATCCAGCGGTCGGTCAGTCTGATCCTTAAACGTGTTGAGTGATGCGTCCCGGAGTTCTGCTGCTTCTTTGCTGGACTGAGACATCAGGATTTCATCCACTACCTGCGGACAGGAGGCCACTGATCCCGGCCTGGCTTCGATCTCTTCTCTGATGCTTGGTTCTACCTTTGGATCCTTCGCAAAGCGCATCTTGAGATCTATTGAAAAGTTTGAGTAGGTTTCCAGCATGCGGAAGATGGTCGAATCACCCATCGCCCCGATGGTTTTATCTTCATCAGGCAGCGGCGACACCTTGCCGTTTTCGATCTTGGCACGACCGACTATTTCGCAGCAGGTGCCATTATTGTCGGTATAGCCAAGGTTATCGGTGATGACAGCCAACACAGTCGGTACATTGGCCAGATCCCAGTGAGCGAGCAATCCTACCTCGCCGTCCGGCAACGGTGACAGGTCATCAATATTCATGGCCAGTACCCGCGACCAGGGCGGAACCGGGCGGGTTCGCTTTTGCGGTGGAAGCCCTTTGATAAAACGTCGCAGAGTGTTATCAAAGAGATTGGTGGCTGTCTCAGCCTCACCTAAAACATTAACGCAGTGGGTTTCAGGGATGTCCAGGATCTCTTTAACCATTGCATAATAATCATCCCGGGTTACAACCCCGAAACGGCCACGGTAGCCCCCTCCGTCACAGATTCGACTTCCCGGGGGAAGTTTGAATTTTATCTTTTTACGGCGACAGGATTGGAAAAAATAGACATAGGCGGCGGTTGCACCGATCATAGCCACCGGCACTCCGCTTGCTTCAGACTCCCGCAGCGCTTTCAGCAGATTTTTGACATCAATGCCGCTTTTTCCGAGCAGGAATATGCTGTCTTCCGTGCCGAAATGGGTGCGGGTCTGATCCATGCCGATGGCCATGCCCATGGAGGGGGCCAATTGCGGACTGGGAGCAAGTATCAGGATGCGACAGCGTTTCCCCTCTTCAAAATCGGGAAAGAGATACGATGCGGTCATCTTCTTGTTGGCACCGAATACCAGTTTCTTGCCATCTTCATCGCGAAAGATCCGACCGCGCTGGGTGAGACTGGTGGTGCCGCCGGTCAGGCAGGCCATGACGGATTGTTCAAGTGGAAATGAAGCTACCAGATGCGTTTTGAAGACATCATTGTAGACCATAGGGACATCCTGCCAACGCGTCACATCACTCGGTTTTACTTTTTTGATATCGCAGAATTCACGGAAAATCTTGTTGGATTCGTAGTGCAGGGCAAAAATCTGCATGCAATAGTCATTGAATTGTTCGTCAGAAAGTTCGGCATCGACTCCGGCCTCTATAAGCGCAAGGACCTTTTCAGTCAGTTGATGGCTGGCTTCAGCAGTGGTAGTCATGTGCAACTCCTCTATGGAATTCTGTTGTTGAATATAAATAGTCCGAAAGTAACAATGCAATATATACACCAGCTATGTAAAGAGTGCAATTGCGGCGTTTATACTGACGCTGACTCTGTCTGTGGCGTCTTTTTGCATAAATATTGAACAGTGTAGTGCCTAAAAAGTGCTCAACGTCTCTTGGCATTTGCTTTGCAGACCGACCTTAGTTCTGCTTTCTAATCATTAATGCCCGGCGGCAAATTTTACCTCATAGTTCAAAGCCTGGGTTAATTCCTTGCGTTGCCGGGAGAATGAAGCTAATTTGGGACGGAAATTTTGAAAGGCTATGAGTTAATGAAACGTTTCGGTACGATTTTATTTTATCTTGGCGGCGTGGTCTGGATCATTTATGCGGTGGTACGGTATTGGTTCGGGTGGGACGTCACCATCCGACAGTTTCTCCCGTACCATCTGGCAGCGGTCATTCCGGGAATTATTTTAAAGCATGGGTATGGCCTCTATGAACGTTTTTCAGTCTGGAGGAAACAGGACTGCACATGATACGCATTGGTATCAGGAGGATGAATAGCGAATGAATGTGAAGAAAACAGTTGTTGTTGTTAACGGTTTTGTCCACGATTTTGCGGCTGGTATCTGGCTGGCAACCATCGTTTCTATTGCGGTTCTTCATAATGCTCACCTGAAAGACGTTGTAGTTACTGGCGTATTGAACCATCTTGAGCGGATGTTCTTCTGGTCGAGCGTGTGTGCTGCTGTGATTATCATGGCAACAGGTGCCGGGCGTACATTTACCTATGTTGACAACTGGTACGGAGAAGATGCCGAACGTCAGCGGCGTAAGGCGCTGATTATCAAGCATATTATCCTTTTTGCCGCATATGCGCTCGGCTATTTCTGGGTGTGGGGTAAGGTGTTTCATTGATTTAAATACGCTTCAAAGCAAATTTTGTGTTTTATTAGGTAAGAAAATTGCAGACAAAGCGGTTTAAATGAGATAATATCGCTCTCATTGCCAGTATATAAAATGCACATTTTTTTCTAAAAGGATATGTATGACGATCAAACGAGTTGCCCTGATTACACCACCATATCACTCCGGTGTTGTAGAATCTGCCGGTACATGGCTCAATGTCGGCTTCGTCTATATCGCCGGTTCTCTTCGTGCCGCCGGATACGAGGTTGACTATTATGATGCCATGTCCCTCTGGCACAAATGGCCGGAAATTAAGGCCAGAATTGAAGCGTTCAAACCTGATGTAGTTGCGACGACATCTTTCACCGCCTCCATTATTAAAGCTCTGGAACTGTGCGATCTTGCCAAGCAGATCAACCCTGAAGTAGTAACGGTGCTGGGGAATGTGCACGCGGCTTTTTGCTATGATGAAGTTCTGAAAGATGATCACGATACCCTTGACTACATTGTTCGCGGTGAGGGGGAGGTAACCTTAGTCGAATTGCTCAATTGCATTAACGCCGGCGGTGACCCGGCAACGGTCAACGGTCTCGCCTTTTGGCGGAATGAAGCGGTCGTTGTTACGCCAAAAGCCGCCTACATTCATGATCTTGATAGTCTGCCTACGGCATGGGATCTGGTTGAGTGGCCGATTTATACGTACCGGGCTAAAAATAACGCTCGTTTGGCGATTATTTCGACCGCCCGTGGCTGCAAGTCACAATGCTCTTTTTGTTCACAGCAACTTTTCTGGGCTCAGACATGGCGCGCCCGCACTGCCGAAAACGTGGTAGACGAGATTGAGATGCTCGGGATAACGTACGGCGTCCAAGTGGCCATGCTTGCGGACGAACTGCCGACATACGATCGTGAGCGTTGGGAAAAAATACTGGATCTGATGATTGAACGACAGATACCGGTCAAGCTGTTGATGGAAACCCGCGTTGACGATATTCTGCGTGATGCCGATATCATGTGGAAATATAAAAAGGCCGGTGTTGAGCATATTTACGTTGGTGTTGAGGCCGGTTCTCAGGAAACGCTGGATCTGTTTAACAAGGACACCGAAGTTATTCAATCCAAGCAGGCTATTGATATAATCAATGGTGCTGACATTGTGTCCGAGACCTCTCTCGTCCTTGGTCTTCCCGATGATACTCCCGAGTCGATTGCCCAGACGGTTGAGCTTGCCAAACACTACAATCCTGATATGGCATTTTTTTTGGCGATTGCTCCATGGCCCTATGCCGACCTCTATCCGCAGCTTGAACCGTATGTTTTCACAAAGGATTACAGCAAATATAATCTGGTAGAGCCGGTCATCAAGCCGAAAAATATGACGGTTGAGGAGCTTGAAAAGGAACTGGGCAAGGCGGCACAGAAATTCTACATGCATAAATTTCAGCATCTGCACGAGCTTACTCCCTGGAAGCAGGAATTCATGCTGTCGGTGCTGGACATATTTATCAACCACTCATATCTGGCCGGGCAGATGAAGGCGGCTATGAAAAATGGCAAGGATATGCCGGAAGAGGTCAAGGCATTGATGCGGGCAGTGAAGGGGCATGTCAAAGGGCAGGAACTCGATCGTCATTCGGCGCTTGCGCCGATTCCGTAAGCATAATCTGTTTTCCACGTTGTCAAACGCAAACCTCCGGGGTTTTAAATCCCGGAGGTTTTTTAGTAGTGATTACGTATCATTCACATTGGCTCAGTAATCAACAGGTATCAATTGAGAGCCAACACATTCAACCGCGCAGTTCTTTCATCAGCCTGACTACAGCCAACTCTTTCGCCTTTGCTTCAATATCCACGGTCATGGTACGCTCCAACCAGCAGTCAGGCAGATCGAGTGGATCTATATAGTCAGCGTGTGGTTTTGGGTTGCCATCTGCCCAGCCACTTTTTGGTGAAGAAATGTGGCAGTACTGTTCCCTCCCAACGGTTTGCCACGTAGCAGCTGCCAGCTCTGTTGCCTCTTCAACCGCAAGAGTGTCCGGGTTACAACGGTGATGGTGAACATCGTAGACCAGGGGAATGTTATGATCTTCGCAGAGCGGCAGCAGATCTTCCGGCGTATAGCTGACATCATCATTTTCAAGCGTCAGTCGAAGGCGCACCGATTCCGACAAAGATTGATACACTGCGCCAAAACGCTGCAGTGCCGCTTGTTTGTCACCATACACACCGCCGGCGTGGATATTGATAACGTCAGCCCCGACCGATTCTGCCAACATGGCCTGATATTCCAGCTCCTGAATTGAATTGGCAACGACCGCTGCATGCGGCGATGAGAGTACCACAAACTGGTCAGGGTGAAAGCTGAGTCGAATCTGCTGCTGCAAGGCAAAAAGCCTGGACTTTTCCAGGACCCTGCTGATTGTTTCGCCGTCCGGGAGATCATCAAGCGAATAACCTGCCTCAGGGTGGGTCATGCGCGGAAAGAGCGGTGACATAATGCGGAAGGCACCGATGCCGAGGCGGTGTACCGTTTCCAGGGCACGCTGCAGGTTGCAGGAGTTGTGCAGGCAGATTTCCGACAACTTGAGCAGCTGCCGGTCGCGGGGAATGGTTGAAAGGGCTTTGACGGTTGTGGTACGGAAGGTAACGGTTTCATCTTTGAACAGGCAGCAGAGGCCAAAACGGAGCATGTGGTCCCTGGACATTATGAATTCTCTGCATCAAGCGACCGGCGGACCGCATCATCATACGATGTCAACGCGAGCGGGATTAGTTCGCGGATGGCATGTTCACGGCAGATCACTTCGTTTTTGAGCCCTTCGATCAGCGGCATGGAGACCGAGGGAGCGACCGGCGTGATAAATCCGACCCAGTAGGATGACAGTCGGGGAGTCAGTACCGGCACCGGCAGGATATAGAGATGACGTCCCCTTATCCGCCCGAAACGCTCCATCATCTCCTTGTAGGTAATAACATCCGGTCCGCCGATATCGAATGTCCCGCCGGTTGTGCGCTCGTCTTTCATGCAGCCGACCAGATAACTGATCACATCCTCCACTGCAATCGGCTGGCAGAGGGTCGTTACCCAGCGCGGCGTGATCATAACCGGTAAACGCTCGACCAGTGCCTTGACCATCTCGAATGACGCCCCGCCGGCACCGATGATGATAGCAGCGCGCAGAAAGGTTGTGGAGAATGTACCCGAACGGAGGATGTCGGCGACTTCCAGACGGCTTTTTAAATGTTCGGAAAGATCATCACCGGTTTCCCCCAGTCCGCCCAGATAGATGACGCGCCGGACAGCTGCTTTTTCGGCAGCCCGGACAAAGTTTTCAGCGGCGTCACGGTCGCGTCGTTCGAATCCTTCCTGTCCGCCTGCCATCGCATGAACCAGATAATAAGCGGTGTCAACGCCCGACATTGCTCCCGGCAGCGTAGCGGGCTCCAACAGATCTCCCTGTACAGTTTCGCAGTTTGTTAGAGAGGTGCCTGCTTTGCGCACCAGACAGCGTACCTGCAGATCTTCTGCACAGAGGGCCTGCGTCAACAGGCGTCCGATAAAACCGGTTGCACCGGTAACCAGTACAGTTTTACGGTTCATGACGGTACCTCCGCGGCGAGGAATTGACGACGGATCTCTTCCATACGACTACGGTTCTTGTTGAGATCAGAATAGCCGAGGCGCGACGCGGAACGGACCTGGATGACACGCTGCGCCCGGTCCAGCAGGAATTCACCATCATCGACAAACAGGATCGTACGCAGCTCTGCCCGTAGATAATCAGGTTTCTCCACGATAATAGTCGAGTCACTCCGCTGCTGGAGCACCGTTTTCAGACGGGCAAAGGCTGCATCAGGATCGCCGTTAAATGCTAACGGGGCAATACGGTGCTTCTCATCATCAGCCTGGCTTGACACGCAGTTGGGAGAAGCGGGGCAGGGGGCGAGAAGAGTCCCTTTCGCTCCCAGGTTATTCGGGCGTTCTCCGGCACAGCCTAACATTCCCAACAGTCCTGCAGTCATGATAATTGCAGCCCTCCCTTTGTTTTTCATCCGTTCCCCTGTTTTTCCTGCCCTGCAGCGGTATTGTGTCATGGGCCAGTTACCGGAATCAGAATTTCGTTGCGACGCATGAACCACGGCGTAAAAGGAGCGTTGTAACGGGCCCAGACCGGCTCTCCGGCTACGGAAAAACGGTTGTCTTTGATCCATTTTTCCAGTTTTTCTTTGTGAAGCAGATACTTCTCCTCACTCCAGAAACCGGAATAGCGAACGGCAGCCACCCGGCGGGCAGGAACCTGACGCAGCGTGATAGCCGCATCATCAGGAGTCGGCAGGGCTTCCATGGTATATGAAGCCGGCATGGTGAAACTGACGGCCCACTTTCCCTGTACACTCTGTTGACTGACTGGAGCGGTCATTGGTATTTTTTCCCCCTTCTGCTCCTGTGATACAGGAGCCGTCATGGCAATCTTGTTGCGTGATTTGTTGTCACCGGAGATATAGCGGAACAGCGGTCTGAAGGCCTTATTACCGGCGCCTTCGAGGTCTCCGGCAACAATGGTCTCGGCGAGGACGTGGGGTGCGTACTCGCGCAGCTCGAACATGTCGTCGGTTTTTATAACGTTGTAGGGGGCTTCTTCTGTTGCCATAGCGGGTATAACTCCTATGATTATGATCACGGTTGCAGTTATAATCAGGCTGATCCGGTTTAATGCAGTCAATATGGTCATCAATAAGCTCCTTTTCAACAAATAATTACGGGAAAATTCATGTGCAATCCATTTAACAGCGGAGGAGATATGACAAACATCATGCATGTGAGAAGATTCTTCTTGATACCGGTGCTGCAGCTTTTGACCGGCTGTCTGGCAGCCCTTCCGGAGATTTCTGAGCCACCTGCCGGTTCCTATCGTGTGCCCACACACATAACCTACAATCTGTCTAACCGCACATTCCTCTTGCACGTTCCTGCTGATTATAATGCCAAAACTCCATTGCCGCTAGTAGTAGTTCTCCACGGTGCTTTCAGCACAGGGAGTCAAACTGAGAAAGAAACCGGTTTCAGCACGTTGGCGGATAGCGAACGTTTCCTGGTTGCGTATCCCGAAGGGATCGGAATATTTGGCCTGTTACAGCACTGGAATGCTGGCCACTGCTGCGGTAAGGCCGCTGATAGTCAGGTCGATGACGTCAGTTATATCGCAGAAGTCATTAGCACCATCCGTCGGAAACTTGCGGTCGATCCGGCTCGCATATACATGGCCGGAATGTCTAACGGCGGGATGATGACCTACCGCTTCGCGACAGAACGGACGAGTGAGCTTGCTGCCGCAGCAGTTGTCAGCGCTGCTATCGGCAGTACCACAGACAATGGGATGCTGCCGTGGCGATTGCAACAACCAGGCAGAGCTTTACCACTCATCGGTTTTCACGGTCTTGCCGATGGAACAATCCCGTTCAATGCTGTACCTGTACCCCACGCGAACGGAAAACGTCTGTTTTTGCCGGTAACTGATGCAATTGAGTTCTGGCAAAACGCGAATGGTTGTGAAGCTACTCCAGCGTCATCAATCGACAACAATGGATCAGTAAATCACCTGGTATGGAAAAATTGTCAGGCGGGGAGTTCACTGGAGTTTGTACTGCTTGAGGATTGGGGACATCAATGGCCTGCTCCGTTTTTCACCGACCAGCTTGCTACGGATCATCCCCTTCGGGGATTTGATGCTACGAAGCAGATGTGGGAGTTTTTATCGCGGTTCCGGCGTTCCGGACCATGCAATGCAAGTGCACATCTTCGCTGAGAAGTGCCTTTGTCAGCAGTCTACCGATAAAACCGTTCGCTCCGGTCACCAATACGGTTTTGTTGTTCATGGCTTTCCTTCCACGGCACGTAATAATTCAAGTGAAAAGACCTTGTAGAACGGTTTTCATTTATAGCGCAATCTGATATTACTGTTATGAAGTATTACCGGGGAGGCACTATGAATTCAGTTTTCATAACCACCACTGCCCCCATACCGGCTTACATGACCGGCTGGGGACTCATCACCCCGCTGCTGGTCTGTCTGGCTAATCAGTTCAACCGCAGAAAAATGAATTTCCTGATTCTGATTCTCCTGTTCACGTCCTACGAACCAGCTCTTGCTGTGACATGCTCACCAACTCCGTGGGATGAAATCGGCCCGTTTTACCGCCCGAACGCTCCGGAGCGCAGCAGTATAGGTAAGGGATATATTTTAAGCGGAACGGTTCGTTCAGCGGGTGATTGTCGTCCGCTGCATAATGTCCGGATTGAAATCTGGCAGGTAGGACCTGACGGCACCTATGATGACGCACGCCGGGCGACGCTTTTTTCCGATCATGCTGGCCGCTATCGCTTGCAGACCAGCGCGCCACAACCCTATGGACGACGACCGTCTCACATTCACATATTGGTCGATGCAAAGGGATTCGAAGGTCTGATAACCCAGCACTATCCGAAAAAAGGGAAAAAGGGAGCCACGTTTGACCTCGTGTTAGAACGGGATAAGCAGGGTGAAGGTAAGGTTCGGAACCCTGCTGGACGTTGATTCCGGATAAAGAACCCAGAGGAGGCACTTTGTGATGCCGGTAATTAAAAAGTTTCAGAAAATAATTACACTACCTGTCACAAGGAGCAAGAGCAAGTGCACATAGCCCGATTCCTCATACTGGTTTTATTCATATCCGCCATGATGCGGCCAGCTCAAGCAATCGCTGTTGAGCCAGAAGCAAAAGTATCACAAAAAGCGTGGCAAATATCCGCTGGTGCCGGCTTGATTGTTGCTCCGGCCTTTACCGGTGCCAAAACCTATAACCTTCTCGCCGTACCGGATATCCGGATTACCTATAAGGACATTTTTTTTGCCAACGTCAAAGAGGGGGTTGGCTATGCGGTGATCAATAGCGACGGCTGGCGGGTCGGGCCGGTATTGACGTATACATTCAGCCGCTCTGAAAAGGATGGCGGCTCTCCCTTTAGGGTCGCCGGGGGGGAGAGTACCGCCCTGCAGGGTCTGGGTGATGTTCCCGGTACGGTTTTGCTCGGTGGCTTTGCGGAATATTCTTTGAAACCGTACAAGGTTACGCTGAGGCTGCACAAAGGGATTACAGGACATGAAGGGGTGGCCGGAGAGTCGGGAATAAGCTATGGCGGGGTCGTGACGCACAACGGTCCTCCGCTGATCTATTCGGTTGGTCCGCATGTCAAATTCGGTGATCGGACCTATACTAACGCCTATTGGGGAATCTCCCCGGAACAGTCGCTGCGGAGCGGTTTGGAACGCTATCACGCCGATGGCGGCATCACCGCCTATGGAGTAAGCGCCTTTGCCCTCGTGCCGTGGACGAAAACCGTGTCCGTTTCGGTGGTTGCCGGTTTTGACCGCCTCGCTCCCCCGGTTGCCGATTCTCCGCTGGTTCGCCGCCGTGGTGCTGAAAATCAGGCGTTTGGTGGTCTGTTTCTCAGTTATGGTTTTTAAGGCCTCGCACATTTCCTGCAGGCCGATTGTCATCTGGCCGTTTCCTCATAATGGCTTATTTCTCCTTGCTCCACCAGAGCAGCCGCACTGCCGCTCCCCCGAAACAGGCTATCGATAGCCACCCTGCCGCAGAATGATGTACCCCCCTCAGATAAAATGCCAGCGCCACAAGCAGCGCAATCCAGGCGAGCTGCTGCATCCAGCGGTGCAGCGAACGTAACAGGTCCCGGCGGTCCTCTTCAGCCAGATGCACCGACAGATCGCCCTGGCTGGCACTGTCTACCAGATGACGGAACTTGATCATGGTTAGTGGCAGTTGTTGCAGTTCATGACTGACCACCCCCCAGAGAGTGCCCTGTTCGCCCAATGCTCGGGGTAGACTGCTTTTCAGTATCGGCAGTATATCCTTGATGCCGTTAAAATTGTCAATGTAACTGGTACCGAGTCCCTCAATGATGGAGCTTGCCCGCATGACATAGATAATTTCCTGGGGGAGCTTGAAGGGATACTCTTTCAGGGCGCCCATGACGCCGAACGCCAGTTCCTGCATTGAGGTGGCGCTGAGGTGGGAGCTGTCAAAAATGCGGAAAATTTCTTCCGCAAGGTCAGCCAACTCATTTTCGGGGACGCTATCGGTAACGATGCCCAGCTTTCGGCTTGCCTGCACCAGAAGCTCGAAATCCCGTTCGTAGGCGGCTTTTACCATGTTGATCATGGCCAGACGGGTTGTGTTGGGGATCCGGCTGACCATGCCGAAATCCAGCAGTACCAGCTCTCCCTGAGGTGTAACCAAAAGGTTTCCGGGGTGCGGGTCGGCATGGAAAAAACCCTTGACCAGCATCTGCTCGGTGTAGAACAGCACCAGTTTTTCCATCAGGACGGCAAAAGAAATTTTCAACCGCTGCAAGCCTTCCCGGTCGTCAAAGCGATACCCCTCTTCAAAACTCATGATCAGGGCATCCTGCGAACTTATCCCGGGATACGGAGTCGGCATGCGCACACCGGAGTCGGGATATGCCTGACGAAACCGCTCCAGGTTGATCAGTTCGGCCCCCATATCGACTTCCTTCAGGATCGTGCGCCGGAAGGCTGACAGCACCGCTTCTATGGAGTTGCGGGTATATTCCGAGAACAGAGGTCGAAGCAGCGCTAAAAACCAGCCAAGGAGGCGGATATCCTCCCGTACGACCAGTTCAATTTGATTGCGGCGCAGTTTGACCGCCACCTGGGCACCATTCTGCAGCCTGGCCCGGTGAACCTGACCAATAGAGGCGCAGGCAAACGGTTCCTCATCGAAGTAGCTGAAACAGTCTCGCGCTCCGAACGCTCGCGCAAATACCTCCAGAAAATCATGCTCCGGCATGGGAGGCAGCTGATCATGCAACTGTCGCAGCGTCGCCAGATACCGCTCATCAAAGAAATCAGCCCGTGTTGCCAGCACCTGGGCCAGCTTGATGAAGCTGGCGCCCAGCCGTTCAATAGCTGACACCAGATGCTCCGGGGAGAGCGGTGGCACTCCCAGCCAGTCGGGACGACGGCGGATCAGCAGAAAAATTGTCAGAAGGACTCGGAAGACGGTACATATACGGGCCGGATGATACAGCCGGATGAGCAGGGAAAGTCTAATCACCTGATCAGGACTGTCCCTGACGAAGATGTGCCAGTTCCGCCCGGAGCGCTTCTATGTCCGCGCGGGTTGCCAACCCCAGTTCGTTAATGATTTCTTTGAGCAACTCTTTTATTCTGCCCGTAACCAGTTCCCGTTCTTCGCCCCCTTTTGCCACGGCCTGATCAAAGAACTCGCGGGCTCTGTGATCGCTCTCTTCTCCGCAGCTTCGGGTCGACTCTCCAGCCTGCTCGATCTTTTCTTTTGCCATCAAGGCGGTCCCAAGGCCGAAATAAAACAGTTGCTCAAGTTTGTCTTTCATTGTGACAGTCTCCTTTGTCGATGCTGCTGCGGGGTTCAGTTCTGCTAAGATGCAACAATAAATTGATGATCGATGCGATTATGAACATGTTGAGTAGTTTCTGCAAGAGCGAGGCGGTGGTTTTACTGCCCGTTTGTGATATAACAAGAGCGTATGGCGAAGATGCCGGCGTAAGATTAAAAAATATTTCTGCGCAAAGGTGTACGTGAACGATGCAAAAGCAGATAACGACACCAGATAAACATTTTTGGCACGTATTGTCATGCCTTGATGTCATGACTGAGATGGAAACGGGCAGCGACGGCCTGAACGATACCGAGGCTGCCAAACGGCTGGAGCGTTATGGTGCCAATAGCCTCTCCCGCACTGCCTGCGATGGTCCCTGGCTGATTTTCTGGCGTCAGATAAACACCCCGATTGGTTGGCTGCTGATCGCCGCGGGTTTCATGGCGGTCATGCTCGGAAAATATACCGACTCAGCAGTGGTGTTCGGAGCGGTGGTGATCAACGCTATTATCGGCTTTCTGCAGGAATACCGGGCCGGGAAAGCTATTGATGCGCTTTCAGTTCTGGTGCCACGGGCTGCAATCGTCATCCGCAACGGTCTCTCCCGGGAAATTCCGGCAGAAGATCTGGTGCCGGGTGATGTGGTAACTCTGCAGAGCGGTGACCAGGTGCCGGCCGATCTGCGGCTCCTTCTGGTGAAAAACCTGCTGGTTGATGAGGCGGCATTGACCGGTGAATCACTGCCGGTTGCCAAACGCAGCGACCCGGTTTCAGCTGATGCGGCACTTGGTGACCGTTTCTGCATGACTTACAGCGGTACTCTGGTTGTGCAGGGTACCGCCACCGGTGTTGTCGTTGTTACGGGTGCTGCTACCGAGTTGGGGAAGATAAATGCACTGATGGATCAGGCAACTCAGCTGGAAACCCCCCTTACCCGGCAGTTGGAAAAAGTGACCTTCTGGATCACCATTGCAGTTGTCGCGATGGTAGTCGTGCTGGTTGCCTTTGGCATTCTGGTAAAAGATGCTCCGCTCGGCGATGCACTTATGGTCGCCGTGTCACTGGCAGCGGCAGCCATTCCGGAAGGATTGCCTTCGGTTATTACCATTGCGCTGGCCATCGGTGTAAGGCGCATGGCAGTGCGACATGCGGTGGTGCGCCATCTGCCGGCGGTTGAAACCCTCGGTTCAACCTCGGTCATCTGTTCGGATAAAACCGGTACCCTGACCCGCAATGAAATGACGGTCCAGGCGGCCTGGCTTGACGGAAATGAATACCGTATTTCCGGTGTGGGCTATGCGCCTTTCGGGGAGATCGAACATGACGGTCAGCGGCTGGCCAGCATCCCGTCCGGGCTGCAGCAGTTGGTGACGGTCGCCGTCCTCTGTAATGATGCCGCCCTGCGTCAGGATGGAGAGAGCTGGGCCGTTTCCGGAGATCCGACAGAGGCCGCCATGGTGGTTGCCGGCCGGAAAGCAGGGTTTGATGAGAACGAATTGCGTGGCCGTCACGAACGGCTCGACTCGATTCCGTTTGAGTCTGACATCAAGTTCATGGCCACTCTCAACCGTTTTGACGGCGGCTGCCGGGTTCTGCTGAAAGGCGCCCCGGAAACGGTTCTTGATCGCTGCACAGTGGGTAATGAGATGCGGTGCAGGGCGGTTGAGGCCATGGAAACGTATGGACGCCAGGGGATGCGGGTCATCGCCTTTGCCTGGCGGGAAGCCGGATGCAGCAGTCAATTATCTGTGGCAGATGTTGAATCCGGCCTGACGTTCGCCGGTCTGTTCGGCATGATCGATCCGCCGCGCAGCGAAGCGCAGGACGCCATTCGCATCTGCCATGATGCCGGGATTATCGTCAAGATGATCACCGGGGATCATCCCACCACAGCTGAGGCGATCGGTCGCCAACTCGGCCTGCTGACAGTTGCTCAAACAGCAGTGATGGGGCGTCAGTTGGAAGGCCTTTCCGATGCGGAAGTTCAAAAAATTGCCACAAGCACGAATGTCTTTGCCCGCGTTGCGCCGGAACATAAAATCCGGCTGGTTCTGGCGCTGCAGGCTCTCGGGCATGTGGTTGCCATGACCGGAGATGGCGTTAACGATGCTCCGGCTCTCAAGCAGGCCGATATCGGAGTTGCCATGGGAATTACCGGCACCGCTGTATCCAAGGAGGCCGCCAAGGTCATCCTTGTGGACGACAACTTTGCTTCCATTGCTGCTGCGGTCGAGGAGGGGCGGCGGGTCTACGACAACCTGGTCAAATCTCTGGCCTTTATACTGCCCGCCAATCTGGGTCTGGCATTTACTCTGACTGCGGCCGTGTTCTTCTTCCCGACGGTTCAGGTAGATGGCGTGCGGTTGCTTCTGCTCGCCATGTCTCCCAGTCAGACTCTCTGGATTAATCTGATAGCCAGCGTCACTCTGTCAATCCCGCTGGCCTTTGAGGTGCTCGAACCGAACACCATGAATCGTCCGCCCCGCTCCTCCGATATTCCGGTGTTTTCCGCCTTCATAGTCACGCGTCTCGTTGTTGTGGCAACTCTGATGGCGGCGGCCGCCTGCGGCCTCTTTCTGATGGAATATTACCGGATTACCGGATCTGGGCCGGTCTCCGCAGCTCTTCATGCTCTGGCTCTCGCAGAGGCTCAGACCAGCTGCGTGACGGCCATTACTTTCTCGCAGATTTTTTACCTGCTCAACTGCCGCTCCCTGCGCAATTCCTTTTTGTCTCAGGGAGTTTTCAGCAATCCGTCAATATATATCGGTATACTGGTTTTGCTGTTATTGCAGGCCTGCTTTGTCTACGTCCCGCCACTGCAGAGTCTCTTTGGCACCGCCGCTCTTGACGCAGAGGCGTGGTTCCACTCCGCTCTTGCCGGAGCGCTTGTACTTCCGGTCATTTCATGCGAAAAATGGGTGAGAGGTCGCAGCAAATAAAATTAAACAGGAAATCCTAAGGAGGAAGCCATGCCGGAAAATTTATTGATACCATCGGTAGATCTGAGAATCGGTTCTTTAGAGGAATATAACCGCCGGCAGAAGGAAAAGGCGGCTCACAAGCACAGCAAGCCGAAGCCGCGCCCCTGTATCACCATCTCCCGCGAATTCGGCTGTGAGGGCTATCCGGTCGCCGAGCGGCTGCGGGAACGTATGATGCAGAAAACCGGAGATGAGTGGGTGCTTATCGACAAGGCGGTTCTCGAGGAGGTGGCGCGACACCATAATATTTCCGAGGATATCCTGCAGGCGCTGGGCGAAAACAACCAGATCCTGACCGAGGTTCTGGCAACTTTCTCGTCTCGCTGGAAGAGTGACCACGAGTACTTCAAGCTTCTTTGCCGCCACGTTGTAGCGCTTGCAGAACAGGGGAATGTTATTATCTCCGAGCTGGGGGGGGCCATAATCACCCGTCATATTGACCATTCCTACGACTTCAGAATTTATGGTTCAGAAGCCTTTAAAACTGCCACACTTACCCATCGTTTACAGGTGGAGCCGGAGGCTGCAGCAAAAATTATGCATCAGCAGCAGAAGGCGCGTGATCGATTTACGCGGGATTTTCTAAACCAGGACGCCCATGATCCGTCGTTGTACGACCTGCTCTTCAATAATGACCGATCTACTCCCGATCAGATTGCTGCGACGATTGTCGCATATGTCGAGGCGGCGCTTAGGCCGGAAAAACGGTCGGTGGCTGCGACATGAAAACATGGAAATGTGAAGTCTGCGGCTATATTCACAGCGGCGATGAGCCGCCGATGTCATGCCCCGTCTGTGGTGCCGAGCGGGACTGTTTCAGCGTTCTCGAAATCGGTATTGAAACGAAAGAACCGCTTGCGACAGATGCCTGGCAGTGTGGAGTCTGCAGCTATCTGCACCGGGATCCAGCCCCTCCCGCAACCTGTCCGGTCTGCAGCGCTACCGGGAGTCTGTTCACTCCACTCCGTAACGACGCTGCACAGACCGCCTCAGCTGATGAGATTCAACGCATTGTCGTACTTGGCGCCGGTATTGCCGGGCTGACCGCAGCGGCAGAGGCGCGTCGCCAGGCACCGCAATCGTCTATTACCCTGGTGTCGCGAGAACAGTCACTCCCGTATTATCGCCTCAATCTGACCCGTTTCCTGGCCGGCGACATATCAGAGAGTGAACTGCAGATAGAGTCGGCAGAATGGTTTGAGGAACATGCCATTGAATACACGCACGCCGAAGCAACGGCAATTGACCGGGAACGGAAAAAGGTTTACCTCCGTGACGGTCGTGAGCTTGATTACGATCGTCTTGTGCTGGCTAATGGTGCCCATCCCTTTATCCCGCCGTTTCCGGGTGCCACGCGTGATGGGGTGACCGTTCTGCGTACCCTCGTAGACGCCCGTGCCATTTTACTCCGTCTTCGCCCCGGAATAAAACTTGTCTGTATCGGCGGCGGTCTGCTGGGGCTTGAAACGGCCGGGGCACTGGCCCGTCAGGGTGCAATTGTTACGATTGTGGAGGGGTTTGCTTCGTTGCTGCCGCGTCAATTGCCGCCACGGGCAGGGAGTCTGCTGCAGCAATGCCTGGAAAACCAGGGGATGACCGTTTGCTGTGGCGAAACGGTCAAAGAGCTGGTCGGTGACGAAAGTGTAAAGGGGGTTTTGTTGGAGAGTGGGCAACTACTGCCGGCCGATCTGGTGATCGTTGCTGCCGGTGTCCGGCCGAACAGTTATCTGGCCCGGCAGGCGGGGCTGACGGTACATCGCGGCATTGTCGTTGATGACCAGTTGGTGAGTTCCGATCCGTCAATTCTGGCGGCAGGAGACGTAGCCGAACATCGTGGTATGCTCTATGGTATCTGGCCCGCTGGCTATGCTCAGGGTGCTGTGGCGGGGTGTAACGCCGGAGGAGGGAAAGCCGTCTTCGGGGCTCTTGCCGCGTCAACCAGAATCAAGGTGCTTGATGTCGACCTGTTCAGCTGCGGACAGATACACCCGGAAGATGCCAGCACTACGGTGTATGAGTCAGAAAATAATGGTGTCTACCGGGCTGTCTACTGCTGTGACGGTCAATTGACCGGTGCGGTACTGTATGGAGATACCACGGGTGCCGGTCGCTTGAAGGAAATAGTTGAAAGCGGGCGTCAGATTTCGGAATTTCCGGAGCTTGCAGAGATGTTTCCCCGACTGGCAGCGTCGCATGAAGAGAGAAAGAGAGCATGAGCGCTGCAATCAGGATCGGAGTCAGCGCCTGTCTGCTCGGAGAGCATGTCCGTTATGACAGTGGTCACAAGCATGACCGCTATATCACCGATACCCTGGGCAGATATTTCACCTTTGTGCCGGTCTGTCCCGAGGTCGGCTGCGGGCTGCCGACTCCTCGCGAGGCGATGCGGCTCGAAGGTAATCCCGTTGCTCCCCGTCTGATGACCCGTCAGACCCGGGTTGATAAAACAGAGCAGATGGTGGCGTACTGCGCCACAAAAATCGGCGAGCTTGAGCACGAAGATCTCTGCGGCTTCATCTTCAAAAAAGATTCTCCCAGTTCCGGCCTGTTCCGGGTCAAAGTCTACAACAATGGTCAGGCGCAAAAGGTCGGGAGCGGACTTTTTGCGGCAGCAATGGCGCGTCACTTTCCAATGCTGCCGATGGAGGAGGAGGGGCGTCTGAATGACGCCGCAATACGAGAGAATTTCATTGAGCGGATCTTCTGTTATCGCCGCTGGAAGGATTTTATGGCGGGAACACCCACAGTCGGTCGACTGATTGAGTTTCATACCGGCAACAAGTTGCTGATGATGGCGCACACTCCGCAGATCTACCGCGAGATGGGAGTGCTGGTGGCACACGGTGCGGAATTTGAGTTGGCGGACCTGCTGCAGCGCTACGAAGAACTCTTCATGAAAGGGCTTGCGCTCCATGCGACGGTTAAGAAAAATACCAACGCGCTGCAGCATATCATGGGATATTTCAAACAGCAGCTTTCTGCGGACGAAAAGGGGGAACTGCTGGAGGTCATCGGTCAGTACCATGCCGGACTGTTGCCGCTGATTGTGCCGATGACGCTGCTCAAGCACTATATCAACAAGTACGATCAGCAGTATCTGATGGGGCAGGTGTATCTCGCGCCGCACCCGGCAGAGTTGATGCTGCGTAACCACGTCTGAACCAACAAAATACCCCGAAATCTCCTTGACAAACACCGGATCGCTTATTACCTTGGTGATGTTAGCACTCTCAAGTGACGAGTGCTATTTCTTTGGGATATTGACATGAATATTGAACTTTCACCTCGCAGCAGACAGATACTTGAAGCAATCGTTGAGGATTATATTGCTACTGCAGAACCGGTGGGGAGCAGCGCTGTTGCCCGTCGTCATGCACTGACGCTGTCGTCTGCTACCGTGCGCAATGTTATGGCCAATCTGGAAGAGCTGGGACTGCTGGCTTCACCGCATACCTCGGCTGGCCGGATCCCGACGGAAAAGGCGTACCGCTTGTATGTAGATTCCATGGTTGCGTTGCGTCAAGTCAGCCGGGATGAAAAACGCCAGATTATCAGTCACTGCCGTCAGGCCGGTATCGGCTTGTCAGGTATCCTGAAAGAGACCAGTCGTACGCTGTCGCAGCTTTCCAACTATATGGGGATTGTGGTCGCTCCCAGTTTCACTGCTGACGTATTTCGTCATATCGAGTTTATCCGTATCGGTCATCGTAAGATTCTGGCGATTCTGGTCTCGAGTAAAGGGGCGCTTCAAAACCGTCTGATTGAGACGGAGGATGACTACGCACCTGAAGATCTTGTCAGGATGGGCAATTACTTGAATGACCGGATGCAGGGAATGACGATTACCCAGGTTCGCGAGCTGATTCTTGCGGAGATGGCGTCCGAGAAAGTGCAGTATGATCAGCTGCTGTCTCGAGCCTTGAAAATCAGCGAACAAGCGGTGCGAGTGGAAGGGGATGAGATTTTTGTTGAAGGTCAGGCGCGCATCCTTGACCAGCCTGAATTCAGCGATGCCGGACGGATGAAGGAAATCTATCAGGCGTTTGAACAAAAAGGGTTGCTTGTGCAACTCCTGTCGCGCTGTATGAAGGCTGATGGGGTGCAAATTTATATCGGGGCGGAAACATCGCTCAGTAAATCAGCGGGCATCAGTCTGATTACGTCCCGTTTTGTTACCAGCAGCAATACGGTTGGCATGCTGGGAGTGATTGGCCCGACGCGTATGGGATATTCAAGTGTGATTCCTATTGTGGATTACACCGCCCGGATGGTCAGTAAACTGTTAAGTGAAAAATAACAACGAATCAGCAAAAGGACGCTACTTCTATGAAACCAAAAGATATTGTAGACATATCAGTACCTGAAACCGATGTGGAGGAAGAATCCTCCTCTAAAGCTTCTGCCACGGATGTTGTCTTGTCGCTTGAAGAGCAATTGGCGGCTAAGGAAAAAGAGGCCCGTGAAAACTGGGATCGTTTTTTGCGTGAGCGTGCCGATTTAGAAAACTATCGAAAAAGGGTAGGGCGTGAAAAGGAAGAGTTGCTGAACTACGGCAATAAATCACTGCTTGAAGAGATTCTGCCGATTATCGACAACCTCGAACGCGCCCTTGCCCACGCGTCAGAAGATGGTCTGGGAGCCGTTGTCGAAGGTATCCGCATGACCCACGGCATGCTGCTGACGGCGCTGAAAAAATTCAGTGTCACCCCAATTGAAGCGGTTGGTGTGCCGTTTGACTCTGCCTTCCATCAGGCGATGGCTCAGGTGCCGACTGATCAGTACGAACCCAATACGGTCGTTGAAGAGTATCAGAAAGGGTACATGCTGAAAGAGCGTTTGCTGCGCCCGGCCATGGTAACCGTCGCGACGCAGATAAAATAATTTCTTCCAGACCTTGTTTTTTATAATCACGATGAATATCTTGCAAACAGAGTATCTAAAAAGGAGGACGACACGTCATGAGTAAAGTAATTGGAATCGATCTCGGAACAACTAACTCTTGTGTATCAATTATGGAGGGTGGTGAGCCGATTGTTATAGCCAACTCTGAAGGGGGGCGTACGACACCATCAATGGTTGCCATTTCCGACAGCGGTGAACGGCTGGTGGGACAACAGGCCAAGCGCCAGGCGGTAACCAACCCTGAAAACACCCTGTACGCCATCAAGCGTCTCATCGGTCGTAAATTTGATTCAGAAGCGGTACGGAAAGACATCGCGATTTCTCCATTCAAGATTGTCAAAGCCGACAACGGTGATGCCTGGGTGGAAGTGCGCGATAAGCGCTACTCCGCTCCGGAAATTTCGGCGATGATCCTGCAGAAAATGAAAAAAACTGCTGAAGACTATCTGGGTGCTTCTGTCACCGACGCAGTTATTACCGTACCGGCTTATTTTGACGATTCCCAGCGCCAGGCCACTAAAGATGCCGGTAAGATCGCCGGCCTGAACGTACTGCGTATCATCAACGAGCCGACCGCTGCTGCACTGGCATACGGTCTGGACAAGAAAAAAGACGAAAAAATTGCCGTATTTGACCTGGGTGGTGGCACGTTCGATGTTTCAATTCTTGAGTTGGGTGACGGCGTTTTCGAAGTTAAATCGACCAACGGTGATACCTTCCTGGGGGGCGAAGATTTTGACCAGTTAATTATTGACTGGATTGCCGATGAGTTTAAAAAAGACCAGGGCATTGATCTTCGTGGCGACAAGATGGCGCTGCAGCGTCTTAAAGAAGCCGCTGAGAAGGCCAAATGTGAACTTTCCAGCTCTGTTGAAACTGATATAAACCTTCCGTTCATTACGGCCGATGCCTCCGGCCCGAAGCATTTAACCCTGAAGCTGTCACGTGCAAAGCTCGAGTCAATTTGCGCCAGTCTGCTGGCAAAACTGGGAGGGCCCTGTCGTACCGCCATGAAAGATGCCGGCTTGACTGCCAGCCAGATCGATGAAGTAATTCTGGTCGGCGGGATGACCCGTATGCCGGCTGTTCAGAAATGTGTGGAAGACATTTTTGGAAAAGTGCCGAATAAAGGTGTTAACCCGGATGAAGTTGTTGCCATCGGTGCCGGTATTCAGGGTGGCGTTCTGAGGGGCGACGTCAAGGACGTGCTGCTGCTGGATGTTACTCCGCTTTCACTTGGAATTGAGACGCTCGGCAGTGTCATGACAAAATTGATTGAGAAAAACACCACCATTCCGTGCCGTAAGAGCCAGACTTTTTCAACTGCCGCTGACAACCAGCCGGCTGTTTCAATCCACGTTCTGCAGGGTGAACGCGAAATGGCGCGCGACAACAAGACGCTCGGCAATTTTGAACTGTCAGGCATTCCATCTGCACCTCGCGGTCTGCCGCAGATCGAAGTTACCTTCGACATTGATGCCAACGGCATTGTGCATGTTTCAGCTAAGGATCTTGGTACCGGCAAGGAACAGTCGATCAGCATTACCGCGTCGTCCGGTCTTTCTAAGGATGAGATTGACAAGATGGTCCGTGACGCCGAGGCTCATGCCGATGAGGATAAGAAGAAGCGTGAGGCGATTGAGGCACGTAATCATGCCGACAGCATGGTTTACAGCACTGAAAAGTCATTGAAAGAGCACGGCGATAAAATAGACGCGGTAGAAAAAGGAAACATCGAGAACAAACTTGCTGAGCTGAAAAAATTGATGGAAGGTGAAGATGCTGAAGCCATCAAGAAAGGTACCGACGAGCTTGCCCAGGCGTCTCACAAGCTGGCAGAGGCCATGTATGCCAAAAAAGAGGACGCTGAAGGTGACGCCGCCGGAGAAACTGAGCAGGCCGGTGCAGCAAAACCGAAGGACGATAAGGTTGTAGATGCTGATTTTGAAGAGGTAAAAGAAGAGAAAAAATAGTCCCGGGGAGTTCACCGGTTCGGTACTGTAGGGGCGGGTTCAAGATCCGCCCCTATACGCATTTTAAGATATAAAGGAACCTATTGTGGCAAACGGCGAAAAACGTGATTATTACGAGATACTTGAGGTTCATCGTAACGCTTCCGAAACAGAGATCAAAAAGGCATTTCGGAAGGTAGCAATTCAGCACCACCCTGACAAGAACCCGGGTGATAAAGCTGCCGAGGACCGGTTTAAAGAGGCCACCGAGGCGTATGAGGTCCTTTCTGATCCGCAGAAACGTGCCCAGTATGATCAATATGGACATGCCGGTCTTTCAGGCTCAGGTGGATTCTCTGCCGGGGGATTTGGAAACGGGACTCCGTTTGGTGATATTTTTGGCGATATCTTCGGTGATATCTTCGGTGGCGGTGCTGGCGGCGGGCGTAGTCGCAGTCAGGGGCGACGCGGCGACGATCTGCTGTATAACATGGAGATCAGCTTCGAAGAGGCTGCTTTCGGTGTTGAAAAGAAAATTGACGTACCATTTGCGAAACGCTGCACCAGTTGTAATGGGTCCGGTTCAAGGCCGGGTACAGACCCCAAGGTTTGTCCAACCTGTCGTGGCGCCGGCCAGGTTCGCTATCAACAGGGCTTTTTCAGTGTCAGCAAAACATGTGGCCAATGCAACGGAGAAGGAAAAATTGTTGAGGATCCGTGTCCCGATTGTCGAGGCAAGGGGAGTACAAAAGATACGAAAACACTCTCGGTCAAAATTCCCGGCGGCGTTGAAACCGGGTCCCGGCTCAAGGTGACCGGTGAAGGTGGGCAGGGAAAAGGCGGACCTAACGGCGATTTGTATGTAGCAATCAATGTTAAGGACCACGCAATTTTCCAGCGTGAGGACAATAACGTCATCTGTGAAATCCCGATCAGTTTTATACAGGCTTCACTCGGGTGTGAGCTTGAAGTCCCCACATTGGATGGAAAAGTTGCCATGAAAATTCCTGACGGAACTCAGTCGGGAAAAATATATCGTCTTAAGGGGAAGGGCATTCCTTCACTTCAGGGGTATGGGCGTGGAGACCAATTGGTTGTAGTCCGAATTGAAACTCCAACCAACCTTAACAAAAAACAGAAAGAACTGTTGGAGGAGTTTGCCAAAATCAGCGGTGAGGATGTACACCCCCTTAAAAAAGGGTTTCTGGACAAGGTGATGGATTTTATCAGCTGAGTGCACACGAGCTCGCTTTGAACGGTTTCGTTTATTTGCTTGCCTAAGCTGTCAATCTATTTTAGTATTCAGGACCAAATCAGTTGACTTTACGGGGCGGTCTATGGAGAAACAACAGATAATTGAAAAAACCGCTGAGGCTCTGCGCCCGTTTGAAACAAACAATTTGATTAATACAATGCAGCACCTGACAGCTAACCAGGTGTTTGCCAATCCGGTCGTCCTCATTATAATCAGTGTTATATTCTTTTTCGGAGTTATACGGCGTTCAAAGACGGTTCTGCTTAGTCTGTTTGCACTTTTTTGTATCGCAATAATCATACGTTTTGCCATGCCGGCACCAGGTGACGATCTTTCGTTTCAATCGTTGCTGCCGTTTATTGGCGGCGGCCTTCTGGTTGGTTGCGTGGTGATCTATTTTTCACTTATTAAATCTGACTAGAAGCGAGACAGGACTCTCAACATGAAAATTGATAAGCGTGATTGGTTTTTTATTGCAGTGGTTGTTGTGGTGCTGGGGATTTTTATTGCCATCTCCGGCAAAGAGAAAACGACACTGGTTCCTAATGACCCGATGCATAAAATATCCTACGATGCTGCATTTAAAAATGCTCCCGGCCCCGATGCTTCGATCTTCAAGCGGACGTTCTTTAAACCGGATAAAAAAGGCGCCGAGGTCTATTGCGAGCCGTGCCATAAAGAAAAAGGGGTGCCGTTCCCCCCCAATCATCCTGCTAAGAACCGCTGTCTGTTCTGTCACAAATTCAAGCGGTAGCAACATCTGAATCGTTATGTGCAACAACCGAATCTTCGGCAACTAACGGTTCTTCAAGACTGATCCTGCCAATTTTCCCCGCTCGCAGCTCCCGCAAAAAGGCTTCAGCCGCCCGATGAACGTCGATCTCACCGCCTGTCATCAGGCAACCCAGGCGTTTCCCGATAACCTCGAGCATGGCTGTCGGCGTCTCGGGGAGTTCGGATAGCTTATAGCGAATCTTTAGCAGTACCGGATACCTTCCCATCATATATTCAACGGCAAAAAGACCCACGCATGTGTAATCAAGTGCGCTTGCCCCGATTGCTCCACTGGTTGCAAGGCGATACGCCACATTTTGGTCGTCCATGTTTGGCCAGAGTATGCCAGGGGTGTCAGAGAGCACTATACCGTTTTTGAGGTCGATCTGTTGTCCACAGGTGGTTACCGCCGGTTTGTCACCGACTTTCGCGATGCATTTCCCGGCCAGGGTGTTGATCAAGGTCGATTTGCCGGTGTTTGGAATACCGAAGATCATTACCCGCAGCGGCCATCCTGGTCGTCCACGATGCGGCACCGTTTTCTGGCAGAGTTTAAGCAGTTGCTTTGCATCGGCGTGGAGTCTGGCGGAAAGAGGCACGGCCGTGACGCCTGATTCTTGCTCAAAATAGCGTACCCAGGCTTTTGTGATCGCTGGGTCAGCCAGATCATGTTTGTTCAGTATCTTGATACATGGCTTGTTACGGCGCATCTCCTCTAGTTGGCAATTGGAACTTGATAAGGGAAGGCGGGCGTCAACCACCTCAATAATGACATCGATCTTGCGGATCGCCTCGGCCATTTTTTCCTGCGCCTTGCCCATATGTCCCGGATACCATCGAATAGTCATGTATATAAATCCTCTTGGATGTTCGTATTAGTACAAATCATATTTCAAAAGCCGACACTCAATTGCCCCATTAAACAACACATAACGCCTGGAAGCTTTAAGACCGATATATTTTGCCAGTTCCAGATTTCCGGTCAGGACATATCCGGTCCAGCCACGGCACTGTTTTTTCATCACGTCACCAATCTGGCAGTACAGCTCCCGCAGATCATCTTCGTCTCCCAATCGTTTGCCATAGGGCGGGTTTATTATAACGACACCTTTGTCCCCTTCCGGTCTGAATTCCAGGAGTGCGGCGTGAAAAAAATGGATCTGCCCTTCAAGTCCGGCTTTTGAACAGTTCCTTCCCGCCAACAGGAGTGCCTTATTGTCTACGTCATATCCGGTTACCAGGCCGACCAGTAGCCTGCGGATGCCTGCTTCAGCCTCTGCGCAGATATCTGCCCAAAGCGCGCTGTCGAAATCAAGCCAGCGTTGAAACCCGAATAGGCGCTGCAGTCCGGGCGGGATATGTGCCGCCATAAGTGCCGCCTCAACCGGAATGGTGCCGGAGCCGCACATCGGATCAGCCAAGGGTATGGTGCCGTCCCAGCCGGTCAAGGCGACCACTGCAGCTGCCAGTGTTTCACGCAACGGCGCCTCATTGCGCTCCAGACGGTATCCGCGTCGATCAAGTGAATCACCCGAGCTGTCGAGGCTGATCGTGCAGATATTTTTATGGAGGTGAACGTTTATGCGCATATCCGGTGCTGCCGTATCAACATTCGGCCTGCTTCCGCACGATACGCGGATGCGATCAACGACGGCATCCTTGGTTTTGAGTGCCACGAAACCGGAGTGTGTCAGAGCCGAATCACGCAGAGAACAATCGACCGCCAGGGTCATATCGGGAGTAATCAGTTCTTGCCAGGAAATTGCGTAAACGCCCGCATAAAGCTCTGCAGGGTTTGTGCAGGGGAACAGCGCGAGCTGAACCAGAACACGACTGGCAGTACGAAGCCAGAGATTTGCGCGGTAGAGTCCCGCCCGGTCGGCAATAAATGCAACTCCCCCTTTCCCCGGCTTCGCATCACGTATGCCAAGTGCCGCAAGTTCGGAGGCGGCGAGCTCTTCAGCTCCTCGCGGCACTGCGGCAAAACAGTTGAGCGGCAGATTCAGGTGTTTTGCGGTTGTTTTTGTCATCGCAGCGCTGTTTGCGATTGCGGGCTGATATTCGTGTCGGAGGCCATTTTTTTTCACTGCACCGTTACGCTTTCCCGGTCGCAAAATATGATTCGGTTTATCCATTGCTGCTCCCTGTCTCTTTTAACCAGGCAGATTCTAAAAATTTCCATGTCTGCGCTTCGGTTCCGCTATTGTCGATAACCACACTCCCGTAGCGCTCTTTTTCGGCAAGCGGCATCTGGCTGTCAATTATTTTCTGTGCCTGATCGCGCGTTATGCCGTCACGACGCATAAGGCGCTCCAACTGTATCCCGGGCCGGACCGTAACCACCCAGATTGTATCGACCCGGCTATCGCCACCAGCTTCAATAAGGATCGGCGCCATATATATCAGCCGATTACAGCCGGCGGCATCAGCTTCAGCGATTCGTATTTCTGCCAGTTTACGTATTTCAGGATGGAGAATTTCTTCGAGGAGTTTGCGTTGTTCCGGGTTTGAAAAAACGATTGAACCCAGGCGCTTGCGATCAAGGGTGCCGTCTTGTGTAAGTACTTCAGGTCCGAAGCGGGCAACGATCAAATCCAGAGCAGGGCTCGCGGGCAGTACGGCATCGCGGGCCAGTTGGTCTGCATCTATCACCGGAACGCCTCTTTCAGCAAAAAAACGGGCTACCGAGCTTTTTCCTGTAGCAACTCCTCCCGTCAATCCTATGATACGAATGTTTTGTTGCATCATTTGATCGCCTTTCAAGCGGCATCATATCAGAGCAAAGAGTAAAAAGACAGATTTATGACTTGAGTTGGAAGAGTAAATAGTGTAATCATTTCAGGCCAAAGGAAAACTATTGCGGATTGTATTATGGGCGGTTAGCTCAGCTGGATAGAGTACAGGCCTCCGAAGCCTGGGGTCGTGCGTTCGAATCGCATACCGCCCACCAATAAAATTGAGGAGTTACGCAACATAGCGTAGTTCCTCTTTTTCGTTTTGTATTATTTTTGTATTAGTTGACATGGAAGAGTTTAATACATTGACTGCGCTGGTCAGGTGGTTTGGCGCAAGGTGAGAGTAGCGGAGGGTCATGGTTAAAGACTTGTGGCCTAATAGCCTTGATACTGTAGTGAGGTCAACGCCGCCCATTACAAGGTGACTTGCGAACGTGTGCCGCAGGGAGTGGAAAACAAAGTCATGAATGCCCGCTTTCTTACAAGCTGTTACAAATGAACGCTTGATACTGCCGAAACGCTTACCCGTCTTTTTTTCTTCATCGTAGACATGGAACACATACGGAACATTCAGCCGCCGTGTCAGTCCCTTCAACATTTCCCGTAACGTGTCGTTAATAGGTATCTGTCGCCGTTCCCCGTTCTTGGTCTGTACCATATTGATGAAGCCGTGTTTCATGTCCACGTTCTCCCACTTCAGAGAAAGTATTTCATCTTTACGGCATCCAGTGTTTAAGGCGAAAATGATAATCGGCTTCAGGTGTGCTTGCTTCTGTTGAATCGTTTTTCCCGTTATGCTGATAACCTTTGAATCACAGGCATCGAGTAAAGCCTTGATCTCTTCAGCAGAAAGGAACTTGTCACGGTTGGTATTCCGGCGAATCCGACCGCTGTTCCGTGGTGAAGGCGACCGCCGTTCCGGCGTGAAGCCGACCGACGAACCGCTGATGGCGACCGATTGGTTGTGAGGTCGCGAGGTGTGTTTTTATTCTGTCACGGTTTTGGTTTTCCGGTCAAGCGCTGTTCTTTTTCTTCTCATGGTATCCCCCTGTAATTCGATCTTGTAGCCGTTATGTACCAGTCTGTCCAGAATTGCATCCGCCAGAGTCGGGTCCTGCATAGCGGCGTGCCATGATTTTACTGCAAGTTGACTGGTGACGATTGTCGCCTTTCTGTCATAACGGTCTTCGACGATTTCAAGGAGCTCTTTCTGCTCTTCCCGAGAGAGCGGCGATATGAGTAAATCGTCAAGCACGAGGACTTCGCACTTGACGACCTGATTCATAAGTTTGTAGTAGCGTCCGTCATGTCGTGCCACGAGGATATCCTGCAGAAGTCGTGGTACTCTCTGGTAGAGAACGGTGTGACCATCCCGGCATGCCTTCTGAGCCAGGGCACAGGCAAGATAGCTCTTGCCGGCCCCAGTCGGTCCGGTAACAAGAATGTTGTGATGATTCTGCACCCATTGATTCTGTGCCAGAGACATGATCGTCGAACGATCAAGATTTCTGTCTCCTCTGAAGTCAAGATCTTCGATTGAGGCCGACAGCCTGAGTTTTGCCGTCTTCAGCCGGTTCTGCATGCGCCGGTTTTCCAACTCAGTCATCTGGTAGTCCACAATCAGGCCGAAGCGTTCCTCAAAGGAAAGCTGCGACATGTCCGGGCACTGCATCTGGGTTTGAAATGCTCTGGCCATGGCCGTTAGTTTCATGGTGTTCAGTTTCAGGATGGTCGGTTGTGTCAGCATGGTGTGTCCTTTCGTCGTTGTAGTAATCCGCACCTCTGATGTTGTCATGGGTGACGGAAAGTAGTTCCAGCTGTTTTGGCAGCGGTTTCTGATCCAGTTTGTTCTC
>JAQTZV010000047.1 GCA_028687585.1 Desulfuromonadaceae bacterium | reverse complement strand
GCGAACTGAAGCCGGAGTATACGGCGGACATCCCTTCGGTGATCCCCTTCCGGATAACTTTTTTCTTTGGCCGTTACGGCGCCGGTTATCACATCGGCTTTTCCGATATCGCCCGCGGCGGCTGGCGCACCAACATCACCCGCAACCGGGATGATTATGTCACCAGCGCCAGCACCCTGTTCCGCGAGGTGTTTGTCCTGGCCCACACCCAGCATTTCAAGAACAAGGATATCTACGAGGGCGGTTCGAAGATGGTGGTGGTCCTGGATGCGGCCGGCCTGAAGAATCAGGAGTTGATCACCCAGCGGCTCTACAAGCTCCAGTTCGGCTTCACCAATGCTTTCCTGGATATCTTCGTCACAGACAGCGGCAAGGCCCGGGATCCGCGGGTGGTGGATTATTACGGGGAGGACGAACCGATCGAGCTCGGCCCGGACGAGAATATGCACGACGTGATGATCGAGATGATCGCCCGCCAGTCGCTGAAGCGCGGTTATATCCTCGGTATCGGCATCATGTCCAGCAAGCGGGTCGGCATTAATCACAAGGAGTACGGCGTCACCTCCACCGGAGTAGTGAAGTTCGCCGAGATCACGATGCAGGAACTGGGGATCGATATCAGGCGCGACCCGTTCTCGGTGAAGTTCACCGGCGGCCCCAACGGCGACGTGGCGGGGAACGCCATGCGGATCATGCTGGAGCGCTGTCCGCAGGTGAAGATCAAGCTGATCCTAGACGGCACCGGTGCGATCTTCGATCCGGAAGGGGTAAATCATGAAGAGCTGGAGCGTATTCTGCTTGCGCACGATCTGGATGAATACGACCCGGCCGCACTGCATCCGGGCGGTTTCATCCTCTACCGGAGACAGCAGAAGACCGAAGGGCTCAGGGAGCTCTTCAAGCGGGTCGTCAGCACCGGGTCCGGCCCGGAGAAGCAGTGGGTGACGATGGACGAGTTCCATCGGGAATTCGGCAACCTGCTGTTCTCGGTTCCGACCGACCTGTTCATTCCGGCCGGGGGTAGACCGGAGACTATCGACAAGGACAACTGGCACCGTTTTTTCCGGGAAGACGGCACCCCGACGACCAGGGCGATTATCGAGGGGGCAAACTCGTTTATTACTCCCGAGGCCCGCATCCAGATGCAGCGGAGGGGAATCGTTATCATGCGGGACGCCTCCGCCAACAAGTGCGGAGTAATCTCGTCGTCCTACGAGATCATCGGCAACCTGCTCTTGAGCGAACAAGAATTCCTCACCCATAAGGAGCGGTATGTGCGCGACGTGATCGAGATCCTGGAGAAACGGGCCGAGGACGAGGCGCGGCTGATCTTCAGGCGTCAGCGGGAGCCGGGTTCCAATCTCCTCTACACCGAGATATCCGATGCAATCAGCCAGGAGATCAACGGCCACTATGCCCGCCTGTTCAATTTTTTCCAGCAGCGCCCGCACCTCTGTGAGCAGCCGTTGTACCGGCAGGCGATCCACAGCCATCTGCCGCGTCTTGTGCGGGAAGAGCCGCTGTACAGCCGGAGAGTCAAAAACCTGCCGGCAAAATATCAATATGCCATCCTTGCTGCGGAAATCGCTTCGTCACTCGTCTACTGCGGCGATAGTGAAGCCGATTACGAGGAGATGCTCAAGGGGCATCTGCTTAGATACGTTGTCGAGGACAATCTGCACGTGTAGCAGAAACAGTCGAACTGCAGAAAATTCGCGAAATGATCCTGATAGGAACTTCCCATGGATAGTTGTACTGCAGCAACCACTCTTGCTGCCGGCTTCTATATAAACTGTATGCTTCTTTCGGGTGGGAACGAATCATACAGACATCTAAACGGTGCGGATACACGTAAGTTCCGGGCCATAACAGACACCATTCACAAGGAGATACTCATGAAAAAACATATTTTGAATGCCGGTTTCTGGAGCTTTGTTTTTTGTTTGTTGCTGCTGGCAAGCAGCCCCGTTCGGGCGGAGGAATATTCCTCGACCGACCTGCAGATCCTCTACACGCCTTTTCTGAATCGTAACGATCCTGACCTCGGTAACGGTATTTCCTCCAGCAGCGACAAGCTCACTGCAGCCAGGCTTGAGCACTTCGGAACCTGGAAATATGGGGACAATTTTTTAAGCGTGGACCTTACCGAAGGGAGTTCGGTTGGTGGCAGTAGCTCAGGTTCCTTTGGCAGCAATTCGAACGCACACTTATTTCTTGTCTATGTACCGCGGTTCAGTCTGACAAAGATATTGAACTCTCAGCTTGATGGTTTTGTAAAGAACGTTTACCTGGCTGGACGTTTGGAGCGTGCGAGTTATGGAAGCTACAGGGCAGAAAACATTGGCATTTCGTTTGATCTAAAAATACCAGGCACGGCTTTCTTTGAGCAGGACTTTTACGCTCGCAGAACCAATTATGACAAAGAGACAGAATTTCTGTCGCGAACCGTCTGGTTGGCCCCTTTCTCTGTCGGACCGGTTGGGATGCACTTCGATGGTCTAGCATTGATCAAGTCTACCGATAATGGCACCAATGCGTTCACTCAACTTGATTTATTGGCTGATCTGTACAACAAGGGGCAGATCCAGGCAGGCGTTCGCCTCGAGTCGGCTTTTTATAAGAATTACGATCGAAACACACCATACGTTATGCTGAAGTGGGTATTCTGATCTTCACTTTGTCTGGAGTGTGGCCGGCTCAATAAACCATCCCGGTCACACTCTTTTTAGCGCAGGAAATAACTTCGGTAAAGCACTTATCCTGTTTATCAGGGTTAGAAACAAATAGTGAGTAAGAACGATATTTTTGGAGGAGCAGCTATATGGGAAAGCCCAAAAATAATTTGAAAGATGTGATTTCAGTCAGGATCACTGAAAAGGAAAAGATGATCATCAGAAATATGGCGATCAAGAACAAAATAAATATCACCTGTCTTATGCGAGATCTTATTTTTGCTTCTGGCCTGGTTAGCCCATCTCCCGCAGCTTGCAGTTAATTTCGTAATGAATCGATCCGTTTGTTGCCCAATAACAGAATAATATCAACACCAGTTCTCTGAAAATAAAATGTAGTGGAGACCACCCCCTTGCGGGTGACGGGGTCTCCCTGCGATAATACAGTCATGTATCTTCGTCGAAACCGCAAAAAGAAGAATGGTGCAGCCGCGGCGGCGGTGGCGGCACCTGGGCGGCGTACGATGTCCTGCAGGCCTTCCATGCCGTGCCGGTAAACAACTTTCCGCCCACAGGGGAACGACCTACCGGAGATCGGGCGGGGTTCCAAGCGTCTTTCCGAGAGTACCGGTGAGACCTCCTATGCCTACCATGTCAAAGGGCTGGAGCTGCCGGCGTATCAACCGGAGACCAACCCGGGATATGCCTGGGCCATTGCCGGCGGGCATATGTCGATGGCGACGTATGGAATGCTTACCCGTGAAGGCAAGTCGGACATGGAGTCATGGGTGCAGGGGATCACGCAGACAAAATTGCAGATAGTCGGTTTCGACATGATCGGCCTCTGCAAGTTTTTCGAAATTACCAAGGGGATCTGTACGCAGATGGTGGTTGACTGCCTCAAGAGTGAGCTTAATCTGGATGTAACGACAGAAGCACTGGCCGCCGCAGTACGAAGGGCCTTCCTGCGAGGTCTGGCCCTGGAGTTGCGGCAGGGGTACGAAAAAGAGGAATACACCCTTCCGGCTGAAGTGTGGGAACAACCTAACACACACATCAAGCTGCCGAATATTACCGGCCAGGAATTTATTGCCGAACTGCAGCAGAGAGTCTGGGAGGTGTTCGAGCCGGAGTTGGCGGGGTTGTAACCGTAGCCGGTTTAGTATGTTTAGCCACTGCATCTGTTGTGGATGCCCAGTTGTATCGCAAAAATGGCCTGTCCGATCACTTCGGATGGGCCATTTTGCCTTATTGGCCGGAGGATCTGATTCCCTCCGGCCTTGAAAGGAGCACAAATGGCAGTATGTGCTCGTCCAGCCCCTTATTCCAGTTCCAAATCAAAGCGCAATCATCGTTGATTTAAAATTGGTAGTACATGCTATCTATCGCTATACCCGCTCATAAATTACGGCAACCGCTTCGCCCCCTCCAATACAGAGAGTCACCAAGCCATACTTTGCCTGACGCTTATGCAGTTCCCTGATTATTGTTGCCGTCAAGCGGCCGCCGCTGGCACCGATGGGATGACCTATGGCGCAGGCCCCTCCGTTGACGTTGACCTTGGCTGGATCGAGCTTGAGCGATTTGATGGCAATAAGCGGGACCAGAGCAAACGCCTCGTTTATTTCAAACAGATCAATGTCATCTATGGAGATCCCAGCCATTGCACATGCCTTTTGTATCGCTCCTACCGGCGCATCGGTGAAATGATCCGGATGGCGACTCTCTGTGACTGACGCAATGATGCGTGCCTTGGGAGTCAGGTTGTGTTTTTTCAGGCCTTCCGCGTTTGTAAGGAGTGCCATAGCGGCACCATCGTTAATACCTGAGGCGTTGCCTGCAGTGATGGTCCCATCTTTTCTGAAAGCCGGGCGCAGTTGTGAAAGCTTGCTGCAGTCTCCTTTGAACGGTTCTTCGTCAGTTGCCAGAGCTGTTCCTCCCCCCTTCCCGGTAGTTACTATCGGTACAATTTCGGCAGCAAAGGTTCCATTCTTGATTGCAGCCTGTGCCGTTACGTAAGAGTTACGGGCAAATTCGTCCTGTTCTTCACGGTTGATGCCGCAGCGCTCAGCGCTATCCTCACCGATCTCACCCATATGGCGTCCGGTGAAGGGATCCTGGAGACCATCATAAATGAGCAGGTCCAGTAGAGAACCATGCCCCATGCGATAGCCGTTACGCCCTTTTTTCATAAGATACGGAGCTTGGGACATGTTTTCCATGCCGCCGGCAAGCACAATGCGGGCATCTCCCGGTTTGATGCTGTCAGCGGCCAGCATGATGGACTTGAGGCCGCTTCCGCACACTTTGTTGATTGTGAGAGCATGTGCACTGTCCGGAATATCAGCCGCCCGCATGGCTTGCCGTGCCGGTGCCTGCCCGCACCCTCCCGAGAGAACCTGACCGATGATCACTTCATCGACCGCCTCACCACTAAGTCCGGTTTTGGTCAATAGGTCGCTCATCACGGATGCTGCCAGCTTCGGCGCCTCAACATCAGCGAGCATCCCGGTAAATGAGCCGAATGCGGTTCGTAATGCTTCAACTACATAAATATCTTGCATCTGTTTCCTCCAGAGAATAGCTGCACTCATGCAGCGTATTCCGTTTACGTAAAGATAAAATGGTATTCAAAAAAACCTCCTCCCTCTGCGGGAGGAGGCAAATACAGGGGGTCACGATTACTCCTGCTCAGTGGTCAGTCGCATTGGCTATGCCGACACCGATATTCTGACGCACATAAATTTCGTTGAACATCTCTTCTGAACGGCGCTCACGAAAGAGAAGACAGCCGAATATAGCGGCCAGGAAACCCATCGGTACGGAAACAATGCCGGGGTTTTTAAGTGCGAAGAGCGGCGCATCGAGTCCGAGCATTGATGTCCCGTTCTTGTTCTTTTCGTAGTCGGCACGAGACTTGTCCAGAGTTTTCAGGTCTTTCTCGGCAAGAACAACTCCCTCCGCCTGTTTTTTCTCAAGCGCGACAACAATTTTCTGTGCATCGGCGGCGATTTTCTTGGGATAGGTCATGTTCGGTGAAACCATGACCAGGCCAATGGCAGTGACTGCGCCAACCGTCAGGCCGGATATGATGCCGGCTGTGTTAAAACGCTTCCAGAAGAGTGAAAGAATGATCACCGGAAAATTACCGGAAGCGGCTACGGCAAATGCCAGGGCGACGAGATGGACAATGTTTTGCTTCTCGGCGGCGATGCCGAGAATAATGGCTATGATTCCAACGACCAGAGATGTTATCCGGGCAACTCTGACCTGATCCTTCTGGTCAGCCTTGCCGTCTTTGATGATGTTGACATAGACGTCGTGGGAAATGGCCGCAGAGGATGCGAGTACCAGGCCGGAGACTACCGCCAGTATCGTGGTGAACGCTACCGCACAGACAAAGGCAAGGAATAAATCGCCACCGATGGTTCCGGCGCCGCCACCAAGGTATTGGGCCAGTAGAAGCGCCGACATATTGCCACCCTTGTCAACAGCGGTAAGCATCTGTGGAGTCAGGTATATTGAGGCGCCAAAGCCAAGGATTGTTGTCATGATAAAGAAAAATCCGATCAGAAACATGGCCACAATGACACTCTTACGGGCGGCCTTGGCATTCGGTACAGTGAAGAAGCGCATCATGATGTGCGGCAGACCGGCAGCACCCAATAGCCAGGCGATGCCGAGTGACAGCTGGTCAATCGGACTCTTGAGAAACAAACCCGGTTCCAGATAGCGCTGGCCATAATCAAAACCGGGCACCGCAAGCGGATGCTTCAAAACCCCCCTGACGTAATCCTGGATTGGGACGCTGTTGGCGATCTCGGCAAAGAAACGTACCGGGCTCATTCCCACCTTGACCATGATCATTACCGACATGAACACCCCGCAAGCCATCAGAAGCCCTGCCTTGATAATCTGAACCCATGTAGTCGCCTTCATCCCGCCAAAACAGACGTAGACAACGATCAAAACGCCGACCCCAACCACTGAGGTTCTGAAAGGAATGTCGAGGAGCACCTGCATCAACTTGCCGGCACCGACCATCTGGGCCAACAGGTAGAAGATCGAAACGGTCACCGTGGAGAGCGCGGCAAAACCACGAACCACTTTGGGAGATGATCGAAAAGAAAGGATATCTCCCATGGTATATTTACCGGCGTTACGGCACGGTTCCGCAATGACGAGGAGGATGGTGACAAAGGTAACCATCGGTCCAACTGCGTACATGAAACCGTCCATACCGGCAATGGAAATCAGCCCGGTAATACCGAGAAAGGTTGCTGCAGAGAGGTAGTCACCCGCAATCGCCCAGCCGTTTTGAAAACCGGTTATGCCGCCCCCGGCCGTATAGAAATCGGCAGCAGTTTTGGTCTGCCGGGCAGCCCAGACGACAATCCCCATGGTGAAGCCGATGATTACCAGAAACATGCCCATGGTAATCAGCCTGTTCGTTTTGAGCTTAGGCGCTGCGGATGGCACAGGAGCGGTTGCTGCCGGTGCCGGATGAGCAACTGAAACCGAAGCGGCCGTACCACTTGGCGCGGCGATCGCGGGAGTAGTCGTGGAAGAGACTTTGACAGACGGCTCAACGGCGTAGGCTGTCGTACCAAGAGTCAGCAGCAGAGTAAGTAGTACCATCAAACGTGTCATATATATTTCCCCTTATCCAATTTCAATTAGAAGATCTTCAGTCATCCGGTCAAAATCTTTATTAGCCACATAGGCGTAATACATGGCGATTCCCCAGGACGCCACAAACTGGAGCAGCGCAAACAGATAGCAGACATTAATGTTTCCGATTACTTTTATCTTGAAGATATCGGGAGCATAGCCAACACCAAGGAGGAGGAGGAAATAGAAAACTGCTGAAAATGCCCACCAGCCAAAGAGGAAGTTCCTTTTCCTCCGATGAAGCTCTCGAAATTTCGGGCTTTCCGCAATTGCCTCCCAGTCGTATTTTTTTGCCATAGTAAATCTCCTTTCAGGTTATTTCTCAGCGGTACAAATAATCATCGACAGCTTTTTATCGTACGCGATCGGTCAGGCGATCTTATTGCTCCGCCGCCAGATATTCAGTTCCTGCGCCTGCTTGATCAGTTCATCGCGAAAATCAGGGTGGGCGATATTGATTAGCGCTTCGGCCCGTTGCCAGGTGGATTTGCCCTTCATCTGGGCGTAGCCGAATTCTGTTACTACATAGTGGGTTATAGATCGTGGGCAGGTGACTATCGTGCCGGGTGAGAGCGTCGGCACGATCCGGGACCCGACCGTGCCGTCTTTCTTCTTGAACGTGGAACTGATGCAGATAAGCCCCTTGCCTCCTTCTGATTTAAAGGCGCCGAAGATGAAATCCAACTGGCCGCCGGTCCCGGATATCTGGCGCGCCCCGCTTGACTCGGACGCTACCTGGGTGAACAGATCCACCTCCAGAGCGTTGTTTATTGCAATCACCTTGTCATTCTTGCAGATTATGTCAGGGTCATTGGTGTAGTTCACCGGATTTGATGAGCAGATCGGGTTGTTGTCGAGGAAGTCGTACAGCTTCTTCGATCCCATGGCAAAGGTATAGACCATCTTGCCCCGGTCGATATTCTTGCGTTTCCCGGTCACCCGGCCAGCTTCATACATATCGACATAAGAGTCGGCGAGCATCTCGGTGTGCACGCCGATATCCTTGAGATCGCTCTGCGCAATCAGCGAACCGACAACATTCGGCAGACCACCGATGCCGAGCTGAATAGTCGCTCCGTCTTCCATCAGTTCCATAACGTACGCAGCAATGCCCTTGTCTGCTTCGCTTGCGGCAGCGGCAGGTAGCTCCAGAAGCGGGTTATTCGGCCCTTCGACGACGAAATCGACTTCGGAAATATGAATTCCTTCACTGTTGCCCCCCAGGCAGCGCGGGCTTTGACTGTTCACCTCGACAATGACCGTCCGCGCTTTTTGACAGTAAGCCGGTGTCAGGGAGCACGAAGTGGAAAAATTGAAGAAACCGTTGTCATCCATCGGCGTTACCTGGACAAAGGCAACATCTACCTTGTTGTATCTGGTGACAGCACCCGGACCCTGATGGTAGGTAAAGGGGATGTAGCTGGCGAGCCCCGCCTCGGAATACTTCCTCGCCACGCCGGAAAAATGCCAGTCATCCCAAGTAAAGACTTCGCGTTTCGGATCAATATCCACACATTTGAGTGGCCTTGTTCTGGTGGTGGTTTCCAGGACAATATCCGATAGCTCATCTTTTCTTCTGGCTAGGGCTGCATCGAGCACTTCAATATTCTGGGCAAATTCCCCCATGAAGATAACATCACCTGATTTTACGACCCTGACGGCATCATCCGGGCTCTTTAGCTTTTCCTGATATTGACGGATCCAAAAACCTGACATATATGCATCCTCCCTAGGACAACAACAGTTTTGAAATTACGACACGTTGTACTTCGTTGGTGCCTTCGTAGATCTCGGTGATTTTGGCATCGCGATACATCCGCTCAACTTCGTAATCGACGATATAGCCATACCCGCCATGAATCTGAATCGCTTCCTTGGTGACGAAGGTGGCCGTTTCGGAGGCGTGCATCTTGCACATTGCCGATTCCATCGTGTAGCTCTTCTTGGCATCCTTGAGACAGGCGGCACGGTAGGTGAGAAGTTTACTGGTTTCGATGCTGGTCCACATGTCGGCCAGTTTGAACTGGATGGCCTGAAACTCACAAATAGCCTGGTCAAACTGCTTGCGCTCCTTTGAGTATGCTAGTGCCCGCTCAAAGGCGCCTTCAGCGATGCCGAGAGCCTGGGAGGCGATGCCGATGCGGCCGCCGTTCAGTGTATCCATGGCGACGATAAATCCTTTCCCTTCCACACCGAGCAGGTTTTCCACCGGTACGCGCAGGTTGTCAAAGGCAAATGCGGTTGTGTAGCTGCCGCGAATGCCCATCTTGTTTTCGTTTTTGAGGATGGTGACGCCGGGGGATTGCAGATCAACGATGAACGCGCTGATGCCTTTGTGCTTCAGGCTGCGGTCAAAGGAGGCGAGCAGCACGCCGGTGCCGAGATAGCCACCGTTGGTGATGAAGGTCTTGCTGCCGTTGATGACGAAATGATCGCCATCGCGGGTGTAGGTGGTGGCGGTGCCGCCGGCATCACTGCCGGCATTTGGCTCGGTCAGGAGGAAGCATCCGATTTTCTCGCCCGAATTAAGCGCCGGCAGCCATTTCTTTTTCTGCTCTGCGGTGCCGAAGGTATAGATAGGACCGCTACAGAGCGAGGTGTGTGCCGAAATTAGAACGCCGCTTGAGCCGCACGCTTTGGAGACCTCTTCGACGACGATGGCGTATGACAGCATGTCCAGTCCTGCTCCGCCATACTCTTCCGGGAGATAGCTGCCAAGAAAACCCATTTCTCCCATTTTGGTAACCAGTGCATCAGGAATTGCGTGATCCTCATCGATTTTCATGGCAATCGGCTTGATTTCCTTCTCTACGAAGTCCCGTACCGCTGACTGCAACACTTTGTGATCCTGGCTCAGTTCAAAATTCATGATTAACTCCTTGTATTTGATATTGTTTGGTTGACAGCACAATTTCACAACAATGTTTTGCATTACTTATGCCAAGGCATAGAAGCAACAAATATATTGCGTAATACACTGATAATACTAAATAAATTATTTATAATAAATTTATAAAAACCGGCGACATTGATTAATGCGCGAAATATCGAGCACATTAATGGAAAGCGGGGCTGTATTTCAGAGTGATTTGCGTGTTGATGTGGGTGTTTTGGGGAAGTCCTGCGGTTTGCGGAGCTAATGCGCGAAATATCGCCCAATAGGCGATATTTCGCGCATTAGCTGAGTTTGCGTTTTATGCCGAGCTTTTTCATTTTTGATGTCAAGGTCGAGGGAGGAAGACCCATAAGGTCAGCGGCACCGTTCTTACCCCGAACGCGCCACCCCGTTTTATCGAGTGTCGAGAGAATATGCCTTCGCTCAACATTTTTTAGCGAATACGAAATGGGGGCAATCTCTTCAGAGCCGTTAAGTACTTCAACGACCAGATTAGGGCCGTTATTCAGAATCATTGCGCGCTCTATTACATTCCGTAATTCCCTGATATTTCCCGGCCATGAATATAATTCAAGCGAGTCCATGTTTTTCTTCGGTATGCTCTCAAAAGTCTTACCGAATGTCTGACCTAATTCCTTGACTATCGCCCAGATCAATAGAGGAATATCCTCTTTTCTCTCACGTAACGGCGGCACAGAAATGGGAAATACATTCAGTCGGTAATAAAGGTCACCCCGGAAACGACCATCCTTGACGAGCTGAGTTAGATCACGATTGGTTGCAGCTATAACCCGAACATCGACCGTTACGGGGTCGTTACTGCCCAAGCGCTCGAACTGACCTTCTTGAAGTATGCGCAGTAATTTTGACTGAAGCTCCAGAGGCAGTTCGCCGATTTCGTCGAGAAAAATGGTTGAGCCGTTAGCCGCTTCAAATCTACCGATCTGCCGCGTAGTAGCTCCGGTATAGGCCCCCTTTTCCCGGCCAAACAGTTCCGCTTCAATCAGCGTTGCCGGCAGTGCAGCACAGTTCAGCTTGACCATCGGCCTTTCGCGGCGGCTGCTTTGATTGTGGATGGCTCGTGCGATCAGCTCCTTTCCGGTACCGGTTTCCCCGAGAATAAGTACCGTTGAACCGGTGCCTGCAACCTGTTTTACCTGAAGAAGAACCTTCTTGACAGCATCAGATTCGCCGATGATCTCTTCGTGCTTAAGTTCAATGTCAATCTGATCACGGAGAAAGAGATTCTCGACCTGTAGCCGGTCACGCAGTTGTTCTATTTCGGCAAAAGCCTGTTGCATCTTCTGGTCGCTACGCTTCCTCTCAAGGGCATTGGCAAAAATCTCACCCAGCAGCCTGAACCGTTGAATGAACACATCTATCCATTTACGTTTCTGCCGATAGGAAACGACAGAAATAAGGCCATGAATTTCCGCACCCACCCGTAGCGGAATATAGAACATCGACTTGATGCCGCCCTGGTCCTTACTGTATTTTTTTTCGCGCCAGAATTTATCCGGCAGATCCTCTACATCATCGACCATGAATGTTTCACCCTGCCGCGCGATATCAACCCAAACCGGTATAATATCGTCGATGACGGGAGGAGGTTGCTTGATGTCCTGAAGCGAGTGTGAATGGGTAAGATGACACTTCCCGTCAACAGGAGAGAACTGCCAGATAGTGACCCGGTCATACCCCAGAAATTCGTGTACCCGTTTCAATCCCTGAACAACTCTGGCATCTACTTCGCTAACATCCATATTGATGAACTCGGCCGAAAGCGCCGAGAGCAGCGCTTCAAACTTCAATCGCTCTTCCTGGGCTTTTTCCCGTAGTTTCTGCGCGGTAATGTCCTTTATAACAAGGCAGATACCTTGGATTTGGCCATCTGTATCCTGCAACGGGTAGCTGCTAACCAACCAGTAACTGGCTAACGCGTCATCTTCCTCATTTACTCCGCTCACCCTGGTCTCTACGTCCTTAAGAGCCTCACCTTCATCAAGCGCATAGCGGGAAATAGGCTCAATAACCGACGCAATATGCAAATCTACTTCATACAATGTCTTGCCGATATGGGCCGAAATCTGTCGGCCGTCGATTGCAGTCATTCCCTCGTTGAGAACGACATAGCGAAGGTCACGATCAAGTATCGCCAGGCCAAACGGGGCCTCACTGCAAATTTGCATGAATCTGTCAAATTCCGATTGAAAGAAATCTGCGGATTGAGCGATACCTTTTTTTGAGACCTCATTTTTCATGGTGTTTCTCACTTACAGATAATTCCCGTATAAGATAAATGCCCGCCCGAAAACATCGGGCGGGCATTTATGCCACACATTAATCTCTTTGATCAATCGGAATCAAATAAAATCAACTCAAATCTATGGCAGTTCACTGTTCCCCATCAGATAGCGATCACATTCTCTGGCAGCACCACGCCCTTCATTAAACGCCCACACCACCAGACTCTGACCGCGACGACAGTCACCGGCGGCGAAGATGCCCGGGACAGATGTGCAATATTTCTCGAATTCTGCTTTGATATTGCTGCGTGAGTCGCGTTCCAAGCCGAGAGAGTCAATCAGCGGCTGTTCTGGCCCGAGAAAGCCCATCGCCAGCAGAACCAGACCTGCAGGACGGACTTTTTCCGTGCCGGGAACCGGTTCCGGAATAAACTGCCCTCTTTCATTTTTCTGCCACGAGACTTCAACGGTGTGAACAGCAGTAAGTACACCATTTTCATCACCCTCAAAACTGGTGGCGGTCGTCAGAAAGACCCTTGGATCAGTGCCGAATTTCGCTGCAGCCTCTTCCTGGCCATAATCCACTTTATGCGTTTTGGGCCACTCCGGCCAGGGGTTGTCAACCGAGCGCTGATCGGGAGAGCGGGGCATGATTTCCAGCTGAACAACACTCTTACAGCCATGACGGAGTGAGGTGCCGACACAGTCTGTACCGGTATCACCACCACCAATGATGATAACGTCCTTATCTTTGGCTGAGATGAAATCACCATTCCCGTTCAGCAGAGACTTGGTATTTTCCGTCAAAAAATCCATAGCAAAATGAATTCCCTTGAGATTGCGGCCAAAAATAGGAAGATCACGCGGCAGGGTGGCACCGGTAGTCAGCACGACAGCAGCGAAATCAGCAAGCAGCTGAGCCGTTGGCAACCCACTGCCGCCCACTTCGGTATTACAGATAAAAGAGATTCCTTCGGCTTCCATTATCTTGATACGGCGCAGCAGTACCTCGCGCTTGTCGAGCTTCATATTGGGGATGCCGTACATCAGCAGTCCACCCGGCAGATCGGCACGTTCAAAGACCGTTACACAGTGACCGGCCGTATTGAGCTGGGCAGCAGCGGAAAGACCGGCAGGGCCGGAGCCGACAACGGCAACTTTTTTGCCGGTGCGGGTTGCGGGGATGGCCGGAGCGATCCACCCTTCTTCAAAACCGCGCTCAATAATGCTTACTTCAATATTCTTGATCGTAACTGCGGGATTGATCATGCCGAGAGTGCAGGAACCTTCGCAGGGGGCAGGACAGACGCGCCCGGTGAACTCCGGAAAGTTGTTGGTTTTGAGCAGTCGTTCCAGCGCTTGATGCCAGAGATTGCGGTAGACCAGGTCATTCCATTCCGGAATCAGGTTGTTTACCGGGCAGCCGCTTGCCATACCGCTGATCAGGACACCGCTGTGACAGAACGGCACACCGCAATCCATGCAGCGCGCACCCTGAGTGCGCAGCTCTTTTTCCGGCATGTGCAGATGGAATTCGTTCCAATCGTTAATGCGCTCCAGAGGTGCCCGGTCAGCAGGCACTTCGCGAATATATTCCATAAATCCTGTAGGTTTTCCCATGATTGTTTCCCTGTGATTAGTTATTAATGCCCTTCAATGTGCGAATTTTCCTCGAATGCTGCAGCAAGCGCGTCATCACCGCTGAGACCGGCAGCCTTTGCCCGTTCCAGCGCCTGCAGCACCCGTTTGTAATCTGTCGGCATAACCTTGACAAACTGGTTGAGTGCATTCTGCCAGTTAATCAGCAACATTGTTGCCTGGGAACTTCCAGTACATTCGGCATGTTTCTCAATCATGGCTTTGAGGATGACGGCGTCGGCTGAATCAAGCGGTTCCAGACCGGCCATTTCCAGGTTGCAGCGGGATGCGAAATCTCCCTGCTCGTCGAGGACGTAAGCGACACCGCCGCTCATGCCGGCAGCAAAGTTGCGACCGGTCCGGCCAAGCACCACCACCGTCCCGCCGGTCATATATTCGCAGCCATGATCGCCAACTCCTTCAACAACGGTGTTGGCGCCGGAGTTGCGCACGCAGAAACGCTCTCCCGCCATGCCGCAAATGTACGCAGAACCACTGGTTGCACCATAAAAAGCGACATTTCCGGCAATGATGTTCTCTTCAGCCTTGAAGGTTGACCCGGCCGGCGGATACACCGCAATTGAACCGCCACTTAACCCTTTGCCCAGATAATCGTTCGCGTCACCAGACAGTTTCAGGGTTATGCCTCGCGGTATGAAGGCCCCGAAACTCTGCCCGGCTGAGCCGTTGAAGGTAAGGCTAACCGTATCGTCCGGCAGACCTTTGGCACCGTGATGACGGGTGATTTCGTTACCGAGGATGGTTCCGGTCACGCGATCAACATTGGTGATCGGCAGCTCCGCACACACCTTTTCACCACGTTCAATGGCAGGCTTGCAGAGATCCAGCAGCTTCGTCATGTCAATTGATTTTTCCAGCCCGTGATCCTGCTCCTCAGTACAATATTTCCCGACATTCAGAGCAACTTTCGGCTGGTGGAGTATATTCGAGAAATCGAGTCCCTGCGCCTTCCAGTGGGTGATCGCCCTGTTTGCCTCAAGGACATCACAGCGGCCGACCATTTCATTCAGGGTGCGGAAGCCGAGTTGTGCCATAATCTCTCGCAGTTCCTGAGCGACAAAACGCATGAAGTTGACAACATATTCCGACTTGCCGCTGAAGTTTTTGCGCAGTTCAGGATCCTGTGTTGCTACGCCGGTTGGACAGGTGTTGCTGTGGCAGACACGCATCATGACACAACCGAGCGTCACCAGCGGTGCGGTGGCAAAACCGAACTCCTCGGCGCCGAGCAGGGCGGCGATGGCGACATCACGACCGGTTTTCAGCTGACCGTCCGCTTCAATGACAATCCGGCTGCGCAGGTTGTTCAGCAACAGAGTCTGGTGGGTTTCGGCCAGGCCGAGTTCCCATGGCAGGCCGGCGTGCTTGATGCTGGAGATCGGCGATGCACCGGTACCACCGTCATAACCGCTGATGAGCACCACATCGGCATGAGCTTTTGCCACACCTGCAGCAATTGTCCCGACGCCGACTTCCGACACCAGCTTGACGCTGATTCGGGCACGTCGATTGGCATTTTTCAGATCGTGGATCAATTCGGCCAAATCCTCGATGGAATAGATATCGTGGTGCGGCGGTGGTGAAACAAGACCGACACCAGGCGTCGTGTGACGAGTCTTGGCGATCCAGGGATAGACCTTGTGCCCCGGCAGTTCGCCCCCCTCACCCGGTTTGGCTCCCTGTGCCATCTTGATCTGCAGCTCCCCGGCATTGGTAAGGTAATCACTGGTGACGCCGAAGCGCCCGGAAGCGACCTGTTTGATGACGCTGTTTTTTGAGTCCCCCTGCTCGTTGGTCCAGGTGAAACGCTCGGGGTCCTCGCCACCCTCGCCGGTATTCGATCTGCCGCCAATGCGGTTCATGGCGATGGCCAGCGTTTCGTGCGCCTCTTTGCTGATGGAACCGTAGGACATGGCGCCGGTCTTGAATCGTTTCATGATGACTTCAACCGGTTCGACCTCGTCGAGCGGCACGGAGGGCATATTGTCCTTGAACTCCAGCAGTCCGCGTAGAGTATAGTGACGTGTATTCTGATCATCGATCAACGATGAGAACACCTTGAACTCGCGGTAGTCGTCCGTGCGGGTGGCTTTCTGAAGAGAGGTGATCGTCAGCGGATTGTACTGATGCTCCTCGCCGTCTTTGCGCCATTGGTAGACACCACCCGGGGCGAGGACCACTTCCGGAGCAACCCGTTCCGGATAGGCGCTGGCGTGGCGTTCCATCAGTTCACGGGCAATGCCGTCAATATCGGTCCCCCCGATACGTGACGGTGTCAGGGTGAAATAGCGATCAATCACGGAGTGGTTAAGGCCGATCGCCTCAAAAATCTGGGCGCCGCGATAGCTCTGCACGGTGGAAATCCCCATTTTCGCCATCGTCTTGACGATACCTTTGATAGCCGCTTTGGTATAGTTCTTGACCGCTTTTTTGTGGTCAAGTCCCGGCAGTATACCCTGCAGAATCATGTCGTCGAGCGATTCAAACGCAAGGTACGGGTTGATCGCATTGACGCCGTAACCAAGCAGCACGGCAAAATGATGCACTTCACGCGGCTCCCCCGATTCCAGAACCAGTGACACGAGTGTTCTGGTGCCGCTGGTGACCAGGTGCTGATGCAGACCGGAAAGCGCCAGCAGAGCCGGAATGGCCGCGTTGTTATGATCGACGCCCCGATCAGACAGGATCAGAATATTGCAGCCGGTCTCGACCGCCACATCGGCTGCGGCAAAAAGTGATTCCAGTCCCTTCTCCATCGCTGAAATGCCGCGCGTCGCCGGAAAAAGGAGTGACAGAGTAGCGGACTTGAAGCCGGGACGGTCTATCTGGCGCAGTTTTTCCAGCTCCTGGTTGCAAAGGAGCGGATGCTGCAGTTTGATTCTCCGTGCGTTTACTGCCGATGGTTCCAGCAACCTTCCCTCCGGGCCGATCAACGTAATGGTGGAGGTGACAATTTCTTCGCGGATCGGGTCAATTGGCGGATTGGTGACCTGGGCAAACAGCTGCTTGAAATAATTGTACAGCAGCTGATTCTGGTTTGAGAGTACCGCCAAAGGCGTATCGGTTCCCATCGAGCCAAGCGGCTGCATACCGTCAACGGCCATCGGACCAAGGACAACCCGCTGATCTTCGTAGGTATAGCCGAAGGCTTGCTGACGCTGCGTCAGAGTGCTACGGTCGGGCATATGCATGTCGGCAGTAAACGGCAATGCTTCCAGCGGGATACAGTTCTCTTCCAGCCACTGACCATACGGGTTGGCCGCCGCCAACTCTTCCTTGATCTCTTTGTCGGGTACAATGCGCCCCTGTTCCGTATCAACCAGGAACATCTGACCCGGCTGGAGTCGACCTTTGCGAATAATCCGTTCAGGTTCGATCTTTAGAACACCGGCCTCTGATGCCATGATAACCAGATCATCGTTAGTGATGTAATAGCGCGAAGGGCGCAGTCCGTTACGGTCAAGAACCGCCCCGATGGAGCGGCCATCAGTAAAGGCGATTGCCGCCGGCCCGTCCCACGGCGCTATCAGGCAGGAGTGATATTCATAAAACGCCTTCTTATCTTCACTCATGTCAGCGTGGTTTTCCCACGGTTCCGGCACCATCATCATTATGGCATGCGGCAACGAACGACCGCTCATGACGAGCAGCTCCAGGCAGTTATCAAACATGCCTGAATCTGAGCCGTCGGTATTAATGACCGGCAGAATCTTCTTGATTTCCTCGCCGAACAGCCCGCTGGTTAAAAGGTGTTGGCGGGAGTTCATCCAATTGACATTACCGCGCAGGGTATTGATCTCGCCGTTATGTGCGAGGAAATGGTACGGGTGAGCGCGATCCCAGCTCGGAAAGGTATTGGTGGAGAAACGTGAATGTACCAGGGCGATAGCGCTTACCATGGTGTCGTCACATAGCTCCGGGTAATACTTGTCTACCTGTACCGGCATGAGCATGCCCTTGTAGACTATCGTCCGGGTGGAGAGGCTGCAGACATACCAGTGATCGTCGACTCCGGCACGGCGAATCTCGTTGATTGCCCGCTGTTTGATGACATAGAGTTTGCGGTTGAAGGCCTGCTCATCTGCACACGAAAGCGGCCGTTTGAGGAACAGCTGCCGTACCATCGGCTCACCTTCCCAAGCGGTATTCCCCAGGGATGAGTTGTCCGTCGGCACGTTGCGCCACCCGAGAATTTCAACACCTTCCTCAACCAGTATTTTTTCGAGAATATGGCGGGCAGCGTTGCGCTCGGTCGCTTTTGGCGAGGTAAATACCATGCCGACACCGTAATCGAACGGCGCGGGCAGAGTAATGCCAAGCGGGGAGCAGACCGAACGGAGGAAGCTGTCGGGCATCTGCATAAGAATGCCGGCGCCATCTCCGGTATTCGGCTCGCAGCCGCAGGCGCCCCGATGATCTAGATTGACGAGAATCTCAAGTGCCTGGCTGACGATCTCATGGGACTTCTTGCCTTTAATGTTGGCAACGAAGCCAACACCACACGCATCGTGTTCGAATTGAGGATCGTAGAGGCCCTGTTTAACAGGTGGTTGATTGCTTTTCATTGGTGGTAACCTTTACCTAAAAATAGATATGTAAAAAAATAGTCAATTGGATACACTGAGTGCGCGCGTGGATTATTTTCTTTAGCAGGGAGCGTGCCATTCTGGAAAAGCAGACACGTGCCAACCTGTTTTTAGTGAATATCTTACTAGTTATACAATTTCCCCCTCTGTGCTATTCGAGCGGCTGTTACAGTGGATACATGATACAGTGTATTTAAACAACACTGATGAGTACCCCAATTGTTGGCACGGCCACTTCCATTGATTTTTTATAAAATTCGAGACCCTCAGCTAAAGCTACTCAATTTGGACAAATAAACTCTGTTATGTAAAAAAACAACTCACTATAGACCAAAAAAGGGCTCAGACGCCTTTCGGTCAAACATGAAGCAATGCCCGCAAGTGGCTAATAAATAAGCTTGTGCCTATTTATTTAACAATACAGTCTGTGCTGGCGTAAAATTTGCTTACATTTTGTGCAATTATCGGTGCAGTCTGCATTTATTTTGTGCATAGCTGCATACATTTTACTCAGTGGAGGCATTACATGGCGCAGGTAGACGCAAAAATTGAAACGATGTATCAGGAAGTTCTTAAACGTAACCCCGGTGAAACCGAGTTCCACCAGGCTGTTCTCGAAGTACTGGAATGCCTCGGACCGGTCGTTGCCAAACACCCGGAATACCTTGAACGCCGGATAATTGAGCGCATTTGTGAACCGGAACGACAGATCATTTTCCGGGTACCGTGGCAGGATGATAAAGGCAAAGTGAATATCAATCGCGGCTTCCGCGTGGAATTCAGCAGCGCACTGGGACCCTACAAAGGCGGCCTGCGTTTCCATCCGTCCGTGTATCTCGGCATTGTCAAATTCCTCGGTTTCGAGCAGATTTTCAAAAACTCGCTGACCGGTCTGCCGATCGGCGGCGGCAAAGGCGGCTCCGATTTCGATCCCAAGGGCAAGTCTGACGATGAAGTCATGCGTTTCTGTCAGAGCTTCATGACGGAACTGTATCGCCACCTTGGCGAGCATACCGACGTTCCCGCCGGCGACATCGGCGTTGGCGGTCGTGAAATCGGCTACATGTTTGGCCAGTACAAGCGCATAACCAACCGCTACGAGCCGGGCGTTCTGACCGGAAAAGGTCTGACCTGGGGTGGATCACTGGTCCGTACCGAAGCAACCGGCTATGGTGCAACCTTCTTTGTCAACGAAATGCTGAAAGCCCGCAAGGATTCATTTGAAGGAAAAACCTGTACGGTATCCGGTTCAGGCAATGTCGCTATCTATACTATCGAAAAGATCCACCAGCTTGGTGGCAAATGCGTGGCATGCTCCGACTCCAACGGCGTAATTTATGACGAAAAAGGACTTGATCTTGATCTGATCAAGCGGCTAAAAGAAGTTGAGCGCCGCCGCATTGAAGATTATATCAAAACTCACAAGCATGCCAAGTACGTCGCAAAAGGAAATATTTGGGAAATCCCTTGCCAAGTCGCCATGCCTTCCGCCACCCAGAACGAGATCAACGGCAAAGATGCCGCAACTCTGGTTAAAAACGGCTGTATCGCGGTCGGCGAAGGCGCCAACATGCCAACGACTCCGGAAGGTGTCAAGGTATTTCTGGAGGCCAAAATTGCCTACGGTCCGGGTAAAGCTGCCAACGCCGGTGGCGTCGCAACGTCTGCTCTTGAAATGCAGCAGAACGCCGGTCGTGACTCCTGGACGTTCGAGTATACCGAGAGAAAGTTGGAAGACATCATGATCAATATCCATAATAACTGCTTTGAAACGGCAGAAGAGTACGGTGCTTCGGGCAATTATGTCCTCGGCGCCAACATCTGCGGCTTTATCAAGGTGGCCAATGCCATGGTCGCTCACGGCCTGATCTGATTTTCAGCAACCGATTATACCACAAAAAAAGCCCGGCAATTGCCGGGCTTTTTTTGTGGTAATATAACTCACTGAATCCACATTGGATGTTTAAATTTCAAAAACAGTGCCGATGTGGTATTGCTACCAGCTGACATTTCGCAAGCCAATAGCTTACATTTACAAATCAACCGCACATCGATATATCCATCACACTAACTTATGAGGATCCTGTGGCACTTATATCACTTCGCGACATAACCCTAGCCTTCGGCGGTCCCCCACTTTTTGACGGCATCAACCTTCAGATAGAACAGGGAGATCGGCTCTGTCTGATGGGTCGAAACGGCAGCGGCAAATCGACGTTACTGAAACTGATAGGTGGGGAACAGATTCCTGAAGGAGGTGAGGTTCAGCGCCTGCAGGGGCTCAAAGTGGCTCAGCTTACTCAGGACGTACCGCAGGATCTGGCAGGGAACGTTTTTGATGTAGTTGCGTCCGGTATGGGAACCGCTGCCACTGTACTGGCGGAATACCACCATGTCAGCTTTGAGCTGGCGCATGACTGCAACGACACGTTGCTGGCTCGGCTGGAAATGCTGCAAAAGGAGCTGGAAGAGAATGACGGCTGGAATCTGCATCAAGAGGTGGAACGGGTGTTGAATCGCCTTGATCTGGATGCTGAGGCTGAGTTCACCGAACTTTCCGGGGGGACCAAACGTCGGGTATTGCTGGCCCGTGCCCTGGTGTCCAGCCCGGATATCCTTGTTCTGGACGAACCGACCAACCACCTTGATATCGATACGATCCTCTGGCTGGAGGAGTTTCTCGCCAAAAATGTCAGGACGGTACTGTTTGTTACTCATGACCGCGCCTTTGCCCGCCGGCTGTCCAACCGGGTGGCAGAACTTGATCGAGGCAGGATTTACGCCTTTTCCTGCGGCTACGATGAATTTGCCCAGCGGCGCGAAGCACTGATTGAAGCCGAGATAACCCGTCGGGCCCTGTTCGATAAGAAGCTGGCCCAGGAAGAGGTCTGGGTCAGACAGGGGATCAAGGCCCGCCGTACCCGTAACGAGGGGAGAGTCAGGGCGCTCAAGAAGTTGCGTGAAGAATCCCGCCAGCGGCGTGAACGACAGGGAACAGCCAAAATCCAGCTGCAGGTGGCGGATCGTTCCGGCGCACTGGTCGCCGAGGCGATCGGGATGACCTTTGCCTATGACGGCAGGCCAATTGTCGCGGGTCTCTCCACTACGATTATGCGTGGCGACCGGATCGGCATCATCGGTCCGAACGGTTCCGGTAAAACAACGCTGCTTCGTTTGTTGCTCGGTGAACTGGAGCCGCAACAGGGGGAGATAAAGCTCGGTACCCGCCGTGAGGTGATTTATTTCGACCAACTGCGCGAACAGCTGGATATGGACAAAAGCGTGCAGGAAAATGTCGGGGAGGGGAATGATACTCTGATCATCAATGGACAACCGCGCCATATTATCGGGTATCTGCAGGATTTTCTTTTTTCGCCGGAGCGGGCTCGCTCTCCGGTCAAGATCCTCTCCGGCGGCGAGCGCAACCGACTCCTCCTCGCAAAGCTTTTTACCAAACCGTCAAATATTCTGGTGATGGATGAACCGACCAACGATCTGGATGCTGAAACGCTTGATCTGCTGGAAGACCTGCTGATAGAATACCCCGGCACCCTGCTGCTGGTAAGCCATGATCGTGAATTTCTCAACAATGTTGTATCAAGTACACTGGTGCTGTCCGGTGATGGTTCAGTGCGGGAGTTTGTCGGAGGGTATGACGAATGGCTGAGTCAGACCGCCATTGAGACGGCTGCTGTGGTCCCGGCAGTGCAGAAAACAGCGCCTGAAAAAGGAAAGCCAACGAAAAAAAAAGTCCGTAAGCTCTCCTTCAATGACCAGCGCGAGTTGGAGGTGCTACCGGAGAATATTGCAGCCATTGAGAAGGAGCAGGAGGAGTTGCACGCCCGCCTGGCCGACCCTGAATTCTATAAAACTGCCGGGGGAGAAGTCGTTGCGGTGAATGCCCGCCTGGCCGCTCTGGAGCAGGAGTTGGAAGCAGCGTTTCTGCGCTGGGATGAGTTGGAGAGTCTGAAGGGATAGAACAGTTACCGAGAGACGTTATGCCCAAACCAAAATTTAAAAAAGATCACGTGGTCACATCGGTGGTTGCGGTGATTATCAACTTTGCCGGTGAAGTCCTGTTGACGAAACGGAATATCCCGCCTTTTCTGGGGCAGTGGGTTATGCCGGGCGGAAAGATTGACCTTGGAGAGCCGATTGTCCGGGCTGTCCAGCGAGAGGTGTTTGAGGAGGTCGGTCTTGAAGTTGAAGTGCAGAATCTGCTTGATGTCTTTGAGCATGTAACACCGGGTGATGATCATTATCATTTCGTTATTCTCTACTACCGCTGCCATCCGCTCAGCAACGAATTCAACCACAATGATTCTGAGGTCGCCGAGGCACGCTGGGTGCCCTCGGATGAACTGTGGCAATACAACATGCCCGAGGGAACAAAATTCATTCTGGACAAACTGTTCCCTGAACCCCACTACTGCGAAATAGAGTAATTCCAATTTCAAACAAAAGATGCCAACAAGGTGGCAAGGCTGCGGTGACGAAGGCATACAGCCTGTATGTTGAGGAGCCGAAGCCGAGCCAATGAAAATGGGACTTTGATCTGGAATTGGTAAAGGTTATTTATGGTCGCGATCATCGACAAAGAAGTAAATCTCGAATTTTCAATCGGCGAACATCTGCACTGTATGGTGGCCCAGATTCCCAATCATCTGCGCAAAGAAGATCACAGCTTTGTCCTGGCAGATCCTGATGAGAAGTGGGCTCAAATTCATGGTATTCTCGACAAAATCATTGAAGGGGATGGATACCTGCAGAAGCTTCACTTTCTGATGCTGCCCGAAGCCGCGCTCCCTTTCAGCCGATTCGATGAAATGCTGGAAATTCTGCGTCAGAAATTTCAGCCCAATACGGTGACCATTTTTGGCGTAGAGCCGATTCAACTTCATATGTACCGCGATCTGCTGGAACGCTTTCGTGAGGACAACGGTGAGGCCATCGCGGCGGTTGACCGGGATATTGCAGGTGGAAACGTTCGAGAGATGCCGGTCAACTGGTGCTGTATTGCCGTCAAGGAGGCAACCGGAAGGCTGCGGGTGTTCCTTGAGGCCAAGAGTCATCCGTTTCACGCCGAGGAACTGCTGGACAAGTACCATGACCTGTATCGGGGCCGTCATTTCTACTTCTTTCACAGTCGGCCCGGCTGCTTCAACTTCATGGCCCTCATCTGCATTGATTACATATACCGTGACCTCTACTCATCGAACATCAAGCGGATCATCGACCATGCAAATCAGCTCTTTTTTACGACCCGCCAGGGGCTCGACGCCCTGTTCGTCATCCAGTGCAATCCAAAGCCTGAGCATCACTCCTATCGGGATGTGATCAGCGGTTTTTATGGCGAGTATCTGGAGGACACTCCGGGTGTGCGGGAAACGGTGACCGTATTCGGCAACAGCTCCAACGAGACGACGATTGAAGGGGTCACGCCGACATTCAGTTACGGTCACTCCAGCGTGATAACAAACCGGCACCACCGGATACAGAAGCTCACTCTAAAGGAATTCAGAACTGACGATTTTGGCGGCGAACCGGTTTGCAGGCTTCGATTCGGCGCCGATACCCGGCTCTATTTTTTCAATCTTCCCCCCCATCACGAACACGATCCCCGCACCTCACGGGTACCGCTCAAGCTGCACAGCATCATGCGCTGGAGTGAAAAAGGTGAGTGGGAAAAGCTGCCGGGAGAAGAGTTAAGTTATGATGGGAAGTCAGAACTGGATGACATGAATTAGGTCTGTGGTCATATGCAAATTCATGATCTGCGGTCATATACAACCCTCCCGTCCAAGTGTGCTTCAGTCATAATGTGATTGGTGACACCATTCCATTTTTTGATTTTATCGCGCAACCCGAGTAACCCGAGGGGGGGACATTCTATAGTCAACCTGTCAAGCCAAAATATTGCTCTTTTAAAATCTTATAGTTAGCTTTTTAATTGAATTCTGGACGCACTTCTCCCTTGATTTTTGAAATGGCGAGTTTCTCACTTT
>JAQTZV010000020.1 GCA_028687585.1 Desulfuromonadaceae bacterium | reverse complement strand
TGGCGACAACGTTGCAATGACCATTAATCTGATCACCCCGATAGCAATGGATGACGGTCTGCGCTTTGCTATTCGTGAAGGTGGCCGTACTGTCGGTGCAGGCGTTGTTGCCTCAATTATTGAATAATAAAGTTACGTAACGAGGTTATCAATGCAGAGTCAGAAGATAAGAATTCGCCTTAAGGCATATGACCATAAATTACTTGATGTTTCGGTAGGTGAAATTGTCGATACAGCAAAAAGAACAGGTGCTCGTGTTGCAGGACCAATTCCGTTACCGACTGTAATAAATAAGTATTGTGTTCTCCGTGGACCCCATGTTGATAAAAAGTCTCGTGACCAGTTCGAAATCAGAACGCACAAGCGATTAATTGACATTCTTGACCCTACACAGCAAACAGTTGATGCTCTTATGAAGCTGGATTTATCTGCCGGCGTTGATGTAGAAATTAAACTGTAACTGCAACTACGACTGAATAGGACTGAATATGATGAAAGGTATCATCGGTAAAAAACTGGGCATGACCCAGATATTTCTTGAAGACGGAACAAGAGTATCGGTAACAGTAGTTCAAGCCGGGCCTTGCTATGTTGTTCAGAAAAAAACTGCTGGTTGTGATGGCTACTCGGCTGTTCAGGTTGGATTTGAGTCGGTTGCTGCTGCAAACGTTAACAAGCCCTACCTTGGTCATTGTGTAAAATCAGGACATGGTGTTTTCAGGCATTTGCGTGAATTCAGAAATGATCAGGCCGAATCAATGAACATTGGTGATGAAATCACAGTAAATGAGTTTTCTACTGATGATCTGATTGATGTAACCGGCACAAGTATCGGTAAGGGTTTTCAGGGTGTTATGAAGCGTTATAATTTCAAGGGTGGCCGTGCCTCCCATGGATCGCGTTTTCATAGAGCGCCTGGATCAATCGGGGCTTCTGCAACTCCATCTCATGTTTTTAAAAACAAGAAAATGCCCGGACAGATGGGTAATGCTAAAGTCACCGTTCAGCGGCTAAAAATTGTTCGCGTAGATGTTGCTGATAATCTACTTTTGATTAAAGGTGCAGTACCAGGCCATAAAAATTCGATTATAATGATCAAAAAGAGTGTAAAAGCTTAGTTTTGGGAGTTTGTGTATGCCTTCAATAGCAGTGTACAATATGAACAAACAGCAGGTTGGTGAAGTTCAACTTTCCGATGATGTGTTTGATGTTGAGGTGCGGGAGAGCCTAATTCACCAGGCGCTTCGTATTCAACTCGCAAACCGTAGAGCAGGGACTGTTGCTGTTAAAAATCGTTCTGCGGTCCGTGGTGGCGGTAAGAAGCCATTTAAACAAAAAGGGACTGGCAATGCACGTCAAGGTTGTAGCCGTGCTCCGCAGTATCCGGGCGGTGGTGTTGCTTTCGGTCCACAGCCAAAAATCTACAATCTCAGTATGAATAAAAAAGCACGATGTGCGGCGCTTTGTTCTGTTCTGACATACAAACTTCAGAACAATAATATAACTGTCCTTGATAAAATTGAGTTCGAAAAAGCATCGACTAAAGATTTTGTTGGTTTTCTTGGAACATTTGACCTCAGCAAATCTTTAATAGTTACTGATGAATTTAATAATAATTTGTTTCTGTCTGCTCGCAATGTAAAACATATTAAAATGCTTAAGCATGATGCATTGAATGTTCATGATATGTTGAAATATAAGCACATTATCTTTACTCAGGACTCCGTACAATCAACTGAAGGAGTGTTGCAAAAATGAATATTTACTCCATAATTAAAAAACCACATGTAACTGAAAAAACGTCTTTAGGCTCTGAAACCAACAATAAAGTCGCCATTGTGGTTGATAAATCAGCGAATAAAATAGAAATTAAACAAGCTATCGAAAATCTTTTTAAAGTCAAAGTTGCTTCAGTACGTACGGTAACTGTGGCCGGTAAGGTTAAGCGTTCTGGTAAAACTTTGGGCAAACGTTCCAACTGGAAAAAAGCATATGTTACGCTCCAGGAAGGGCAATCAATAGATTTCTTTGAAGTCTAACTAATACGTTTGGGGTTCACAATGGCAATTAAAAGCTATAATCCAACTTCGGCTGGACGCAGACATCAAACTTGTTCCGCGTTTGCTGAAATAACTAAAACTACTCCTGAAAAATCCTTGCTAGTATCACTTAAAAAAAGTGGTGGCAGGAATGCAAACGGTCGCATTACCTCACGTCATCAAGGTGGCGGTCACAAACAGAAGTATCGTATTATCGATTTTCGTCGTGACAAGCGTAGTATTCCTGCAACTGTTGCAAGTATCGAGTATGACCCAAACAGAAGCGCTCGAATTGCATTACTGTTTTATGCTGACGGCGAGAAACGCTACATACTGGCTCCACTTGATTTAAAAGTTGGTGATGTTATCATCAGTGGTCCTGAGGCTGATATAAAGCCCGGTAATTCCTTGCCTTTGCGGGCAATTCCACTTGGCACAGTAATTCACAACATTGAACTCAAAATCGGAAAAGGTGCACAATTAGCCAGAAGTGCTGGTACTTTTGCGCAGCTGATGTCAAAAGAAGGCAAATATTCCCAAGTAAAGCTTCCTTCGGGTGAAGTACGACTTGTACTGCAAGATTGCTATGCCACTATCGGGCAAGTTGGTAATACTGATCACGAAAATATAAACATTGGTAAAGCTGGACGTTCGCGTTGGCTTGGAAGACGTCCAAAAGTGCGCGGTGTTGCAATGAACCCTGTTGACCATCCACATGGTGGTGGTGAAGGCCGAACTTCCGGCGGACGTCATCCAGTAACTCCTTGGGGTATTCCAACCAAAGGTTACAAGACACGCACTAACAAGACATCTGATCGATTTATCGTTAAGAAACGCAGTAAATAATTCGTTGAGAGGCTGAGAAACTATGGCACGTTCTATAAAAAAGGGTCCTTTTATTGATGACCACCTGAACAAAAAAGTTCTGGCTGAAGGTCCTAATTCCAAAAAGATCATCAAGACCTGGTCACGCCGCTCAACAATTAGCCCTGATTTTATCGGGTGCAGTTTTGCGGTTCATAATGGCAAAAAATTTATTCCTGTTTTTGTTACTGAAAATATGGTTGGCCACAAAATGGGTGAATTTTCACCCACTAGAACTTTTCACGGTCATGCCGCTGATAAAAAGAGCAAAGTCAAGAAGTAGTAAGGGAGCTTATAAATGGAATCCAACGCTAAACTCTCATCTGTACGCCTTTCGCCACGCAAGACTCGTCTTGTTGTCGACCTTGTTCGTGGAAAGGGTATTCAAGATGCACTGAATATTTTGCGGTTTATGCCTCAGCCTTCAGCAAAGCTTGTTTCCAAGCTTCTTAAGTCTGCTGTTTCTAACGCAGAACAAAAGGGTGTTTCAGATGTTGATCGTCTGGTTGTAAAGACAATATTTGTTGATGGAGGAGCTGCACTAAAACGTTTTGTTCCTCGTGCAATGGGGCGTGCCAGCAAAATTCGTAAGCCTACTAGTCATATTGCTGTAACCCTTTCAGACTCGAAATAGTTTTATTACGTGGAGGTGTAGTTTGGGACAAAAAATTAATCCGATCGGCTTCAGACTCGGTGTAACAAAAACCTGGGATTCAAAATGGTATGCTGAAGCAGATTATGCGAAACTACTGCATGAAGATCTTGCTATTCGCAAATATCTGAAAAAACGCTTGTACAGCTCTGGTGTCTCAAAGATTGAGATTGAGCGTGCTGCGAATAAGTGCAAAATAAATATTTTCACTGCAAGGCCCGGTCTCATTATTGGTAAAAAGGGTTCTGAAGTCGAAACAATCAAGAAAGAACTCGCTCTGATTTCTGAAAAAGAGATCTTTATTACTATAAATGAAATTCGTAAACCTGAGTTAGATGCTCAGTTAGTTGCTGAAAGCGTTGCCTTACAGTTGGAGCGCCGCATAGCCTTTCGAAGAGCAATGAAGAAGAGTGTGACATCAACACTCAAGTTCGGGGCAAAGGGTATTCGTATTACCTGTTCAGGTCGTTTGGGTGGTGCGGAAATGTCTCGTACAGAGTGGTATCGTGAAGGTAGAGTTCCGTTGCATACTTTGCGAGCTGACATTGATTACGGTTTCGCCGAAGCGAAGACAACATATGGCCTCATTGGTATAAAAGTATTAATTTTTAAGGGTGAAATTCTACCTGGCAAGTAATTTTTAATTATGCACAATAGGAGCACGTATCAATGTTAATGCCGAAACGGGTAAAACATAGAAAACAGATGAAAGGCCGCATGTCGGGTAAGCCCTGCAGAGGTATTGAAATCTCTTTTGGTGAATATGGTCTACAAGCCACTGAGTGTGGTTGGCTCGATTCACGTCAGATTGAAGCAGCCCGTATTGCCATGACCCGCTATATTAAGAGGGGTGGTAAGATATGGATTCGTATTTTCCCCGATAAACCACTTACTGCTAAACCTGCTGAGACGAGGATGGGTAAAGGAAAGGGTTCTCCGGATTCGTGGGTAAGCGTTATTAAGCCTGGTGCAGTCCTCTATGAAATGGAAGGCGTGACCGAAGAGATCGCGCGTGAGGCTTTTCGTTTGGCAGCTCATAAGCTTCCCATTTCAACTAAGTTTATTTCCAGGGGGGATGCCCATGAAGCCTAATGACCTTAGAAAAATATCAGCAGAAGAGTTGGCAAAAAAACATACTGAGTCAACTCAGGAGCTTTTTAATCTTAAGTTCCAGCTTCATACCGGTAGACTTGAGAATACTTCCAAGCTGAAGAGCCTTCGTAAGAATATAGCTAGAATTAATACCATTCTCACCGAAAGTAAGGCAGGGGGAGTAACAAAATGAGTGAACGCGGTCACAGAAAAACTCAAGTAGGCGTTGTCGTGAGCGACAAGATGGAAAAGACTGTTGTAGTGAAAGTCGATCGTCTTGTTAAGCACAGTGTCTACAGTAAGTATATTAAGCGTAGTGTTAAATATAAGTGCCATGATGAACATAACAGTTCAAAAGTTGGTGATCGTGTGCAAATTATCGAATGCCGCCCTTTGAGCAAAGATAAACGCTGGAGCATTAAGCAGATAATTGAAAGCATCTCTTAGTATAGGGAGTAACATCTAATGATTCAAATGCAGACAGTACTAGATGTAGCCGACAACTCCGGTGCAAAAAAATTATTTTGCATTAAAGTTCTGGGCGGCTCAAAAAGAAAATATGCGAGTGTTGGTGATATAATTGTTGCTTCTGTTCGTGAGGCAATGCCGAATTCTAAGGTTAAAAAGGGTGATGTTGTTAAGGCGGTTGTCGTCAGAACAGCTAAATCTTTAGGACGCCCGGACGGATCGTACATCCGTTTTGATGATAATTCAGGTGTTGTCATCAACAATGCTAAGGAGCCGGTTGGTACTCGTATCTTCGGTCCGGTTGCCAGAGAGCTGCGTGCTAAAAAGTTTATGAAAATAATTTCTCTTGCGCCGGAAGTACTATAAAAATATCGGAGAATGATGATGCAAGCCACGAAACCTCATGTTAACAAAGGTGATACTGTAATGGTAATCGCCGGTAAGGAAAAAAGCAAAACTGGTAAGATTCTTCAATTGCTGCCGAAAAAAAACGGTGTAATCGTTGAAGGACTTAATTTAGTTAAGCGACATGTAAAAGCTAAAGGAAACGAAGCAGGTGAGATTAAGGAGAAGGAAGCACGTATTCATATCTCCAATGTTATGCCATATTGCTCTAAGTGTTCGAAACCTGTTAGAACCAGCAAGAAACTTCTAGAAAATGGCGAAAAACAACGTGTTTGTGTTAAATGTGGCACAGCACTTTAGAAATATATTGGAGGGTTTTATCTAATGTCTCGTTTAAAAGATATATATTCAGCAGAAATTATACCCAAACTCCGTAATGACTACAATTACAAATCTTGTATGCAGGTTCCGCAGATCAAGAAAATCGTTGTTAATATGGGTTTAGGTGAAGCGATTCAGAATGTTAAAATTCTAGATTCCGCTACAATCGAACTTGGTTTAATCACAGGACAAAAATCTGTAATTACCAAAGCCAAGAAATCTATTGCAACTTTCAAGCTTCGTGAAGGTATGCCGATTGGATGTATGGTCACACTACGCCGTGATCGTATGTATGAATTTCTTGATCGACTGATTAATGTATCTCTTGCCAGGGTACGCGATTTTAAAGGGGTGTCTGGCAAGGCCTTTGATGGTAAAGGCAATTATACACTTGGAATTAAAGATCAGCTTATTTTCCCTGAAATTAACTATGACAATGTAGATAAAATCAAGGGAATGAATATAACAATTGTAACAACTGCTAAAACAGACGAAGAAGGCAAAGCACTTCTAAAGTACCTGGGCATGCCGTTCAGGAACTAAGTTATCTGGAGGATTCTGTGGCAAAAGTATCAATGATTATCAAGTCTCAACGTACACCTAAATTCAAGGTTCGTCAGCACAATCGTTGTCCGGTATGTGGGCGTCCTAAAGCATTTTATCGTAAGTTTGAGATGTGCAGAATATGTCTGCGCAAGTATGCCTCGTCTGGCCAAATACCCGGCGTGATAAAATCGAGCTGGTAACTATTAGCCTAATAGATAAAGAGACAGGAGTACATTAACAATGTCAATGACAGATCCAATTGCTGACATGCTTACCAGAATTAGAAATGCTAATATGGTAAAGCACCAGAAAGTAGACATTCCCTCATCCAATATGAAAGTCAGTATTGCTAATGTATTAAAGCAAGAAGGCTTTATTAAAAATTATAAGGTTATTTCAGATAATCTTCAGGGTGTTTTGCGTGTTTATTTAAAGTATATTGATGAGAAAGATAGTGTAATTAATGAAATAAAACGAGTTAGTAAACCGGGTGGACGTGTTTATATTAAGTCAGAGAATATCCCTTTGGTTAAGAGCGGTCTTGGTATTGCAATTCTTTCTACATCAAAAGGTATCATTACTGATAATACTGCCCGTAAGTCTGGTGTTGGCGGCGAGTTGATCTGCACTGTTTGGTAATATTAGCGACAAGGAGTATTGTTAGATGTCTAGAATAGGAAAATTGCCGATTGAGATACCAAAGAGTGTAAAAATCTCTTTTAATGATTCTGTACTATCAGTACAAGGTCCGAATGGTTCGTTAACACGACAGATTATGTCTGTTGTTTCTCTTGACATACGCGAAACCTCAATTGAAGTTTCACGATGCGATGATTCAACTGCAGCGCGGGCTGCACACGGGCTTACACGTACTTTGGTTAATAATATGGTTGTTGGTGTCACCAAAGGTTTCCAGCGTGATCTCGAGATTAATGGAGTTGGTTACCGTGCAGAAGTCAAAGGCAATGAGCTGGTTCTTGCCCTTGGTTATTCTCACCCGGTAAACTTTCCGATCCCCGAGGGGATATCTGTAGATGTCGAGAAAATGACCAAGTTGTCCGTAAAGGGATTTGATAAGGAGCTGGTAGGACAGACTGCAGCTAAAATCCGATCATTCCGTAGGCCGGAGCCATACAAGGGCAAAGGTATTAAATATGCTGACGAGACTATCCTGAGAAAAGCTGGCAAAACAGGCAAAAAATAGTCTTTATAAGGAGATTTGTGTGGCTAAAACAGCTATTAAAACAATTACTCGGCTTAAACGCCAAGTCAGGGTTAGGAAGAAAGTACGTGGTACAACAGATCGCCCACGCCTCAATGTTTTTAAGAGTGCGCGTCATATTTATGCACAACTGATTGATGATACCAATGGTACAACTCTTGTTGCAACTTCTACATTGACTGTTGAGGCGGCAAGCACTGGTAATGTGTCTTCAGCAATTCTTGTTGGTAAGGAAGTTGCTAAACTTTCACTTGCTAAAGGTATTTCAACTGTAGTTTTTGATCGAAACGGTTTTCTTTATCACGGCAGGATTAAAGCGCTTGCTGATTCGGCTCGCGAATCTGGGCTGATTTTTTAAGCGTATAGGAGGTTTTCTTTGAGTAGGATAAATCCAGCAGAACTAAATCTTAATGACAGAGTTGTTCATATTAGTCGCGTTGCAAAAGTCGTTAAGGGCGGGCGTCGTTTCAGCTTCTCAGCATTGATAGTTGTTGGTGACGGCAACGGTCATGTCGGATATGGACTCGGCAAGGCAAATGAAGTTCCTGAAGCGATCCGGAAAGGCGTTGAGCAGGCTAAAAAGAATCTTATTAAAGTTCCTGTAAATGCTAACCAAACAATTCCATTTGAGATTGAAGGAAAGTTTGGCGCAGGGAAGCTTCTTATGAAACCAGCTTCTGCAGGTACTGGTGTTATAGCTGGCGGTGCTGCACGTGCAATTTTTGAAGCAGCGGGCATTAATAATATTCTCTCGAAATGTTTAGGATCAAATAATCCTCACAACGTTATAAAAGCTGCTTTCCAGGGTCTTCAGCGTCTCAAGACCCCTGAAGAAATTGCAGCTCGTCGTGGAATATCAGAATAATACATTTTTATGTGGGGAAATGATTATGAGCGGGATATTAAAGATAACACTTACTAAAAGTACGATATGTGCTCCTAAAAAGCATACAGCTGTAGTTGCTGGCCTTGGCCTCTCAAAGCTAAACCAGACTGTACAGCGTCAGGACACCCCTCAAATAAGAGGTATGATTAATAAGGTTGGTCATCTATTGACTGTTGAATAGAAATAAAGGGGTTGATTTTTATGGAACTTAATAATTTAAGGCCTTCTATTGGGTCAACAAAAAATAGGAAACGTATCGGTCGTGGTACAGGTTCTGGTCATGGTAAAACGGCTACAAAAGGTCATAAGGGTCAGAAAGCGCGTTCTGGTGGAAGTATTAAAGCCGGTTTTGAGGGTGGGCAAATGCCCCTTCAAAGACGTTTACCGAAGCGGGGTTTTACGCCTCTCGACCGTGTAGTGTTTTCGCTAGTGAATATAAGCCAACTTGATATTTATGAGTCTGGTGAAGTAATTGATGCTATGTCTCTTGTCTCAAAAGGCTTGATTAAATCAACTCGAAATGCCGTTAAAATTCTTGGAAATGGTGATATAAATAAATCTTTGAAGATCACTGCTAACAAGTTCAGCCAATCTGCTAAAGAAAAGATTATTGCTGCTGGTGGTAGCATTGAGGAGCTTTCATAGTGTTTGAAGCTCTCCAGAATATATTTAAGATACCTGAATTAAAAAAGCGTGTTTTGTTTTCACTGGGGATGCTTGCAGTATATCGCGTTGGGTGTCATATTCCGACACCTGGAATTGATAGAATAGCCCTATCACATTTTTTTAAACAGTCTCAAGGTACCTTACTTGGTCTGTTTGATATGTTTTCAGGTGGTGCTTTAGAGCGACTGACTGTTTTTGCGTTAGGTATTATGCCGTACATATCCTCCTCCATTATTTTTCAACTTCTTACTGTAGTGGTTCCCGCAATTGAGAAACTCTCAAAAGAAGGTGAAGCTGGCCGCAAAAAAATAATACAATACACCCGCTATGGTACTGTTGTTTTAAGTGTTGTTCAAGGTATGGGTGTTGCTGTTGGCCTTGAGAGTATGCGCGGACCTGCTGGAGAACTCGTTGTACCTAGCCCCGGCTGGGGGTTTCGGATCATGACTGTTATAACGCTAACCGCTGGAACTGCTTTTGTGATGTGGCTTGGTGAGCAGATGTCTGAAAAAGGTATTGGCAATGGCATTTCTCTAATAATTTTTGCCGGGATTGTCGTGAATATACCAAATGCACTTATAAATACTGGTAAGCTTGTTAATGCTGGTCAACTGTCTCTTTTTATCCTTATTTTTGTTTTGGCTATAATGTTTGCAGTCATAGCGATTATTGTTTTTGTCGAGCGTGGTCAGCGCAGGCTTTCGATCCATTATGCAAAAAGAGTGGTTGGGCTCAAAACGTTCAATGCTCAAACATCACATTTACCATTAAAAATTAATATGGCAGGAGTAATACCTCCGATTTTTGCATCATCCATCATTATGTTTCCTGCTACAATTGCAAACTTTATTAACATCCCGTGGGTCCAAGAAGCGGCAAAGAGTTTATCGCCAGGCAAATTGATATATAACATTTTTTTCGTTGCTTTTATCGTGTTCTTCTGCTACTTCTACACGGCTGTGACTTTTAACCCTATTGACGTTGCTGATAATATTAAAAAGCAAGGCGGTTACATACCTGGTATACGACCAGGAAAAGAGACTTCAGATTTTATAGATACGGTGCTAACTCGGCTTACTTTTGCTGGTGCTGTTTATATTTCTGTGGTTTGTGTGTTGCCATCAATTCTGATTGGTAAGTTTAATCTTCCATTTTATTTCGGCGGAACTGCCTTGTTGATTGCAGTTGGTGTTGGTATGGATACAGTTTCGCAGATTGAGTCGCATTTGATTACGCGAAACTATGAAGGTTTTCTTAAGGGCGTTCGTATTAAGGGGAGACGTTGAGGTGAATATTGTACTTTTTGGACCTCCTGGATCTGGTAAGGGTACTCAGGCTCAGTTTATAGTTCAGAAATACAATATCCCACAGATCTCAACCGGGGATATGTTAAGGGCTGCTGTTAAGGCTAACTCTCCTGTCGGTATCATTGCTAAATCAATTATGGATTCTGGTGCACTTGTTTCTGATGATATTGTACTGCAGTTGGTTGAAGAGCGGGTGTCCCAGTCTGACTGTGTATACGGTTTTGTATTGGATGGTTTTCCCCGGACAATCCCTCAGGCTGATTCATTGATTACATTATTGGATTCGCTTGATAAGAAAATTGATTATGTAATATCTCTTGAAGTAGACGATAAAGAGCTTATTCTCAGGTTGTCGGGCAGGAGAACCTGTCCCTCTTGTGGAAAAGGCTATCACGTCCTTTATAATAAGCCGGAAAAAGACGGCTTCTGTAGCGTCTGTGGTACACAGCTTGTACAGCGTGATGATGACTCGGAATTGACCGTAATTAATCGCCTGAATGTTTATGAACAGCAAACGTCTTCTCTCAAATCTTATTTTAGTCAATTGGGCATATTATATAATATCTCTGGTAGCGGATCTATTAATGAAATACAGAAACAGATTTCTGCAGTGCTAGATACAGGGGATTTTGGTGATCATTCTTAAGTCTCGTAGAGAGATTGAAAGAATGAAAGTAGCCAGTAGAATTGTTGCTGAAGTACTCGAGGGCTTGCGATCTTTAGTTGCTCCTGGAATTTCTACATACGATCTTGACAGGTTTGCTGCTGCTGAGGCTAATAAGCATAATGCTAAATGCGCTTTTCGCGGTTACCATAAGTATCCAAATTCGTTGTGCTGTTCACCAAATAATCAGGTAGTACATGGGTTGGCAACTAAGAATCAGCTTAAACTTGGAGATATAGTAAGCCTTGATTTTGGTGTAATTTATGATGATTTTTATGGCGATGCAGCCATTACTCTACCTGTTGGTGAGATTTCTGACGGGGCTAAACGGTTAATATCCGTTACAGAAGAATCGTTATATTGCGCTATTAAAATGGCATTACCTGGGAATAGATTAGGGGATGTCTCGTCTGCTGTTCAGGGGTATGTTGAAAGCAGGGGATATTCAGTTGTGCGTGATTTTGTTGGTCACGGTATCGGAAGAAGTTTGCATGAAGATCCACAGATTCCAAACTATGGAACAGCTGGCAAAGGCATCATGCTTAAGTCTGGAATGGTGTTGGCGATTGAGCCTATGATAAATGAAAAGTCTCACGAAGTAAAAGTCCTGAGCGATAATTGGACAGTAGTAACGTGTGATGGCGGTTTGTCTGCTCATTTTGAACATACTGTAGCAATCACTGACAATGGACCCGAAATACTAACACAGATTTGTTAACGCAGGTTCTGAAAGGGAGTTTTATGAAAGTTCGTGCTTCTGTAAAAAAGATATGTGATAAATGTAAAATAGTTAAGCGCAAGGGTGTTGTTCGTGTTATCTGCGACATCCCTAAACATTCACAACGTCAGGGATGAGTTATTAAAGGGGGTATTTCCATTGGCACGTATTTCAGGTATTGATTTACCAAAAAACAAGCGTATTGTTATCGCTTTAACCTACATTTACGGTATAGGCAACTCTTCTGCAGAGCGTATTGTGGCTGCTAGTCAGATTAGTCCTGACACTCGTACTGATAAACTAACTGAGGCTGAAGTCGCAAAACTTCGTGATGAAATTGATCGCAATTGCAAAGTAGAGGGTGATTTGCGCCGTGAAATTTCTATGAATATCAAGCGCCTTATGGATCTCGGATGTTATAGGGGTTTGCGTCATCGTAAAGGGCTTCCCTGCAATGGCCAGCGGACCAAAACGAATGCTCGAACACGTAAGGGTCCTGCACGTACTGTTGCCGGCAAGAAGAAATAATCCAAATAGCTCTGGAGAAGACGAATGGCAAGTCCATCAAAAAAAGTAGTTCGCAAGAAAAAAGAACGTAAAAATATTTCTAATGGTGTTGCTCACATTCAAGCAACGTTTAATAACACAATCATAACTATTACCGATCCTGTCGGTAATGTTGTAGCTTGGTCAACCGCTGGTGCTAAGGGCTTTAAAGGCTCCCGTAAAAGCACTCCTTTTGCTGCTCAGATAGCAGCTGAGGATTGTGCTAAGAAGGCCCAGGAACACGGTATGCGTACGGTTGAGGTTTATGTGAAAGGTCCCGGATCTGGTCGAGAGTCAGCTTTACGCGCTCTTCAGGCAGCTGGATTTAGTATTAGTTTTATCAAAGATGTTACTCCTATTCCTCATAACGGTTGTCGTCCGCCAAAGAGAAGAAGAGTTTAATTAATTAGTTTCAACTTTTAAGGGGGTTTTCATTGGCTCGATATACAGGACCTTCATGCCGTTTGTGCAGAAGAGAAAACACAGAACTATTTTTGAAGGGCGATCGTTGCTACACCGATAAGTGTGCAATCAAACGTCGCAATTACGCTCCAGGCCAGCATGGGCAGGGCAGAACAAAAGTGTCAGCATACGGTACTCAGTTACGTGAAAAGCAAAAGGTGCGTCGTATTTATTGTATCCTTGAAAAACAGTTTCGCAGTTATTTCAAGTTGGCTGATAGGATGAAGGGTGTTACTGGTGAGAATCTACTTTCTTTGCTAGAGCGCCGTTTTGATAATGTCGCATATCGACTCGGTTTTGCAAGTTCTCGTTCTGAATCTCGACAACTTGTAAGACACGGTCATTTTACAATTAACGGTCGTAAAGTTGACATTCCATCAATTCAACTTAAAGCCGGTGATGTTATTCAACTTCGTGAGAAAAGCCGTAAAGTTGTTGCTATTAGTGATGCTCTGGAAGCGGTTGTACGTCGCGGGATACCACAGTGGTTAGAGCTAGATCGTGATTCCTTTAAAGGTACTCTTAAGGGTGTGCCTACTCGAGAGGATATCACAACTCCTATCCAGGAACAGCTCATTGTTGAGCTTTATTCAAAATAATTTCTGGACGCGGCATGTTCTAGTTTCGAACGACAACCGGTTTTCTATTTCCGGAGGAGGTAGCAATGTATAAAAACTGGCGGGATCTTATTAAACCGAAACAGTTACAGGTTGAAAAAGATACTCTAACATCTACTTATGGTAAGTTTTATGCGGAGCCCTTTGAACGCGGTTTTGGTACTACTTTGGGTAATTCTCTTAGACGTGTATTACTTTCATCTCTTCAGGGCGCTGCTATTACATCTATAAGAATAAAAGGGGTATTACATGAATTCTCTGCAATTCAGGGGGTTACAGAGGATGTAACTGATATAATATTAAACCTTAAGGGTGTCAGGCTAAAATTGCATTCTTCGGATTTTGCCACAATCCACTTTAAACATAAAGGTGTTGGTTCTATTACTGCTGGTGATTTGATATCTGGTCATAATGTTGAGGTTATGAATCCTGATCACTATATTGCAACATGTGGTAAGGATGCTAATCTTGAAGTTGAATTGACCGTAAAAATGGGTAAGGGTTATGTTTCGGCAGATCGTAACCGTGATGAAAAGTCTCCTGTAGGTACCATTCCTATTGACTCAATTTACACTCCAATTAAAAAAGTTAATTTCTCCGTTACAAATGCACGTATTGGACAAATGACTGATTATGATAAGCTTAATCTTGAAGTGTGGACAGATGGAAGTGTTAAGCCTGAAGACGCTTTAGCGTATTCTGCTAAAATACTGAAAGAACAACTATCGATATTTATCAATTTTGATGAGGAGTTTGAGCCCCAGGTCGATGAAGAATCTCAAGAAGATAAAGATAAAGTTAATGAGAACTTGTATCGCACTGTTGAAGAACTTGAGCTTTCGGTTCGTTCTGCTAATTGTTTAAAGAACGCAGGTATTAAGCTTATTGGTGAATTAGTTACGAAATCTGAGTCGGAAATGCTAAAGACACAAAACTTTGGCCGTAAATCGTTAAATGAAATTAAAGATATACTTTCCGATATGGGTCTGACTTTTGGAATGAAAATTATCAGTTTTCCAGATCCAGAGTTGATGATTCGGTTGCGTGGCGAGCAAAAAGAAGAAGAGTAATTTTATTATTATTATCTGGTTTTAACTAGAAAGGAATCTTATATATGCGTCATGGTAATGCAGGAAGAAGATTAGGCAGGAAAACAAGTCATCGCGTCGCGATGTTCAGGAATATGGTTACGTCTCTACTGGAACACGGTAAAATTACAACAACAGATGCTAAAGCAAAAGAAATACGTGTTGTTGCAGAGCGTATGATTACTCTTGGTAAGCGTGGCGACCTTCATGCCATGCGCCTGGCTGCTTCAGTAATTCGTGAGAAATCAGTTGTTACTAAACTGTTTACTACTATTGCTCCTTGTTATAAAGATCGTCTTGGTGGTTATACCAGGATTATTAAACTTGGTATTCGTCAAGGTGATGCTGCACCGCTTTCTTTAATTGAACTCGTTGAAGCGGAGTTGAAACCTTCAAAGGCCAAATTAACTCCTGTAAAACCAAAACAGACTTCTCCTGTGATTCCTGATTCAGCCGTTGAAGTTCCGAGTGAGCCTTTAGCATAATTGTATATTTTAACTCTACATGGATTAAACAGAAACGGCGCGGATATTTATCCACGCCGTTTCTGTTTATTATAGGGATACTTATGTAGCATTCAGTTTATATGACATACGTTGGCGGTATTCTACGATATCTTTTCGTAAGGAAGCCATTCGTGCCATTTTCTCGTCAACGAGATTGATATGTTTATCCAGAGTCTGTACGAGTGCTGGAATCATTCTATCTGTTCTTTTTGCCTCACCATAAGCAGTATAAAGATCCTGGAGTTCCTGAATAGTGAGGCCAAGTTCCTTTAGTTTGATAATGAAACGTACTCTTTTTACAATATCTTGAGAATAAAAACGATTGCTGCCTTCTGACCGGGGAGCTGCTTCAATTATCCCCGCTTCTTCCCAATACCTCAATGTTCTTGTTGTTAGATTCAAGCTTTTCGCCAAGTCTCCAATGGAAACCAGCTCTTCATTCTCAAATGATGAATTCATGGTAAATCCTGTTTTACAGTTTATAAAATATGTGTAAAGTTGCTAATGAGAAATCAAGACAGGTGCAGTCATGTGTTTAAGTATATGTCTGGCAACTGGGCTAAGTTCGATGTTTCCTCTCCGGTTTGGGGCAAATGCTCCCATAACGAGTAAGTCAATCTTCTTTTCGCAAATGTTATTTAAGAGCATATCTCCGATCGGAAAGCTTTCTGAGCTAATAACGTCAACGGAAACTGGAATATCGTGTTTTTGAAGAAAGTCTTTAACCATAACAATGGTTGCATCATTACTTTCATTCGGTTTTCTACCTTCTACAATAACAACGGAGTGCGCTTTTTGCATGTGAGGTAAGGCGTCGTTGATCGCTCTGGTCGATTCACGTCCTGCTTTCCATGCAACCATTATCCTGTCACCTGCTGTGTTGAAAATGCCGGAATATGGTATTACCAGAACTGGTCTTCCGCATGATACAACAACTCGTTCCACTAAGTCTGTTGGCATGTTTATAACCGGTGCAGACAAATCGACTTGTCCAATAATAAGCAGATCAGTAAAATATGCATGCATGGTAATCAAATTACTGATATTTGATCCCATGGTAGAGCAGTCTTGAAAAACCCATTCGGATGTTATTCCTGCCTCAGACGTTTTATCCGTGAAAAGTTGTTTAATTTTTTTGCTATCTGTTTTTTCACCTATGGTACTTGGCTCATAAAATAAATGAGTAATCAAGTACAATCCACGAAGACGTGCACCATGTTTCATGGCATACACAATGGCAAGATCAAGCCTTGCTGCAGATGCAGATGAATTGTCGAGATGAACTAAAATATCCCTTATTCCCATAAGAAAACCCCTTCGACAGGTAAATCAATTGATTACAGCCATCGTTTTCGCCGTTTGTAGCTCTTTAGTTCCCGATAACTTTTTTTCTCTTTGCCTTCACCAATTCCCAGATAAAACTCTTTAACGTCGTCATTCGACTTCATCTGTTCAGTTGTTCCGCTCATTGCAACGCGACCACCCTCCATTATGTAGGCATGATCACAGATGCTGAAGGCAATGTTGGCATTTTGTTCAACTAACAGTATGGTCGTTTTTTCCTCGGTATTAATTTTCTTTATAAGCTGAAAAATCTCTTGAACGAGCAGTGGTGCGATTCCAAGAGACGGCTCATCGAGCAGCATCAACCTGGGCCTCGCCATAAGAGCCCTGCCGATGGCAAGCATCTGCTGCTCGCCACCGCTCAGGAATCCGGATAACTGGTTGCGTCGTTCACGTAGCCGAGGAAAATAATCATAGACAAGCTCTTTATCTCGTTTAAAGCCGGCAGCATCTTTGCGGGTGTGTCCACCGACTATCAGGTTCTCGTCAATAGTAAGATCTTCAAAAACTCTACGTCCTTCCATAACCTGGAAGATTCCTTTTCGAACGATATCTTCAGGATCCAAATTATTGATCCGTTCACCCATAAACTCGATAGAGCCGGCCGAGACTTCACCTTCCTCGGATTTGAGTAGTCCTGAAATCGCTTTAAGCGTAGTACTTTTTCCTGCACCATTAGCACCCAATAGTGCAACAATCTTACCTTCGGGTACATGCAGAGAGAGACCTTTCAGTACTAGAATTACGCGATTATATATAACTTCTGCATTACTAATGGTCAGCATGTGGTGTGCCCCGTGTTTGAGAAGAAGGGGAGCAAATGCCCCCCTTCAAAATGTACGTTTTGATTACAGTCCAAGCCACTCTTTTCTGCGTGGTGTTTCCATGTCTGTTACTTTGGTCATCTTACCGCCTTTGATTACATAAACAGTCGTTTTTGTGGTCGGGCGGTGGTCTGTTGCAGTGTAGGTTATTGGAGGCACCAGACCGCCGGTGTCAAAGTTTTTGAGGGTTTCAAGAGCTTTTTTAATTCCTTCACCATTGAGCTGCTTATTTTTATCGGCGATTCGGAGGCCTTCAGCCCAGACAACGGCATATGACCAACCGCGTACATAGACGGTATCCCGCTCAGCTTTTGGTGAATGTTTTTTATTCCAGTCCAGTAATGCTTTCATACCTTTAACATTTTCACCATATGCGGCGTGAGTCGCCATGCCGTAGACGCCTTCAGCGGCATCTTTGGCAAGTTTGGGGAGTGCCTCAGTCATGCCGTAGTTGCCAAGGAAAAAGATGGTCTTGATGCCGAGTTTTTTGGCATCTTTGAGTAGATTCGCGCACGGAGCAACTGTCGTCTGAACATAGGCATAGTCCGGACTTTTTTTCTGCATGCTGAGGAGGTTTGATGTTACATCCTGAACTGGTGTTGGAATAATCTCTTCATGTACCAGTTCAATACCCAACTCCTTGGCATATTGCCTGCCTGCTTCGATTGGTGCCTTGCCGAATCCGTGATTTGGGTAGATAAAGGCAACTTTTGCCGGCACTTTACCTTTCCAGTTCTTTTTGACAAAATCGAGGAAACCTCTGATCTGGTCAGAGTAGCTCGCCCCGACGAAAAAATTAAACGGAGTTTTGGTCGGATCGGTCAGGTGGCCAGAAAAGGAGGCCGAGAAAAAGGGGATCTTGTCCTTGGTGATGTCATCTCTAAGTGCTTCTGTGTCACCTGATCCCCAACCATTTATCATTACAACCTTGTCCGACTCGACAAATTTCTTGTATGCAGCGGCTGCCTGTGGAATTTTATAGGCGTAGTCGACATTTATAAGCTCAATCTTTTTACCGTTGATTCCACCCTTCTCGTTGATCATAGCGATGGCGTCCTGTGCACCGTCAGCAAACGGTTTGCCGACATCTGCGGTGGCTCCGGTCAAATCCCATAATCCGCCGACCTTGATCGTATCAGCAGCAAATGCTGTTGATGCGAGTGTTGCTGCTGCTGCCAGTAACGCAATTACTTTTCCTGTTTTCATACCTACCTCCCTTTCTGTGGTGTGCTGCTAGTGTGAGAATGGATAGAGCTTCCAATAATTCTTGATGCTGTGCCAGCGGGCAGCCAAACCTGAAGGCTCAAAAAGGATAAAGATGACGATAAAAAGACCAAAGACCAATTCTTTTGTGGCCGCTAATTTGGCTACTAGTAAAGGAAAAGATCCAGCTAATGCCGATGTTGATAACCTGAGCAGTTCGGGGAGCAGCGTTATAAAAACTGCGCCATATATGGAACCGAGAATACTTCCGAGCCCACCAATAATGATCATACCAAGATAGTCAATGGCTACCGTAACCGGAAACGTTTCCGGAGAGATGATTTTAGCCTGATAGGACACGAGAGCACCGGCGACGCCGACATAAAATGAGCTGATGCCAAAGGAGAGTAGTTTGTATTTCAGAATGTTTACACCCATAACCTCAGCTGAAATAGCCTGATCTCGAATAGCAACAAATGCCTTGCCTACTTTGGTACGAAAGAGGTTTTTCGCAAAGAGTACGGCCATGATTACAATAATAAAAATAAGGAAGAAGAGTCTGGCGTCAGAGTTTAAAGTAAAGCTGCCCAATTTTGGAGCTGGAATTGAGAGACCGGCAACGCCGCCGGTAACGGATTCCCATTTAACAATCAGGAACTCAACGATAAAATGGGCTGCCAGAGTTGCCATAGCAAGGTAGAGCCCCTTTATGCGCAAGGAAGGAATTCCAACAAACATACCAAAGAAAGCGGTCATAAGTCCGGCAAGAGGTATGCAGAAATAGAACGGCAGACCAAACTTCGTGCCAAAATAGCCGCTTGAAAAAGCGCCGATAGCCATAAATGCCGCATTACCAAGTGAAATCTGACCGGTGAACCCGGTCAAAATATTGAGGCCGATCGCACCTATGATTGCAATTCCGATACGATTGACAATATCAAGCAGATAACCGGGGGTATAGAGCGGCAGTGAAAATAACAGGCAGAGAAATAATCCCATCATTACACGGGCACTATTTGACTCGAAGATAGTCATGTCTGCAGAATATGAAGTTTTGAAGTCACCGCAACGCATAGAGCCTCACTTTAGAAAAATGCTACAGTTTACACTCGCTCAATCTTCTTTTTGCCAAACAGGCCGTAAGGTTTAAACATCAGAATCAAAATAAGAGCGATATACGGAGCGACTTCCTTTGCTCCGCCACCGACCAGAGGGTCAACATAACCGCCTGACAGATTCTCAAGGACTCCAATAATAACGCCGCCAACGATCGCTCCTAAAATGCTGTCAAGTCCTCCCAGGATAACGACCGGAAGGACTTTAAGCCCCATGAAGCTGAGCGACATGTCGATGCCGCCCCGTATTGTACCGAGCAGTATCCCCCCAACGGCGGAAACCATTGCAGATATTGCCCAGGATATGGCGAACATTTTCTTGACGCTGATCCCCATTGTGAGGGCGACCTGCTGGCTCGATGCTGTAGCACGCATGGCCACACCGGTTTTAGAGTATTTGAAGAACATGGTGAGCACGGTTACCAGAATTGTAACGCAGCCAATGGCGTACAGATATCCCTGTGAAACAGGAATCGGTCCAATCTGAACAGGAGCGCTTGGAAACACTTCCGGGAAAGGAATGGTGTCTGTTCCATAAACCAATTGAATAAGTGCTTTCAGGATGCTTGACAGGCCGAGGGTGACCATGATGACAGATATGAGATGAGAGCCAATAAGTGGCCGCAGAATCAGCCGCTCGATGAGCATGCCAAGAATTGCGGAAAAAACGAACGTGATCAGAATTGCCTGCCAGAACGGCAAATGGTATTTTGAGAGTAGATTAAGGCAGATGTATGCCCCAACCATCAAAAATTCTCCCTGCGCAAGATTGAGGGCGCTACTGGCTTTATAGATGATGACGAATCCGGTTGCCACAAGAGCATAGATACTGCCGACCACGAGGCCGTTTATGATAAGCTGCAGAAGAAACGTGATGTCCATAATGGCTGCCCCGCTTTGGCAAGCTTAAATTTATTTTGCGATGATACGACAAAATTATGAAAAGTCTTTTCCGAATTGCCGGACTAGATTTTTCTGGTCGTTACGGTTGTTCTGATATGACCTGACTTGCCATCGGGAAAATCAATTGTGGTGTCAATCGAAACAACATCAGTTTCCGCGTGTAGCGCATCGATAATTTTATTGTAAATTACTGCAACTGCTTCCCGCCGAACTTTACCCGTACGTGTCAATTCTCCCTCATCAGCATCCAACTCTTTGTAGATAACGGCAAAACGCGAAATTCTTGCAATATCCGGAAGGCCGACATTAACCTTGGAAACTTCTCCCGAAATCAGTTCTATAACTTCAGGTAGTGACGTTAATTCCGCAAAGGTCATATAGGAAAGCTTGTTGTCGCCGGCCCATTTACCAACAACGCGGCTGGAAATACCGATCAGAGCCACAAGCGGCGCCGAACCACCGCCAAAAACAACTGCTTCAGCAACATACGGCGAAAAACGGAGATTGTTTTCAATATGTTGTGCCGAGAATCGGGAACCATCAGAAAGGGTTAACGCATCGCATATACGGTCCGTAATAGTAAGGTGGCCATCTGAATCGAGGAATCCGGCATCACCTGACTTAAGCCAGCCATCTGCGGTAATAATTTGCCGGGTAGCCACTTCGTCACCAAAATAGCCCTTGAAGAGCCCATCACTTTTTGAAAGGACCTCGCCATTCTCATCGATCTTTATCTCGGTGCCTGAAAGCGGCACTCCGACAGATGTCCCTTTAACACAGCCGTTGCGATGCATGCAAGTCACTCCTGCAATCTCGGTCTGCCCGTAGAGCTGTTTCAGGTTGACCCCAATCGCATGGAAAAATCTGAAAACACTGGTCCCGAGTGAGGAGCCTCCGGTCAGTGCAGAACGAACATGGGAAAGGCCAAGTCGATCTCTCAGGGCCCTGAAAAGAAGTATGTCCGCAAAGAAGCGTCCAATCTTCAGCGATACTGACGGTGAAGTGCCGGAGAGTAAGCAATCCGCATAGCGCTCACCTACCGGCATGAACGTATTGAACATGAATTTTTTGAAGGGAGTTGAATCCATCATTCTGACGCTTACCGAGGCAGCAATCGATTCCCATACTTTGGGGGGCGAGAGCATGATATGCGGCCCGATCTCACGCAAATCAGCCATGGTAGTTTCCTGTTTTTCGGGAAAGTTGACCGTATATCCAACCACAAGTGGCGCCGCAACTGACATGAGTTGCTCACCGAACCAGGCAAGCGGGAGTAGCGAGACAAATTCATCTTGAACATTTTTTGGATCAGCTTCATTGAGGGCGAGGCTCATACTGAGCAGATTCCTGAATGAGAGCATGGCGCCTTTTGGCTGCCCGGTTGTTCCGGAAGTCAGGCAAATAATAGCGATATCATCGCCTGTACCTGCCGCAATCAACGTGTCAAAGAGCTCCGGCTGCTGGTCACCGAGAGTCATGCCGAACCCCTGAACTGTTTCAAAGGTGACAAGCCGCTCGTCACAATATTTTCGCATTCCGCGTTTTTGGATATGAATAATCCGGTGAAGATTCGGAAGTTGCTCCCGTTGGTCAAGGAGTTTGTCAACCTGTTCCTGGTCTTCGACAATTGCTACGGTAACGTCAAATTGGATGAGTGCTGTTGCGATCTCTTGCGGGGTTGAATCGTGATACAGGGAAACAGCGATTCCGCCTGCCGCCTGTGCTGCAATCTCGGCAAAAACCGACTCCGGTCGGTTATTGCCGATTATGGCGAGTTTGTGACCACTGCCAAATCCGAGGGAATGAAGGCCAAGCGCCAGGGTTCGCACATTATCAAGATACTGCTGCCAGTTACAGTTTTGCCAAATACCGAGACCTTTTTTCCGCAACGCAGTTTTCTTTGTTCCAAACGCCGCGGACTGAGCCTTGAGTAGTTTGGGGAATGTCATGTTGTTAAGATCAAATTGCACCTAGAGCCCCTCCGGATCTTCATCGCCAAGATAGGCCTTGATGACGTTCGGATCCTGCTGAACCTCTTCAGGAGTTCCACCGGCAATTTTTTTACCGAAATCGAGTACGCAGACGGAATTTGAAATATCCATGACAACACCCATATCGTGCTCAATCATGATGATAGTGATGCCACGGGTTTCATTGGTGTCCAGAATAAAGCGAACCATGTCTTCCGTTTCTTCAAGGTTCATGCCGGCCATCGGCTCGTCAAGGAGGAGCAGTTTCGGCTCAAGCGCCAGTGCGCGCGCCAGTTCTACCCGCTTTTGGAAACCGTAGGCCAGAGTTCCGACAATCGATTTGCGGATACTCTGTATTTCAAGGAATTCAATAATCTCTTCACAATATTCACGATGTTTGGTTTCTTCTACCTGCGCCGGGCCGTAGTAAAGGCCACCTGAAATCAGCCCGGAGTGCTGATGGAGGTGCCGACCGATCATCAGGTTGTCAATAACACTCATCCCCTTAAACAGGGCAATGTTCTGGAATGACCGTGCCATGCCGCGCTTTGTCCTCTCGAACGGTGGGAGGCGGGTGACATCATGGTCTTCATAGATTACTTTGCCCTGTTGCGGGTGGTACAATCCGCTGATACAGTTCAGCATTGAAGATTTGCCGGCACCATTGGGGCCGATGATGGCAAAGATCTCGCCTCTGAGGACTTCGAAGGACACGCCTGAAAGAGCGCGTACGCCGCCAAAATTGAGTTGTATATCACTGCAGGAAAGCTGAACCATCGAAACAACCCCTTTGTTATTCATGCTACAGATAGAACGGTGGTTATTAATGACTAAAATAGTGATGTTGGTTCTGTTCTGTCCTTGACGTAAGGCAGTATGGCGTAAAGAGTGCAATAAATGCAATGATAAAAGCTGACAAAATAACTGTATTGCACTCTTTCAGGCATTGAAATATCATCGTTTATATTCTGGTGTCAAACAAAATTACAGTTGTGCAAAAATATGTTTTATTTTAAGTTGACATATACGTAAAGCAAAATATACAAATGTGATTCAAAGGGTTTTATAAATTAATATAAATTCTTGTTTGTTGTTATCAAAATAATGTTTGACAGACTTCGACCCCTGACTTATGTTGCTTTTACGTCTGTGCGCCATTGTTTACACCGGCGCCAGATAGCAAAGGAGGTTACAGATGAGTTCATATCCGACTTTAAATTTTGATCTGGGTGAAACCGCTGATTTATTGCGGGATACGGTAAAGGCGTTTGCCCGGGCGGAAATTGCCCCACGGGCAGCAGATATTGATCGCGAAAATCATTTTCCCATGGATCTCTGGCGCAAGATGGGTGATCTGGGCCTACACGGCATTACCGTTTCTGAAGAATATGGTGGCGCCGGCATGAGCTATCTTGAGCATGTTGTTACCATTGAGGAGATCAGTCGCGCCTCCGCCGCTGTTGGCCTGGCGTACGGCGCTCATTCAAATCTCTGCATCAACCAGATTTACCGCAACGCCAGCGAAGAACAGAAACGGCGCTATCTGCCGAAACTGATCAGCGGTGAACATGTCGGCTCCCTTGCAATGAGTGAGGCCGGTGCCGGATCTGATGTTGTAAGTATGCGCCTTCGGGCCGACCGCAAAGGTGACCGCTTCGTGTTAAATGGCACAAAGATGTGGATAACCAACGGCCCGCATGCAAATACGCTGCTTGTGTATGCAAAAACCGACATAAATGCCGGATCCAAGGGAATTACCGCGTTTCTTATTGAAAACGATTTCAAAGGATTTTCCACGGCCCAAAAGCTCGATAAGCTCGGCATGCGTGGTTCCGATACCTGTGAACTGGTGTTCGAGGATTGTGAAGTTCCTGTTGAGAATGTGATGGGCACTATTGGCGATGGCGTCAAGATTCTGATGAGCGGTCTGGACTATGAGCGTGCAGTCCTGGCTGGCGGTCCTATCGGCATCATGCGCGCCTGCATGGATGTGGTGATACCCTATATTCACGAACGGCGGCAGTTCGGTAAGGCCATCGGTGAGTTCCAGTTGATGCAGGGAAAGCTGGCCGATATGTACAGTACCATGAATGCCTGCCGTGCTTATGTGTACGCAGTCGCTCATGCCTGCAGCGGCAAAAACGCGATCAGGAAGGATGCCGCCGGAGCAATATTGTATGCTGCCGAAAAGGCTACCTGGATGGCACTGGAAGCGATTCAGATACTTGGCGGCAATGGCTATATCAATGAATATCCGACCGGCCGGTTGCTGCGCGATGCAAAGCTGTACGAAATCGGTGCAGGCACCAGCGAAATCCGGCGGATGCTGATCGGACGAGAGCTTTTCAGTGAGACGGCGGCGTAGAATCTGCGTGTTTCCGCTCTGCAGACGGCTGAAGTGATTGAAAGGATACCGCTGAGATGATTCCAGCCGAAAGTACGTTTTACCTTCATGCAGCCGGCCATAGACTCCGGGCTCGAACGATTATACCGTCAGGGAAAAGCTTGCGGGAATCTCCGGTTCTGATTTTCTTGCATGAAGGGCTTGGCTGTATTGAACTCTGGCGCGAATTTCCGGAAATGCTTTCCCGATTGGTTGATCTGCCGGCATTGATATATGATCGCCTCGGTTCCGGAGGTTCTGAGCAGCTTCAGGAAATTCGGAGCGATAACCATTTTTGTTGGGAAGCTGAAGCTGTTCTCCCGGAGATATTAACTGCATGTGGAATTGAAAAACCGATTCTGATCGGTCATAGCGATGGCGGCAGCATAGGTTTGCAGTATGCGTCCCGCTATCCCGACAGTCCGGTAGCCGTAATTGCTGAAGCAGCGCATGTGTTTTGCGAAGCGTTGACGGTGAGCAGCATTCGTACGGCGGTAAACGCCTTTGAAAACGGAAATCTGCGGGAAAAACTTGCCAGATACCATGGCGACCGGACCGATACCATGTTTCGCCGCTGGGCAGATATCTGGCTACTGCCGGAGAACCTGAACTGGAATATGGAAGCGGCTCTTCCCGGTATTACCTGCCCCCTGCAGATAATTCAGGGGCAAAACGATGAATACGGCACCCTTGCCCAGGTTACAGCAATCGCTGCGGGTGTCTCCGGAAGAACAGAAACGCTGATCATTCCGGGCTGTGCTCATTCGCCGCATCTTCAGGCACCGCAGGAGGCACTTGCAGGAATGGCGGCATTTATCAGGTCGCAATGTTTGTAAGTTAATAATAACAGCAGTCCAAGGAGTACAACGAAATTATGACTACCTTGAAAACAGCTCTTAACGTGAATTCTAAAGAATTCCGGACTAATGTTGCGTCGATGGCTGCGGTAGTTGCTGACCTGCGGGAAAAAGCGGCTGAAATCCGCCTTGGCGGCGACCAGCGCTCACGCGCAAAGCATCTTGAACGCGGCAAGTTACTCCCCCGTGAGCGTGTCAGGCAGCTGCTTGATGTCGGTGCACCGTTTCTGGAATTATCCCAGTTTGCCGCCTATAAAGTGTACGGAGACGACGTGCCGGCCGCCGGTATTATTACCGGAATCGGTCGGGTAAAGGGTCAGGAATGTATGATCTTTGCAAACGATGCCACGGTTAAAGGGGGCACCTATTACCCGCTTACCGTGAAAAAGCATCTGCGCGCCCAGGAAATTGCCGAAGCGTGCAATCTTCCCTGCATTTATCTGGTTGATTCAGGAGGGGTGTTTCTCCCGCGTCAGGAGGAGGTCTTCCCTGACCGTGACCACTTCGGCAGAATCTTCTATAACCAGGCCAACATGTCCGGCAAGGGGATTCCCCAGATCGCTGCTGTCATGGGTTCCTGTACTGCAGGTGGCGCATATATGCCGGCAATGTCGGACGAAAGTATCATAGTCCGTCGTCAGGGCACCATCTTTTTGGCCGGACCTCCACTTGTCAAGGCAGCCATAGGCGAGGTCGTTAGCGCTGAAGATCTGGGGGGAGCCGAAGTTCACTGCCGGACCTCGGGAGTTACCGACCATTACGCGACAAGCGACGGCCATGCACTTGCAATTACCCGGCGGATTGTTGGTAATCTCAACCGGACAAAAAAAATGCCGCTTGCCGTTCGTGAGCCGGTTGAACCGCTTTATGACTCCTCGGAAATTCATGGTGTTATCACATCCGACACCCGTAAGCCGTACGATGTCCATGAAGTAATATCCAGAATAGTTGACGGTTCGGAGTTTGATGAATTCAAACAGCTCTACGGCACGACACTGGTGTGCGGATTTGCCCATATCTGGGGGTATCCGGTTGGGATTGTGGCCAATAACGGCATCCTTTTCTCCGAGTCGGCTCTCAAGGGAGCGCACTTCATAGAGCTCTGCAGTCAGCGGGGCATCCCGTTGATATTTCTGCAGAATGTCACCGGTTTCATGGTCGGGAGCAAATATGAGTCCGGCGGAATTGCCAAGGATGGCGCAAAAATGGTCACGGCGGTGGCCTGCGCCAAAGTTCCCAAGTTCACGGTCATTACCGGCGGCAGCTATGGCGCCGGAAACTATGGCATGTGCGGGCGCGCCTTCAGTCCACGGTTTCTCTGGATCTGGCCGAATGCCCGTGTTTCGGTCATGGGTGGTGAACAGGCGGCCAGCGTCCTTGCGACGGTAAAGAGGGAAGGTATGGAAGCCAGAGGAGAGACCTGGAGCGCAGAAGACGAAGAGCTGTTCAGAAAGCCGGTTCGTGACATGTATGAACATCAGGGACATCCCTACTATGCGAGCGCACGACTGTGGGACGACGGGATCATTGACCCGGCCGATACCCGCATGGTTCTTGGACTCGGGATTTCGGCATCGCTGAACGCTCCCGCAGAAAACACAAAATTCGGCATATTCAGGATGTGATCCTATGAACGACGCTGTCATTCTTTCCACCATTGATTCAGCCGGTCGGGCAATCGTCACCATGAACCGCCCCGAACTGCACAATGCCTTTAATGAGAACCTTGTCGCCTCCCTGACTGAGTCGCTGCATCGGCTTGATGCCGATCCTGCGGTGCGCCTGGTCATTCTTGCCGCCAACGGGAAGAGTTTTTCCGCCGGTGCTGATTTGAATGATATGCGCCGCATGGCCGACAATTCCCGCGAACAAAATCTGGCCGATGCCAAAGCGATTGCCGAGCTGATGCGGACGCTGAACGCGCTTGCCAAACCGACGGTAGCGCTGGTTCAGGGGGCTGCCTACGGCGGCGGAGTCGGTCTGACCTCATGCTGTGACATCGCCATTGCCACTGAACGGGCAACATTCTGCGTTTCAGAGGTAAAGCTGGGGCTCATCCCGGCGGTCATATCGCCGTATGTCCTTGCTGCCATTGGCGCTCGTGCCGCGCGCCGCTATTTTGTAACCGCAGAAATTATTACGGCGGAAGAGGCGCACCGTCTCGGTCTCGTTCACGAGGTGGTTGCCGATGGTCAGGAGCTTGCCGCCGCTGCCGACCGGATTACGACCCAGCTTCTGAAAAACGGCCCTGGAGCCATGACTGCCGCCAAACTGTTGATTACCACTGTTTCCGGCCGGCTCGTGGATGACGAGCTGATCGCCCATACCGCCGGATTGATGGCAGACCGGCGCGCCTCTAGCGAATGCCGTGAAGGGTTGTCAGCTTTCCTGGAGAAGCGCCCGCCGGCATGGGTAAAAGGGTGATATGAACGTCCGTTTTTGGGATGATCTCACTGAAGGCGAGCGCCTTGACTGCCGGTCGATTACGTTTACTCTTCAGGAAATTATGGAATTTGCCCGTAAATATGATCCCCAAACGTTTCATATTGATGAACAGGCAGCTGCTGCCTCACGTTTTGGCGGGATTATTGCCTCCTCCCTGCAGACCCTGTCGGCATGCACACGGGTTATAGTGGACGCACAGGGAGATATGGCCATCCTGAGCGGTTTGCATATAGAACAGGTGCAACTGCCGAATCCGGTGCGGCCGGATGATGTTCTCTCGTTGCAGGTTTACTGGACAGACCTCATACGCTCCCGCAGCAAGCCTGATCGCGGCATGGCAACTGCCCGCTTCAAAGCGGTGAATCAGAACGGTGCAATCGTAATTGAGTCGGGATTCAGGTACATGATTGCCTGCCGTCAAAACAGCTGAAAAGTTTTTACATAAGAAAAACGCTCAATAAGGATACCGACATGTTCGATAAAATACTGATTGCCAATCGCGGTGAAATTGCCTGCCGTATCATCCGGAGCGCCAAGCGGCTCGGCATACGTACCGTGGCTGTCTACTCTGATGCTGATGCCGGCGCGCTCCATGTCAAACTGGCCGATGAAGCCCATCATATCGGCCCGGCACCGGCCCGCGAGAGTTACCTGATTGCCGAACGTATTCTGGATGTTGCTGTCCGGAGCGGTGCGCAGGCAGTACACCCCGGTTACGGCTTTCTTTCCGAGAACGCTGCTTTTGCCGAAGCATGTGCTCAGGCGGGAATTATTTTTATCGGACCGCCCGGCGCAGCGATTCGGGCCATGGGATCGAAAAGTGCGGCAAAAGAAATTATGGGAGCGGCCGGAGTCCCGCTCGTTCCCGGGTATCACGGGCAGGAGCAGGGGGCTGAATTTCTGCAGAGTGAAGCAGACCGGATCGGCTATCCGCTGTTGATCAAGGCCAGCGCCGGCGGCGGCGGCAAGGGGATGCGGGTGGTTGCCGGTAGTGCCGATTTTGCCGATGCTCTCGCCGGTGCCCGTCGGGAGGCAATGTCAGGTTTTGGCGACGATCATGTCCTCCTTGAACGGTACCTTACCAAACCGCGACATATTGAAATTCAGGTGTTTGCCGATAGCCATGGTAATGCGCTGCACCTATTTGAACGGGACTGTTCGATTCAGCGCCGTCACCAGAAAGTTATTGAGGAGGCTCCGGCATCAGGCATGACCGCCTCGCTTCGGGAGCAGATGGGAGCTGCGGCTGTTGCGGCGGCGCGTGCCATCAATTATGTCGGTGCCGGAACGGTCGAATTTCTGCTTGATGAGGATGGCTCCTTCTATTTTATGGAGATGAATACCCGGCTCCAGGTTGAGCATCCGGTGACCGAGATGATCACCGGTCTTGATCTGGTGGAGTGGCAGTTGCTGGTTGCTGCGGGTGAACCGGTGCCCTGCCTGCAGGAGCAGCTTGGAATCTGCGGACATGCCATCGAAGCACGTATCTATGCAGAAGACCCGACTCGTGAATTCCTGCCGTCGATAGGGAAACTGCGCCATCTTCGGACTCCCGCTGAAAATACCCATGTCAGGATTGACTCAGGCGTGCGGCAGGGTGATGAAGTCAGCATGCATTACGATCCGATGATCGCCAAACTGGTTGTATGGGATCGTGACCGGAGCTCTGCAATCAGGCGACTGCGACAGGCGTTGGCAGAATTTCAGGTGGTTGGTGTCACCACGAACACGATCTTTTTAGGGAGCATTGCTGCCCACCCGGCTTTTGCTGCCGGGGAGGTAGACACCGGTTTCATAGAGCGGCATCGCACTGCTCTGTTTCCTGAAGAAGCTCCGGCATCTGACCGTATCCTGGCACTTGCCTCACTTGAAGTGATGCTGGAACTGGAAACCGAAGCCGGACAAAGAGCGTGCTCATCCTCTGATCTCTACTCTCCGTGGCATCAAATGAGTGGTTGGCGCCTCAATTTCGATAACCATCATGATATTTACTTTATCGATGGTGACCATCCGGTTACAGTGGTTGTGCATTATCGTCCCGGTGGCTACCTTCTTGACCTGCCGGGAGGAACTCTTTTCGTCCGAGGGGAGCGGCATGAGAGTGACGATATCCTGGCTGATCTCGGCGGTATGCGGGTGAAGGCAACTGTTGTCCGGAGCGGCAACATCCTGACGGTGCTGGATCAGGGTAAAAGTCATCTTCTTACGTGGCATGACCCCGGTGCGGCCGGTGATGAGGATGAGGCGGCCGTCGGCCGTCTTACCGCCCCGATGCCGGGTAAGGTGGTTGCCATTATGGCCGAAATTGGTGCCAGGGTAGAGCGCGGTGCTCCTCTCATGATTCTGGAGGCGATGAAGATGGAACATACCATTAATGCTCCCTGTAACGGCGCTGTGGCTGAATTTCACTTTGCAGTTGGCGGAGTGGTCAATGAAGGGGCCGAACTGCTCGAGTTTACCGCCGAACTCGAACAGTCAGCGTCATGAGAGTCCCGAAACGGGTAAAAATGGTAGAGGTCGGCCCCCGGGACGGGCTGCAGAACGAGGCGACCATCGTTCCGACAGACGTAAAGATTGAGTTGATCAACCGCCTTTCGGAAACCGGCCTCAGCGCCATTGAAACGACCAGTTTTGTCTCGCCGAAATGGGTGCCGCAAATGGCGGACAACGCCCAGGTAATGCTTGGCATCACCCGCCGCCCCGGCGTCAGCTATCCGGTGCTGGTACCGGGTATGCAGGGTTTTGAGGCGGCCGTTGCGGCCGGAGCAGAGGAAATTGCCGTCTTTGGAGCAGCTTCAGAGGCGTTTTCGCAGCGGAATATCAACTGCTCGATTGCCGAAAGTCTTGAACGCTTTGCCCCGGTAATTGTCGCTGCCCGTCAGCGCAACATCAAGGTGCGCGGCTATGTCTCCTGCGTTCTTGGCTGCCCCTACCAGGGTGACGTTGCGCCGGAGGCAGTAGCGCAGGTTGCGCAGCGCCTGTTGGAGATGGGATGTTACGAGATATCGCTGGGTGACACCATCGGATTTGCCACTCCCGCCAAAGCGCAGGCGATGGTGAAAAAAGTTATGGCGGTTGTGCCGCGCTACCGTTTGGCGGTTCACTTTCACGATACTTATGGACAGGCGCTGGCTAATATTCTGGCGGTTCTGGAATTGGGCATTTCGGTGGTGGACAGTTCTGTCGCCGGTCTTGGCGGGTGCCCGTATGCCAAAGGCGCCGCAGGAAATGTTGCCAGTGAGGATCTGCTCTGCATGCTGAACGGGATGGGGATTGAAACCGGTGTCGATCTGACCGGACTGGTCGCTGCCGGGCTGTATATTTCAAGCTATCTTGGCCGGCCGTCCGGCTCAAAGGTTGCGCGGGCGCTTGGGCCGAAGATTGAGCAATAATCCAATAAAGTAGATTGAATGCAATGATCTCTAGGAGATGGTTCATATGACCGAATACGATTACTGGAAGATTTTTCCCCGCATGCCGAAAAAAGTGACCATTGGCGATATTACGGTACGAGACGGTTTCCAGCACGAGGAGAAATTTATATCCACGGCGGCGAAAATTTACTATCTTGAGGAACTTGTTTTTGCCGGGTGTCGCAATATCGAAGTAACCAATCTGGGGAATCCGTATCTTATGCCGCAGTTCGGGGATGCCGAAGCTCTTCTGGCGCACCTGCGGGGCGATGATTTCAGAAAAAGATGCCTGAAACGCGGCATCACCTATGATGACATCTGTCTGACTGCGATTACCATTCGTGAATCGGCGGTCGATCGGGCCATCGAACTGTCAAAAAGGGGACTTGGTCCTGATCGGCTCCTGATGATGGTATCTACCGAAGAGCGGCATCATTTTGCCAACTCCGGATGTACACTGCCGCAGTACTGGAAAGAGGCGGAACGGAGCATACAGAAGTGTAACGATGCCGGCCTGAAAATGTGTGGAACTGTCAGCACCATCTGGGGAAGTCCCATCGGCGGTGCGACCGACATGCAGGACGCGGTGGAATTTACCAAACGCTGGCTGAGTATCGGTGCCCATGATGTTGAGCATGCCGACCACGATGGCAGCGCGTCGGCACCAGATGTCTACCGTTATTTTTCAATGATTCTTGATGAATTGCCGAACACGGAGCTGCATATCGCCCATTTTCATGAAACAAAACGAGTTGCCTCTGCATCGGTTCTCGCGGCGCTGCAGGCAGGTATTATCCACTTCGAGGCAACCATGGGCGGGCTTGGCGGACAGCCTGCCAATTTTATGGATGATTGTCCGGTCAAGGGTACCGGTGACTATTATTACCGTGATCCCCGCTATGTCGGACTGGTCTCGCTTGAAGATACGCTTGTTCAGATTGACGAGATGGGCATTGCGCATGGCTGGGACGTTGACCGGGTGCTTGAGCTTGGAACACAGCTTGAAAAAACAGTCGGGCGGCGGCTTCGCTCGGAAGCGATCATGAATGGCAGAACCGCAAAAGAGGGGCACCCGGAGTATGAACGACCTGGATTGCCTGAATTGAAAAAGAAGCTGGGGGAAGCGCCGGATCAAAAATTTCCTACAGGTTGGTAGGCACAAACAAAAAACGGAAAACACATTTGCATGGATGGACAGGATGTATTAAAAGATGGCTTGATGTTTGATTCTATCCTGTAGATCCTGTCCATCCATGTTCAATTAACTTTCGGAGGTTCATCATGTCAAAGCAGCTTAACTTCACCGTCGGTTCTCTTCTGGACGATATGGCGCGTCGCTACCCGGACAATGAAGCGCTGGTGTACCATGAACGCGGCTTGCGCTATACGTACAAGCAGTTTAATGACATCTGCCGCCAGGTCGCCAAAGGCCTTCTCCGTCTTGGCATTAAAAAAGGGGACAACATTGCCATCTGGGCCTACAACGTCCCTGAATGGGTGCTGCTGCAGTTCGCTTCAGCAAAAATCGGCGCCATCCTCGTCACGGTCAACACCAGCTACAAATCGGCCGAACTCGAGTATATTCTGGGACAATCCGATTCCACCTCACTGTTTTTGGTTGGCTCTTTCAAAGACACCAATTACGTTGAAACCTTGAACAGTGTCGTTCCAGAATTGGCGACATCAGCCCCCGGTACCCTCAGTACGGCCAAACTGCCATATCTGAAAAATGTCATTTTTATCGGTGGTGACACCCCCGCCGGCATGTGCAACTTCGACAGTATCATCAAATTGGGAGTGGATGTCCCCGACGCAGAGCTGTCAGCAATAGAAGCCTCCCTCAACTGCCATGAAACCATCAACATGCAGTACACTTCCGGCACCACCGGCTTCCCCAAAGGGGTCATGCTGACTCACTACAACATCGTCAACAACGGCTTCAACATCGGTGAATGCATGAAATTATCGGAGAAAGACCGCCTTTGTATCCCGGTCCCCTTCTTCCACTGTTTCGGCTGCGTGCTGGGCGTCATGGCCTGTGTCACCCACGCCACCACGATGGTCCCGGTTGAAATCTTCGACCCGCTCAAAGTCCTGCAGACAATAGAAAAAGAGAAATGCACTGCCGTTCATGGCGTTCCGACTATGTTTATTGCCGAACTCGAGCACCCCGACTTCAAAAGCTTCGACCTTTCCACCCTGCGCACCGGCATCATGGCCGGCTCCAACTGCCCCATCGAGGTCATGAAAAAAGTCAACAGTGATATGCACGCCTCGGAAATAACCATCGCCTACGGTCAGACAGAATCCTCCCCCGTCATCACCCAGACCCGAACCGACGATGCTCTTGAGCTGCGAGTTGCGACGGTCGGCAGATCACTTCCCGATGTCGAAACCAAAATAGTCGACATCGAAACGAACGAAACCCTTCCTCCCGGCAAACAGGGAGAGCTCTGCACCCGTGGTTACCATGTCATGAAGGGGTACTACAAAATGCCGGAGGAAACCGAACGGGCTATCGACAGCGAGAACTGGCTGCATACCGGCGATCTTGCCATCATGGATGAAAACGGCTACTGCAAAATCACCGGAAGAATCAAAAATATGATCATTCGTGGCGGAGAAAACATTTACCCGCGCGAAATTGAAGAATTTCTCTACACACACCCGAAAGTATCCGATATCCAGGTCTACGGCGTGCCGGATAAAAAATACGGCGAACAGGTCATGGCCGCCATTATTCTCAAAAAAGGGCAAAGCATGACGGAAGACGAAGTTCGTGATTTCTGCCGCGACAAGATAGCTAACTATAAAATCCCGAAATACGTCACCTTTGTCGACGGGTATCCAATGACCGCCTCCGGCAAGATCCAGAAATTCAAAATGAGAGAAATGGCAATCAAGGAACTGCAGCTTGAGGATATGGGCCCAACGGCGTGATCGCCTACAATCGTGCCCGCTTCCTGCTTGCTCGCTGGTCAATCTTTGCCATTCTGATTGCCATCTATATGCTGGTGTTTTTTCATCGGATGGCGCCGGCCGTGATCTCTTCGGATCTGATGAAGGCTTTCAATACATCAGGAGCGGCACTCGGTTCGCTGGCGGCAATGTATTTCTATATTTATACCGCGATGCAGATTCCGGCCGGAGTACTTGCTGACACTCTGGGGGCCCGCTTTACCGTGTCAGCGGGTACTCTTGTCGCCGGATGCGGATCGATTATGTTTGGTCTGGCGGAGACTTTTACCGGCGCTTCGGTTGGACGGGCTTTGGTTGGATTGGGTGTTTCGGTGGTCTTTGTCGGGTTGTTCAAGAGCAACAGTGTCTGGTTCAGTGAACGTAATTTCGGTATGGTCAGCGGCCTGACGCTGCTGCTTGGCAATATCGGCGCCATAGCTTCTGCCGGGCCACTCGCCGGTCTGTTGCGGAGTTATTCCTGGCGCTCTGTTTTTATGGCGCTGGGTGGTGTTACCCTGCTGCTTGCTGTTTTAGCGCTGCTGTTTGTGCGTAATCGTCCCGAGGATATGGGGTTTCCATCCATGCGGCAAATGGAGGGGAAAACCAGTCATCCTGCCAGCAAGAGGCATTGGTGGGATGACCTGAAGAGCGTTGTTGCTACCGGCTCTGCCTGGCCGGTGCTGTGGGTGGATCTCGGCATGGTCGGCAGCATGCTGGCGTTTATCGGTTTATGGGCGATTCCCTTTTTACGTGATGTCCACGGTCTGGCGCGTTCAAGCGCCGCAGTATACACAACCTCAGCTCTGGCCGGATTTGCGGTCGGCTCAATGCTTGCCGGCTGGCTTTCGGACCGTATCGGGCGGCGCAAGCCGATTATTCTGGGTGGCACGCTTATCTACACCACCGCGTGTGTCGGGCTGGCGTACCTGCCATGGCATCCCGGTCTGGTCGGCATTGCCCAATTTGCAATGCTCGGCATAAGCACAGGCGGTTTTGTTGTCACCTTTGCATCTGCTAAAGAGGTTGTTGCGCCGGCCTTGTCAGGAATGGCGGTCGGCCTGGTGAATACGGGGCTGTTTTTCGGCGCTGCCGTAATGCAGCCGCTTTTTGGCTGGGCACTGGATCAAAGCTGGAATGGGCGGCTTGATAACGGAGTGCGTGTATATGCCGCGGAGGATTACCATACCGTTTTTTTAATTATGTTCGGCTGCGCGATCATTGCCGTTATCGGAGCCAGCAGGATTAAAGAAACGAATTGCAGGAACATCACTATAGATAGTTAAGTTGCCGGTTTTGAGGGGGAGGGAGATCTGTGGCGGATGTCTACAGTACCATTGCTGATGCGGAGCATCACGTTCAGGAACGTCTGGCGCATGTTCTGGAGCGGCGGGCTTCCGACCTGCAGCAGCGCGATATGCTCGGTACCTATCTGGGCGATATCGATTTTTCAACCGTAACGGATCTGCTTGATGTCGGTTGCGGCACCGGTCCGGTAAGCCGTGAACTGGCGGGGCGACTCCCTGCCGGGCAGGTTGTCGGTATCGATCCGTCACCGGTGTTTCTCGCAGCGGCGCGAAAACTGGCAGTCGATTTTTCGAATCTGCGTTTTATTGAAGGTGACAGCCGCTTGATTCCCTGCGCTGCGGAAAGCTTTGATATTGTCATCTTTCACACGACTCTCAGTCATGTGCCACATCCTGAAACTGCCCTTGCTGAAGCGTTTCGAGTGCTGCGCCCCGGTGGCACTCTGGCCGTTTTCGATGGTAACTATACGACGACTACTCTGGCAAACGGGGAGTTTGATCCGCTCCAAGCGTGCGCCGACGCAGCGATGGCGGCCCTTGTACATGACCGCTGGCTGATCCAACGACTGCCTGCTCTTGTCCGGCATGCCGGGTTTGCTATTGTGAAGCAGCGCAGTCTGGGGATTGTTGAAACCCACGAGCCGGATTATATGCTGACAATTGCCGATCGGGGTGCCGATGTACTTGCCGCTGAGGGGAGAATCGGCACCGATCTGGCACAGGCTCTCAAGGATGAAGCCCGCCGGAGAGTTGATACGGGAGGCTTTTTCGGCTCAATCGCTTACGGCAGTATTGTTGCGCGTAAACAATAATTATTTTAGAGAACTCAACGTTGTGACTGCCAATAACTTGAAAATAGCTGGATCGCTTGCAATGGCAAGCGCCTTTCTTACGTTACCCTTAGCGTATCTCTCTTACCTGCTTGAAGGAAGGGTTGATGTATATGCTGACGAAATTCAGACCTTCATTCAGGCATCCGGAACGTTACTCTTTATAACGATTATCCTGTATCTGAAACGGTTTCTCAACGCACTCTTTGCCTTTCACGACACTGATAAAAATATCGGTCTCATGGTATTGGGGAGCATGGTAACCGGTGTACTCGCAATTTCTCTGTATAGTTTTCCGATATTGAAGGAATCGCTCGGAGCAGCGCTGATTGTTTTGCTGGTATTACTGGGAATAGTGCAGGTTCAATTCGGCTATAAACTGCTCAAACTGCCGAACGATCTTGGTGGAATGCTTAAGCCGTTCTGCTATACAAACCTTGCAATCGGAATGCTGCTGGCTACGGTTGTGCTTATCCCGCTCAGTATACCGATAAGCGCACTATCTGATCTTATGCTTGGGACCATATTCTTTACCATGTCCAACACTATGAAAGAGTGAACATAAAAAGACCGTTGGAGAGGTTGTCCAACGGCCCGGTTTATTGCGATAAATTATCCGCCCGATTGACCGGTCAGCCATGCATGATGTAATCCTGAAGATTGTTGATAGTGAAATGCTGCTCCGAAATGATCGCCTTAACCACGTCACCAATTGATATAATTCCGATAACCTTGTTATTCTCTATTACGGGAAGGTGCCGCAAAAACTTCTCTGTCATCAGCGCCATGCACTCTTCATTGGTGTTTCCCGGTCTGATGAAGATGACTTCTTTGGTCATGATCTCTTTGGCCAGGGTATCCTTTGACGATCTGCCCTCCAATATTACCTTTCTTGCGTAATCGCGCTCGGAGATAATACCCACCAGCTTTTCACCATCCATTACCGGGAGTGCACCGACATTCCTGTCGGACATGAGCTTGATCGCTGCAAATACTGTGGAATCAGGTGTGACTGACAATATCCGCGCCTCTTTGCCTAAAAGCATGTCCCTGACAGTTTTCATGGTTGCTTCCTCCTTTAAAATAGAAATTAATGTTCCGTCAGATTCTAACAACTCGCATCTCTCTCGTAAACTAAATTATATGGATGTAGCAGGCGAATTCTGTTAAGAATATTCGACCAGTACAGGAGCATGCAGTACGTAATAGGAGTTTTTTTATGAGTAATGATACCGTACGGCTTACCCAGTCGGTCAAGGGAGCCGGGTGTGCCGCAAAAATTGCTCCCGGTATCCTCGATAAAGCGCTCTGCGGGCTTGATCTGCCTGTCGATCCGAATCTTCTTGTCGGCCTTGAACGCGCCGATGACGCGGCTGTTTATCGGGTGTCGGACGATCTAGCTCTGGTGCAGACGGTCGATTTTTTCCCGCCGATGGTTGATGACCCCTTCAGCTTTGGTCAAATAGCTGCGGCCAACGCTCTGAGCGATATTTACGCCATGGGGGGCGTGCCGAAAACAGCGATGAATATAGTGGCTTTTCCCGCCAGCACCATGGATATCTCAATTCTACGCACTATTATTGAAGGCGGTTTGAGTAAGATGCGCGAGGCCGGGGTCGTTCTGGTTGGCGGACATACGGTAGAGGACAGCGAACTGAAATATGGTCTTTCTGTGACCGGTTACATCCACCCTGACCGTATCCTGACTAAACGGAGCCTTCAGTGCAGTGATCGCCTGATTCTTACCAAACCGCTCGGCACTGGCATTGTCGCCACTGCCATCAAGGCCGGATTGGCCGATCAGGCTTTGACGAACAGGGTTACCCAGGCAATGGCGACCCTGAACCGCGATGCGGCATTGATTATGAATGATTTTTCGGTTCACGCCTGTACGGACATCACCGGTTTTGGTTTTCTGGGGCATCTGGCCGAGATGGTGGTAGATTCGGGGTTCGGCGTGCGTATAAGCGCATCTGAGGTGCCGATGTTCCCTGAGGCGCTGGAGTGGGCTGCCATGGGGTTGATTCCGGCCGGAGCCTATAACAACAGAAGTTTCAGAGGGGCGTTTGTCTATTTTGCTACGTCGGTTCCTCAGAGGGTACAGGATCTGCTGTTTGATCCGCAGACATCCGGCGGGCTGCTGATTGCGGTTGCCGCCGGAGAGGCGGAGCGACTCGTCGCTGCCTTGATAGCGGGAGGGATCGACTGCGCGGCGATTGTCGGTGAGGTTATTGCGAAGCCGATCGACAGGATTGTTGTGGAATAACCGTTACTAATGGAGGATCGTATGATGAAGGAGCTTGATTGCCGCGGCATGAACTGTCCTGCCCCGGTATTGCATGTTAGAGATACTCTTGCAAAAGAGGTCTCAATAGATATTGCGGTTCTCGTTGATAATGAGGCTGCGCGGCAGAATGTCAGCCGTTTTCTCGAACATCAAAGCTATCAGGTGCAGACAGAGCCCCAGGAGGGCGGGTTTCGCGTCGTTGGTACACGAGGGGAGGGGGCGTACGTTCCCCCTGCAGCCTCTCCAACGCAAGAGGTCATTCGGCCGGGAACCGGGAAGAAGATCATGGTGCTGGTTACGAGCGGGCATATGGGGCATGGCGATGATGCGTTAGGTGACATGCTGATGTTCAACTTTATAAAAACACTCAAAGAGATGGGCTCCGATCTCTGGTGCGTTGCTTTTGTCAACAGCGGTGTCAGCTTTACGTCAAAAGGTTCCGAGGCGGTGCCGCTTTTACAAGAGCTTGTTGAAAATGGCGTGCAGATTCTGGCGTGCGGTGCCTGTCTGGCATATTTCCATATTCTGGATAAGATGCAGGTCGGTGAGGTGACAAATATGCTTGATATCGTTACCGGTATGAAGCGTGCCGATAGTGTCATTACCGTTTAGAATGCCTCGTGTGCATTGGATACGGTTCTTATCTCTCTGAAATATTAATCAAAACCGAGCGTTGAATATGGCAAAGAAAATTTTCATAGCAGCGATAGACAAAAACAGCGGTAAGACGACGACCAGTATAAGCCTTGTGCATCTTGCCCTGAAGAAGTACAAACGGGTAGGGTTTATCAAGCCGTTCGGCGGTCAGACTGTGACGTTTCACGGGCAGGTTGTGGACAAGGACGTTGCCCTGATGGCCCAAGTTTTCAAGCTGACCAAAAATCTTGATTTGATGTCTCCGGTCGTGCTCTCGCCTGATACTACCCGCAATGTTGTCGACGGAATCATCTCCCCCGGCGATCTTCAAAAACGGATAATACATGCGTATACCGAACTGGAGAAGAAGTGCGACTTCATTATCATTGAGGGGTCGGGGCATCCGGGTGTCGGCTCTGTGATGCAGATATCCAATGCCAGAATTGCCCATATGCTTGATGCTCCGCTGCTGCTGGTCACCGGTGGCGGCCTGGGGAGTGTGGTAGATCGGATTTCCGTACTGCAGGCGTATTTTGAGAAAGAGCGGGTTGATGTCCGGGCTATTCTGGTCAACAAGTTGATATCAGCGCAACGAGAGCGCAGTCTCGATTATTTGCGGCGGGCATTAATCAATGAGCCGTTCAAGGTGATCGGTGGCTTTGATTATCAACCGGTCCTGGCTAACCCGACCCTGCAGCGGATCTCCCAAATTCTGGACCTGCCGCTCCAGGGCAATCAGCGTGACAAGCTGAAAATTATCTTCAAGGTTCTGGTTGGGGCGGCCTCTACGCAGCGAGTCATGGAGCTCATTCAGGAACCTTCGCTCTTGCTGGTGACCAGCAGCAGAAATGAATTGCTGGTCACGCTGGCGCATCTCTACAAGATGCCGGAGTATCGGCCTCTGATTGCAGGACTGGTAATTTCGGGACATTCTCCGATCAGCGCTGTTACCCAGCAGATTCTCGACAAAAGCAGAATCCCTTTTATGCGGACTGAAAAATGGACGTCCGCTGAACTGTATCAGGCAATAAGCAGGGATGTGTCAAAAATTGTTGCTGAGGACAGAGAAAAGCTGGATCTTATTCGGATTCTGGCCGAGACCAGCCTTGATTTTGATGCAATTGACGAACTTTTTTCACCCAGAGGAAAATAAGTATCCTGCGAGGTAACGTATGTCGACGAGTAAAAGCAGTCCGGTGCATACCGTTGTGGTCGGCTGTCTTGTCAGAAATGTCAGCAACGAAGTGCTGCTGATCAGAAGTCATAAGCGTGGCTGGGAAATACCGCAGGGGCGGGTGGAGGAGGGGGAGGATCTTGTCGCAGCCCTGCATCGAGAGGTGCTGGAAGAGGCGGGCGTCGAGATTGAAGTGGGCCCGCTCGCGGCGGTCTGGTCAATGGTTTCACTGCCTCCGGCAGTCATCTTTACCTTTCTGGGCACGTACAAAAGCGGCGATCTGTCGGGGAGCGGAGACAGTGCAGAAGCATGCTGGTTCACGGAAGGAGATGCCCTGGAAAAAGTTTCCGGTACCGTAATGAACGAGCGGCTAAAAGCGCTCCTCAATTATGACGGCTCAACCAGATATCGCTCCTACACCATCCGCCCGTATCAACTTCAAAAGGAAATGGATTTTGGTCAACGACCGGAAACAGCTTATGCCTGAGAAGATACAATTTACTCCGGAACTGGTTGACAGCCACTGTCTGATAGATGTGAGAACCCCTCTGGAGTTTGAAGATGATCATATTCCCGGCGCATATAATGTTCCTCTTCTGACCAATGAAGAGCGAGTGGAAGTAGGGACCATCTATAAGCAGGTTGGGCCGATTGAGGCCCGCAGGAGAGGCCTTGAGTTAACCTGTTCCCGTTTTTATCGCATGGTTGACCAGATAGTTTCCCTGTCTGCCGGACGACCGATCATTGTTTACTGCTGGCGTGGCGGCCTGCGCAGCCACTCTGTTGCCATGCTGGTTGAATCCTGTGGAACAGCAGCCCGTCAGCTTGTTGGCGGGTATAAAAGTTTTCGCAGCCATGTAATTGCTTCTTTTGAGCAGTGTAATTTTCCAGTGCCGCTCATCGTCATGCACGGGATGACCGGCACCGGCAAGACGCCTTTTATCAACGGCCTGAATCCTGCGTCATGGGCAACTATTGATCTTGAAGGGATTGCCTGTCACCGGGGTTCTGCTTTTGGCGCCCTTGGGCTCAAGCAGGATTTTACCCAGAAGCATTTTGAAACGGCCCTTTGGAATGCGTTCAGACAGCTGCCGCCCGGCAGACCGATTGTACTGGAAGGGGAGAGCCAACGCATCGGAAAGTACTCTCTGCCGGGGAGCCTGTATCAGAAAATGGCTGAGAGTTGCAAAATCTGGTGTTATGCGTCTATTGAAACGCGTATAGAACGGCTAAAGGCTGAGTACGCCATCCCGGAATACCGTGAGGCGATGCTGGATGCTCTTGAGCGCATTAGAAAAAAGCTCGGCAGTAACCGTTATGCCGAGTTGAAAAGCTGTATTGAAGGGTGGGATGTTGCAGGAATTGCCCGAGGGCTGGTTGAAGGGTACTACGACAAAATGTACTACAAGCATCGCCCCTGGACACCGGATCTGGAACTGGAGCTGGAGGATTTTGGGCGGGCGGAAACCGTGCTGGAAAAGTTCTGGAGCGCAAGATAGGGTGATGCTTCCGGTAGTTATTCTCATGAAATTCTTACGGCATTAAAACGGGGCATACCATTCGGCATGCCCCCCACGGGGTGGAACTCGCCCCGTCATATCGTTTCTGTTCAATCCGGCTATTTTTTTACTTTGATAAAACAGCCGTTCTCGTCACACTCTTTACCTTCGGAAAAGACATGCACCTTGGTGGTATATTTATACCCACTGAAAATACTGGTTATTTCCCCTCCCTTCTCCTTGATATCCAAAAGCCAGACGCTATAAATATGGTTGATAACAAAGCAGATTATCAGCCACATGCCGATATGATGATACAAGTGCAATGTCTGTGTCGACAAAATCAGGTAAACCGGATTCAATACGGCATGCATGGTTCCGCCCGGAGCATACTCGGCATACAGCGCAAATCCGCTGACAAACATCCCGAAAAAAATCAGGAAGAGCCCAACATACGCCGTTACCGCAAGCTGATTATGCCCGACGGCATCCGGTGTCTTGCGATCGATGAAAAAATAAAATTTCAGCATCACCAGAATCTGCTTCCTCCCTTCTCTCGTGAGGAAGGGGAAATACTCCCGCCACCCCGAGAAGCAGTGATCGTTAAGTGACCAGAGCAGGCGTGAGATCACGCTGATGATAAGGGCATAGCCGGCAACAAAGTGAATGAAGCGCACCCAGCCCATCAGAAAGGACTCTGGTGAACTGCCGACAATAACCGGATACCCGATAAGGAAGCCGCTTATTGAGAGGAGCAGCACCGACAACGCATTGACCCAGTGACAGATGCGGACCGGCAGTTGCCACACATAATACCGTTTAAAGATTAAAGGTTCGCTCATGATCGCCCCCTTTCTAGGATACCTTGACCCTGACCACTTCATTGCCGTCAACGTCCATCACATGAACTGCGCAGGCAAGGCAGGGGTCAAAGGAATGAATGGTGCGGAGAATTTCAAGCGGCTTGTTGGCGTCAGCCACCGGCGTACCGACCAGTGCGGCTTCATAAGCCCCCCGCTGCCCCTTGGCATCGCGAGGTGACGCGTTCCAGGTGGAGGGAACCACCGCCTGGTAGTTCTGAATCTTCTGATCCTTGATTTTGATCCAGTGACCAAGGGCACCTCGCGGTGCTTCATGGAAACCGTATCCTTTTGCTTCAGTCGGCCAGGTGGATGGATCCCAACGCTCATTGTTGTGAATACGATAATCTCCCTTGGAAATATTGCCGATTAATTCATCAAGCCACTTTGGTGTCTGCTGTGCGATCAGCAGGGCATCAATCCCTCGTGCCGCGGTGCGGCCAAGCGTTGAGAAGAGCGCCGGAGCACCGACTCCCAGTTTTCCAAGCACCAGATCAACAACAGCTTTTGTCTCTTTATGCCCGGAAGCATACGCCACCAGAATACGGGCAAGCGGGCCGACCTCCATCGCCTTCTCTTCGTAGCGCGGCGACTTTACAAACGAATATTTTGCATTCGTATCAAGATTTGCGTACGGCGGTTTCGGGCCGGTATAGCGTACTTCAGTTTCGCCGTCAAACGGATGCAGCCCTTTTCCGGTCCCGGCGCCTTCAAACCATGAGTGATCAACATATTCAGCAATTTTGCCCTGATCAACCGTAATGACTTTAGAGAGATCTTTGTCAAGTAACGCCCCGGAAGGGAACCAGAGGTTGCCGTTGGCATCCGGGAATTCTCCGTAGGACATATAGTTCCCCAGACCGCCACCTATTGCAGCCCACTCCTTATAAAAGGAGGCGACGGCCAGCAGATCAGGGATGTACACTTTCTCGACGAAGTCCTGCGCCTTTTTCAGCAGACGCTTGATTTCCATCAGTTTGTCAGCGTTGAGCGCATTCTGGGAATCAGGGTCGATCGGGATTGACATGCCACCCACGAGGAACGATTGCGGATGCGGGTTCTTACTCCCGAGGATAGCATGAATCTTGATGACATCCTTCTGCCACTCAAGCGCCTCGAGATAATGGGCGGTCGCCATAAGGTTCGCTTCAGGCGGTAGTTTGTAGGCCGGGTGTCCCCAGTAGGCGTTGGCAAAAGGTCCCAGACGGCCGGAGGCAACAAACGCCTTTACCTTGTCCTGAACCGCCTTGAAGTAAGTGGCAGAGTTATTGGGCCAATCGGACAACGAGGCGGCAAGAGCGGCTGTTTTGGTCGGATCGGCTTTCAGTCCGGATGTGATGTCAACCCAGTCAAGCGCATGCAGATGATAAAAATGAATGACATGATCCTGCACATTCTGGATACCCATGATGATATTTCGAATCAGCTGGGCATTGGGTGGAATCTTTATTTTAAGCGCATCTTCAACAGCCCTGACAGAAGCAATCGAATGAACCGTGGTGCAGACGCCGCAAAAACGCTGCGTCCAGAACCAGGCATCACGAGGGTCACGTCCGCGAAGGATTTTTTCGATACCACGAAACATGGTAGCTGAACTCCAGGCATCCTTTATGAAGCCACCTTCGATCTCGGCTTCAATGCGGAGATGCCCCTCAATTCTGGTAATCGGATCTACGACAATCCTGGCCATATGTTAACCCTCCCTGGTTTCTTCAGGTTTTTTGTCTTTACGCAGCGCGCTGATGACGCCATGCACTGCAAACGCCGCACCTACTCCAACCGCCATGCCCAGCCCGATTTTGTCGGCGGTTTGTTCAATGCCAAAACCCGGGACATTCGGCAGACGTTTGTACATTGGTCCCATGGTATCCCAGAATTGCGGTTCGGAGCAGCCGGCACAGCCGTGCCCGGAAGCAACCGGCCAGCTGGTTTTTTCGTTGTATCGCTGGGTTGGACAGTTGTGGAACGTAGCCGGTCCCTTGCATCCCATCTTGTAGAGACAGAAGCCTTTGCGATGGGCATTATCACCCCAATGCTCAACATATTGGCCGGCGTCGAAATGCGGACGTCGTTCACAGTTGTCATGAATGCGCTTGCCATACGCAAAGAGCGGGCGACCTTTACCGTCCAAGGCGGGTATTTTACCGAAGACCAGATAATGTACTATTGTAGCGGTCAGGTTATCCGCGTTGCACGGGCAACCGGGAAGATTAATGACGGTGGCGCCGGGTACTGCATCCTTGACGCCGACGGCGCCGGTTGGATTGGGAACTGCGGCAGCAATGCCGCCATACGCTGCACAGGTTCCAATGGCAATAGTTGCTGCGGCACTGCCACAGACCTTGCGGGCGATTTCCAGATGTGTTTTGCCGCTGGTGCAGCCATATACGCCATCATCCTTCATTGAGATAGAGCCCTCAACAACACAGAGATACTTGCCTTTATACTTGGTGATGGTCGATTCCAGTGCCTCATCAGCCTGATGTCCGGCAGCGGCCATAATCGTTTCGTGATAATCTACCGACAGAATATCAAGAATGATCTCGCCGACGGTCGGATTGGCAGCGCGCAACAGTGCTTCTGAATCACCGGTGCAATCCTGGAAGTTCAGCCAGACCAGCGTCGGACGTTTTACTTCGTCCAGTGCCTGAGCAACGGATGTCGCAAAAGATGCCGGCAGCGACATTGCTGCCGTCATCGCCGTACAGAACTTGAGGAAGTCACGCCGGGAAACTCCTCGCTGCTTAAGAATCTCGCCAACTGAATATTCCCGTGTTTCTAAACTTTGTTCTGTTTTCTCTGATGCGTCACTATTCTGTTGTTTACTCATTCCTAACCCCCTTTCAGAAGTTTCTGCCGATGTCAATTTATGTAAATAAATTCTATATGCTTACAGTGGTATTCATATAAAATAGAAACCAGTTATATAGCAACTCTTTTTTCGTGTATACAAAGTGAGTGATGAAATAAATGGGAACACCCTTCGACTCTGCTCAGGGGACAGTTAGTGATCTGAATGGTACGGTCGGTAATCTGGATTTTACGGTTGGTGAGCGGAGTCGAACCACACTATTTTCTGATTTTCTTGACCTTCTTTTTTTTCAAATTCTCCATAACACGTTTTTGAGCTCTTGCTATCAGTAACCGATGGCTCCCCTCACCATTTCCGTCGGCAGCCGTACGTTGATTATAGCTGCCATCAGGCTGCATATCCCACGCAGAGCGCTGATCCGCCAGTTGCATATCGAATATGAGGCGCATCTCTTTGGTCAGTTCCGCTGATTCCACGGGGCAGAGGATTTCAACACGCGCTTCCAGGTTGCGCTTCATAGCATCGGCCGAAGCGATAAAAAACTCGTCGGCGCCGCCATTACGGAAATAATATATTCGTGCATGCTCCAGAAACCTGCCAACAACGCTTATCACCGTGACAGTTTCGGAAAGTCCCGGTATCCCCGGCCGCAACCGGCAGGAATCCCGTACAATGAGATCAATTTTGACTCCGGCCATGGAGGCCCGATAGAGTGCCCGCACGACATCGCCATCTTCAAGTGCATTAATTTTAAACTGAATGAGTCCGCCGCCGCCGATGCGATGGAGATCAATCTCTCGTTCTATTTTATCGATAAGCGATTTTTTAAGCATTCGGGGGGCGATGGCAACTTTTGAATATTTTCGTTTCAGCATAAAACCGGTGGTGAGGAAATTAAACAGCTCGGTGACATCTTCGGCAATGATCTGGTCGCAGGTCAACATGCCGACATCACTGTATAACCTGGCGGTATCAGCATGATAATTGCCGGTGCCGATATGCAGATATCGCCGCAGGCCGTTGTAATCCTGACGGACTACCATAATTACCTTGCAGTGGGTCTTTAGACCGACGACGCCATAGGTCACATGTACTCCGGCTTCTTCCATCCGCTCCGCAAGACTGATGTTGGTCGCCTCGTCAAAGCGGGCTTTCAACTCGACAACGACGGCAACCTGCTTGCCGTTGTTCGCTGCCAGAATCAGGGCATCAATAATCCGGCTCTGCCGGGAGGTACGGTAGAGCGTCATTTTAATTCCGCGCACCTTCGGATCAGTTGCCGCCTCACGCAGGAAACGTTCAACTGAAGTAGAAAAGGATTCATACGGGTGCTGAAGCAAAATCGCGCCGGCCTCCCGAATGATATGAAAAATGTTTCGCTGGGTTTGCAGCTGGGGATGGTCAACCGGGTGATGCGGCGAGTCATGCAGGCGTGGAAAATCGAGCCGGGTCAACTCAAAAAGGTCGCGCATCGCAAGCAGTCCGGGAACCTCAAAAACATCAGTTGCTTCATCGAGTTGCAACTCGGCAGCAAGACGGCCGCGATGGTCCGGATCCATGCCGGAGACAATCTCCAATCGGACAATCGGGGCAAATTTTCGCTCCTTCAACTCCGATTCAATCATCTCCATCAAATCGTCGGCCTCTTCTTCATCCTTTTCGGTATTGGCATTTCTGGTTACACGAAAGAGCTCGCACGACATAATCTCCATACCGGGAAACAGCATCTCCAGATTATTCATCATGACCTCTTCAAGCCGGATAAAATGTTCCCCCTTGCCGATTCTGATAAAGCGCGGTGTTCCGGCATTGACCGGCACCTTGATCCGTACCAGTGAGTTTTGTTTGGATTTGGGGTAGTGCAGGGAAACCAGCAGATTGAGCGACAAGTTTGAAATAAACGGAAATGGGTGGGCAGGATCTATAGATTGCGGCGTCAACAGCGGAAATATGTTGGCATAATAGAATTCTCTCAGCAGCTTCTTTTCTTTAGGTGTCAATTCTTCATAGCTCTCAATCAGGATGTTTTTTTCTTCCAGCAGAGAGCATATTTTTTGAAACTCCTGTTCCTTGCGAGCCTCGATGTCACGTATTTCAGCGAGGCACTCCGTCACCTGTTGGCGAGCGGTGCGGCCATCAAGTGACAGTTCCCGCATTCCGGCGCCGATCTGTTGTTTCAGGCCGCCGATGCGCTTCATAAAAAATTCGTCCAGATTAGCACTGACAATAGCGATGAATTTGAGCCGCTCGAGCAGCGGCGTACGATCATCTTCCGCTTCATGCAGTACCCGGCGATTGAAGGAGAGCCATGTCAGTTCCCGGTTTAAAAACCACTGGCTGTCATGAAGATCGAATTGCGGGACAACTGGTGTCTGGGGGGATAACGGTTCAACGGGCTTGGTGGCTTTTGCCGTTTTTGTTTTTTTGACTTTGGCAGGCTTCGGCGTACCTGGTGCAACCGGTATTTTTTTTGTTTTTTTCACGGGCTGTTTTTTTTTAGCTTGGGTGACTTTCATAGCTACTCCATGGTTCAAAAGGATTAACTCAGATATGTTCAAGGACAAACTTTATTTCAAGATGGCAGCCGACACCTTTGATTCGTTTTCGAGCTATTTTCAATTCCGGCTCTGGCGTTACGGTGAAACTATGTCTACTTCGCTGGTAATTCCCCCCCGGAGTTACATCACCTTCGCATGATTTCAAACCAAGCCAACAACATTCAACTACCTTAAAATAAAGCATATACGGTTAAATAATTGTTCCAGTTTTGATTCTAAGTATTCTGCCAGTTACATGCCCGTTACATGATGGTCAAGCCCAGAACGGAACATAGCTTGCCTGACTTTTTGCGCCATCAGGGTCGTATACACCATGTTTTACAATCGAGGCTTTCAAATCCGCCAGCGCCTGCTCATCAAAATACTTGCGAGGTTGCTCCGGATCGGGTTGCAGGTCGGCAATGTTCAGGTTAAATAACTTCCCTTTTTCGTAGGTGGTTTGCGTAGTCACGGTCATAATTTATCTTCATAAATTTACAGGATTAAAAACCAAAACGGATTTCAGTACCTCAAAAAAATCAACACAGGTTCAGGCTATTCAGCGTAACTTATTTCAGGTACTGGAACGGCTTTGAGAGGTTTACGCTGCCAACCGCACCGTTGCCGTAAACTCATCCCACGGCACGCAGTATTTTCCGGATTCTGTTTTTTCGACCAACCCTGCTGTTTCCAAGGTCTTAACATCCTGGAAGACATTTTTGTAATGCCGGTGCAGATGTTTGGCAAGTGCGTTGATACTGATGCAGCCAACTTTGTGCAGTTCCTGCAAAAGCTGGAGGCGTTTTGGTGTGCAGTAACGGTAGAATGTTTCAAGATCAGCGAAGGATACCCGTTCAACACTCTTTTCAGGGACGATTCCTTGATCTAACTTTTCAGCCTGTGCTATCAGATCGGCGAAAAATTCTTCTTCCGTTTCAATCTTTACCTTGAAATCTCTGTTCATTCGATACCTCCGGTCATGCGTGCCTGCTTGATGGCTGCGTAGAAATCCTGCGCCAGTTTCTTTACTGATTCAAAGTGATACGGTTTTTCTACTCCACCAATGTGTCGGTGATCGCCCTTGCCGCGCTCGTTGTCATAGCGAATATAGTCGCTGCCATCAGTATTCTGATAGTGCAACCGGTATTTGTACCGATGCGGGGAATCCGGCAGCGGCTCAGGCAAGAGCCAGACCGCCACCTGAATGATGTCACCATTCGGCAGATCACGCCGAAAACTCAATACTGGTTGCGCGTTGCCCATTTTTTCCTCTTAAACTGAGTATGGCTTTTTATGCCATAATCTTATTATAATGTCAACCTTAGTAGCAAGGTATCATCGTTCAGACTTACAAAACAAATTTGCCTCAATTCCTCCCTTCGTGCTACACCTTACCACATGAAAAGACTCAATCCACCACAACAACATGCCGTCAACACGGTTGAAGGCCCTCTGCTGATTCTGGCCGGGGCCGGTTCGGGCAAAACCCAGGTCATCACCACACGTATTGTCCATTTTTTGAAAGATCTGCGCGTCCCTGCTGAAAATATTCTGGCGGTCACCTTTACCAACAAGGCGGCCAAGGAGATGAACGAACGCGTACGAATCATGGCGGGACCGCTCGCAAAGGATATCGTGATTTCAACATTCCATTCTCTTGGAGTTCGTATCCTACGGCGTGACATCCGGTCGCTCGGCTTCAAACCGAATTTCTCGATCTACTCCACTTCAGACCAGGCCGGGGTCATTCGTCAAGCGGTCCGAGAGCGTGACATCGACCCGAAGAAGATCGATCCTGACCGCATCCTCTGGCAGATCTCCGGCCTGAAAAACCGCCTGATCGGTCCGAAGGAATTTACCCCGGACCGGAATGATCCGCTGGAAATCGCGACCGCCGCCGTCTATCCCCGTTATCAGGAGCTGCTGAAGGGGTTTAATGCCATCGACTTCGATGATATTATTATGCTCTCGGTGCGCCTGCTGCAGTCCACTCCGGCCATTCTCAGCCATTGGCAGGATCGCTTTCGATATATCATGGTCGATGAATACCAGGACACCAACGCCTCGCAATACCTGCTGATTTCGCTGCTGGCGAAGAAGCATGGCAACATCTGTGTCGTCGGCGATGATGACCAGTCCATCTACGGCTGGCGCGGAGCAGAGGTGCAGAATATCCTCAATTTTGCCCAGGATCATCCCGGTTGCGTGACCATCAAGCTGGAACAGAACTACCGCTCTACCGGGGCGATTCTGGACGCCGCCAACTGTGTCATCAAGAACAATGCGGTGCGGACGGACAAAGCGCTTTGGACGTCGGACGGCAAAGGGCGTGAAATAGATCTGATTGTGGCGGAAAGCGAAGAGGACGAAGCGGCAAAAGTTGTTGAGCAGATGATACTGGAGCAGTATCGGGAAAATCTGCGCTGGTCAGACTTGGCTGTCCTGTACCGTTCCAATGCGCAAAGCAGGGCTTTTGAAGAGAAACTGCGTCTTGAGCGTATCCCCTATGTCGTGATCGGCGGCCAGCAGTTCTATGAGCGCAAAGAGGTCAAGGATGCCATCGCCTATCTCAAGGTGATCGATAACCCGAACGATGAGGCGTCATTGCTGCGCATCATCAATTTTCCCCGCCGGGGAATCGGCGACACCACTCTGATTAAACTGAACCAGTGGTCGATGAATCGTGACGTGCCGTTATTTGAGACGTTGGGTCGGGTGGGCGAAATTGATGAAATATCCCTCTCGTGCCGGAAAACGGTACTCGGGTTTCACACCATGATGAAAGAGGTTATGGCAGGTTTCACCTCATACAATATGGGCGCACAGGTCAATGCTCTCTTCAACCGTTTGCGCATTGAGGACGAGCTGTATCGAACCCTCAATGATGCCCCCCAGGCCCGCAAACGGATCGAGAACATCGAACAGGTGGTCAACTCACTGGCAGCCTATGAAGCACAGAATCCCCGTGCGACCCTGTCGGCTTTTCTGGAACGGATTTCGCTCATGGATGAGGATAAGCCGACCGATGATGGCAAGGAGCATGGAACGAATGCGGTTACTCTCATGTCGCTCCACTCCAGCAAAGGACTTGAGTTCAGCCATGTCTGGCTGGTCGGGATGGAGGAGAACCTGCTGCCGCACAAACGCTCGATTGAAGAAGACCCGACCGTTGCTGAAGAGCGTCGCCTCTGTTACGTCGGCATCACCCGGGCAAGGAAATATCTGACTATCTCGCGCTGCATGACCCGCCGCAAATACGGCGCGGTAGAAGTGCAAAAGCCGAGCCGCTTTCTGGCGGAAATTCCGGAGCATCTCCTTAACAGCATGGATGGAGGAGCCGTTGGTGAAGTTGTTGAGCCGATCGATATGGCGGCTGATTTTTTTGCACGGATGCTGGGGGAATAGGAGTGGATAGCAATGAAAGAGGATGGGTGTTATTTCAGCCAAGACCTCCGAGGATTTCAAACCCCCGGAAGTCTAAAAATCTCGACGTGAAATTGCAATAACACAGTTATTTTTTTATGGTATTTTGCCTGCGCCTGCCGTACTCTGCCGGAATGGTAAATATTCCTGTCCCTCCTGTACTGTTTTCGGTAATATTTCCAAGTTTTTCAAATATGCTCCCGGATGTAATCTTCCGGGAACCATAAGGTGTAATTAATGTCTAACGGTTTCGAACTGCGTAAATTTGTCGCCCCGGAATTCGTGTTCGGCATCGGCTCCCGCCACCTGGCCGGACGCTATGCCCGGAATCTGGGAGGACGCAAGATCCTTGTCGTCTCGGACCCCGGCGTGGTGGCTGCCGGCTGGACCAAAGATGTTACCGACAGCCTGGATGCTGAAGGGTTGCCCTACGCTCTCTACATCGGGGTGACTCCCAACCCCAAGGTTGAGGAGGTCATGGCCGGAGTAGCGCTTTATGAGGCGGAAGGGTGCAACGCCCTGATCGCCGTGGGGGGAGGCAGTCCGATCGACTGCGCCAAGGGCATCGGCATCGTCTGTTCGAACCAGAGGCATATCCAATTGTTCGAGGGAGTCGACATGGTAACGGTGCCCATGCCACCCCTGATCTGCATCCCCACGACCGGCGGCACTTCGGCGGATGTCTCCCAGTTCGCCATCATCAGTAATCCGCTGGAAAAGGTAAAATTTGCCATCGTCAGCAAATCGGTGGTCCCCGACCTGGCGTTGATCGATCCGGCCACTCTTGCCACCATGGACGCCTATCTTACCGCCTGCACCGGAATTGATGCCCTGACCCACGCCATTGAGGCATACGTCTCCACCGCCCGCTCATCCATGACCGACCTGCATGCCCTTGAAGCGATCCGGCTGGTGTCCGAAAGCCTGCTCCCCTCAATTCACTCTCTGCACGACCTTGAGCTGCGCGGCAAGATCATGCAGGGGAGTCTCCAGGCGGGCCTGGCGTTCTCCAATGCAATTCTGGGCGCCAATCACGCTATGGCACACAGCCTTGGCGGCGCCCTCGACATCGCCCACGGCGAGTGCAACGCCATTCTGATCGATCATGTGATCGAATTTAATTTTCCCTCTTCGCCGGAACGTTTTGACAAGATTGCCGAAGCGATGGGACTCGACCTGCGCGGCATGAGCTCCAGCGTGAGAAAAAGAGCTCTTCTCAAGCATGTCAGGGAATTGAAGAAAGAGGCAGGGATTTTCAGGAACCTGAACGATCTGGGTGTCAGTAGAAGCGATCTGGCTTTATACAGCGACCATGCCATGAAAGACCCCTGCATGGCGACCAATCCTCGTCACGCCTCCAAGCGGGACATTGAGGTAGTGTATGAAGAATCACTCTGAGGATAGCGCCGCGCGGACCGCCCTGCGGGAAAAGCTGGTCGGACTTGGCGAGACATCCCTCCGTAAGACCTATTACCCCGAACTTCAACAGCGCCTTGAAGAGCTGCGCGAAAGCGAGGCGTTCCTCAAGAACATCGTCGATAACATCCCGGCCATGGTGTTTGTCAAGGATTCCGATGAGCTGCGTTACCAGGCCATCAACAAGGCAGGCGAGGAGCTGTTGGGCTATTCCAGAGAAGAGCTGCTGGGCAGAAATGATTACGACTTCTTCCCCAAGGAACAGGCCGACTTCTTTACCAGCAAGGACCGTGAGGTTCTGTTGGAGGGGAAACTGGTCGAAATACCGGAATATGCGGTCAAGACCAGATGCGGCGGCAACCGCATCCTGCATACCAAAAAAATTCCGCTCTTCGATCACAACGGCAAGGCCCGGTACATGCTCGGCATTTCGGAAGATATCACCGTGCGCAAGCATCTGGAGGAACAGCTGCTCCAGTCCCAGAAGATGGAGGCCGTCGGGCAGCTTGCCAGTGGAGTGGCCCACGACTTTAACAACATCCTGATGGTGATCATGGGATACGGCAGCATGCTGAAGGCGGATCAAACCATTGATGACCAGCAGCGCAACAAGATCGAACTGATCATGGATGCTGCCGAGAAGGCCTCCCAGCTGACCCGCAACCTGCTGGAATTCGGCCGCAAGCAGCAGTTCAAACCCCGCCTGGCCGATATCAACGATATCGTCATACATATCCGGAAGTTCCTGACCAGGATCATCGGCGAGGATGTTCAGATCAGGACAACGGTTGCCACGGACAGTCTTGTCGCCGACGTGGACAGCGGCCAGATCGAGCAGGTTCTGATCAATCTGGCCACCAACGCCCGTGACGCCATGCCGAAAGGGGGACGGTTGACCATTGAGACAGAACTGTGTCCCGCCACTCCACCGTTTGCAGGCGAAGAGACCCCGGCGGGGCGATGTGTGTGTATTTCCGTTTCGGACACCGGCAGCGGTATGGATGAAATGACCAAAAACAGAATCTTCGAGCCGTTCTTTACCACCAAGGAACCGGGCAAAGGTACCGGCCTCGGCATGTCAATCGTCCATGGAATCGTAAAGCAGCACAACGGCTTCATCGATGTCGTCAGCGAACCGGATGTCGGGACGACTTTCAGGATATATCTCCCGCTCGCGCTGCTACAACCGGTCGCTGTTGAGCCGTTTCACCCCACTCTCATCCCCGGAGGGAACGGTGAGACGATCCTCGTCGTCGAGGACGACCACACGGTAGCCGCCATGGTACAGGAGATTCTGATAGAGCACGGATACCAGGTGATACTGGCTGCGGACGGGCAGGAGGCTGTCGAAACTTTTTCGGCACAGCGTGGCCGGATCAGGCTCGTTCTAATGGACCTGGTCATGCCGCGCATGAACGGCAAGAAGGCCTCCGGCAAGATGCGGAAGCTTGATCCCGGTGTCCGTGTCATCTATACCAGCGGCTACACCAGGGATGTCATTGAAAGCCGCGATGCCAGAGTCGATGAGGGAAGCCTCCTCATGAAGCCGATTCCCCCCTTTGAGCTGCTTCAACGGGTGCGCGAGACGCTTGATCGCTGACCCGGCGGTTTTTTTCCGCACAACAAGGAATAACGATGAATATGACCTCCTCTCTCGATACCGCCGCATATGTCGCCACTCTGACCGTTATCGACAAAACCACGCTTCCTGCTGACGGCGGTGAACGCTTCAACCGCTTGATCTTTGCCCGCAGTCCCTATCTGATGCAACACGCCGAGAATCCGGTCAATTGGTACGAATGGGGTGAAGACGCCTTCAACAGGGCCCGCTCGGAGAACCTGCCGATCCTGCTTTCAATCGGCTATGCCACCTGTCACTGGTGCCATGTTATGGCCCATGAATCGTTTGAGGACGGTGAGGTCGCTGCCCTGCTGAACCGCCATTTTGTCTGCATTAAAGTCGATCGGGAGGAACGCCCCGACATTGATGATTTTTATATGGCTGTTTCGCAGACGCTGACCGGAAGCGGCGGTTGGCCGCTGAATATCTTTATGACTCCGGAGAAGCGGCCGTTTATGGCGATTACCTACCTCCCCAAGCGAGGAGGCCGGGGAATGGGCGGCCTGATGGAGCTGCTCGCCAATATTGCCGCGCTCTGGCGACAACGGCCGGATATGATCGAGAAAAACTGCCAGGGGATCATGGAGGCGCTGGATAATTCGCGGAAGATCCGGACAAACGAGAGTGCACTTGACATAACGGCCATTAGCGAAAAAGCACTGCAGACCCTGAAAAGAATCTATGACCCGACAAACGGCGGTTTTGGTGGTGCTCCAAAATTCCCGATGCCGATCTACCTGAGTTGGCTGATTGGGCAGAGAGAAACCGGAGGTGAAGAAACTGTGGGAATGGCGCTCCATTCCCTGCGAAAGATGAGGAGTGGCGGCATCTGGGATCAGCTTGGCGGCGGAGTGCACCGTTACTCAGTCGATCAGTTCTGGCTGGCGCCTCACTTTGAGAAGATGCTGTACGATCAGGCCATGCTGGCCCGGGTTGCAACGGAGGCCTTCCGTGTCACGGGAGAGCCATTCTGCCGTGACATGACTGAAGATATTTTCACGTTTGTCGTACGGGAACTTCAAACGGTGGAAGGTGCCTTTTGTTCGGCTCTTGATGCTGATTCAGAAGGGGTTGAAGGCAAATTCTATCTATGGGATAAGCGCGAAATCGACGCCTGCCTCGGATCGGACACCGAACGGTTCTGCCACTACCATGCGGTAACCGATGAAGGAAACTTCGAGGGGGCGACCATCCTCACCGTCCCGGTTGTTCTGGATGAGTATTGTCTTCACCACCGTTTGAATAGCGATGAGACATACGAACTGTTGGAACGATGTCGAGCGAAACTCCTGAAGCGACGCGAAGAGCGTATCCGCCCTCTGCGGGATGACAAGATCATCACCTCCTGGAACGGCCTGATGATTTCGGCGCTCGCCACTGCAGCTGCCACCTTCAACAAGCCGGAATACGCTGACTGTGCCGCCCGGGCAGCAACATGTATAACCACCAGGCTTCGCCGCAACGACGGCAGGGTGCTGCGCTGCTATCTGAACGGGGCGTCTGATGTTCCCGGTTTTTTGGAGGATTACGCCTTTCTGGCCGGAGGAATGCTGGACCTGTTTGAGGCGACTCTTGATCAGAACTGGCTGGCAGAGGCGCGAATTCTTGCCGGGAACCTCCTGGACCTGTTTCGTGATCCCGACTCCGGCGAGTTCACTCTCATCGGCCATGACGCCGAGCAGATGCCGGCACGCGTATCGTCCGACCACGACGGTGTTACTCCGTCGGCATTAGCCCGCACTGCCCACCTGCTGTATCGACTGGCCTGGATCGACGACAGACCGGAACTCCTTGACTCCGCACGCTCGGCACTGAACGGGATTCAGGGTGATATTGAACTGAACCCGCTGGGGCATCTGGGCGCTCTGCAGCTCCTCACACAATTGGCCTCGGAGCCGACAACAGCAACATTTTCGGGCGATACGGGCTGTCCTGAAGCCGTTGCACTCAATGCAGCCCTTCATAATCATGCCATCAAGAACCTGATAATCCGGAGTGAAAAACAGCCGATCCCCCTCACGCTATCCCTCTGTGTGCCGGGTACCTGTTACCCCGCTGTTACAACGGTCGATGAGCTGAATCGAATTCTTCAGAAGCAATTGTGATTTGCCAGCAGCTCCTCTGATATGCTATAGCTTCAACGTTTATACTTATTACACCATCAGGAGCTGACAACCATATGTTGACCGGAAAACAGAAACGACACCTGCGGGCCCTTGGGCACAAACTGAAACCTCTTATCCAGATTGGTAAAAAAGAGATTGAGCCCGCTTTGATTACTGAATTGAACACCTCTCTTGACCATCACGAACTGATCAAGGTGAAGCTTCTTGAGAGCAGCACGCTCGACAAGCATGAAGCTTCCGTCGCTCTGGCCGAGGCATGCCAGGCCGATGTTGCGCAAGTTCTCGGCAAGACGTTTCTCCTCTACCGGGCTGCCAAAACACCCGTTATCGTTCTTCCTAAAGCGGCATGAGAATCCGTGCCGTTCTCTTTGACCTCGACGGCACGCTGGTTGACTCGCTTGGAGATTTGACTGATGCGGTCAATCATGTCCGGGAGGCGTTTTCACTACCGCAGATGTGTGAGAAGGATGTCAGGGTAAAAGTCGGCAAGGGCTCCCGTCATCTTATCCAACAGATACTTCCCGGTTTTTCTGAAGCAGATATTGTCAGTGCTCTTGCCATGTTTCTGGCGTATAACCGGGAGCATATTGCGGAGAAAAGCCGTCTGTATCCGGGGATACAGGGTGCCCTCAGTGACCTTGCTGCCAGCCACGTCAGAATGGCCGTCATTACCAATAAAAACGAAGATCTCTGCCATCTGCTCCTGCGTGATCTTGGTATTGACGGCCTTTTTGAATGCGCGTGCGGTGGAGATACCTATCCGGAAAGGAAGCCGTCCCCACTCCCCTTGCAAAAAATCGCCGAAAAGCTGGGTGTCCCGCCCCACGAATGCGTCATGATCGGCGACAGCATCAACGATGTTGAGTCCGGTCAGCGCGCCGCCATGATGACGATTGCCTGTTCGTGGGGATATGGCGACATGGCCGAACTGAGCAGAGCCGATACGGTAGTGTCTGCACCCACGGAGCTGTGTGAAGCCATCGCGCAGATCTCTGTCCAGCGATTATGAATGGCTGGACCGGCACAATACTCACGGTTGACCTGACTGCGGGAACTTCGTGTCGTAAAGAGCTCCCCCCCCGGTTGCTTGAGGAGTATCTCGGCGGTCGCGGCCTCGGTGTACGACTGATGCGCGACTATTTCACGCTCGACCCGTTCGACCCGGAGATGCCGCTTATTTTTGCCACAGGTCCCTTATGCGGCACCCCGGCTCCAACTTCAGCCCGTCTTTCTGTTGTTTCCCGATCACCTTTAACCGGCACTATCTACGACTGCTCCGCCGGTGGACGTTTCGCCTGGCGTCTCAAAGCGGCCGGCGTTGATGCTCTGTTCATTACCGGCAGAAGCCCGCAACCGGTTGTGCTGACCATAACAGCGGATACCGTTGAAATTCTGCAGGCTGACCATCTCTGGGGAGGCAATATCCCGATGACTGTTGCCGCCCTCAAAGAGCGGGGCAGTGTGGCAGCGATCGGCCCGGCCGGTGAAAACGGCGTCCTGTTTGCCAACATCATGATGGGAGAGGGAAATTCCGTCGGGCGCGGCGGCATGGGCGCGGTCATGGGGAGTAAAAACCTGAAAGCGGTGACGGTAAGCGGAGAACAGAAGACCGGCATTGCTGATCCTGCCCTGTTTGACAAGGCCCGCCAGGATATCATGCGGCTTTTTAAGGCTTCTCCGGTGATCTTCGGCCCGCTGGGGATTGCTGAATTCGGCACGCCGGTGCTGGTAGATCTGATGGCGCAGCGCCGCATGGCCCCGACGGCAAACTTCAGCAAGACCTTTTTCGAAAATTCCGGCCACTATTCCGGCCCGGCAATGAAAGAGGCATGCGGAGCGAAAAAAGACGGCTGTTACAGATGCCCGATCCAGTGCAAAAAATCGTCAAGTATCGGCAAGGCGCTGCCGGAATACGAAACTGCGTCCCACTTCGGCGCACTGAACAACATCGACGCCCTGCATAGCATCATCACATCAAATGACCTGTGCAACGAGCTGGGCTTGGACACCATCACGGCTGCGGCCACCCTTTCGGCCTGGGGAGAAATCAGAGGATCATTTCCTACCGCCGAAGAACTGCCGGAGATGCTGAACGATATCGCTCAACGGCGGGGGGATGGTGAACTGCTGGCGCTCGGCTCTCGCCGCCTGGCAGAACAGTTGGGGCACGCTGAGCTTTCCATGAGCGTCAAATCGCTGGAGCTTCCTGCCTACGACCCGCGCGGCGCCTACGGCATGGCACTGGCCTACTGCACCAGTAATCGCGGCGGCTGTCACCTGCGCGCCTATCCGATCTCTCACGAAATTCTGCGCAAGCCGGTGCCGACTGACCGATTCTCTTTTTCCGGCAAAGCCCGTATCATAAGTATCGCCGAGGATACCAACGCCGCCGTTGACAGCCTGGTAGCCTGCAAATTCGCCTTCTTCGGCGCCAGTCTGGAGGAGTACGCCGAACTGCTGACCGCCGTCACCGGCATCGCCTATTCGCCGCAACGGCTCAAGGAAATCGGCAAGCGGATCGTGCTGACCGAGCGCTATTACAACTGCGCCAACGGCTTTGCGCGCAAGGACGACATGCTGCCGGAGCGGTTTTTCATGGAAGCAGGGAGCAGCGGCGACGGCATTGACATCCATCCCATTGACAAGGTGCGCTTTGAGGAGGAGCTGGACAAGTACTACCGCATTCGCGGATTGAATGGTGATGGCTGTTTTTTCGATAAACGGTTTCTGGAAGAGCAGCCGTGAATCTGTTCGACTGGAATAAGCCCGCTGCAATTCCTCCCACAGTATCGGGCGGCAATAAGGGAACGGGCGAACTTGGCGAGGAGGTCGCTGCCAATTTTCTGATTGCGCGCGGCTACCGGATCGTGGAACGCAACTTCCGCTGCAAGGGGGGCGAGGTTGATATTATCGCCCGTGATCCGGGGGACAAGAGCCTGGTCTTTATCGAGGTCAAAGCCCGCCGGGGGCTTTCTTACGGTGTGCCGCAACTGGCGGTGACGCCGTTCAAGCAGCGTCAGATATCCAAGGCGGCGCTGACCTGGCTCTTGAAAAACAAGCTGCTTGACACCAACGCACGGTTTGACGTAATTGCCATTCTGTTGCATACTGACGGCCAACACGCTATCGATCACATTAAAAACGCCTTCGATGTAGCGTATTAATAAGGAGTTACCGCCATGGATTTTACCGCTGTTCTGGCTCAAATAAAGCCGAAGCTTGGCTGCATTGCCGATAACCTGGCCGTTATTGAGCGGGAGATTGTCAAAGCACGGGAAGCCGGAGCCGATCTGGTTGTGTTTCCGGAGCTGGCGCTGTCCGGTTATTTTCTGAAAGACCTCGTCCCCGATGTGGCGCTGCGCATCGACTCTCCGGAAATCTTCCGCTTGGTTGAACTCTCAAAGGGTATTTCCATCGCCATCGGTTTCGTCGAAGAGACTGATGACTATCACTTCTTCAATTCAGCCCTGTATCTGGAGGACGGCGCCATCCGTCACCTGCACCGCAAAGTATATCTGCCGACCTACGGGCTGTTTGACGAGCAGCGCTACCTGGCTCATGGCGAATCGTTCCGGGCTTTCGACACAAAGTTCGGTCGTTTCGGCCTGTTGATCTGCGAAGACATGTGGCACCTGTCGGCTTCCTATATTCTCGCCATGGATGGCGCAACGACGCTGATCTGTCTGTCGAGCAGTCCGGCCCGCGGCATTGAAGGTGATGCGCTCGGCTCGGCCTCGGCCTGGCAGAAATTGACCTCGACCACCGCACTGTTTCTCAACTGCCGGGTGCTCTACAGCAACCGGGTCGGCTTTGAGGATGGCGTCAACTTCTGGGGGGGGTCGGAATATGTTGCGCCGTCGGGTGAATCGGTCGTCCGGGGGGCGCTGCTGGAAGAGGACTTTGTCACCGCCAGGGTTGATGAAGGGGCGCTGCGCCGTGAACGCATCTTTTCACCGATGATGCGTGACGAAAATCTGTTTGTGACGATGCAGGAGCTTGGCCGCATCGCACTCGAAAGGGGGCGCTGATGCCTGCTCTGCTCGCCAACACTGAATTGCTGAGAAAACTTCTTGTCGGTTTCGTGCGGGATGAGGTTCGAAAGGTCGGCGTCAACAAGGTGGTACTGGGGCTCTCAGGCGGGATCGATTCGGCTCTGGTAGCGTTCATCGCCGCCGAGGCGCTCGGCCCGGAGAACGTTCATGCCATCTGTATGCCTTATAAAACGAGCAATCCGGAAAGTGAGGCACACGCACGGCTGGTGGCAACGGCGTGCGGCATCAACTTTTCCGTGATACCGATCACGGCGATGGTGGACGCCTATTTCGAGATGTTCCCCGATGCAAATAATATGCGGCGCGGCAACAAAATGGCCAGAGAGCGAATGACAATACTGTTCGACCACTCGGCACTTCTGGGCGCTCTGGTACTCGGCACCAGCAACAAGACGGAACTGCTGCTTGGCTATGGTACACTTTACGGAGACATGGCTTCGGCTCTGAATCCGATCGGCGACATTTACAAAAGCCAGGTATGGCAACTCTCCGCGGAAATGGGCGTTCCGACAGAGGTCATCGAGAAGCAGCCCTCCGCCGATCTCTGGGCCGGACAGACCGATGAGGAAGAGTTGGGATTCACGTACCGTCAGGCGGATGAGCTTCTTTATCGCATGGTGGATCAGCGCTGGACAAAACCGGAGCTGATCGCCGCCGGCTTCGATACGGAGTTTGTCGCAGCAATCCATTCAAAGATCCAGAATTCTCATTTCAAGCGCCGCCTGCCGGTCATCGCCAAGGTGTCGAACCGTACGATTGACCGCGATTTCAGGTATGCACGGGACTGGGGCAAATGACAGACTGGTCCGACAGCATTCCCGTCTATTCAACAGAATCGGGGCGTATAAAGCAGAACGGTCCCGCACAAAAAACGGCGCCGCACAAGAGCGATGGTTTTGTACGCTTGCGACGGGAGGTGAAGGGGAGGGGTGGCGGTACGGTAATTGTCATCAGTGGTATCCCGCTTTCTGACCCGGAGATTAAGGAACTGGCAGGGGTGCTCAAGAAAAGGTGCGGCTGTGGCGGGACCGCAAAAGAGGGTGTTATCGAAATTCAGGGCGATCATCGTGATGTGCTATCAGCAGAGCTGCAGGCTCGCGGCTTCAAGGTAAAGCTTGCCGGCGGTTAACAAACAAAGCAACGTATATGGCCTGTTTTTTAATAATTTCTTGACCAATCGATCATCATCATATATTGTTAAAAATCTTTTTACCCCAACAGAATGCAACCATGATCAATCGTTTCATGGTTCAAGACAGATGCGAGAGTGGCGGAATTGGCAGACGCACCAGACTTAGGATCTGGCACCGAAAGGTATAGGAGTTCAAGTCTCCTCTCTCGCACCATCCGGATTCCCCAATGTTTGTTTCAATAATCATTATTTAATGCAAACATTACATTTCAACTATAGAAGAGGATAGCTACCATGCAGGTTCACGTCGAAGACATCAGCTCGGTTCAAAAAAAGATCACCATCGAAATCCCGGCTGAACGGGTTAACGAAGAGATCGATAAAGCATATTCAGCAATCCAGAAAAAAGCCAAACTCCAGGGATTCCGTCCCGGTAAGGCACCCATGCAGTTAATTAAACGTACCTACAGCGATGCCATGCGTGATGACGTCATGCGGCGTTTGTATCAGGAGACTCTTTACAAGGCGCTGGATGAGCACAAGGTTGAGCCGCTTGATTCCCCTACGATTGAAAGCGATATCCTAGAGCAGGGTGTTCCGTTTAAATACAGTGCTGTTTTTGATGTCATGCCGCAGATACTGTTAGGCGAATATACCGGCCTGATTGTCAGCAAAGAAAAGTATGTCGCAAAACCTGAAAACGTTGACGGCGAATTAAAGCGTATGCAGGAAAACATGGCACAGCTGATTCCGCTTGACGAAGATGCCGTTATAGAAAATGGCCACACCGTATCTGTTGAGTACTCTGTTGCGCTGGAAGGCTCACCTGACGAAAACAGCGGCGCCCAGAGTGCTGAGGTAGAAGTCGGCTCCAATAAACTGATTCCCGGCTTTGAAGAGCAGTTGGTCGGCTTGAAATCCGGCGCTACAAAGGAATTTGCCCTTGACCTTCCGGCCGGTAACGAAACTGAAGCCATCGCAAAAAAAGGTATTTTTACGGTTACGGTAAAAGAGGTCAAGCGCAAGGAACTTCCGGAGTTGAACGATGAGTTTGCCCAGCAGTTCGGTGAATATGAGACCATGGATGCGTTACGTGCCAAAATGGTTGAGTATCATGAGAAGCATGAAACCGACCGTATCGATAATGAATTTAAAGAGCGGGTTATTCAGGCCCTGATTAAAAAGAATCCGTTGGATGTTCCGGAATCAATGGTAAAGCGTCAGCTTGATCACATGTTCGAGAACCTTAAAAATCGGCTCAAGAGCCAGCAGATGACACTGGAGATGATGGGACTTGATGCAGAAGGATTCCGGGCCCGCTTCCGTGAAGATGCTATTGATAAAGTCAGGGGTGGACTGCTGCTGATGGCTTTGGTGGAAAAAGAGAATATTTCCGTATCAGATGATGATCTGGCTGTACAGTATGAAAAAATTGCTGCCGGAAATCCTGAAATGCTTGATCGTATCAAAGAGTACTACAGTACAAACCAGAATGCCAAGGGCTCGATCATTTCGGAAATAAAAGAAGATAAAGCAATTTCTCTTCTCATTGACCGTGCTGTTGTCACTGTAGTTGACGCAGAGCAGCTGAAAACAGCCTAGCCCTGAAAGTAGGTTGAGACGTCATTTTCTGCCGGAATACCGCAGATGATGTCTTCTGGCTTACTAAGGAGAACACATGTATATCCCAATGGTTGTAGAACAGAGCGGAAGAGGCGAGAGGGCGTATGACATTTATTCTCGCCTGCTTAAAGAACGGATTATATTTTTGGGAGGGGCAATTGATGATACGGTAGCAAACCTGATCATCGCTCAGCTTCTCTTCCTGGAAGCCGAAGATCCGGATAAAGATATTCATCTGTACATTAATTCACCGGGAGGGGTCGTCACCGCCGGTATGGCGATATTTGACACCATGCGCTACATCAAGGCTCCCGTATCAACCATTTGTGTCGGTCAAGCAGCATCAATGGGCGCAATATTATTGACAGCCGGTGAAAAAGGGAAGCGCTTCAGTCTCAGTCACTCACGAATCATGATTCATCAACCGCTTGGCGGCTTTCAAGGGCAGGCAACGGACATCAGTATCCACGCCAAGGAAATCCTGCGCATGAAAGACGAATTAAATGAGATTCTTGCCGAGCTGTCCGGTCAACAAAAAGAAAAAGTTGAAGCAGATACTGAACGGGATTTCTTTATGTCTGCCGAAAATGCAAAAGAATATGGCCTGATTGATGCCATTTTTACGCGCAAACCACTAACTGGAGACACACCATGAGTCGCCGTGATACTACTCAGGAACATTTGACCTGCTCATTCTGTGGCAAAAATCAGGATCTTGTAAAAAAACTTATTGCCGGTCCTGCGGTTTTTATTTGCGATGAATGCATTGAACTTTGTAATGATATCATTTCCGAGGAAATGAAGCTGGAAGAGGCAACGGGACCGGATCTGAAAAAACTCCCCAAACCAAGAGAAATAAAAGACATTCTTGATGAATATGTTATTGGCCAGGAGATGGCAAAAAAAGTCCTCTCTGTTGCAGTGTATAACCACTACAAACGGATTGAGTCAGGTGGCAAGCAGGGTGATGTCGAAATGCAGAAAAGTAACATTCTGCTGCTCGGCCCCACCGGTTCCGGCAAAACGCTTCTCGCTCAAACATTGGCCCGGATTCTCAAAGTACCGTTTGCAATGGCGGATGCAACCAACCTGACTGAAGCCGGGTATGTTGGTGAGGATGTTGAAAATATTATCCTCTCTCTTCTACAGGCGGCTGACTATGATGTTGAACGAGCCCAGAAAGGCATAATCTACATAGACGAAATTGATAAAATTGCCCGCAAGTCTGATTCACCTTCAATCACCCGGGATGTTTCAGGTGAGGGTGTTCAGCAGGCGCTCCTCAAGATAATTGAAGGGACGATTGCCAGTATTCCGCCGAAAGGCGGCAGAAAGCATCCGCAATCTGAATTTATGAAAGTTGATACCACAAATATTCTCTTTATTTGTGGCGGTGCTTTCGCGGGCCTGGAAACAGTTATTCAGCAGAGGATTGGAAAGAAAACGCTCGGTTTTGGTGCCGACATTAAAAAACGTGAGGAGAAAAAACTCGGCGAACTCCTGAAAAGCCTTACTCCCGATGACCTCCTTAAATATGGGTATATTCCTGAGTTTGTCGGCCGACTGCCTATGCTGGCCACTTTGACCGAATTGGATGAAGAGGCGCTGGTTCAGATTTTAAAAGAGCCAAAAAATTCACTGGTGAAACAATATCAAAAGCTTTTTGAACTTGAGAAAGTGCGCTTGCGTTTTACTGACGGATCATTAATTGCGATTGCCAAGGAAGCCCTGAAACGCAACACGGGAGCTCGCGGTCTACGGGCTATTCTCGAAAATTCGATGCTGGATATTATGTACGAAGTACCGTCTCAGCCAAATGTGCAGGAAGTTGTAATCAGTGAAGATGTCATTTATCATAAAGAAAAACCGATGATCCTCTATGAGCAGGAACTAAAAGAGGTTGCCTGATTACAACGTTATTTCAGCTTGCCGGGTAAGTTTTAGCTGTCTATTCGGCTTACAATTACTTCATTAGCAACAATAACTGGCTCAACTGCCCATAATATGCATGTTTACAAGAAAAAACACTTGACACAATTTAAGAATATCTGATAAACAGTGTTTCGCTTTGTATTCAACAATAAATCTTTGGAGGTGTAACATGACAAAAGCAGAATTGATCAGCTCAGTAGCAGAACAGGCCGGCCTGAAAAAAGTTGAAGCAGAAAAAGCTGTTTCTGCGTTTATTGCCAGTGTAACTGCTGCCCTGAAAAGCGGTGACAAGCTCAGTCTTGTTGGTTTTGGTACATTCTCTACTGCAAAACGTGCTGCCCGCAAAGGTCAGAATCCCCAGACCGGTAAGAAGATTGACATTCCTGCCGCAACCGTTCCTAAATTTAAACCAGGCAAAACTTTGAAAGAAGCCGTCAATGTTGTGCCGAGCAAGAAAAAGAAATAATTTGATTTATTTACTGAGGGGTTGTAGCTCAGTTGGTTAGAGTGCCAGCCTGTCACGCTGGAAGTCGCGGGTTCGAGCCCCGTCAACCCCGCCATATTTAGGGCGAATAGCTCAGCTGGGAGAGCGCCAGCCTTACAAGCTGGATGTCACAGGTTCGATCCCTGTTTCGCCCACCAAAAAAGCCTGATAAAATAGGCAATTAAAAAGAGAGGGCGGCTACCAAGCCGCCCTCTCTTTTTTTGACTTTACACTTTACTTTACACCAAAACCTCCTTTTAGTTGCCGACCCCATTCATTTGAATATCTCCACCCTTTCCAAGAAGGTATTTTATCACAACCCGATTACACTCCACCTCCACCTACAGACATTTATTGTAGCAAGGGGACTCACCATCATTTCAAAAGCGGCAGTAAAACTGATTAACGTTGCTTTGGCCATTTGTTCGCATAGTTGCTAAAAGGACAGAGAATCCGGCTGTCAGTGCAACTTATTGTATTCAGCATTGTGCCACAGAGCAGGCCACTCAAAATCGGGTAGAGCATTCAATAACACTCTATCTGTGCCATGAGCGCCACTGTCACACTCGAATTATTTTTTCTTTTCCGCCTTTTTAATCTGCTTATCCGCTTTCTTTTCCTTTGGGGTTTTAGCAGGTGCTTTCTTTTCTGTTGTCTTGCTGTCTTCACCTTTGCTCATAACTTACTCCTTGTCGTTGAGATTATGATGCGTATTGGTCAACAAATACACTTCCGACTCGTAATAATCCAGAATTATATTGAGGTAATATACTCTGGCGAGCAGCGTTTTCAGAGAGAACAGATGTTCGCATTTACTCACTCTTAATTACCGCACGAAGCGACGAAACGCTCTACAGCGTTGAAGTATTCTTCTTCGTTAACCGCTAGAATAGTATTGTGATCACCCCGCTCAAAAATCAGAAGTTGTTTTGGTTCATTCGCCCATTCATAGAGTCGCTCCGCATGAGATACATTTACCAGATCGTCATTCCTTGAATGAAGTATTAGCACTTGTCCTTTGAATGTTTCAATTTTCTGTTTCTGATTCAGGTGTTTTTTAACTGCTGCCTGAAGCGCCTCCATGGATGCCCCGACATTACGCGGCTCAATTCTCACCAGTATCCGCTCCAAGGGGTCTGCTAGTCCGCTTTCTATGATGAGGCCGGCAGCCTGAGGATAGAGTGATAAGCCGTGCATGGCATACAGCGATCCGCCTGAACGGCCAAAGAAGATTGTCCGTTCAGGCGGCACTCCGCTCGCCTCGACAATCAAACGCACATCATCCAACATTGTAACAAGTCCCGGCTCACCATCAGACATGCCGTAGCCCCGGAACTCTGCCAGGAGCAGATTGGCTCCCATACTGGCTATGCGATCTTCAAAATCTCCGATGTAATCCTCTACCGTTTCACCATTGCCGTGGAAATGAATTAATAATTAATTTACATTGTATCAAAGACAGAAAAATCTAATTCATTTTCAGCAAGATATTTAATAAGGTTTAGTTTTTCTTCGTCAATAGCTATTGTTTTTGACACATCCTCAACGATCAACTTATACAGATCAGTGGTTGTTTTTGTATCAGTTCGCATATAAGGAATATTACTCAAGTCAATTATATTTTGAGTAATCTTGCTGATCGGAACTACTCCGGGGATGATCAGTCCTACAATTTTATCGCGATAATCAGCCATCAGGTAGAGTTGCGAAAGTGTGACTAGAAGTTCATCTCGGCTACTAGTGACAATAAGAAGCGTCGAGGACTTTAGTCTTTCAGCAACTTTCTGGGTAGAAGAAGCGCCAATTACGACGTTATGAATCACCTTGCCTAAATCTTGTTGATTTCCATGCAACAGTAGATTTAGCCGTTTTGAAACATGCCTCAGTGTTGGATTTGCCAAGATGGGTTGATATTCAAATCCGCCTATAACAGTAAATGATTCGTTGGCTAGAGCCCGCTGTACATAATCGATAGTCCGTTTTTTTTTCTCAGGCAATAGTTTATTAGCTAATACAACTTTTACAGCAACGCCCTCCTTTTCAAACAAGGCCAGATCCAAATAAATGCTATCAACCATATTTCCGATTCCACCACCAGTTATCATTAGGACCGAAGCATCAAGAAGCTTAGCTATCCGCGCATTGGAGAGCTTCATAATTGAACCTACTCCAGGATGGCCGGTGCCTTCAATAACAATAAAATCACATTTTTTTTCCAACTCAGCACATGCTTTAAGTATTGTGTCCTGCAATTGTTCTGGTTGAAGTTCTCCATCTACAACCTTTTTGGTCGTATCTGGATAAATAAGAACTGGGGACATATCCTCCAAGTCCGAAGTTAAATCAAATACATCTGTCATCAATGCCACATCTTTATCAATAGCCTGACCATTAAATATTACAGGCTTGGGCCCAATGGGCTTAATAAAACCAATTCGCTGATACTTCTTTCTTGCCAAATGAAGAAGGGAAATACAAATAGTGGTTTTACCAAAGTTTTGGCCTGTGGCTGTTACGAATATTTTTATTGCCATACATCGCCTCCCTTATTAATCTATTTAGGTCTCTACAATTCTCCAGTAATTGAGCTTCAGCAATTTATGACAATCTGCACTTCCACAAGTGGAGGTGATGCGACAACTGCACAGCAGTTGTTAAAGGGAATCTCTCTTCTATCGCAGGAAGGTTATTCAATGACTTTAATGATATTTGCCATCTCTATGGCCGATATCGCAGCATCGAATCCTTTATTCCCCGCTTTCAAACCGGCTCGCTCTAATGCCTGTTCAATGGTATCGGTAGTAAGAATACCGAATGAAATGGGAATTCCGGTTCTCAGAGAAACAGTTGCAACCCCTTTGGTCACTTCAGCGGAAACATAATCAAAATGAGGTGTACTCCCGCGGATAATGGCACCAAGACATATTATTGAATTATGCCGACCGCTTTTTGCCAGTTTCTGTGCAACAAGTGGTATCTCGAAAGCTCCAGGCACTCGTACTACGTCGATTGCGGCATTATCTGCTCCGTGCCGCAGGAGCGCATCTACAGCTCCATCCAAAAGTCGATCGGAGATTAAACTGTTGAATCGGCTAATTACAATCCCGAAACTTAGCTCCGATGCATCTAATTTACCTTCGAAAAATCTTGGCATATTCATCCATGTATGAGAATATATTTTTTATTACCAACATGCAGTAAATGTCGCCTACTTAGGGCGCAGCTTTGAAATCAACCGCCCTATGAGAGGCGAAGCAAGTTATTCGACGGTCTATTATATTCCCTACCGAGCATTTTAAAACTTTCATGCGTGCCCTATAAAAGGATTTGCACGTTTTACGGCCGCTTTGCCATTCCCACTCGGGACCAGCATAGACAGTAAAAATAATCACACCTGAAGAACTTGGGTTTCAACTTCGCCCTAAAGGTTTTCCAACAGGTGCCCCATTTTGTCGCGTTTGGTCCTGAGATATTTTTTGTTGCTTTTGGTTGCGACCGTTTCGATGGATATACGCTCGACGACATCGATGCCGTAGCCCTGCAGTCCAATCAGTTTTTTAGGGTTGTTGGTCATCAAACGCATTTTGCGGATGCCCAAAGACACCAACATCTGGGCGCCGATGCCGTAGTCGCGCATATCGGCCTTGAATCCCAGCTCCAGATTTGCTTCAACCGTGTCACGACCCTTGTCCTGCAGTTCGTAGGCCTTGAGCTTGTTAATCAGTCCAATGCCGCGTCCTTCCTGTCGCATATAGAGAACAACGCCTTTGCCTTCGCGATCGATCATCTCCATGGCGTGGTGCAGCTGTTCGCCGCAGTCGCAGCGCTGGCTGCCCAGAACATCGCCGGTCAGACATTCGGAGTGTACCCGCACCAGCATCGGTTCTCCTGTGCTGACATCGCCCTTGACCAAGGCCAGGTGGTCCAGTCGGTCCACATCGTTCTCAAAAGCAATGGCCCGCCAGTTGCCACCAAAGTGTGAGGGGAGATGCGCATCGGCTACGACCCGCACCAGTATCTCATTCTTGAGGCGGTAGGCCACTAGATCGGCTATGGTGCAGATCTTTATGTTGTGCTCCTTGGCGATTTTCTTCAACTCCGACATACGCGCCATGGTGCCATCATCATTCATGATCTCGCAGATTACACCGGCAGGCTTGAGACCTGCCAGTCGTGCCAAGTCAACCGAACCCTCGGTCTGTCCGGTACGTATCAGAACACCGCCCGGCTTGGCCCTGAGCGGAAAGATATGGCCGGGGCTGACCAGGTCGGTGGCTGAGGCGCCTTCGGCCACGGCCGTAACAATGGTATGAGCACGGTCTGCGGCCGAAATGCCGGTCGTGACGCCGCGTTTAGCCTCAATGGAAACGGTAAAGGCTGTCCCAAAGGGCGAGGTGTTGTCACGCACCATCGGCCGCAAGCCCAACTGATCACACTTATCGGCTGTCAGGGTCAGACAGATCAGGCCTCGGCCGTATTTAGCCATGAAGTTGATATTTTCCGGGGTGGCCAATTCGGCAGCCAAGGTCAGGTCTCCTTCGTTTTCGCGGTCCTCATCATCCACCAGAATAACCATCTTTCCCTGGCTGATATCTTCGATTGCTGCTTCTATGGTTGCTACAGACATGGTGTTCCTTTAGTTTATGAATTGGATATAAAGAGATATACCGTGTTCAAAAAATCAGGCACATCTTGGCTTACAGGATGGAATTGACCATCGGACCCAAGTCATTAAGATTTATCCGTTCGTCAGTATTTGTAGAGTAAGAGCAACTCGTACCCTAGTTTTGTCATTAAATTAAACCTGAAAACGCAGTTTATTTGTTGTTCAAACTGTTACCGACATCAGATTTGTGTCCGGTAACTTAGACTTCGGGATTGTTATTGATCTGTGCGACGTTATGGGAGTTGCTAAGGCAGCGCAGCAGAGAGCTATGTTTCAATACATACCAGAACCATAGCGTTCCATCCTGAGTAATGTTTGCACTGCTGGCGAGTACATTGGATTTAGCCCAAAAACTTTTCAAGCCTCCTTATCAAGGAAGGCTTGAAAGGTTCCCACTTGGATAAGGGAAGGTAGGTTTAGAAATTACCCTGTACCTAGTAATCTGAGCCTTTGAGAAACAGAATAAGTGCGTTAGCTACGTTGCTTTTTCCCCTAAAATTGCAACAATAAATACATGACATATTAAAGTGAGAGCTTGACCTCATCACGATTGCCCAAGCCGAGCGAATTGTCGATGAAATATATACGATGAGGTTCAATTCTGTACCAGCGCACCTTGCCCAGGGCCTTGACAATTGCTGACGGTGCCTGTGCAAGCATACCGATTACAGGAAACTTCTGGCCGTATAACCTGCGGGCTTTTTCTTCTTCAGTTCCTGATATCTCGCTAGCAACACCTTCAATCTGCACACCTTTAATCTCCAGCCAGTCGGAGTAATCCTCCTGAATTGTAACGGCTACACGCGGATTTTGCTTCAGGTTAAGGCAGTGGCGGCTTGTTGGCGATGACAGGAAAAAGAGCGTGACATCATCGTTGACATAAAAGACCGCCGCCGCCCACGGACATTCGTTGCAACAAGTGGCCAAAGTGGCAACGTGATGGTTTTGCAAATAGCGCAGTAAGGGTTTGCTCATTGCATCTTTCATTTTTGATGATTGACTGTTGTTGACAAGATTATGTCCATTTCCCCTGATAGACAAAACTGAAAAGGTCCCGAAATAAGCGCCAAGCCGTTACTCTAAAGCAATTTACTCGACCGGTGCGATACATTCCATGACAACCTCCCTGATTTTAAAAGAAATAATATGCAGCTACGCGTAAGACATTGTTCTGACCTCTGTCAGAATTTAAGCCAGTCGGTTTGGCGCCATATTGTGTCACATGGTGTTCAAGCTCAGTTGCCAGTCGAACTGCGGAATTCAGGTCATATGTAAGGTTGACATAACTAATTTCGTTATACTTTTGGAAGGATGTAGCTGCAGTTGTTGCAGCCCTATAAGCATCGAAATTAATCGCACTAAGACGCATATAGCCGGCAGTTGCCCCCAACTCTTGGGTTGGATAAAATTTGAGTTGGCCATACAATGTGTAACCTTTGGCAGCGTACTTGTTGGGAGCAGTACCGATGAATGCGATGGATGAACCTTTTTGGACATTAAGTCCTGCTGACAAAACAGCTTGGGCTTCTAGCGATAGTGTCATGGCGCGATCTTTGCCATCTCTGGATTTGATCAGCGGGACAAAGCTATAGAAACCATAGCCATATGAGTCGATCGACTTGTTGTTGGCAATTTTCTCATTGCCGTAAATACCGAAGAAGCCTGCTTGAAGTGGGTTCATGCCGAGGCCCATGAATCCAGGGGAAACACCTAGGGCTTTGCTGGTAAACATGGCCTGACCGGCTACGTTAACCATGCTGCCGTATCCACCATTAGCAACGACTGACGAAGCAGCGTTCGACCCTGCTGCGGCACTATTCTGAACCGGGTTCTGCACAGCCAGAACAAATTTCAATGAATTGTCGGCGTTTAAATTTAATTTTTGTGTTAATCGAATCTGTGGCACCCGCGGATTGCTAGGGGTTCCTGTATCGTCACCCTGTCGGAAATCGATTGTGTCAGCATAGGCAGGTCCGAAAACATCCCAATACTGCCCAAACAAAACTTGTGTGGTATCCCAGTCTAGGCTGCCATAGGCATGACGCATTCGCATATTGCCAAATTCGTTGGCCAGGGAATTGGCTCCATAAAAATCAACCTCAATCTGGGCATTGGTTCTAGCGCCTAAGTGTTGAGTGCCACTACATCGTGGACGGAAATAAGTGCCATAACATCGTAGTCAAAGTTCTCTGACAATCGAATAACCACCACGTCATTCTGTGAACACCAAAATTATTCTGGAGGTGTTCGTGGAAGATGAAAACAAGCAACATCGGATTCTGGCAGTTCAAAGATTCGAGTCTGGTGAAAGTCCTGAAGCAATCTGCATATCGCTCGGCAAGTCAAAAGCCTGGCTTTACAAATGGGTTGGACGTCACCTTGAAAACGATACTGCCTGGAATGAAGCCCGCTCAAGACGCCCTATCTCTACTCCAACGCATACGCCGTCAGAGATCATAGAGATTATCAAGATGGTCCGCCTCAATCTCTATAATCAGGATCTGTTCTGCGGGGCCCAAGCGATCCTGTGGGAGATGGAAGATCTTGGCGCCAAGCCGCTGCCGTCGATCAGGACGATCAATCGGGTTCTCTCCAAGAACGAGCTGACGCATCGACGAACCGGTAAATATGAAGCCAAAGGAACGCTGTATCCTGCCCTACCGTCAATGTTTCCGAATCAGACTCATCAGGCTGACTTTGTTGGGCCGTGCTACCTGAAAGGACCGGTTCGCTTCTACAGTCTGAATATTGTTGATACAGCTACGGTCAGGTGTGGGCTACATCCTTCCCTTTCCAAGTCAGGACAAACGATCTTTGACGGATTCTGGGGGGCATGGAAGCGGATGGGGATACCTGATCGCATCCAGGTTGATAACGCCATGTCTTTCTTTGGAAGCCCGACGCATCCTCGTGGAATGGGGCCGCTCATCCGACTCTGCTTGCACAATGACGTTGAGCCTTGGTTCGTGCCAATGGCCGAGCCGTGGAGAAACGGGATGGTCGAAAACTTTAATAACCGTTACGAGCAGAGGTTTCTCGGCAAAGTTACCATGGCATCCTTAGAAGAGCTGCAATCCGGTTCGCTGGCGTTCGAGCAGCGTCACAACAGCAGATATCGCTACAGCAAACTCAAGGGGCATACGCCGCTGAAAGCTCTTGCCGCCTCGAATGCAAAGCTGAGGTTTCCAGCAGAGGAGGAACCTCCCAAGCATCGGCTGACGAAACCGGAGACGGGCAAATATCACGTTGTGAGGCTTATTCGCAGTGACCTGAAACTGAATGTCTTCGGAGAGTGCTTCTCGGTTCCGCCGGAGACTGCGCTTGAATACGTGGTGGCTACTATCGATGTCAAAGAACAGAAGATGAAACTCTTCCTGGATAAAAAACAGGTCGAGGAATTCGATTACAAATTACGTTAAACAGGTTGAGTGTCCACGATGTCATGGCACAGAAAATCGTCCACGATGTAGTGGCACTCAACACCTAAGAACTCGGGACCGGCTACCTTCAGCCAGAAGCGGGACTGCTTGGCGGTAAAAATTGATTCGTCTTTGTGGACGCCTGCAGGCGCACCAGTAGGTGATGTGGTCGGTCCGGAAGCATTCGTGTTGTGGGCGTAATCAAGCTTGACATATCCACCCAAGGTAAGCTTGTACTTGCTCATGACCGGCTCATCGGCCATTGCTGGTACTGCACCGAACAACAGCAAGAGTGTTAGCGACTTACAAAACTTTTTTAACATGTGTGCCCCCAATAAATTAGTTTATTCACCAAAACGCCTGTGCATCTCATTCGTTTAATAAAATCAGGTGATGCTTCTTCTCCTTATTCGTGAGCCTATTTTGCGCTTTTATGCCAAATCATTGATGCACTGTTGTTCTTACTTGTTTAAAAAACTTCACTTCGGTACTAAATAAAAATTTAAACTTCTGAGTTATCACAAGTTGCAGTGGTAAGACCTGAATAGCTTCCTCCTGCTTGAATTGGTAGATCAATTCTGACGATACGGCCTGTCCCTCGTTTTCAGATAGCCACGTCACTATTTTTAGCTCCTTTGCAGTGTTTTAGCAGCCCGTCCTGTTTGCCGCCCTCCATGAGTTTGGAGGGCGACAAACACGTAATTAGCCGATATGTTGGCCAGCAAATGGTTCGAAGTTCTTGATTTTTGGAGGTGCTCCCTCAAAGCCTAATTCTTTCCAGCGATCACAAACCGTCTCGTACATCTCCTTTTTGAGCAGATTGCGCGGTGAGAACACATTGAGGTATTTAAACTCCTTGCATGCGTTGATGATGCACTTTGAACCCCATGGTCTGATCTCTGGCGGATTCTGGCTAGGATCGAGGTATGTACTCCATGTTTCGCGTAATATCTCAATCGACTGGGCTGGTCGCGAACGGGTAACCATTGCCCAGACAACTTCGGACAGGCTGCTCGGATCAACGTCGTCGTCCACCACCACGATGTACTTGGTGAAATACGCCCCACCCATACATTGAGCTGCCAAAGCCCCTACCTGCGCGGCGTGCCCGGCATAGCGCTGCTCAATCGAGACCACGGTCATTCCCCAACCAGCCGCCTCAGGTGGCGACCAAACGCCTTTGATGCCTGGGACCCCCAGCGCATCAAGATCTGTCCAGACCTTCGCTGCCTTGGCCATCGCCCACATGGTCCCGCACTCATTGGATGGGAAATCAGCCATCAATGCACTGGTCAGAATTGGCTTGTTACGATACCGGATTGTTTTGATGTCGATGTAAGGTGTCGGGCCGCCCGGCCGCCCGTAATAGCCAGTGAACTCACCGAAAGGTCCTTCCTCGGCGGTCTTGTCCGGGTAAGAAAAGCCCTCAATGATAATTTCGGCATTGGCCGGCAATAACAGACCAGTCACTTCGCTCTTGAATACCTCAATCGGCGCACCATTTATCCCGCCCGCAAATTCGTACTCTGAAACATCTTTCGGGAACGAAGTCGCCGCGCAGAGAAAGAGTAACGGGTCCATACCGTAGACCGCTGCGACAGGTGCCGGTTTACCCATGGCCCACCAGCGTTCACGGTCAAGGACAGCGTCCTTGCCAGGGGAAGCATAGAATCCGACCTGCTTCGGGCCCTGAATCATCTGCCTGAATGTTCCTAGATTGACGCGATCATTAGTCGGATCCTGGGTGATAACTGCATCCGCCGTACCGATATACTTGCCCCCATCGAGCGGCCACATCTTGGGAGCTGGAAACTTGGTTACATCAACCTTATCACCGCTCTCGATATTCTGGTTGACCGGAGCCAACTTCGCGTCGATAGTCTTTGGCGCAATTCTTTGCTTCATTTTTTTGCTCAAAATTCGCACGTATTCGATGGGATCCTTCCCGAGTTCTTCCCGGATCGTAATCGCCACGCGGTTAAGACTGCTACCAAACGGATTAAACAATTGTCGGTAGCCGGAATGCCCCTTGATATTCTCAAACAGAAGAGTCGGCCCGCCCACTTCTTTACCGTTCATGTAAGTGATCGTTGATGCTTCCAGGTCCGGATCAACCTCAGCGGAAATATGTTTTACCTCGCCGATTGCTTCAACTTTTTCCAGCCAGTCACCCAAGCTCTTGATGCTCTGTTCAGTACCAACCCCGCTTACGCTCTTATCATCTCCCATGATTTACTCCTTTCTTATTGTGGCAGTTTTATTTGGGCTATCCATTAAAGGACTAACCTTATGCCTATTAAGTCACAGCAAAAAAAAGAAGTCAATAAAATTATGAGTCACCACGATATTTTTGTTTTTATGAACTATCCGGCACTCACACAGAATGGAAACGAAGAAGGAAAACGCAAGGCTGGTATGGCAAAGTGACGATGGTGGACTGGAATATATTGGAGACTTAACCGAATGTATTTTACCCGATCGCGCAAATTGAGGTCGATGGAATCACGTAGCCAAAGTAATTACGCAAATCGGCGATGCCTTATGGTAATCAAAAGTATTGTTGACATCGATGTTCAGCGATGTCATTAATTGAATAAAGGTTAGCCCTTATCCGGTATGATCTAGTTTTGTATTTTCGATTCATTAATATAGGTAAACTCCATGAATGATCTTGTAATAGCAGCGTCAACAAAGGTTATCGATAAAAGTACGTCTTTTGTTCCCCTCGGTCGAAGAAAGGCCTATGAGGAAGTAGCAGATCAGATTCGCGATCGAATATTTGCGCAACAATTACAAGTGCTGGATCGCCTCCCCACCGAGCGGGATCTTGCCGAGCAATTCGGCGTAAGCCGCGTTGTAGTCCGTGAAGCGATACGCACCTTGGAGCTCAATGGACTACTAACTGTTAAAAAGGGTGCCAAGGGAGGACTTTTCGTCGCGCAAGATTACGAGCGGCCTATTTCCGAATCTATCGTCAATCTACTGGCCATGGGCGAGGCGAGCTTAGAGAATCTGTTTGAAGTTCGCGAACTGATAGAGCCATTTGCGGCATATCGCTCTGCGGAGCTGGGGTCGGAAGAAGATTTTGAGCAGTTAGCTACTTTACTGTCGAAAGTGGAGTTGGAGAATTCCAAAGGAGACAGTATCCGCCTCCTAAACATTGAGTTTCACCGTCTTGTGATTCGAATGAGTCGCAACCCGATCCTAAGTGTTGTTGGGGAAACGGTTCTGATTCTCCTCGCCGAACGCATTAAACACATACCCAACATTGCAACTTCAAAAGTGGCGCTCGGAATGCACAAGAAGATTCTAGAGGCAATACGTAATCGCCAACCGGAAGAGGCCAAGATACTTATGGCGAAGGATATTCACACTGTTGGTGAGCGGCTGGCCATGTTGAAAAAGAGTCTCATTACTTCCTCACCTGCGTCTGTTCTTGCTTGAACCTGGCCAGCTCCAATGCTACATTGATCAGAGTCGCTTACCCTTTACAATTTTATCAAGAATGTCTTTGTCGTTGCCCTGCACCATGCTTCCAACGCTTTGAAAGCAGCCCGATAGGGGGGCTAGGCAACTTTTATGATGATGCAGCGTATTCCCAGTCTGCAGCTTTAAAACCTTCGTGCATGCGCATAAATCGTATTACTACGGCCAATCGGCCATACCCATCCGGGACCGGCATAACCATCAAACATGACCACACCCGCAGGGTGTGGGTTTCTCTTCACACTAAACAATCGAAGTTGTTACGCCTCACTGAACAGACAGTTTATGGTGGTTTCAGCACTTGATACTGGTCAATCAAACAACATGGAGATATCCATAGCGCGAGGTGAATGTGCCAATGCACCGATTGATATAATCCTAAGAATTGTAAAGAAAGGTTAACACACCCTTGGGTGCGAAATCTTTACTTACGGAGGTCATTGTTTTTCGTATTCGCCGCGAGCTTTGCGAAGACGCCGCCAAAGAGTTGTTATGCTGATTCCTAACTCTTTTGCGGTTTTTTCACGATTTCCGTTGCAGCGTTCAAGCGTCTCGAAGAGCATAAGGTGCTCGGCCTCGGCAAGCCTGTCGGTGAGCGTGGCACGTTGGCCGACAGGCAGAAGAGGTGCAGCCTCAAAACTGTTAGTTTCAATAAATTTGGGCGGCAAGTGTTTGATATAAATCTTTTCACCTGGACTCAAACTTACAATACGTTCCATAACATTACGCAGTTCGCGCACATTTCCTGGCCAGTAATAATTTACTAGGTAGAACATGGCACCTTCGTCTATAACCGGCACCGGCACGCCGTCGGCGCGTGCCAGTTTTTCTAGTGTGGTTCCCACAAGTAACGGAATATCCTCTTTACGTTGTCTTAGCGGAGGAACGTAAATATCAATTACGTTCAGACGGTAATACAAGTCACTGCGAAATTGTCCTTCATCCATGCATCGCACAAGATCTCTGTTGCATGTCGCTATGATACGCACATCTACCGTTGTAGACCGATCAGCCCCAACACGCCGCACCTCATGTTCCTGAAGAACGCGCAAAAGTTTAGCTTGAAGATCGAGTGGGGCCTCACTGATCTCATCAAGCAGTAACGTACCATGGTCTGCCTGTTCGAACAAGCCAGCCTGACCGCCGCGACGCGCACCGGTGAATGCACCCTCTACATATCCGAAAAAGGTGCTTTCGACAAGGCTTTCCGGGAGTGCGGAGCAATTGATCGCTACAAACGGCTTTTCAGAGCGAGATGAAGCATTATGAATTGCCTGAGCGAACAATTCTTTCCCTGTTCCACTCTCACCGAAGATAATGACCGGAGAACTGCTGAGGGCTGCACTTTGGGCAAGTTTAATTGGTGTGTCCAGGCTCGGGCCACTATAGATAATGTCATCCCATGTGTACTTGGCTGTTCGCCGTCTTTGAACCTCATCAAGAAGTTTCACACGCTGACGCATCGAGGTGGCGTTGTTGAAGCCGAAGCCGAATAACGAGGAAATGGGGATTCGTACAGCGGTTGCTCCGACAACAGTATGAGATGGGCCAATGTTAGGCCTGCCGGTGCGCATGACTTCTTGGCAGGTGGCTGCAACCGTTCCTGGTCCTTCTCGCACGGTGCGAGACCTCGGGTCTGCAGTGAACAGTCGACGTCCCCCGGAATCGAATAAAACTGCCTCTCCACCAGCTACTTCTGCGATTAATGGCAGTGTTTCCTTAAGTGTTTGAAAGAGCCGGTCTTGGCGTTTTACTCGCTCGCCATTGGATGCGGCAAGCACCACATCACCAACGGGAATAGCAAAACACTCAGATTCAATCTCTCCATTATTGTACCCGAGCGGGCAGCCTTGTACAGCGGCCTCCTTGCACAACTCAAGAAAGGAGCTCTCAATATCAGAACTCTGCTTACCATCGGGGCCCACTGCTTGAATGCATTTACCGTCAGAACTCGCTACAAATGCGACGCCTCCAGTTGCTCTGGCAATCAACGGAAGCGCAGCAATAAGGGTCTTGAGTGATGATGTTTTCAATAATAATATCCTCCCTTCAATTTGTCTTATTTCGCCACATGTTTGCGCCTATTTGACCATTTTGCTTGGCTGGCCGAGTAAGTGGCGTCCATTTATAAGCAATCCGATAACTTGAAATGACGTCCAACAGTTCACTTTTGATACTATACAATCACATTTGAAATGTCAACATTTCACATGTGATATGTTATGGATTTATAGAACCCTATTTTGCACAGTTTATGTGTTGGCATGTTGGTTGCAATAAGTTTTTTAAACTGTGAGACGGGCCTAGTAGGTTTGATAGTTGAACTTTATACAATATGCCGAAATATAAATCAAATTAATGCATAATCAGAGTTTTAAAAACAGATTATATTCATTTTTATTAACTTTAGGCAGCAAGTCTATTTCAGTCAATATCGACGAGTAATATACTGCAACATTTGGATGATAAAACTTTGTTACAAGCTTAACCCAAGTATAACCCCAATACTTGAAGACAGATTTTTTGCAAAGGAGAAGACGCCGTATGCGCAAACTGATAGTTGGTATGACCGGTGCAACCGGGGCCATTTTGGGAGTTCGTCTGCTGGAAGTTTTGAAGGACAGCGATGTAGAAACCCACCTGATTGCAAGCAAATGGGCTCTGCAGACGGTTGAACATGAAACTGGCTTGTCTGCGCGGGAGATTATGGACATGGCGACTGTCTCTTACCGTGCAGACGACATGGGCGCTACGGTCTCTTCGGGATCCTTTCTTACTGCCGGCATGGTAGTTGTTCCCTGTTCGATGCGTAGTGTCGCAGCCATCGCTCACGGTACGGGCGACCATCTGGTCCATCGCGCTGCGGACGTCATTCTCAAAGAGCGCCGCAAGTTGGTTCTTGTGGCTCGTGAGACTCCGTTGAGCGATATTCACCTTGAAAATCTACTCAAACTCTCACGCATGGGTGTGACGATTCTTCCGCCTATGCCAGCCTTTTATAACCACCCCGAAAGCCTTAATGACGTGGTCGACCACATCGTTCAGCGCCTTCTAGACCAATTCAATATAGATATAAACGTCGGACAACGCTGGGATGGCAAGATGGTCAAACGCCAAGCAAGTGTGCGATCTATTTGAATTTGCACTTAGTATATCACACAAGCCCCTATTTATTAGGGTCTACCACAAATCTGCCATCAAAGGAAGAAGGCAAAGGAGGCCGACAAAGGACAATGTAATCAGAAGCTGAGAAATAAAATGGCCCTTAAATTTTCTAAGGGTACAATCACTAACCCGTCATCAAAGGAGGACGACAATGGAATCAGTTGCAAAGAAGAACGCCAAGAAGGACATCACCAATCTACGCTCTACGCTTGATTGGTTACGCGCAGAAGGGGATCTGATCGAGACCAATAAAGAGGTTGATCCGGATCTCGAAATTACCGGTTTGCAGAAAATTATGGATGGGGGCTGCCCGATCCTGTTTAACAACGTAAAAGGCAAACCGCACGCTCGAGCCATCACCAACCTATTTGGCGACATCAAGGTCATAGAAAAGATGTTTGACTGGAAAGACTCTCTAGATCGCGTAAAGAAGGTGGGACATGCCATCGATCATCCTATTGCTCCAGTCATCATCGACCAGAGTGAGGCCCCGGTTCAGGAACTGGTGCTCACCGAAGATCTCGACGTCAACAAATGGCTGACGGCAATCCGCCACACCGAACTTGAGTCTGAGTTGACCATTGGTTCGGGGATATCCTGTGTCATCGGAGATTACTTCGATGGTGGCAGCCACATCGGCTATAACCGCATGAACTTCCGCTGGGGCAATGTCGGTACGTTCCAAATCTCCCCGGGATCACACATGTGGCAGGTGATGACTGAGCATTACAACGACGATAAGCCGATTCCACTTACAATGTGCTTCGGCGTCCCGCCATCATGCACCTATCTGGCTGGTGCCGGTTTTGACTATGCGATGCTCCCCAAGGGTTGCGACGAGGTGGGCATGGCCGGGGCAGTCCAGGGTTCTCCCGTACGGATCGTGAAGTGCCGTACCATAGATGCCTACACTCTGGCAGATGCGGAATACGTTCTGGAGGGTTACCTGCACCCGCGTGACAAGCGCTACGAGACCAAGGAATCTGAGGATGCCGACATCCAGGGGCGGTTTCATTTTCACCCTGAATGGGCAGGTTACATGGGCAAAGCCTACAAGGCGCCTACCTTCCACGTCACCGCCATCACAATGCGAAAACCTGAGAGCAAGCCGATCATTTTCCCACTCGGCGTGCATACTATGGACGATGCAAACATCGACACCTCTGTGCGCGAATCGGCGATCTACAACCTGTGTGAACGTCTACAGCCTGGTATAGTGCAGAACGTTCACATCCCCTACTGTATGACCGACTGGGGTGGAGCCATCATCCAGGTCAAGAAGCGCAATAAGATTGAGGAAGGGTGGCAGCGTAACTTTCTGACCGCCATCTTGGCCTGTTCCCAGGGTTCACGTCTGGTCATTGCGGTGAGCGAGGACGTGGATATTTACTCCATGGACGATATCATGTGGTGTCTAACCACGCGAGTGAACCCACAGACCGATATACTCAATCCGCATCCAGGTGGGATTGGCCAGACCTTTATGCCCGCCGAAAGAATGACCTCGGGCGACCAGCAATGGACAGCAGCCAATACCCGCTTCGAAGGTGGTATGGGCATTGATGCTACAGTGCCCTATGGCTACGAGAACGACTTTCATCGCCCAGTCTATCCGGTCGACAAGGTCAAAGCCGAGGACTTCTTTTCGGCCAAAGATATGCAGAACGCCCGATCAAGGATGCACGGTTGGGTCTTGTCCCTTGCACGTACCGGACGGTAATTTCATCTTAGTCCCCCCCGGCTATGCCGGAGGGGGACTAACTTAATATTAAGAGAGGGAGTTGAGAAGATGCTTAGTGCATGTCGTGTAGTTGATTGCTCGGATCAGTTGGGTTGGCTAGCAGGACGTATGTTGGCAGATCTTGGGGCGACAGTGATTAAAATTGATCCGCCGGGGTGCCGTACTGAAAAACCGGACTGGCGAGCATACAACATTAACAAGCATCCGCTTCCCCTCAACCTGGATATGGAGGCCGGACAGTCTGTTTTGGAAATTATGCTTGAACACGCTGACGTGCTTATTGAGTGTGCACATCCTGGCAGCCCTCTGGCCGCCTACTTCGATCCGGAACGCGTGGCAGCGCGTCACCCAAATCTGGTACACGTATCCATAACACCCTTCGGCAGAACAGGCCCTCGTGCCCAATGGCAGGCTTCAGATATTGAGCTAATGGCGGCAGCCGGAGCAATGTCCCTAGCCGGCGAACCGGACGGTGAACCGGTGCGTGTCTCAGTGCCACAATCCTATTCCTGGGCAGGAGCGCACGGTGCGGTGGGTGCACTTGTGGCGTTAATCGGTCGTACGATAATCGGTCGAGGACAACATGTGGACGTCTCAGCGCAGATGTCAGTGATTCCGGCTCTGGCCCACGCGCCAACTTTCGTGGATCTTCTTGGAATTACGCCTAGTCGCAGTGGTGCTTTTATGACAGGGCGTGCATTGGATGGGGCACAGTTTCGAACTTTTTGGCCATGCGCTGACGGTTATCTCAACTTTATCTTATACGGTGGTTCCGCAGGATTACGATCCAACGAACAGTTAGTCGCATGGATGCGCGATGCCGAGGCGCCCCTGGAAGAATTAGCCACCATCAACTGGTCTACTTTTGCCCCCACTAACCTTATTCAAGAGGAGATAGATAAGCTAGAAGCGCCTATCGGGAACTTCTTCCGCGGCATCACGATGAAAAACTTCCTCGAAGAAGCTAGTCGTAGGGAGATGTTGGGGTATCCGGCATATACCGTCGCAGATATTGCGGTAGACCCACAACTGAGCAAGCGTGATTTCTGGCACGACACCACAGATCCAGGTGGTGGTAAACATCGTTACTGCGGCGCATATGTCATGGTTGATGGAGAGAGACCTTCGCTGCAATCACCGAAGCAAATGAATTCAAATATGGAACACATTCTTGCGGAGTTTGGTCTTGACCCACTCCTGATTGGCGTATTGACCAATAACGCAGTCGAGGAGGAGGCATGAGCGGGTTGTTGCAGGCACTACAAGGGATAAAGGTGGTTGAGTTTGGCGGTTATGCCGCAGGTCCACATGTCGGTAAACTTCTCGCCAATTTTGGTGCGGAAGTTGTGCATGTTGAATCGCGTAGCCGTCCAGACGGGTTTCGGCTCCAATACCCGCCATTCAGGGAAGGCAAGCCAGCACCCGACAACGGTGCTTGTTTCGCTATTTTTAACGACTCCAAGTACGGCGTTACGCTGGACCTCAAGAGCCCGGCTGGCCTAGAACTAGCCTTGAAGCTTGTTCAATGGTGCGACATCGTAGTAGAAAATATGCGCCCCGGCGTTATGGAACGGTTGGGCCTCGGCTACGCGAAACTACGTGAGGTTAATGAAAGCGTGATCATGCTCTCGAGTTGTAATATGGGTCAAACAGGCCCTCGCGCCAACACACCGGGGTTTGGCTCTCAACTTACAGCGCTTGCCGGGATCTGCGGTCTCACAGGAAAAAGTGGCGGCCCCCCGATGTTGCTTTATGGCCCTTACATAGACTTCATTGCCTCGACTATGGGTGCGGCATCAGTTCTTGCTGCCATCGAGCAGCGCCGGACCACGGGACTCGGCGCATGGATTGATCTGTCCCAGTACGAGGCAGGTCTTCACTTCATTGCTGGGGCACTTGTCGATTATTCAGAAACTGGACGGATTGCAGAACGGGTTGGTAATGCGGACAGCGAGGCTGCGCCGCATGGATGTTTTGTCTGTCGCGATAGTAATTGGGTTGCTTTATCCTGCTGGTCTGACGATGAGTTTGGCCGTTTAACCGCATTGGTGAGTAACTCAGTTTTGACCGCAGATAAACGTTTTAACAACATTGAAGGTCGCCGAGGATCTGCAGACGAATTGGAAGCGCTTATCGCTGAGTGGACGCTCACCTTAGACGCTGAAGAGATCGCACAACTGCTCCAGGCCAACGGTGTTCACGCCTACCCTGTGAATACCATCGCCGATTTGTTTGAAGATCCGCAACTTTTATACCGCCGACTTTGGCATCGCCGGCGACATCCTGTTATTGGAGAACACAACTATCAGTTTCCTGGCTTTAATCTTGCCATAACTCCCGGGGACGTAACAGCACCAGCCCCGTGTCTCGGGGCTGATAACGAGACGGTCTTTCGCAACTTGGTGGGACTCACTGATGAGGAATATCAGCACTATCAATTCTGCAAGGCGTTTGATTAATCTGAATGTAGAGGAGAAAGCAACCTTATTAATCACGCATCGACGACGGCAACCTTATACAATAGATATGACTTAGTTATGACTTGTCGAAGATTATCTATAATAATAAACTGTTAAACTTGGACGATTTGAAAGGAGATACAAATGAAAAATAATGTGATCATATTAGCTGGGTTTTGGCTGTTGGCCTTCTTAATTCTACCACTATCTCTACCGCATTCTGCAGTAGCAGGAAAACCAGCTTTGAAGATTGGGGTAAACCTCGACACGACTGGATATGCGGCGTGGCTAGGTGAACCTGAACTGCGTGCGGTTCAACTTTATGCCGAGCAGGTTAATGCCAGCGGGGGCATTGACGGCCATCCTCTAGAGCTCGTGATTTACGACAATCAAAGTAATCCCGAGAAAGCGTCCACCAATGCCAAAAAAATGATCCAACGCGACAAGGTCTCCGCCATGATTGCTACGTCGATAACCGCTACCTCCAATGCGGCCAAACCCGTGGCTCAGGCAGAGAAGACAACGATGTACTCCCTCTCCGGATCCTTTGAGCCCAATTATCCGGATTCTTTCTCTTTTGCCGGTTTTGTACATACGACCGGTATGGTGGAGACGATCTATGACTATTTCGCAAAAAAAGGCATCAAGCGCGTGGCCCTGCTCTGCGCCAACGACTCCACAGGCCAAACCTGGTTTGAAGTGACTACCAGGGAAGCAAAAAAATACGGCATTCAAATTGCCAGCGAGCGGTTCAATGTCAACGATATGGATGTAACGCCCCAGCTTGCCAGGCTGAAGGCCATCAACCCGCAGGCTCTCATAGTGGGGGTAAGTGGTAAACCCAACGCCGTTGTGGCCAAGAACTTCAATCAGATGGGCTTCAAGATTCCTTACGTAACCGGCCACGGCAATATCTCCGACTCCTTCCTTAAGCTGATGGAAGGCAATGAGCCCGACAACCTGCTCCTCCCTGGCGCTTATTTCGTTGTTTGGCAAGAACTTAACAATTCTTATCCGCAGAAGAAGATCATGAAGGAATTCTCTGATGCCTACCAGAAGAAGTTCAGTAAAATGCCGGATATTTATGCTGTGGTAGCTTACGATGCCATCCGCGTCTTGGTAGAAGCCTTGAAACGGGCAAAGGTACGAGGTCCAGAAGACAGTGAAAAGGTTCACTCCGAGATAGAAAAGATCAAAAACTTTCCCGCCGTTTACGGCGGCACCTATTCCTTTAGCAAGGACGATCACCGGGGGCTGCAGAAGGCGGACGCTGTCATGCTCCAGGTGAAGGGCGGAAAGTTCAGGCTGGCTAGATAACTATGGAAAACTATCAACTATCACTGGCCGTTCAATTTATCTTTGCCGGACTCACCAGTGGATCCATCTATGCCTTGGTGGCGCTGGGATTCAATATGATCTACAACGTCACTAGAGTGGTCAATCTAGCCCAAGGTGAATTTCTGATGCTCGGCGCCATGACGATGATCTCTTTGCATGCTGGCCTCAAGCTTCCCATGCCTGTGGCACTGGTACTGTCAACTATCATTGTTGGTTGCATCGGTGTCGTCTTCGACCGATTCATCATAAGGCCGTTAAAGAAGCCAACGCTTCTTCTACTCATACTCCTTACTCTGGGAGCTTCCACCTTTTTAAAAGGTGTTGCGCTTTTGATTTGGGGCAAGTCCCCATATTCTGCCCCTACTTTTGTAGAGATGAAAAGCATTTCATTTTTGGGTGCAAGTTTTTCTCCGCAGATCCTCTGGGTGATCGGGACGGTGGTTGTCACCTCCTGCAGCCTCTGGTTTTTTTTCGAAAAAACATTCATCGGAAAGGCGATGCGGGCCTGTGCCGAGAACCCTCGCGCTGCCAGTCTTATGGGGATCGATGTAAAGAACTTTGTAACAATTTCCTTCTTTCTGGGTGGGGCCATTGGTGGGTTGGGAGGAATGATGATTGCCCCTATTTCCTTCATGGTATATGACGGAGGGACAATGATGGGGCTAAAAGGGTTTGCCGCTGCGGTGTTGGGTGGTGTGGGAAGCTATCCGGGTGCCGTGATCGGCGGAATTGTCCTCGGTCTTTTAGAAAACCTTGCTACGGGCTATATTTCCTCCTTCTTTAAAGACACTATTGCCTTCTTGGCACTACTTTTAATCCTGTTTATCAAACCGTCTGGATTAATGAAACGCACTGAGGATTAGCCGATGAAACGAGCCATACCTTACATTCTATTCGCCCTTTTTATTTTTCTGCTACCGGTGCTTATGCCAGGCTCTTACTGGATCCATGTGTTGGTAATAATCGGCACTTACGTTATTGCAGCCACAGGGATTGACCTGTTGGTCGGTTTCGCTGGACAGCTCTCTTTATGTCAGGCGTCATTTTTCACACTTGGCGCGTACAGTTCCGCAGTTCTTGTCACGAGGTATCACTTTGACCATCTAGCCGCTATGGTGGCCGGTGTCGTATCCACCGCCATTGTTGCCTACGTAGTTGGTGCACCCGTATTGCGCCTAAAAGGATATTATCTTGCAATTGCTACATTAGGTGTTGGTCTAATAATTCAATCCCTCTTAGTCTCGCTTGCAGAGTATACCGGCGGTCCTGACGGTTTCAGGGATATTGCCCCCTTGAAAGTAGCTGGCTTCATCTTCAAGAGTGATGTTGAGTATTACTATCTCATTTGGATTATTGCCATGCTGGTGTTGCTTGTTACGCGCAACATAGTTAACTCCCGCGTCGGCAGAGCAATGCTGGCGATTCGAGGTGACGACGTTGCGGCAGCCTCAATGGGTATCGATATTGCCAAATACAAGATACAAGCTTTCATTATCTCTGCCGTATATGCTTCTTTGGCTGGCAGCCTCTACGCGCATTCGAACAGTTTTATCTCCCCCCAACTCGCAGATCTCTCAAATTCAGTAGAAATGATTATTATCGTTGTTCTCGGAGGCATCCGGACAATTTTTGGCGTACTGATCGGCACCGCCATAATGAAGAGCATTCCGGAACTGCTGGAATCTTTTCTTGATTACCAGATGGCGATTACTGGCATTATTCTGATTCTTCTTCTGCTCTACATGCCGAAAGGATTATTGGGAATAATAAGACAAATTAACGCAAGGAGAGCCCCGTGATTCTAGAAGTTAAAGATCTGACTAAGACTTTTCAGGGTCTGACTGCGGTAAAACAAGTTAGTTTCGGGGTGGAAAAGGGAAGGATCAAAGCTCTGATCGGTCCCAATGGAGCCGGAAAAACAACCACCTTCAATATGATAACCGGACTGATAACTGCGACTCACGGTACCGTTACCTTCAATGGTGAAGTGATAAATGCTTATCCGCCACACATGCGGGCCAAAAAGGGTATCTCCCGGACTTTTCAGAATATTAGAACTTTTCCCGAAATGACAGCCCTCGAAAATGTCATGGTGGGTTGTCATTTACGTACCAATACTGGTCTTTGTGCTGCCGCTTTGCGCCTTCCTCTCTGCCGAGCTGATGAAGAGAAAGCCCGAGAACGTGCTTTGCAAGAATTGGCGTTTGTAGGCTTGGGAGATAGATCTCATCTGCTGGCGGGGAGTCTGGCCATGGGTGAACAGAGGCTGATGGAGATAGCCCGCACCCTAGCCTCAGAACCTGAACTAGTTCTTTTTGATGAGCCGGCAGCCGGATTGAATGGAAAAGAAACTGAACAGCTTGCTGAAGACCTGCTCAAAATTAAAGAGCGGGGAATAACAATTCTCTTGGTGGAACACGATATGAGGATGGTTATGCGCGTTGCTGATGAAATCATCGTCATCAACTACGGTACCAAAATTGCCCAAGGTACCCCCGAGGAAATTCGCAATAATTCCGATGTAATTACAGCCTACCTGGGGAAATAATTATGCTTACAATAGAAAATTTGAACGTAGACTACGGAGGAATTCAGGCACTAAAAGGGATTTCTTTGAAAGTGAATGAAAATGAGATTGTCAGTGTATTGGGCGCCAACGGTGCAGGCAAATCCACGCTACTTATGAGTATTTCGGGGATTGTTACCGCCAGTCAGGGGAGCATAGTTTTTGACGGGCAGGAGATATCCGGAAAAAGCTCCAGTCAGATTGTGCGTATTGGTATCTCTCAGGTTCCAGAGGGTCGGGAAGTTTTCAAAGGGCTTTCCATACAGGACAACTTGATGATGGGAACCTACCATCATCACAGCAAGAGTACGAAGCAATCGATCGCCGATGACCTGAATCGTGTTTTTGATTATTTCCCCCGTTTGAAAGAACGGCGGACTCAGTTTGCTGGCACTTTAAGCGGTGGCGAACAGCAGATGTTGGCCATTGGTCGAGGTATTATGGCCAGGCCCAAACTGCTGATGCTAGATGAGCCTTCTCTGGGGCTGGCGCCGCTGATCATCGAGGATATTTTTATGATTCTGCTTGCATTGCATAAAGAGAATATTCCGATCCTCCTAATCGAACAAAATGCCAAGGCGGCATTAAGAATTGCTACGCGTGGTTATGTGATGGAGGCGGGCCGGATCATCATGGAAGGTAAAGCATCGGACCTGCTGGAAGACAAACATATTGTTTCCGCCTATCTCGGAGGGTAAGCCCCGCTATGCCACTCACTTCTGCCTGCCGAGCGAGCCACGGCATAAATGAACCGTTCATGTTGTAAACATACCAACGCGACACCGGCGAAGTATATAGTAGGACATGGCCACCCAACTCTTCGTTCAGAGCAGGTATTGGAGATTTGTGAGAATGGAACTAAGAGTCGAGTGAAAATTAAGGAGTGAAGAAAACCATGATCAGAGCGCTGCGCAGGCCACAGGATCGAAGAAGTTGTCGATGACAATGACACCTGCTGTGAGATGCCGCAAATGGATCAACATTGGTACGAATAACATCCTGAGTAAGCACGAGCTTCACCCTCTGGTTAAATTGTCACCGGATTTATCAATGGCTCAACAACATAGGAATAGGGGAAATAAGCTCCCAAGGAGATTTTATGGCATTTAAGGATCTACTTCTTCACATCGACCACTCACCCAGCTATCTTGCTAGGCTAGAGTTAGCAATCAACTTAGCCCGTACACATGGGGCACATCTGAAGGGGATCTATGCTGTCTCGCACGCCTATTACACAAGTCGAGATGAACTGGAAACAGCAGATTTAGTACGGAAGGCAGAGATCTTATTTACGGAAAGAACCACACATGCTGGGATATCAGCGGAATGGCTACATGTTGATTGCAGCGTTGTCGGTGCAAGTATTGCCGGAATACTCAATCGCTATACATACTACACCGATTTAGTGATTGTCGGCCAACCGGATACTGCCTCAAATGAGCCCAACACCGCCTTCGATCTTCCAGAACAATTGGGACTGAGGGCCGGATGTCCGCTGCTGATAGTACCACGCACCGGTTCCTTTCACCTGCCCGGAACGCGCGTGATGATTGCATGGAAATCCGGAAGAGAGGCATCACGGTCTGTCAAAGATTCAATGCCAATTCTGAAAAAAGCCCAACAAGTTAGTGTCGTCACCATAAGCCCGTTCAGGGATGACAGCGACATTGGCCTTGAGAATGTACGCAAAATTAGCTCATATTTGGCACTACACCAAGTGCCCGTTGGGCATGAACAGATCTTTGCAAGTTCTGTCATCACAGTTGGCGACCTTCTTCTTAATCATGTTTTTGAACTGAAAATGGATCTGCTAGTTATGGGGGCTTACTCTGCTTCACGCAGTGGTGGCATTGTGCTCAGCCCGGTAGCTAAACATCTGATGAACCATATGACCGTACCCATGCTGTTTTCACATTAATATATTCAGGGGAATTGATATAATCTAAAAAAATATGGGCATTGAATAATTTAACAGACCTTAACGAGTTACAGTACATCCAAGTAGGGTCTGATAGAGATGACCATATCCAGTCAGCTTTTTTCGGCCCCTCCTGACATCGCAGCCAAGATCGCAACCAGAAAACCGATTTACATGGGATACCCGATGGAATACGCTAATGTGGGTGCCGGAAAGGATCGTCACATTGATACGTGTCTTACCAGAATGGTGGAATCGGAAACCACCAACGGTTTCGAGCACTTCGAACTTATCGGTGACCTTCCCAACTTCAACTACGCCGAGATAGATCTTTCGACTACCTTCCTTGGCCATCGCCTTGAACTGCCGATTATGATCTCCAGTCTCACCGGTGGCGGCAAGAAGTCGGAGCGAATCAACCGGAACTTGGCAGAGGCTGCTCAGCATATCGGGCTTGCCATGACAGTGGGGTCCCAGCAGATAATGCTTGAATACCCTGAGACCCGTCCAAGCTTCGAAGTGCGCCGGTGGGCACCCGACATCCTGCTTTTGGCCGACCTGGGGCTAGTCCACCTTAACTGCGGTCTGACAGTGCAGAAGTGCCGCGATGCAGTTGAGGCAATCGGAGCCGATGGCCTTGTTCTCTATTTGAATCCCATGCATGAAGTTGTTCAGCGCAATGGAATACTCGACTTTACCGGTCTCCTCGGTAAATTGGAAACTCTGTGCGCTGATTTCCCTTACCCAATAATGATCAAAGAAGTCGGCTACGGGTTCTCCGATGTGGCACTTCAAAGGATTCGCACTTGTCCGATTGCGGCGCTTGATGTTGCGGGGATGGGTGGAACCTGCTGGAGCCGAATTGAAGCTGAATCAGGCCGAATGCGACTCAGCCCAGTTCTTGAATTGGGTGTAAAAACTGCTGAAACTCTGGAGGCAGCACTTCGTATTCTGCCACGAAAGATCGAAGTGCTTGCCTCCGGTGGCATCCGGACAGGTGCGGATATGGCCAAGTCCTTGGCCATGGGTGCCACTGCAACTGGCATGGGGCTGCCTTTTCTAAGATGGTCATTCGATTCTGCACACAGAGTGGTGGCGGAGGTTGAAAGGCTTACAGAAGAGCTCAGGCTCTGTCTGTGGTACACAGGATCGCGCACTCTCTCAGAACTCAAACACAAGGTGAAGAACACTTGTGCTCAGCGCATCTGAGCACAAAAATTTTATCAAATATAGATCATGTATTTAGAAAAATGGATACTTAGATGACGAATATAGGATGTGGTTTTTTCAGAATATTACTTAACTATGTTATTAAGATAGTCGAAAGAAAATATAGTGTAAAAATCTTCCACTGTTGGAAAATTAGGAAAACGGAGTCTGATGGGGAAGTTGATTTCATGTTTTCTACCGGACAGCTTCTTGCGCGTGTGCCTTTTTGAGACATGCGCACACTTTACTTGACCAGATGAAATATATTTCAAAACTACTGACAGTTGAGAATGGTGGCCAACCCTTATAAACAGGATGCCTACAAGCCGATAACCGCAATTTGAAGAGGACTTTGCTTATTCTACACATCAAGTTGGCTCACAAAACTCTGCTAAGTCAGCCCAAGCAGGTGCAACACTACCTACATGCCCATCACGTTGCCAACCTTGCCACGTGCAGTAGCGAAGGTCCGTGGGCGGCGGCGGTCTTTTATGTCAACGATGGTTGCACCCTCTATTTTCTATCATCACCAGCGAGCCGTCACTGCCTGAATTTGTCGCAAAACCCGCGAGTCGGCGTGACAATTCAAGAGGATTATTCAGACTGGCTGGAGATCAAAGGAGTACAGATCGAAGGTATTGCCAGCGAGATTTCAGGTATCGAAGAAGAAAAAGCTCGCAAATTATACGGGCAGAAATTTCCCGTGGTAGGTATGCTGGCGCAGGCCCCAGCGGTAATAGTCAAGGCATTGGCTAAAGTGCGTTGGTACAGAATTGAACCTCATCGTATATATTTCATCGACAATTCGCTTGGCCTGGGCAACCGAGATATAATCAAGCTGCCTCTTTCAACAGAGTGTGACGGTGCGGATCAATGACCATCATGATTGTTTGATATCGACGGCACGCTGGTCGATTCGGTGGGTACCTATTTTGTAATCGCACGAGTCATCGCAGAACCTTTTTGGTACGAAGTGACAAGGAATAAGTGCGACACTCACTGGCTACCGGGAACAGCTTTTTGAAATGGGTAATTCCGCAGGATCAATAGGATAGTCATGCAATTATTAAAGAAATGTCCGCGTATGCCGACCGTTAATGGCCACGGATATAGAAGTTCACATTTTCCACTGAGGTTTAGCTATGAAAATATCTTTAGAACGACTGATTGAGCTTGCACTACTGGAAGACATACATACCGGAGACATTACCACGCAGGCGGTTGTGTCTGACAAGTGTTTCGCTACTGCTCGCCTTATAGCAAAGGAATCGCTCGTGCTAGCCGGTGTTAATGTCGCAGAAATGGTTTTCCGTAAACTTGATCCTACAGTGAAATTCACCGTAGTTATTCAGGAAGGGACTTCGGCCGGTAAGGGGGATGTAATTGCCACGATTAAGGGTAATGCATCCGATCTTCTAATGGCTGAACGGGTCGCACTAAACCTACTACAGCGTATGTGTGGCATCGCCACACTTACCTCCCGCTATGTGGAGGCGGTTAGTGGCACAAAAGTCCGCATTGCGGATACCCGAAAGACAACCCCCGGTTTACGCGAAATAGAAAAATATGCCGTTCGGATTGGTGGCGGAATCAACCATCGCACCGGTCTCTATGATGGTGTACTCATCAAGGAAAACCATATCGCGGCGGCTGGCAGCATTGCTGAGGCGGTTAGACGCGCCCGCGCTTATCTACCACATACTCTCAAAATTGAAATTGAGGCCGAAACTTGGTCGCAGGTTGGTGAAGCTCTGTCTGCCGGAGTTGACATAATCATGTTGGATAACATGGATATCGATACTATGCGGGACTGCGTTAAACTGATTTCCGGACAGGCACTAGTGGAGGCTTCGGGTGGTGTCAATCTGGATACGGTAAGGCCTATAGCAGAAACTGGTGTAGATATTATTTCAATCGGTTCATTGACACATTCACCTCGCGCTATGGATATTTCCATGTTGTTTGATTAATCCTAGGCACGTCCAGGCTCTGGTGGCAATTGCCTTCGAGTATTTCTGTTTTCAGCCCATGCCATAGGGCTTGGTACCTGCCGAATGGGCCTTTTTGACGTGTGGGGAAAATATATTTAAATCGGAGGAATACATGATCACCCGTGAAGAATCAGAAAGTAGAATCAGCACTCTTCAGAGGCAGCTTAAGGGGAAGGGGCTTGATGGCGCACTCTTTATCTTTCCCATTGATGTCTATTATTTTGCCGGAACACGTCAGAACGCCACTATCTGGATTCCGGTTGCAGGCGAACCGATTCTAATGGTGCGAAAAAGTCTTGCTCGTGCCAGGAATGAAAGCCCGCTAACTGATATTCGTCCCTTTCCTTCCAGCAAGGAGTTTGCAAGCGCGCTCCCTGCAGAAGCACTTAAAATAGGCTTTACCTACGATGTTGCGCCGGTACAGCAATTAAACTTTTATGCCAAAATGTTGGCAGGGCGGGAGTTTGTAGATATCTCCCCGCTTAACCGTGAAATCCGTTCGGTCAAATCAACTTTCGAGTTGCAGCAGATGAAACGGAGCGGTGACATCCTTTCCTCCATTTTTTTGAATGTGCCCGGTTTTTTGAAAGAAGGGATGCGAGAACTGGATCTTGCTGCTGAATTTGAATACCGACTGCGTAAGGCTGGTGGCGAAGGTTATGTCCGTATGCGTGCCTACAATCAGGAATTTTTCGGCGGGCTGGCGGTTTCCTCAGGCGCTGCCAGTTATGGTTTCTTAGATGGCGCTGTTTCCGGTAAAGGGCTTTCCAATACATCTCCGCAAGGGGCTTCGCTAGAGGTCATTACCCGCAATGTCCCGGTATTGCTGGATTATTGCGGTGTTTTTAATGGATACATCTCCGATATGACCCGCATATATGTGTTTGGCGCAGTTGATCCTGAATTGCAACGAGCCTTTGATCTTGCCATAGAAATACAGGCCTATTTACAGCGTGAGCTGAAGCCGGGGGTGATCTGCGAAGAGCTGTTCTTAAATGCGGTTGAAATAGCGGAGCAGGGAGGATTCGGGGACAAATTTATGGGGATGCCCGGTGAACAGGCACGCTTTGTTGGTCACGGTGTGGGGTTGGAACTGGATGAGTTTCCGGTGATCGCCCAGGGTTTCAAGGTGCCGCTGCAATCTGGCCAGACCATTGCGATTGAGCCGAAATTTGTAGTTCCTGGCAAGGGGGTGGTGGGGATCGAAAACACCTTTGCTGTCTCGCCGCAAGGTGGGATTAAAATGACGGATATTCCGGATGGCATTACGTTTTTACCGTAGCCCCCGCCCCAGCACAGCGCATCAATCGTTCGCAACCCCTCCAGTGGCCCGCATGCTATCGACATATGGGGTGTGCCTTTATCTATTTCTTCGCTTCGGGGGAAGGGAGTTGCGTAAATAATGACCAAATGAAGCTTCATGGTGCGAGCATGATTACCAAGTGAAATTCTAAGATTCCAATTCCTTAAACAAATTTGCGGCTTCAATGGCGGTCATAGCAGCGTCGAACCCTTTGTTACCTGCCTTAGTCCCAGCCCTTTCAATTGCCTGTTCGATAGTGTCAGTGGTGAGTACGCCGAAAGCTATAGGTATGCCGGTCTCTAGCGAGACTTGGGCGATCCCTTTGGTAACCTCGGAGGATACGTAGTCAAAGTGAGGGGTAGAACCGCGAATCACGGCACCCAGACATATAATGGCTTGATAGGTACCAGTTTGTGCCATCTTCTGGGCTGCAAGTGGAATCTCGAAGGCGCCCGGCACCCTAAGAACGGTAATATGAGAGTCGTCTGAACCATGACGGATCAGAGCGTCCAAAGCTCCATCCAGAAGCCGTTCTCCGATGAAGCTGTTAAAGCGCCCAACAATTATTCCGAAGTTATGTCCTGCTGCATTTAGCTTTCCCTCTATGAATCTAGGCATATTAGTCCACACTCTAAAAATAAGGTAAAATCAGGGTAGAATTTTCATTCGTGTCGTTTTATTGGTTAGAAATGTAAATTTATGAAAGAAACCAAAATATCACGTTCTGTGTTCTGCAAATGTGTATTACTGTCTCATGAGGTAGTTCTCTTTACCAATATCACTCTGCCTTAGAAATTATTCAACAAGTGGCCCAACTTTTCTCGCTTTGTCTTAAGATATTTCTCGTTGGTTATTACAGGTGCTATTTCTATGGGTACCCGCTCAACGATGTTGATTCCGTATCCCTGTAGGCCAATCAGCTTCTTCGGATTGTTGGTCATGAGCCGCATTTTTTTGACACCCAAGCTTACAAGGATTTGCGCCCCGATGCCGTAATCTCTGAGATCCGCCTTGAAGCCAAGCGCAAGGTTAGCTTCCACAGTGTCGTGTCCCTGGTCCTGCAGAGCGTACGCCTTTAGCTTATTGGTAAGTCCGATGCCGCGACCTTCCTGACGCATGTAGAGGACGACTCCGGATCCTTCCTCTTCGATGCGTTCCATTGCTTTGTGCAACTGGTCAGCACAGTCGCACCTGACACTACAAAACACGTCGCCGGTTAGGCATTCGGAGTGGACTCGCACCAGCACCGGTTGGTCCGCTTTGATGTCGCCTTTTATCAGCACGAGGTGCTCCATTTTGTCAATATCGTTCTCAAAGACGGCTGCTCTGAAGTTTCCGTACTTGGTGGGAAGCTCTACTTCTGCTGAGCGCCTAACCAGCGACTCGTGCTTGAGCCGGTAGGCAACCAGATCAGCGACTGTACAGACCTTGATGCCGTGTTCTTTGGCAAACTTTTTCAAATCTTGCATGCGGGACATAGTGCCATCTTCATTCATTATCTCGCAGATAACCCCTGCTGGTTCGAGGCCGGCCAGTCGTGCTAGATCTACGGAACCCTCGGTCTGACCACTACGCACCAGAACGCCACCATTTTTCGCGCGAAGAGGAAATATGTGGCCTGGCCTTGCCAGATCGGCGGCTACCGCGTTTTCCGCCACTGCAGTAAGAATGGTATGTGCCCGATCTGCTGCTGAGATACCTGTGGTGACTCCACACTTAGACTCGATTGAAACAGTGAATGCGGTGCCGAAAGAGGAGGTATTAGTCTGTACCATGGGTTGAAGGTCAAGCCGATCGCATCGCTCTGAAGTCAAAGTGAGGCAGATCAGGCCGCGGCCGAAGCGTGCCATAAAGTTAATTGCTTCAGGAGTAACCATTTGGGCCGCCATAGTGAGGTCGCCCTCGTTCTCACGGTCCTCGTCGTCAACTAAGATTATCATTCTTCCGGCCCTAATCTCCTCTATGGCCTCCTCTATTTTTGCTATAGACATATTCTGAAACCTCTCTTAAGCTAAGCTGTGGATTAATTAATTTTGCTAATTCGTATGTTGGCTGTAACTACATATAAAGTGCGCGCCAACCTTGGAGGCTTATCATATTTCCCATAACAAAGTAGCCACTTTAATATTCGGTTTGCGCCCCTGCGGAGCGTTTATTTACCAAGAAACCTTCAATAAGACCGTTTGAGTGATCTCAGCAGATTATTAACTCGCCCAAAACCTGACAAGCTGCAGAGGTCAGCTCAGCACCTTAAGTCTGGTGCTGAGCTGACCTGTTTTAACGACATCAAATTGTCTCGTTAAAAGAAAAAGTAAGCTGCCAGGCGGATGACATTATTTTGTGCATAGCCTGGGGTGCCTTTAGTCAATTTTCCGTAAGTAGTTTCCAAGTGTTCAAACTCGGATGCCACCCTAAACGCATCGGTTAGGTCGTAGGTTGCGTTAACATAACTGAGCTGATTTTTTTGCTCATAATTTGACGGATACTGTGAGGAATCATCGGCTTTTCGGGCCATATGACCTGCAGTTAGTCCCAAATCCTGTGTGACATAAAACTTAAGCTGGCCGTAATAACCAAATCCCTTTGCTCCGGACTTGTCTGGAAATGTACCGACCAGTCCGGTGTTTGTAGTAGATTTTAGGGCGATGCCGTTGGTTGCGCCCTGCACATCCATCCCTTCGGCCTTGTAAGCCTGACCTTCCAGAGAGAGAGTCATGGAACGGCTCTTGCCGTCCCTGGACTTGACGATGGGAGCAAAAGCGTACACGCCATAACCGTAGTTATCTACACGTTTATTTCCTACAAGTTTCATGTCGCCTCTAAGTCCAAAGACACCCACTTCGAGAGGACTCATGCTCCGGCCCATATATTTAGGTGAAACCCCCAGGATATTACTGGAAAGAAAGACCTGTCCGGCAATGTTTACCATACTTCCGTATGGACCTGTGCCGTCCGACCCAAGATACTTAGAGCTGGAGTTAGAGCCGCTCGAAGCGGCGTCCTGCACAGGGTTTTGCACGCCAGCCACAATCTTCAGCGTGTTATCGGCATCGAACTTGATTTTCTGAGTTACACGAATTTGTGAGACGCGCGGACTCCCGGGTGCTCCCGTAGTGTTCCCTTGACGGCCATCAATAGTGTCGGCGGCTGCAGGCGCGAAGAGATCCGAATACTGACCGATGAGGACCTGTGTGTCGGGCCAGTCAAGAGTTCCATAGGCATGCCGCATTCGCAAGTTACCAAACTCGTTGGATGATGAGCCTCCACCATAAAAGTCCATCTCAATGAGAGCGTTGGTCTTCGCACCCGAGACGGTTGGGCCGGAAGCTTTAAGCCAGAAACGGCTCTGCCTTGCTGTAAGGATTGACTCATCCTTACTCCCAGCGACGAAGCCTCCACCCGGGGGACCAGGAGTTCTTGGCCCGACTGCATTTGAATTGTTGACATAGTCAATTTTTACATACCCGCCGAAGGATAGATTGTACTTACTACTAACTACTGAATCTTCGGCCAAAACCGAAGTTGCCGAAATGATTATCAGCATTACTGTCAAAATACCAAGCTTTCTAAGCATACATTCCTCCCAAATAAAGTGATAAAGCGATGTGTATTTACTTCATACGTACCTGTGTAAATTCGCCTGCGGCTCACCTCCCGTTCCCAGGTAAAATATTAATATTAATATTGCTATGACATTCTGGCTTAATCATGTCCTGTCATTACCGCCAGCTAACTTAGGAACACCTACTAATTTCTCTGCAACTGTTTCTCGAGGTACCCTTGTCTTTTTCACTCACAGAACTGAAAATAAGGACTTGCAAAAGTCACTTTTTGCAGTAAAAACAGAAATTTTAAATAAATTGTAATTAAAATTGTTCCCGTTACATCATATTATAGTTACCAGTGCTCAACATTTTCATATCGAAAAGGCAAATAGATCATTGATATAAAACTGTTTTGCAATATAAGGGCCAATACTATGTAGATGAGTAAATATATCATAAGCCAACATAACATACTTATATTATTTAGTATTTTTGCTGGCATATGCAATATATTGTTATAATGAATAAAGTGTTTGATAGTTTAAGCAACTAAGATTCAACATGCTAATTCATATTTGAAATGTTGTGGTGGCTAATTTGAAAAGAAATAATCCGATATTGAAATGGTAGGAATTTGATCAGTATTTGTATTATCCTGATTAGTGAAGGTCTTTAATGCTGGTGCTAGCTTAATCCAATAAGTTGGCCTAACTCTTGCTTTGGTGATGACGTTATCTCATTACAGAAAGAGGTTAATACAATGGCAAATACGGCGGTGCTTTTACTGGATTTCATCAACGATATTGTACACCCCGATGGAAAGCTGGGTGCTGCGGGTTATGCCGCCCAGGTAAAGACGCGGGATGTCCTACAAAGAGCGAACGAGACGGCCCAAATTGCCCGATCAAAGAATGTCCCGGTAATTTTCGTACGGGTTGGTTTTTCGTCGGATTACCGCGAATGCCCGGATAATTCTCCATTATTCTCCTCTGCACGGCATTACGGTGCTCTGCGTCTGGAAAATTGGGCCACTGAAATCCACTCTGCACTCCTCATGGATGAAAATGATTTCTTAATTACTAAACACAGAGTGAGCGCTTTCTACTCAACTTCGTTAGAAGCTATTTTGCGCAGATTAAAAGTCCAAACGCTTTTGTTAGGAGGCGTGGCTACTAACTTAGTAGTTCAAAGCACTGCGCTTGACGCGCACGACCGAGACTACCGTGTTGTAATACTGGAAGATCTGTGTGCGGCATTAAGTGAAAGAGACCACGAGAGCGGGATCGCCAACTTAGCGAATATTGGAATTATCGCAAAGAGCGTCGAAATGATTTCTTACCTGTAGTAAAGAAAGCCAGTATGTTAAATTTTTTTAGTATGCGGTGTTCACTTATAAACTAAAATCACCACCACCTAAAAGGGGCTGGGTTTGCAGTCTAAACACGTTCTCGACGAGTGAATTCTACGAGAACAGCCTGCTTTCATAACAACAGGTGAGGTGAAAATTGCATCACCGTCAAAGGCGTGAACTAAAGTATTCGACTGAAGGCGTGGGTTTTTATCCTAGAATCTGTGCCAATAACAAGAACAAATAGTGGGAGAAAATGCTTCGCAAACCAACGCTACAAATCAACAATTTAGAAGCAGCGTGATATACTCCCGGGCCGCATTGAAGTTGATATGCTTATATCGGTGGTGAACTTCGCGGCGACAAGCCTGGTCGTGGATCAGAGAACAATGTTCCATTTTTGTCCGAAGTCCAGGCAGATAAGCATAACCACCCTATTTAACAGTCTTTTCTCAAGTCAAAGCCTTTACGCTTGATGAGATCCGGAGCTGGGCAAAAAATTCATTAGTTCCGGAAACCATTGTGGTATTCGACGGCCTGAACTGTTTCCCAGCCGTCGAAGATGTTGGCTGTTTTCATCAACGAATCATTGTTGGCAACGATTAAAAGAAAGTCGATATGAATGTTTCTGCTGGGTCAACATTACCCTTGGGAATTTAAAGACAGCATTGGTGGGCACTTACCATGCTTTTTGACTTCAAGAAACATGGCTACCAGTCTTACGGAGAGGTTCAGTACCAATTTAACCGGTGGTTCGACTTGGCAACTATCTCCCGCGCTTGATCTATGCTGCTGTCAACACCGAGTGCCAGCCAAAACGCTAATTACGATTTGCGGAAGCTTAGTCCCACTCAGGAATTCATTTGATCGGAGTCAATAATGGCAGCAGAAAAAGCGGGTAATGAGCAAAAGTATGAACTACGGTTAGTCGTTGAAACGTTCCTTATGTTGGAGAAGGTACTTTCGGCAAGGGGCGGCATTTCACTTACTGAGATTTGCCAATGCACGAAAATTACAAAAAACAAGGCATTCAGGATTCTTGCCACACTGGTTCAGTGTGGCATTCTGGAAAAGGATGAGAGAAATAACTACAGTATCGGCATCACATCCATTGAAAACGCGTGCCGGATATTAGGCAAGGAAGAGCCACTGGATAAGGTCAAAACTTGCATGGAACGCCTATCAAAGGCAACTAATGAAGCGGTCTATTTTGCAAAAAAATCCGGGTCAAAAGTTGTATTTGTCGATTTTGTTGACTGTCACCAATCGATAAGAGCTACTTCGTTCGTCGGCACGTCTCTGAGGCTCCCGGTTTCCGTTCGCTTTCCGCGCTACACTACGGCCTCTACTATCGGTAATATAACCGTTGATACCGAAAGTCTGTCGTCAGAAATTACTACTGTATCCCTGCCATATGTTAACAAGCTTGGCGCTGTAATAGGAGCGTTAGTGGTACTGGCACCAACGTACCGGATGTCTCTTTATCGCATTAAAACAGAAATAGTTCCTGCCTTAAGAGATATCACGCAGCGTCAGATGACACTGTTGCATGATAGTGCGGAACCCCGATTCGTGCCGTTGTTCTCGCACTCCGGGCGCGAATTAGTACAATACCCGCAGTTTGCTATGGGAATGTTCTCCGACTCTGCCGATGCGGAACGGCTATTGGCGTAATGGGGATGGCACACGAAATATATAGGAGTAATGAAAACAAAAAAAGAAAAGAGCAAATGCCACGTGCTGCCGGACAAGGTCGTATAATCAAGCAGGTGTGAACCCAGTCCCTCCAGCCATAAGGTAGCAAACCCTTGGAGGTTGTGTTGTAACCGACTCGCTGAAATGTGCGGGATTGTGACCGAGCGCAGGCAATTACCAGGATAAAATTTTTATCAGGGCTAAGTATCTGATATATTTTATTTTTATAGGCAATGTGCTGTTGTTTCGACTATAATTACACCCTGTTATCATATTTTTTGAGGATGTCATTCATGCATCTTTTTGATCAGATCAAGGAAAAGGCGAAAAGATATCATCAGATAATCGTACTACCTGAAAGCTACGATGAACGGATATTGTATGCGGCGGAGACGATCACCCACGAAAAGCTGGCAAAAATCGTGATTCTTGGTGATCCTGCAAAGATTCAGGCCAAAGCCGATGAACAAGGGATAAATCTTGGCGGAGTCGAGCTGATAAATCCGGTCACCTCTCCTAACCTCGATCAATACATATCCAATTTTGTTGAGTTGCGCAAAAGGAGGGGCAAAACAATAGTATACACAGAGGCGCGAGAGCTTCTGACCGCAACGGACAACCTGTACTTCGCCGGAATGATGGAGCATAGCGGAGATGCTGGCGGCCAGGTCGCAGGTGCTGCAAACACTACGGGGAACGTACTCAAGGCCGGCATCCAAACCGTCGGTCTGGCTTCCGGGATCAAGACTGTTTCCTCATTCTTTCTGATGATCACAAAGAGTCACTTTTTCGGTGAGAACGGCATCATTCTCTTTGCAGACTGCGCCGTTAATCCAAATCCGAACGCCCAGGCTCTGGCTGAAATTGCCATAGCTACCGCAGGTAATTGCAAGGTATTTCTTGATGTTGAAGCGCTCGTGGCTCTGCTCTCTTTTTCCTCCAAGGGAAGCGCCACGCATCCAGATGCTGACAAGGTAACAAAGGCACTGGAGATTGCACGTCAGATGAAGCCTGATTTGCAGATCGATGGAGAACTCCAGGCTGATGCCGCTCTGTTACCGAGCGTTGGCGGGAAAAAGGCTCAGGGCAGCCCGGTGGCTGGCAAAGCCAATGTACTGATCTTCCCTAACCTTGATGCCGGCAACATCGGATACAAGTTGGTTGAATGCGTTGGTGAAGCAGAAGCTGTCGGCCCGATCATTCAGGGCCTGGCCAAGCCGGTTAATTACCTCTCCAGAGGATGTTCGGTGGATGCTATCGTCAATTTGACCGCTATCACTGCAGTGCAGGCTTCCCAAAGTTAAGCTGACATAAAACTATCTAACGCAGAAGACTTCCAGGGTATAAGCAGAGATGTAACCGCTGTCGGAGAAACCTCGACAATTCTATGGGATAGGCATCAGCCTGATTCTCGCTTTTAGACCGAGGGATCTCCACGACGAAATCACCCATTAGAAGGCTGCTGTCAATGGCAAAAACGTTCTCTATGCATAATTATGTGGTAGAGTAGGGAGCAGGTTTCACCCTATCCCTGTCTTCGTAAGTCAGGATGTAATCCAAACCTCCAATATTCTAATAGGGCCACTCCCAAGGATAAAACTTACACCCGTCTTGTTCTTCAAGTATTTTCTTGATTTACGGATAGTTATATGGAATTCATTTATGAATTTTATGCTGCAAATATCAGTCAGTAAACATAAACCGCTTCCAGCAAAAACGTGAAAAATCAGATATTTTTTCTTATCAATAAACCTTTTTTCAACAGTGCAAGGCAATGGCAAGAAGGCGTCCTCAATAACCTCTATTACGATATCCAGATTTAATCGCTTTTCCATTTTGTCTCCTATCTTATCTCAAGATGATGAACGTCAACTACTTTTACCGGTCGTATTCTAAACGCACCTTTTTCCAGCACTACCAACACTTTCTTCAGCATTCATTTCTGCGGACGATTTCAGTAATTCATAGTTTCACCTTCCCCCCCTTACAGATATTCCTATCAGGGGGATACATGCATCTTCAGAAAATCCTGCTCACAGCTTCAACTCTGATTGCCATGCCATTAAGTGCCCATTCCTTCTGTTTTGAGGAAGCAGGCAACTATTACGGTATATCCCCGCAACTGCTTTGGAGCATTGCCAAAACAGAGAGTAACTTCAATCCAAACGCAATAAACCGCAATACCAACGGAAGTTATGATTATGGAATCATGCAGATCAACTCAATCTGGTCTAAAAAGCTTGGCAAAACATGGGGTGAGCTATCCGATCCATGCACCAACGTTAAAGTAGGAGCCTGGATACTGGCACAATGTATTCAGGATTATGGGAACATCTGGCGTGCGGTTGGTTGTTACAACTCACGCACACCGTCCAAGAGAGACAAGTACGCCGCCAAGGTTTTTCGTGTCATACAGCAACACGGTGTTGGAGAACAGAGACCGGCCCGGCGGCAAGAGCAATTTGCCAGTAACACGAGCGCTATAACGACTGTTACCCCATGGGATGAGGTCTTCGGTGGAACTGCTTTCAGATGAACTGACACACAAATACAGTCTGCCTGAACCGATAGTTCTCGATGCCGTAGAGACCGCTATAACCAGTACCCTGACGAAAGCATACCGGTCGCCAGTAATCTGCCGGATACAAGAGGGCCAACTGCACGTAACAGCAGTAATGGGTTTATATGATCCGATGACGATTGAAGTGGGAAAAATCTCAAAGAAGTTGAGACGAGCTATCAGTTACAACGTCGAGCTGGAATTGCAGAAGCGCCAGGCAATCGACGAATACCACTCGATGCGTGAGTTACAAGGACAAGTCATCACCGGAACAATCAGCCGGATTGCCAATAACAATGTCCTCTTTGTAATGCTGGAAATAGACGATCTCGTGAATAGGGTAATACTTCTCGGAGAGTGCCCGCTGACATATCAACCGCCTCACGAGCGCAACCTCTATCGCATAGGAGATACAAAAAAGTTCCTCGTAACCAGTGTTCGGCCAATTGCAGGCAAGGCCTTTGCCAGAGTGAGGATAGTCTTGAACAGAACGTCACGGGATTTGCCGGCACGCTTACTCTATCAACTGACCGGGGTGACAGGAATAAAATGCCAACGACGGATTGCCGGTGGATTTAGCGAAATAGTAACACCACAACGCATTCCTAAATCTGCAATCAATACCGTTGGAAAGGAACTAAAAGAACATGTTCAAGTTTTTATCAAAAAATAAACCCACCGGATTGAACACCAATATTGGGACAGGCGTGCAGATGGAACATCCAACAAAAATGGTTCCCATTTCAATCCCAGATTCTGACCGGAAGCGCCATACCTTCGTTTTCGGCACAACGGGAGTCGGTAAGACCCGTCTGTGCGAGAACCTGATTGAACAGGACATAATGAAAGGCAACAGTGTCGTGTATTTTGATCCAAAAGGGGACCAGCAAATATTCACTAAGATCGTTGAAGTTGCCAGGAAAGCGCAACGCCTTGATGATCTCATGCTCGTCACCCCGATCTTTCCGGAATACTCAGCCGTAGTTGATCCGATGGCGTATTACTTCATGCCTGATGAACTGGTAGGCCATATTGTCTCAGGCATACAGGGTGGTAAGGAACCCTTTTACCGAAACATCGCCAAAGAGATCACTACAGCGGTTATCACCGCAAATATCATCATCGCCAAATGGAAAGGGAAATTGCCCTCTCAAAACATGGACTCGATCCGCCAAAGCATTCGGCGTTCCAAGCTTGAAGAGACTGTAGGGATCTTAAATGAAATCGGTACACACGAGGCGAAACTGACGGCAGGAATGCTTCAAGACATCCTCGAATCTCCCCAGGAATACTACTCGAAGGTTTCATCCACACTCCGTACCTGCCTTATGGAACTTTCCTCCGGTAATATCGGTAAAATCATCGGTCAAGCTGACAGCAACAGGTTCATGAGCCAACTCGAAGAGGGAAAAAAAGTCATCATGATTGTGCATACCGGAACCATGATAACCAGAGAGGCTGCAACAACCCTTGGCAAAGTCCTTCTCTCAATGATTCAGTCATTTATTGGCAGGGTCTATCTCTCAGACCGGCAGAAGGTTTCGCCACCACTTGCAATCTACATTGATGAAGCGCAAAGCCTTTTTTATCAAGGAATAGAAGATCTGTTTGCCAAAGCAGGTTCCGCTGACGTAATGGTTCACGCCTTTGCCCAATCGGTAAACCAGATTTATGCGGCTGTAGGCGAGGAATTTGGCAAATCAATCCTCGATAATACAAATACGAAGATATTCATGCGTTGTTCAGATGCTGAAACCTCTGAATACGTTGTGCGGCACTTTGGTAAGCACAAAAAGCTGACTGGAATTTATGGTTCAAACCAGGTGACAACCCGGGAGGAGGAAAAGGACGTTCTTGATGCACAGGACATCCTGAGCCTGCAGCCTCGTGAATTCTACATGCTGACATATTCAGGGAGATACAAGGGGAAGACTCTGGAGGCAAAGGATCCCACCATGAAGATAATATTCCCCTCGGCCAACCCCGAACGCAAACCAGGTACTGGCAAGTGAATAACATGCTTTTGGGCTGCGGCCTGCTCGGCACGGGAATGGTTGGCTATGGCATATGGTCGTTCACTAAATCACCTGAAACGGAAGCACCGGAATCTGATGATTTGCTGCCATTTTTCCTGTCATTTCCGCCTGATGATGAAGGCGTTTTGCAGGCGGATCTCGTTGATGTATCAAGCGTCTGGAAAGGCGACGTCATCAACTTCAGGACAATAGCCAAGATCTGGCGGGAACAGGCAGGCGAGGAGATACAAGATATGACAGTTGCCAAGCCCTCATTCACCCATGAAGAAATCACCCGGTTCTACAATGACATCGTAGAGCCGCAACGGCTTATCAACGGAGCAAGAAAGTGCGTCATCACAAAAATTCTGAAAATGCTTGATACCGAGGGAATGTGTTCTTCGGTAGTACGCGGCAGCAATAAAATAAAGGATCCGGATACTGACTACGGCGATAGCACATTCATGCAACTGGCAACGGTTCCCTTGTATATGCACTCACTGGCAGTCGCCTACAAATTTATCAGCATTACCAGTGAAGAAATACTGTTACCAACGGTTTTAATTGCAGCCCTGGGCCATGATCTTGGAAAAATTCCCAAGCATCACAGTCAGTATTACTCGACAGGCGACCACCCGCAGATTTCTCTCATCGTCCTGGCAAGTATCCCGGAATATACTTCGCTGGCAAACCGGAACGAGCTGGATCGAATCATACGCGGTCATCATCAGATGAGTCCAAATAATCCGTTGGCGGTAGCTTTGAAACAGTGTGACCAGGAAGTTCGTAGCGACGAACTTGGTGCGATTATCAGCCGTAGCATGGAGCTGACAGACATTGATGAAATTGAGCTTGATGAGACCGAAGAAGAGAAAGCGGATCATGATGCCCAGGCGGAAGAGACACAAGAGGAAGTGCTATCAAACCCGGCCCCTCCCATACCCTCTGAAGCGGCACAAGCCCCGCCTCTTAACGATCAGACGAACCAACATGAAGCGATGGATCATCCGCTTGGCAGCGAGCCAAAGGTAAAATACAAGCCGAAAACGGTATCATTAGGGCTCTGGTACGACGCTGACAATATACTGGCCTTGATCAAACGACAGGTTAATCAGGTAGATCGGACAGCATCAGGTGTCCAGTGGCTGGCTGTTTCTATGCCTAATGGAATGGTTTATGTCAGACCAGAGGGGCTCTGGAATGCAATTCAGGAAACCTGCGCTGGTCGTGATGCGTCTATCCTGACCGCCGCTGGTGATGAAGCGGCAAAGCGTGACTACATCTTCACCGTCGTATGGAATCTCGGCAAAACAAAAGATGCAACGGCAATAGAGATGATGGCGAAGAGTTACTATACCATCAAAACAGCCGTAATCAGCGACAATGACAAAGTCAGCACCTGGTCGCTCATACCATTCAGAGCGTCTGCTTTTGGAGTGTTACCCTCTGAGTTTGAGAGTACAAAACCGGCAATCCTTAAAAAGCTCATCAAGGAAATCAAGTTAAAAGAGGCAGGAAAATGATCAGGGGGAATCTTGCCGTTTTAGCGATCATCCTGTTTTTTGCAGGCACTTCTCATGCGGGCTATTATTCTGACTCCGGAAAGGGTTGGTGGTGGTACGAAAAACCGGAGCAGAAAACTGAGGCCACTGAGGCTGAGAAGAGCGCTGAAAAGCCTAAACAGACATCGACCTTCAAGGATTTTACCTATGATCAAATGTGGAATATGCATCCTGATCAGTTCAGGGAGTTTGCTGAAACTGTGAAAAAAAAGGCGGTACAAACACCGACCGAAGAAAACGTGAAAGAGTATTACGAGGTTCAGGAAATAGCCCGAAAGAAGGCCCTTGCTTTCACAAACGTTGCCCAGTACGTCTGGCAGAAATACCCGGAATTGACCACCAAGAAGGACTACCCGATCACCACGCCCGGCAACCTGGCCCGCGTATCACAGATAGCAGACGAGCGGCAACGGAAACTTCAGGAAGCCAGAGATGAATTTGCGATGGTTTACTTCAGTCGCCCTGATTGCAGCTATTGCGATGAACAATCAAAAATCCTTGACTGGTTCACCAAAACAAGCAACTGGACGGTCAAACAGGTCAATATTAATGAAAATCCGGCCCTGGCCGCGAAATTTAATGTGGAAATCACGCCAACGATCATTCTCATTCAGAAAGGAAATCAGGACTATTTCCCGGTGTCTGCAGGAGTCATTTCAGCTGATGAAATCGAGGACAAGACGTATCGGGCTGTCCGGTTGCTGAAGGGCGAGATCACTCCTGAAGAGTATTCCTTGTATGACTTCCAGAGAGGTGGGGGATATGACATCAAAAAGCGAAGGTGAAAAATTAGTCGCTGTTTTAGATCTTTGCCAAGGGAGAACTGTGTGAAGCACGGAATACTATTCAAAACTACAGCGGTCAGCCTCGCACTGTCAATTGCACTGTCTCCGACAGTTTCATGGTCTGGTGGCTGGGTTGATGACTGGATTCAGCAAAAAAGCTCTACGTCCCCCAGCTATTATGAGGGTTCCAAGCGTGGCTACTATACCGGTGGCAGCTTTTCCGCACGATGGCCGAACAGCAACGATTTTCTGGTATCAGCCTCATTGCCTAAACTCAAATCCGGTTGCGGCGGCATTGATATGTTTATGGGCGGATTCTCGTTCATGAATACCGATTACCTTGTCCAGAAACTTCAAAACATACTCGCCGCTGCCCCGGCAGCAGCTTTTGATATCGCACTGAAAACGCTGGCCCCGCAGGTCGCTGATACCATAAATACGCTTGAAGCAATCGTTGATCGCCTCAATGGCCTGCAGCTTAACGACTGTAAGGCCGCTAAAGCATTAGTGGCAACCGCAGCCAGTCCATTCTCTTCAGTAATGAATGGAGCCATGCAAGCGGAGATCAAGACGGCACAGACAGACTTCATGGTATCAAGCGGTGCAAAGGATTTGTATCAAGATGTCAGCAAATCATTTGAGAGCTTGGGAAAAAGCTTCCTCGGCGCCGCTCCTCCTCCAGGTATAAACGCCATAAACCAGGCAGCATCAGGAGCGACTGCTGGTTGCCCGGCTGAAATTATCCAGATATTTGGCAGTGGATCTGTTCTGGAAAACCTGGCGAGCAAGAAAGGGATGAGTAGTGAATATGCAAAGCTGATGAGAGGTTTTATCGGGGATGTCATTATCAGCAGCCCGTCTTCTACCGGCACAACGTATGCGGCAAAATATATCCCCCCTTGTGACGCAAATAAAAACTATGACTCGTTTTTGACAGGAACTGCAGAGGGGAGAGATTCACTTGGCGGAGCCTGCACAACTATTTCAGACACCAACAAGAACCTGATTACGTTTGTATCAAATAATATGCAATCGATCGCCACAAAGATTAAAAGCAAAACCGCCCTAACCGCCACGGAAGAAGCGTTTCTGCAAGCAACGCCGATGTCTGTATCCCTGATTCTGAAAAATGCCGTTGCAACCAATACTGAAACGGAAGTTATCGGGAAATTGTCAGAAGTGACAGCAAAAGCCTTCAGCTTCTATATGCTTTCAGATCTGTTGGGACGCACCTATCAACTCAATGAGCTGGCACGTCATATCAGGTCTACACAGAAGGAGAATAAATCAGGGTCGTCACCTGAAACGTGTCAAATGGAAATCCTCGAAGGCGGCATGGCTTTGGTGGATATGCTGGAGGAAAACACTCTGAAACTGGTCTCCAGCGCTCGTTCGGAATATGCAAGCGTAGCAGCGGAAATCAATGCGGTGGAAGCGATTGTGCAAAATATGAAGAGATTCGATGACACCGTTTTTAACGAATTATCCAAACGCTTTGGTAGCGGAGTTGCCATGCGTGCGGCAGGGAAATTCTAATCACGACAGGAGGAATTTATGGCGAACAAGAATGGAAGAACCAAACAATCGGCTGGCATCGAGGGTATACAACCGACGCAACAGGAACAGTCATCGAAAAGCAGGCCAAAGAAAACACCGGAACAATGGATGCAGGACAAGCTCGAACAAGCAAAAGATCCCAATACCCAATATCTTAAAAGCACCACCGTAGATACGGGCGAGTTCATCACCCTTCTTCGTTCCAGCGACAACCTCATATACCAGATGCGCATGAAAGTGGGAAGAACGATCTCTTTTGAACAGGCACAAGGCTTTTATGAGCGACATCGGTCTCTAAAGGAACAGCTCAATATCCTGAACGCTGAAATCAGTAAAGCCATGGCATGGGACTATACTCCGCCACGCGGGTATAATAATCCCTTTCCCAAAAACAGAGATGCCGGCGAAACAAAGAATCCATCGAAGCCGGCAAAGGCAGAGCAATTATCCGCATTAGCTGCTGAATAACGTTGGGCTTTTGTGAACAAGTTGCAATGAATACGAACGTTTAACAGATATTTTACACTCTTTTTAGAGAATCCGTCGGCTTTGCCACGGTTAGACTTCACAGGTTGTAGTCCTGGAAGAATTTCCTCAGACATGGGATGAAACGTTCTGAAAGATCAGGCCCTCTTGCCCCTTTCAGATGTATTTTCGGTTGAATAGCATTTGCGTTCTTCCGATAGTCGTTTGGGTAAAATGACTTAAATTGCGACACTACCGGTACGTGCAAAATTTGACACATATTACACGAATAATCGACCCCTTCCGGCAAAAACCTGAACGGGTTTTTTATTATCCAAATCCGTGACAAGCCTTACAAGCGACGGGATCTACCCCATCCCAACAGGGAGACACTTTGTTCTCTCCTTTTAAGGGATAGACAATTGTCTTCACATCTTGGGAAATCCAACAAGGAGGCAGTATTATGGCAAGTTTAAACAGAGTTGAACTCATCGGAAACCTTGGTCGTGACCCTGAAATCAGGTTTACAACAACAGGAACAGCAGTGGCATCCATATCACTTGCAACCAGTGAGAAAGTAAAAAACAAAAGTGGCGAATGGGAAGAACGGACAGAATGGCACACCATCATCCTTTACGGCAGACTCGCTGAAATAGCTGGTGAATATCTGACTAAAGGGAAAAGCGTCTATCTCGAAGGGAAACTCAAAACTCGCAAGTGGCAGGACAAAACCGGCAAAGATCGTTACACCACAGAAGTTGTCGGCGAAAAAATGCTCATGCTGGGAGGAAAATCTGGAGCTACTAATGAACAGATCGAGTCATCTCCTGTTCATGAAGATCATTCGATACCATTTGATGACGATGACTGGCCACTATCACCACCACCAAAGTAACTGACAGCTGCATAATCAATTACCACCTCGACAGGGAGACAACCAAACCCTGCTGGGGAAGGTCTGTCTTCACTGTTTGAGTACAAACTCAAAAAAGGAGAGAGACCATGACTGCAGCAGCTCAAATCATCTCATTCAATCAACCTCACACGCCGCCATCAACGCAGGTAGCAGCACCATCCTCATTGACCAGTTTCGCTGTAAGCATCTCGGAAATGAAATCCCAGGTGAACCTCATCCAACACATTATGAAGGAAGTAATGAAAAATGGGGAACACTTTGGCGTAATTCCCGGATGTGGCGATAAACCGGCTCTTTTGAAACCAGGTGCTGAAAAACTGATGCTGACATTCAGACTGGCAAACGACGTTGAAGTCGATACCATTGACCTACAGCACGGACACAGGGAATACCGTATCAAAGTGACACTCTATTCTCCTACCGGTCAGCGTCTCGGCACAGGTATCGGTTCATGTTCGACTATGGAAGGCAAATACCGCTTCCGTGTTGGTCCTACTGAACTGACGAACACGCCTGTCCCGAAAGAGTACTGGGATCTTCGCAAGGAGAACCCGGTTAAGGCACAAGAAATCATTGGCGGCCGTGGTTATAGCCCCAAAAAAGATGAAAGTGGCATCTGGATGATAGCTCGCCAGGGGGAAAAGGTCGAATACGATAATCCCGCCGACTATTACAACGTGCGACTTGCTAAGTCGTGCAACTGATTGTTTTCCTTGTATCTACAAGAGAAAACCTGTTGTCCCATCAACAGTAACCTACCGATACATGCGCAGACGGTAACGACTGGGTATGAAGCT
>JAQTZV010000046.1 GCA_028687585.1 Desulfuromonadaceae bacterium | reverse complement strand
ACGAAAAGCACGAAATACACGAACGAAATCAGAAAGATAAACAACTTCACGACGTAACCTGCTTGGTGAATCACTGTTTTACTGTAATGCTTTAATTTTTCGTGTTTTTTCGTGCTTTTCGTGGACTTAAAAGCCGTTTTTAGGATTAATGAGCCATAAAGGATAAAAAATACTTTTTAAACTGGCTGGAAAATACACTCGGTACTGGGTGGCGTCAACGTAATTTCGAAGGATTTTCAGAGGAGATGACGAGGTTTCAAGCGTCCCAAAAGAGGATTAGGGGTCACCCATTAAAAGGCTGCTGTCAACGGCAAAAACGTTCCTTATGCCAGAAAATAAAGGTTTTCAAGCTCTGCTCGTAAGCCACTGGCATCGTTACCATTGCCGTTTTTTCTTTTGTTTCGATGTACTCAGCCTCTGGCTGCATCAGTCACCCATCAGGATCAAGGCTTGTTGTGCGGTTTTTGAAGATCAAAAGCCCCTTCCACGTTTCGCGGACCAGAAAAACTTCGGTTCCAGGCCGTGTCCAATTGGTTGTTTCAGGTCTCGTGGTTGTTAACCAGCCCCTTGGTGGCTCACGGCGTGGGCAGTAAAGACGTCGATAACTTGTATAATTGCTGGGTGGAGCGGCTGCCAATCAGGCCTCGTGGTTTTACCAACCCCAATAAGTGTTGGATATTAGGTGCTCACGCCTTTTGATTATCGAGTTTTGCCAAATACCTTCGACTGCTCCCCAGTGCTAAATTTCCCGGCAGACCCGATTCCTTCCGGTATCTTTGGCCCTGTACATCGCCTTGTCAGCTCGACTGAGGAGAGTCTCTTGGGTGTCTCCGGTTTTATACTCGCTAACGCCGATACTGGCGGTTATAAAAAACTCACTTTCATCATAAAACACTGCTGTTTTTTCGAGATTCTCCCGTATTCTTTCTGCCGCTTCAGCAGCTCCTTGTGCATCCGTTTCAGGAAAAGCAACAGCAAACTCCTCGCCACCGATTCTACCAAAAAAATCAGACGCGCGCAGACCTGATGTCCGAAGGATGCGGCATAACGTGTGCAAAGCTTCGTCACCAGCCGCATGACCACGCGAATCATTGACCGATTTAAAGTGATCGAGGTCAAGCATCAACACCGAGAATACCCGCTCATAGCGCTCAGTCCGTTCTGTTTCCATGCCCAGCAGTTCCAAAAAGTGGCCGCGATTATTGATGCCGGTAAGCGGATCGGTATGCGCCATTAATGTCAGCTTTTCAGCTTGCACCTCCATGATACGTTGTGTTTCAAAAATTCTTTTATTCAGCTTTGTGATGATCCGGTAAATGATTCCGAACAAAAGGGACGACGTGAACAAAAAAAGGCCTATAAGCAGATACTTTTGTCGTGCCAGACTCCGTGTGGATTCTGTAATATCAAAACTGACACTGATGCCACCGCGAACCTCGCCAACTTTGTACCCTTGAATGGCATGGCATTTCAGACAGGATTGCTCTGTTTTCAGCGGTGCCATATAACGGTAGATATCATGGTCACCATCCATAACCATCTCAACTAATTCTGTTTTTCCTTTTTCAAACGCTTCTAGTGAGCTCCGCTCGAAGGTATCCGGCGCGTTAAGGGGATTGAGCGGTTTGAGGCTGGTTATATGGAAGCGGTACATGCCACCCTTGTCGGCAATCTCAGAAATTTCACGCGTCATCAACGCAGGGTTTTTCAACGTGTAGGTCTTACCTGTGACATCATGGATGTCAGGGTTGATCAGGTACGGATTCGAAACCATCCCAGCCTGTTTTTCCACGTAAACACCACCGTACTGCGCACTCCAGCGACGAGTCATTACAATATTATCGAAATGTGATCTAGCTTTAGACAGATATTCTGATTCGACCAGCTGCTTGTTGTTATGGAAGAGGCCGAAGAAAAGACCCAGTACAAAAAACAACACGACAAAGGTTATCTGTGCAGTGAACGTACGCCAGGTTCTTTTGTCCTGTTTATTTTTGTCAGTATGATTTCTCATTAGCTCTCCAACAAGGTTACTGGATTGTATTTCCTTGACTAACGGTTCGGAAGATCTCCGTCTTGGGACTTCGCTTTTAGCCTTTGGATTTTTCTGATTTTGTCAAATGCGTAGATTCACCTTTCTCTCTTTACCCCGGCGTCCCAGAGTAAATTGTATCAGCTTAATAACTCAAAAACACTACTGTGGATTATACAAGGTCAGACCCTCGATGGTTTCTCCTTTAGATATGGAGTTCAAGAAGTTTTCCCTGGCAGGACCTCGTTCGCGGATGGAGCCAGGACCCGGTTCAAAACCAGATAGCCGGCAATCCCAGAGATGAGTGAGCCAAGCAGAATTCCCACCCGTTCATCGAAGAACTGTTCGACATCGGTCTCTTCAAAGGCCAGTGAACCGATGAAGAGGCTCATAGTGAAGCCAATCCCGCACAGAATGGCGATTCCATAAAGTCCAGACCAACTCATGCCTTGGGGCAGCCCAGCCAGGTTCAATTTGACTGCGGCGTAACAGAAGGTGAAGACGCCGAGCTGCTTGCCGACAAACAGCCCCAGGGCAATTCCGATCGGGACGGGATGGAACAGTGCGTCGAGGCCGACTCCTGTCAGGGAGATGCCGGCATTGGCAAAGGCGAAAAGGGGCAAAATGGCAAAGGTCACCAAAGGATGCAGATCGTGCTCAAGGGTGCGCAGGGGAGAGTTTGACGGTTCCTGCTTGTTTTTCAAGGGTATGAAGAGGGCAAGGGCGACTCCAGCCAGGGTGGCATGAACTCCCGATTTAAGCAGAGCAACCCACATAATCGCCCCGACAAAGAGGTAGGGTGCTAGTTGGACCACTCCTTTACGATTTAACAGCAGCAATAATGGCAGACAGCAGCTTGAAACGGCCAGGGCCGTCAGAGAAAGGTCACTGGTATAAAAGAAGGCAATAATCAGAATCGCTCCGATGTCATCAAAGATCGCCAGGGAGATCAGGAAGATCTTGAGGGACGAAGGCAGCCGGTTGCCAAATAACGCCAGCAGCCCCAAGGCAAAGGCAATGTCAGTTGCAGCCGGGATCGCCCAGCCCTGGACGGCGATCGGATTATGTCGGTTGAATGCGTAATAGATCAGGGCTGGTATAAGCATCCCGCCGACCGCACCGAACGCGGGCAGGGCAACAGTACGCAGTTCCCGCAGTTCTCCTACGAGCAGTTCCCGCTTCAGTTCCAGCCCGATTAGAAAGAAGAAGATCGCCATCAAGCCGTCATTGATCCACAACAGCAGGGGTTTACCGATAAAGAGCGCGCCAAGACGGATCTCGACCCGCATGGACAGCAAAATGTCGTAAAAGGGCTTCAGTGGACTGTTGGCAACAACGAGGGCCAGAATCGTCGCCAGAAAGAGCAGAATCCCCCCGGCAATCCCAAGTTTCAAAAATCTCTGCATTGAAGCAATCATGAAGTCTCCATATGGATATATGAGGTGTTGTTGCCGGTCATTACCCGGCTACGGCCCGGTAATTCTATCGAACCGCCCGGTGCGGACCCGCATGCCGGGTGGTGTGGGGCTGGGGGAGAAACCCCCCCGGCTACCCGATTGGATCCTCGTCTTTTACTTTTGTCTCGTGTCAAGGGAGGACGACTCTGAGGTTTTCCCAGGATGGGGCCTCCTGTGCAAAATTACATTTGCTTCCCGTTCTTGTGGACGTTACTTTCAAGCATTGGATCAGACCACATTATGTTGCCGTAGAGCTTGCTCCAGCCACCCGACTGTTTGTCCTTGGCAATATGCAGGGTATACATGAAAACACCTGAAGAGTCTTTAGCCGCGACTTGAGCATTAATCTTCCTGGTGGTGCGCACCCGCCGCCGAGTATTGGTAGTGTCCGTCCATTCAGCGACCGTTTCTTCACTCCAGTTGTCTTTATAGAGCGAGACCCGCAGGGCTTTACTCTCCGGTTTCCCCTTAACTACGATTTCTTCAGCGGGGATAATTAGGGATAATTAGGGGATAATTAGGGACACTCCCCAATTGTTTTGTAAGGCCGGCCTCTTTTATTGGCTTTTAAGGGTTGTTTCAGCTGGAACTCCAGCAAATCTACAAAACTTTCAGATCCGAATGGCCGACCGGTGCGGGTGGCTTTTCGGATGGTGTTGTCAGTTTCATCGTCCTCAGTCGCGACAAATTCGGCATACGTGTTTTGCTCCTCAGGAGAAAGCCATGATGTTGCTCCCAGAAGAATATCGCTTGATCCCGTCAAATGAGCTTTGGCACTTGACCAGCGATATGACTCTGCATTTTTCACCAAGTCGACCTTCAATGGATTGCGCTCAATATACCGCGCCACTGCCCAGAGACATTGATTGTTTTCGACCACGCACGAGAAAAAACGATTTTGCCAGATTCTCCCGGATTGATTCAATTTACGGTTAAGGTATTGGGTATATACCTGGTTGGTCAAACCGATTCCCCGCGCAAGAGAGGTTTCCGTCTCTGGTACGGCAAGCAAATGGATATGGTTATTCATAAGGCAATAGGCCCAAATTTGAACGAGGTGTTTTTCTGAATATCCAACCAGCAGCTTCAAGTACGTCTGGCGATCTTCGTCATCGAAAAAAACAGTAGCGCGGTTGTTACCGCGTTGCGTGATGTGATGCGGATACCCGGTGGCTATGACACGTGCGATTCTTGGCATGGCGTGGATAATACAGCATAAAATTTACCTGAACAACCGAATAAATAGGGAGTGTCCCTATTTATTATTATACAGCATAAAATTTACCTGAACAACCGAATAAAGAGGGAGTGTCCCTATTTATTATTCCCTATTTATTCTATTTATTCTATTTATTTCGTAGCGATAGCGGACACAAATCAGGGCTTCGCCGTACTGCTCAACCAACCTCTTTGTCCCTTTTTGTCATGGCTTTAATTTTCATCAACACTCCGGTATGTCAGCATTTTTATGGCAATTCATTTAGCATGGCTGCAGTAAATTAGAAACTGATTTATTAGATTTACTCTATTGACGCCGTTAGTTTTACGCGTTATGGATGCAGCGGGTATTTTTCCGGTCTGACCGTCTTGTTATGAAGGGAGTTTGAGGCATGATACCTGTCCCATATTCAGTTATGAACAATTACGTTGCTATTCTCAGAAGCCGTGAGATACCCATTGCATTCCTGTCCGGACGGTGAAGGAACCGAGAAGCCCGCTGGATTTTTGAGAGAGTCGATACTCTGCGCATAAACTTTTGACTGAAAGGATGGTGCACCATGCAGCGACAGCCAGCCGTAGCAGGCCAGTTTTATCCCGGCAGTGAACAGGCACTTCGTGACGCTTTGTCCCGGCTTATTCCGGATCATGCCTCACCGATTCCGGTAACAGGCCTTATTTCCCCTCATGCCGGCTATGTCTATTCCGGTGCGATAGCCGGCCGGCTCTATGGCAGGATAACCATTCCCGCTACGGTTCTGATTATCGGACCCAACCACCACGGAGTCGGGGAGGCTGCTGCGCTTTATCCTGATGGTGAATGGCTGACTCCGCTTGGAACGACAGCTATCAACTCCCGCCTCAACGCGCTTCTCCTGCAGCATGGCCGTTACCTCAGAAGCGACAGCATCGCCCACCGGAACGAACACTCGCTTGAGGTCCAGCTCCCGTTTATTCAGTATCTCCGTCCGGATGTCACCATAGCGGCGCTCTGTATCGGTCATGGCGACTATGCCCCGCTGCGCGATATCGGCCATGGCATCGCCGCCGCTATCCGGGAATATGGTGAGGAGGTGCTGATCATTGCCAGTTCGGATATGACTCATTATGAATCTGCTGATTCAGCCCGACAGAAGGATGAAATGGCGCTCGAACGGGCGCTGGCATTAGACGGCAAAGGTCTGCTGGAGGTTTGTCACAGCCGGGGCATTACGATGTGCGGAGTCGTGCCGGCGACCGTCATGATCGAGGCGGCTCTTCAGCTGGGGGCTTCAAAAGCAGAACTTGTTGCCTACGGTAACAGCGGCGACGTGTCCGGAGACAACCGGCAGGTGGTTGGTTATGCGGCGGTAACGGTGAGTTGATGTCAGGCTGGCGCATGTTCCAGCGGCAGCGTTATTGTATTTAGCCGGGTTCAATGATACTTTCGGACCGTCAATACATCTTTTCAAGGCTGGTTTTACATCATGGGCTATAAAAATCTTCAGGAATGTGTCGTCGATCTGGAACGACACAAAAAGCTGGTTCGGATTGATGTGCCGCTTGATCCCCATCTGGAAATCGGCGCTCTGCAGCGGCGTGTCTATCAGGACGGGGGGCCGGCGCTGCTCTTCACCAATGCGGTCGGCTGCCGCTTCCCGCTGCTTGGTAACCTGTTTGGAACGCTGGAACGTACCCGTTTCATTTTTCGCGATACACTTGACGATATTCGCCGGCTTGTCGAGATAAAAATCAACCCGTTTTCTCTGCTTAGAAATCCGCTTGATATCGTAAAATCACCACTGGCAGCCTGGCATCTCCTTCCAACCGTCACCGCAAATGCGCCGGTTCTGGAATGTGCAACTACCCTCTCGGGGTTGCCGCAGCTGGTCTCCTGGCCAAAAGATGGCGGCGCTTTTCTGACGCTGCCGCAGGTGTACAGTGAAAGCCCTGCTCACCCCGGTTTTGCCCGGTCAAACCTCGGCATGTACCGGATACAGATCTCCGGCAACAGCTATCTGCCGGACACGCAGGCCGGCCTGCATTATCAGATTCATCGCGGCATCGGCGCGCACCACGCGGAGGCGATTGACCGGGGTGACCTGTTGCGGGTCAACATCTTTCTGGGGGGGGCACCCGCCATGACGGTTGCCGCAGTTATGCCGCTGCCGGAAGGGATGCCGGAGATCTCGTTTGCCGGCCTGCTGTCCGGTGGTCGTATCCCGATGTCCCGGGTGCCGGGGCATCTGCCGGTCTATTCTGAAGCAGACTTCTGTATCAGCGGCGTTGTCCATCCTGCCAAAACGCTCCCCGAAGGCCCTTTCGGCGATCATCTCGGATATTACAGTCTGACGCATGACTTCCCGTATCTTGCGGTTGATGCGGTCTATCACCGCCGGGATGCGATCTTTCCCTTTACGACAGTCGGTCGCCCTCCGCAGGAGGATACCAGTTTCGGAGCCTTTATCCACGAGCTGACCGGTCCGCTCATTCCGACGGTGGTGGCAGGGGTGAAGGAGGTGCATGCGGTAGATGCTGCCGGCGTCCATCCGCTGCTGCTGGCGATTGCCGGCGAACGCTATGTGCCGTATGCCGCCGTGCGTCAACCGCAGGAGCTGTTGACGGTTGCCAATGCCATTCTCGGCCAGGGGCAGCTCTCGCTGGCCAAATATCTGCTGATTGCGGCTCAGGAAGATGCGCCGGCTCTCCATACGCACGACATCGCCGCGTTTCTCAGGCACGTCCTGGAGCGGGCCGACTGGCGTACCTGTCTGCATTTCCAGACGGCGACAACAATTGACACCCTTGACTATAGCGGCTCGGGACTTAATGAAGGTTCCAAGGTAGTGATTGCTGCTGCCGGTCCGGTGCGCCAGAGGCTTGCGACAGAGATGCCCGCAGGAGTTGAAATGCCGTCGGGGTTTGGGCCCGCTGTTGTCTGCCAGCCCGGTATTCTGGCCATTCAGGGGCCGCCGTCAGGGCAGGAGAGGGGAGATGTTGATCCGCTGGTTGAAGAGTTCTGTCGCTACTATCTGGAACGTAACGATTTTAACGGTTTTCCTTTAGTCATACTCTGTGACGACAGCTGCTTTACGGCAGCAACCCTGAATAACTTCCTCTGGGTGACGTTTACCCGCTCGAATCCGGCGACTGACATCTACGGTATCCGTCCCGAAACCCGCGGCAGGCACTGGGGCTGCAGCGGCTCACTGGTAATAGATGCCCGTATCAAGCCTTTCCATGCGCCGCCACTGGTCGATGATCCGGTCGTGGAGCGTAAAATTGATGCGCTTGCCGCTCCCGGCGGTCCCCTCCACGGGATGTTCTGATATGTCGACCGCCTCTATTACTGTCCACTCCCTTACCAAATCCTATGGTGATCTTACCGCACTCGACTCATTCGACCTTGCGGTGGAGCAAGGCTCCATTTTTGGCCTGCTTGGCCCGAACGGCGCCGGCAAGACCACGCTGATCCGTATTTTGACGACGCTGATGCGTCAGAGCGGGGGAGACGCTTCAATTGAGGGGCTTGATACCCGGCATGCAGGTCGCGCCATCCGAAGTATGATCGGGGTGGTTTCCCAGGAGAACAGTCTTGACCGCTATCTGACGGCGCGTGAGAATCTGGAACTGCACGCCCGCCTGCACGGGATGGAACGGCGTGTGTATGCTCCACGGATTGATGAGCTGCTTGCGCTCATGGGATTATCCGGTCGTCAGAAAGATTTTCCCGACACCTTTTCAGGCGGCATGCAGCGGCGATTGGTGATTGCCCGCGCTCTGGTGCATCAGCCAGTGGTACTGTTTCTCGATGAACCGACGACCGGACTCGACCCGCAGTCGCGCCGCGCCGTGTGGGAATATATCCGCTCTCTGGCCGGCAGCATGACCATTTTTCTGACGACGCACTATCTCGAAGAAGCTGAGCAGCTCTGTGACCGGATCGCCATTATGGACCACGGGCGACTGATCGCCATCGGCAGTACCCAGGAGCTGAAAGATCGGCTGAGCGGGGCAACGGTCTATGAAATAGAGTTTACCGGGGAGGGGGCGGATCGCTATGCCGGGATACTCGGCGCAATGCCGTGTGTGCTTGATATCAAACGGGTAGATAATAAAATTACGGTAACACTTGAATGTTGGGAGTGTCTTTCTGAAATTGTCACCGCCCTGGGTGGCGCGCCGATTCGCCGTATTTCACTGCAGGAGCGGACATTGGAAGATGTGTTTATCTCGTTAACCGGCGAGAAGGTGAGGGAATGATGCTCCGGGGATCTCTGGCAATCTGGCAGCGGGATATGCTGATCCTGCGCCGCAGCATCATTTCCGAGCTGGTGGCGGTGGTTGCCTATCCACTGACCATTTATCTTGCCTTCGGCGTCGGCATGCAGGGGTATATCGGTCTGGTGGACGGCGCACCCTACAGCATGTTTATCGCTCCGGGTCTGATTACCATGACCGCGGTCAATGCCGCCTATAACGAAAGTGTCTGGAGTCTCTGGTTTCATCGCCGGGTTCAGTTTACGATTGAATCGTATCGCGTCACACCGATTTCGGTGTCGGAAATAGTCATCGCCAAAATATTGAGCGGCTTTACCCACGGCATCATCAAGGGGTGTGTTGTCGGGGTGGTAATCTTTGCCATTACCCCTTTTCGATTTCCTCTGGAGCATCTTGTTCAGTATCTGCTCTTTCTGATACCCGGCTCGGCGTTCTTTTCCTGCGCCGGAGTCATCAGCGGCACGGTTATGGATAAACCGGAAACCATCGGCAAGGTGGAGGCGGTGCTGGTCATGCCGCTGATTTTCATGTCCGGTCTGTTCTTCCCGCTCTCATCCTATCCGCCGGCGGTCATCCCCTGGGTACGGGCACTGCCGACCACCGCTATTTTCGAAGGCGCCCGTCGGGCGCTGGTGGCCGGAGAGATGATGCCGCTGGCGGCACTGCAGATCTGGTTATCAGCACTGCTTACATTTGTTGCCGCGGTTTATATATTCCGGCGTAAAATGTCGGAATGAGCATTCTGATTAGCAGGTGCCACTCGTACAAGTTTCCGCGCGCTGCGACAATCCCGTACTTGACATTATTCGCATTACGGTCAATAATTCCGGAGCAAATATCTGAATATACAGGAGGTTACACATGAGACTCGCAGCATTGTTAGCCGGATGTGCCTTGTTTGTCGCAACTGCAGCATTTGCCGCAGGTACAAAGACCTATCAGGTCACCGGTCCGGTTCTTGAACTGAAAGATGATTTGATCGTCGTTCAGAAGGGGAACGAAAAATGGGAAGTTGCCAGGGACAAAGATACAAGAGTCAATGGCGACCTGAAGGTGGGAAGCAAGGTTACCATCATGTATACGATGAAAGCGGCAACCATTGAAGCGAAGGTGGATGCAAAAGCTGACAAGAAAAAGAAATAATGACACCAGAGAACCTGATTGTAATACTTTGAGTTACCTTAAGAGAAGGGAGAATAGGACCATTCCCGAATTAAGGGGGGGTGTTCCTTAATATCTGCATTCACTGAGTTGCTGGAACAAAAGAACCGTCACGATGTGTCACAAACCTCATGATTGAGGGCAATAGTTGTGGTCGCCACTCGACTGCCGGAGACCATGAAGAGTTGATGGTGAGGTGTTTTTTTTGAAATATCCGGACTCGACCCTTTTGTGCACTGTGTCTGCCGTCGTTGCGCTTATTGTGAAAGCTAAACTGTCACTCTCCTCACTTTGTAAAAACGCCCCTTGATCTTGTTACTTCCCAGGCAGAGCAGTGCCTGTTCAACGCTTCCCCTGACAATTGCCACGTACGCGTGATTATCTAAAACAACAATTTTGCCGACCTCGCTTCCGGTTATCCCACCTTCACCGGTAAGGCCGCCAAGAATATCACCCGGGCGCAGCTTGTTCTTGCGCCCTCCGTCGATACAGATGGTTACCATGGGTGGTGTCAGGTGGCCCCCCGAAGTTGCCGACAACGATGTCAGCTCTCCCCGTATGATGCTGCTGCCAAGCAGATTTTCAATCGCCTGAATCCGCCGGGACTCATGCGTCGTTACGAGGCTCACTGCCAGCCCCTGTTCTCCGGCCCGCCCGGTACGGCCGATACGATGCGTGTGAATCTCCGGGTCGCGGGGGAGCTCGTAGTTAATAACCGCTGCAAGCTCTTTGATATCGAGACCGCGCGCGGCGACATCCGTGGCGACCAAAACTGAAGCACTTTTATTGGCAAACAGGAGCAGTACCAGATCGCGCTCCCGCTGTTCCAGATCGCCGTGGATTGCTACTGCGGTGAAGCCGCTTTTGGCCAGAGAGTCGGCCACCTCCTGACATTCCACCTTGGTGTTGCAGAAGAGCAGGGTGGATTCCGGACGATAATGCCTGAGAATCCGCACTACTGCTGCTGTCCGCTCGTTCGGGGCCACCTCGTAGAGAATCTGCTCGATAGCGCCTTCGTCATGGGTCTCATCGACAGAGACCTCAACCGGCTCATGCTGGAATGTTGCACTTAATTCGCTGATTGCTGCAGGGTAGGTAGCAGAAAAAAGCAGGGTCTGTTTTTTGTATGGAGTCGCTGCAATAAGAGAACTGATATCTTCCTGAAACCCCATATCGAGCATACGGTCGGCCTCATCAAGAACAAGAGTCTGCAGCGCGGTGAGGTCAAGAGTCCCGCGTCGCAGATGGTCGAGCAGGCGTCCCGGTGTGCCGACGACAACATGGGCGCCATGCTCCAGCGAGCCAAGTTGGGGGCCGAAGGGGACACCGCCGCAGAGAGTCAGAATTTTTACGTTGTCAGTAAAACGGGCCAGACGACGCAACTCTTTACCAACCTGATCGGCCAGTTCGCGAGTGGGGCAGAGTACCAGTGCCTGAACCCGCAGCGAGCTTATCTCCAATTGTGTCAGCAGGCCGATACCGAAGGCGGCGGTCTTGCCGCTGCCGGTCTTTGCTTTGGCGATCACATCCTTACCGGCGAGAATCAGCGGCAGCGTGTGGGCTTGAATGGGGGTCATCCCGGTATAACCGAGTGAAGCAAGGTTTTTGAGCATGGACGGCTTTACGTGGAGTGAGGAAAATGTTGTCGGGGTCATGGGATTCCTCTCTTTGTGTTACAAGCTGTTACTGGTTACAGTAAAGAAAAAAGGGCTCACGGCAAAAAAACCTGTGAGCCCTTTTTCTATAATTGGTAGCGGAGGCCGGACTCGAACCGGCATGAGGTTGCCCTCGGCAGATTTTGAGTCTGCTGTGTCTACCATTTCACCACTCCGCCAAGGTTGACAGTTATAATTCAGGCAGAGTCGTACGTCAAGAATTATTGCCGATAACTGAATATCAAAAAAATGCAGCGTACGTTTTAATGGATGCGATGCCCGTCTATCCGCCCAAATATTTGGTTAATTCTTCAGCCAGTGTGGTCGGGTGCAAAAAACGCGCAGGAATCTTATCCTCGCCCAAAAATTCTTTTGACCACGCTTGTCTTCGTGTCCAGGACATTAATTTTTCCCATCCTTGCCAGGTGGAAAAATCAACGCCCTGGATGTTGGTTATCTGCTCCAGAAACGTTTGCTCATATCCCGTCATAACTGCTCCATAGGATGATCTTCAAAATTATCCACGTTGATATTCTGCTAAAAATTTTGCTTTGTATTCAGGAAAACGCCCCTCGCCGATTGCATGACGAATTTCAGTCATCATTGTCAGATAGAAGTGGACATTGTGGATGGCTGAAAGAACTGCCGAAAGGACTTCATTGGATACAAAGAGGTGGTGGAGGTATGCCCTGCTGAAATTCTGGCAGGTATAACAGCTGCAGCTCGGGTCAATGGGGAAAAAATCACGTTTGTAGTTTTTGTTGGTCAGTCGGATTCTGCCGCGCCGGGTAAAAAGAGTGGCACTTCTGGCATACCGGGTCGGAATAACGCAGTCAAACATATCGATACCGCGCTCGACACTTTCCAGAATATCTTCCGGCAGGCCGACACCCATCAGGTAGCGTGGTTTATCTTCCGGGAGATGTGGTGTGGTAAATCCGACAATTTTTTTCAGCAACTCCAATCCTTCTCCGACGCTGACACCACCGATAGCGTAGCCCGGCAGGTCAAGTTTGCGCATCTCTTTCGCACACATTTCCCGCAGATCTTCGTACACACTTCCCTGGACGATGCCAAAAAGTGCCTGGCCGTTATCAGTCATAGTATTTTGGCACTCTTTCAGCCAGCGAATGGTCTTCCTGGTTGATTTTTCTGCATACGCTCGATCACAGGGGTAGGGGATGCATTCATCAAAAGCCATAATGATGTCGGCACCAAGATCCTGTTGAATTCGCGTAGCGGTAGCCGGGTCGAGGTAAATTTCAGCTCCGGTGATCTCATGTTTGAAATAAACACCATCTTCGGTGATACGTTTATTTGGCAGGGAAAATACCTGAAACCCACCTGAGTCGGTAAGGATCGGCTTGTCCCACGCCATAAACTTGTGCAGGCCGCCGGCTTTTTTGACCAGGCTTTCTCCCGGCTGCAGATGCAGGTGATACGTATTTGAGAGAATAATCTGAGAACCGGTCTCTTTGATTTGAGCCGGAGTAAGCGGCTTCATGGCGCCGTGGGTTGCTACCGGCATGAAAATCGGTGTCTGAATATCGCCGCGCGAGGTACTGACTATTCCGAGACGCGCAGAACAATTCGGGTCTTTATTAAGAAGAGTGAATTTCATGAAATCTCCAAAACCCCGGATTCGAAAAACTGGCGAAGTTTTTTTCTCATAAGCTTACTATCAGAAGGAGCCTGAAAAAGCAATTTGTGTCTGTCTATGTAGTGGTTTTGTGCATTAATAAATTGATCTGTATACACAAAAGAGTTGCATTTTCCTGTAACGATGTTTAGTATCACCGCGTTGTAAATATGGCATTTAATATGAGTGCGCCACCATCTTGATCGACGCATCCAGATAACACTCTCAAGGAGGTTTACGAATGAAAGTTGTCTCCAGATTCTGTTGGCGCGGTCCCCCGGTGTAACGAGAACCACACTTCAAAGATTACCTGTCGTTTCAAGTACTCTCACTCTGTGCAGAATATCACTATCTAAAAAAGGAAGGAATGCTATGCAACTCACCTCGTCATCCATCGGCAGAAAGATCCTGATGGCGGTTACAGGCCAGGCTATGGTTCTGTTCGCTGTCGTACATCTGCTCGGTAACAGCTCCATCTTCGGGTGGCTCAATGGTGGTATTAACGCCTACGCCGAACACCTCCACAGTTTGCCACTGCCAATTATCATCGGTTTCCGTCTGGCCTTACTGGCCATGGTCTGTGTCCATATCTGGTTCGGTATTCAGTTGACCATTGAAAACCGTGGCGGACGCCCACAGCAGTACGCCGTCAAATCCACTCAGAAAGCCACCTTTGCCAGCGAAAATATGATATGGACCGGAGTCCTTCTTGGGTGCTTTCTGGTATATCATCTGACGCATTTTACGTTTCAGATAATTGATCCGCAAACCGCGGCGTTGAAAAATCTCGTGCCTCTGCACGACGCGATGGTGCCGAATGTTCTTGGCATGGTTGTCACCGGCTTCAAGAATTTCTTTGTATCACTCATTTATGTCGGAGCTATGGTGGCCCTGTTTCTGCACCTTTCACACGGCATTCAGAGCTTTTTCCAGACCATGGGCTGGAGTTGTGACAAGAGCCAGCCGCTTCTCGTTAAATTCGGCACTCTGGTCGCTCTCGGCCTGTTTCTCGGTTATGTTACCATTCCGCTGACAATTTTTGCCGGCATTCTGAAAGGTTAAGGGGGTTATTGTGATACTTGATGGAAAATGTCCAACCGGACCTATTGAACAAACCTGGGACAAGCACCGCTTCGATCTGAAGCTGGTCAATCCTGCAAATAAACGTAAATACAACATAATCGTGGTCGGTACCGGCCTTGCTGGCGGCGCTGCAGCCGCATCACTTGGAGAACTGGGCTACAATGTACAGGCGTTCTGCTACCAGGACAGTCCCCGTCGTGCTCACTCCATCGCGGCGCAGGGTGGCATTAATGCTGCCAAAAACTACCCGAACGATGGCGACTCGATCTATCGTCTCTTCTACGACACCATTAAAGGTGGCGACTTCCGTGCCCGTGAGGCAGACGTATGGCGTCTTGCCCAGGTGTCAAACAACATCATTGACCAATGTGTCGCCCAGGGCGTCCCTTTTGCCCGTGACTATGCCGGATATCTTGACAACCGCTCATTCGGCGGCGCTCAGGTTTCCCGTACCTTCTTTGCCCGCGGTCAGACCGGTCAGCAGCTGCTGCTGGGTGCATATTCTGCACTTTCCCGTCAGATTAAGCTTGGTACAGTCAAAATGTATGACCGTCGTGAAATGCTTGACCTTGTTGTTGTTGACGGCGTTGCCCGCGGTATTACGGTGCGTAACCTGGTAACCGGGGCGATGGAAAGCTATGCGGCTGATGCTGTATGCCTTGCGACAGGCGGCTATGTCAACGTATTCTACCTCTCCACAAACGCTATGGGATGCTCCGTAACGGCCAACTGGAAGGCCCATAAAAAGGGCGCATACTTTGCCAACCCCTGCTACACCCAGATTCACCCGACCTGTATCCCACAGGCAGGTGACTATCAGTCCAAGTTGACCCTGATGTCCGAATCGCTTCGAAACGATGGTCGTGTCTGGGTTCCCAAGAAGAAAGAAGATTGCGGTAAGCATCCGAACGATATTCCTGAAGATGCCCGTGATTACTATCTTGAGCGTAAGTACCCCTCCTATGGCAACCTGGCACCACGTGATATCGCTTCCCGCGCAGCCAAGGAACAGTGCGACGATGGTCGCGGTGTCGGTCCTGGCGGTCGTGGTGTGTATCTTGACTTTGCCGATTCCATTAAACGTCTTGGAGAGGATACCATTCGTGAACGCTACGGCAACCTGTTTGAAATGTATGAAAAAATTACTGATGAGAATGGCTACAAGCGCCCGATGCGTATGTATCCTGCCCCGCATTACGCCATGGGCGGTCTCTGGGTCGATTACAACCTGATGAGTAACATTCCCGGTCTTTTTGTGCTTGGTGAGGCCAACTTCTCAGTGCACGGCGCTAACCGCCTTGGCGCTTCGGCACTTATGCAGGGTCTGGCTGACGGCTACTTTGTTATTCCATACACAATCGGCGGCTACCTTGCTACCGTTAAACCGGGTCAGGTTAAGGCGGATCATCCCGAGTTCAAGCAATGTGAAGAGAATGTTAAAGCGGAGCAGAATAAGTTCCTCTCTATTAATGGTAAAAAGACGGTTTTCGAATTCATGCGCGAAGTTGGCGGCTTGATGTGGGAAAACTGCGGCATGGCCCGCACCAAGGAGTCTCTTGAAACGAATCTCAAGAAAATTCCTGCGCTGCGTGAAGAATTCTGGAAGAACGTCAAGGTTACCGGAAGCGGCGCAGAACTCAATCAGCAGCTGGAAAATGCCGGTCGTACGGCCGACTTCCTCGAGTTCAGTGAGCTTCTTTGCCGTGATGCACTGCACCGTAACGAGTCCTGTGGCGGCCATTTCCGCACTGAATATCAGGATGCCGGCGAAGCGCAACGTGACGATGTAAACTTCTGCTATGTTGGCGCCTGGGAGTTCAAGGGGGCCGGCAAGGAGCCGGAACTACACAAAGAACCACTGAAATTTGACAATGTACATCTCGCCATAAGGAGTTACAAATAATGAGCGATCACAAGACCATGACATTAACACTGATCGTGTGGCGCCAGAAGAATGCCAGCGATGCAGGGAAATTTGAGACCTATACGGCAAAAAATATCACTGAGCACCACTCTTTTCTGGAGATGCTTGACTGCGTCAACGAAGATCTGATCCACACAGGAAAAGATCCGATCGTTTTCGACCATGACTGCCGCGAAGGTATCTGCGGTATGTGTTCTCAGGTTATCAACGGTGCACCGCATGGCGGGCAGGACCGTACCACCGTCTGTCAGCTGCATATGCGTAAATTCAAAGACGGTGATACCATCTACATAGAACCGTGGAGAGCCCGCGCATTCCCGATTGTCCGTGATCTCATCGTGGATCGTTCAGCTCTGGATAAGATCACGCAGGCTGGTGGTTACACCTCCTGCCATACCGGCGGTGTTGCTGATGGCAATGCTATCCTTATTCCCAAGCCGATTGCTGACGAAGCAATGGACGCAGCCGAGTGTGTCGGGTGTGGTGCCTGTGTCGCCGGTTGCCCGAACGGCGCAGCAATGTTGTATACAGGCGCCAAAGTTTCCCAACTTGCACTGCTGCCACAGGGAAAAGCCGAGGCCGCTCAGCGCGTTACCAACATGACGAATGCCATGGCGGAATGCGGCTTTGGTAATTGTACCAATCATTATGAGTGCATGGCTGCCTGTCCGAAGGGGATAAACGTAAAGTTCATCGCCAGAATGAACAGAGAATTTATCAAGGCTTTGTTCTAAGCTTAATTCTGTGTACTGATATTGCACTGACGGGGCGGCCATTATGGCTGCCCCGTTTTGTTCCGGAGCTTGAATATCGTGGATTTGGATTTTGTTCGGATCGAATGTGAAGTTACCTCAGATATTGCCGCGCAACTGACTGTGCTACTCTATGATGGGCTGCGAAACTTTGATGTACATTTTAAAACATCAAGCTGTCTCACGTTACATGAAGTTTGTCCTTCGTGCCGTGAGCATGATGTCTGTCCGTACTGGATGGTCTTTAGCCAGAAATTATCATCAGACCCGGAAATAGTGCGCCTTCATCAGAAACCACCGTTGCCATTTGCTTTGTACATTAATGAAAAAGTGAGTCTCTTATCAACTGATACTGTAACTGTTGGTTTGGTTATTATCGGGACTGCCGTTAATCATGTTGAACATTTCCACACCGCGCTTCTTGGAATGGTTGAAAGGACCGTTTGCTCCGTTAATAATCCGGCGCCTTATGCACTTCAATCCTACAGTCTTGATTACCAAGGCGTCAGGCACGGACTGTTACCCGGCACGTTACTCCCCGATAACGTCATCTTATTTTCCGGACACCATATTCTGCATGATTCCGTCCATTCGGATTCTATCAGAATATCCTTGAAATCACCGCTGCGTCTTCTCTGTCATGGCGCAACTATTCATCTATTCGATTTTGCACCGTTTTTCCGATCACAAATGAGGCGCTGTTCCTCATTCTGCGCGTATTACGGTTCCGGAAAGTTGGACCTCGATTTTGGGCAATTATCCGCACGTGCCCAAAACGTCACTGTATTTGATGACCAAATACGTTATAGTCAGCCACGGTGGTCAAAACGTCAGAACAAGGCAGGTTTAATCGGTTCGGCCGAATGCTCCGGACTTGTTGAGCCGATGTCAGCCCTGCTTTTTCTCGGCAGTTACTTTAATGCCGGTAAGGGGGCTACATTTGGTTCAGGACAGTATGAGATAGAGGTGATGTGAAATATGAAAACAGGTAAGAAGTATTCAACTAGTGTATTTGTTTCATGGGTTTTTTCAGGCATTTATCTGCTGTTGCTCTCCGGCTGTATGACTGCTCGTCCTATGGAGGAATTACGCTATACGGATGGATCTGCTGTGGAATCACTTTCAAGTAATGTCTCACTCTCCTACGTAAGTCCTGATAAGAGGATTTCCGGCAGCGGTGTACTTATGTTTCGCAAACCGGACCAAATCCGCGCAGTAATCCTTTCACCGTTTGGCTCGGTACTTCAGGAAGTCTATATCCATGGAGAGCAGGTTACGATTATTGATGCGGGAAATGGCACCGCTTTTAACGGTTCTTACTTGGATCTGCCCGGAAAAAGTAATTTTAGTGGATGGCGAAACATACATTGGCTTATCGATATTGATCCGCCCGAATTTTCCCGACGTACCACTGTGATTGAGAGAACCAACAGGTATGGCCACCAGGAAAAAGCTGTCTTTGAAAACGGCCTGCTTATTTCAAAAACAACTGCGGAGGGGGACAGAGTCTGGTATAACAGATATACTACGGTAAATGGAGTGGCATTTCCGCTGGAAATTATATATAAATCCGTCGCAAATGAAAAATTTACGATTCAATTTGAAGAGCCGGAAATAAATGTACCCTTTGCTGACGGAGCTTTTTCCGTAAATTTAAGTAAATTCCGCGTGTATCCATTATCTGTTTTGCGGTAAATCTCTTCTCCGTTGATGCAAAATTTAATAACTTAAAATATATGAATCTGGGTTTTTGCCATGATCTCCAATACAGTCGGCCGAAAAAAATATGATAATATAATCAAGAACATTCCTCTGTTTTCTGACCTTTCATGTGAAGAGATTGAGCTGCTTGAGAGTATTATTATCAAAAAGAATTATGGTAAGGATCAGATAGTTCTGTTAGAGGAAGATACTTCCAACTATATGTACATTGTCTACGCTGGAAAAGTGAGGGTAGTCAAACAAAGTATAGAGGGTAGAGAACACATCATTACCATTCACAAAAAAAATGATTTTTTTGGAGAAATGTCTCTTCTTGATGGCAAAACTTCTCCTGCAACAGTTATTGCCCACGAGGACGCAGTTATCGGGCTCCTCTCAAAATATGATTTTGAGCAGCATGTTCTTGGCCATGAAATAATCCGGAGGAAAATAATTGATCTGTTGTGTACCAATTTGCGCGAATCGTGGGCGATGATAAAGATTCTCAGTTTTGACAACGCTGAACATCGAATTATGGCCGCGCTCGATCGCATGCAGGAGGTATATGGTCTGAGTGATGATCGAGGAGTGATTGTTAATGTTACGCTGACGCATCAGCAGATTGCCAACTATGCCTCGGTAACTCGCGAGACAGTTACCAGAGTGCTTACACGATTTAAAAATGAAGCGATTATTCAGATTTTGGATGGTAAAAAAATATTGTTAACACCGAAGTTTTACGAGAGGGTAAAAGCCTCGTGGTAATTACCGTATCAAAGGAAAGGTTTCTATGAAGATTGTTATTCTGCTCGGCGACGGTATGTCAGATATCGCCTATAACGAACTCGGCAACAAATCGCCGCTTCAGTATGCAGCAACCCCTCATATGGATTTTATGGCGCTGCATGGACAGGTTGGCCTGGCTCACACCGTTCCTGCAGGGCTTCCCCCTGGAAGCGATGTGGCGAATCTGTCTGTGTTCGGCTATGATCCCCGTACCTGCTACACAGGACGTTCACCGCTGGAAGCGATCAGCATGGGAGTTAATCTCGGGCCTGATGATGTCGCTTTCAGGATGAATCTGGTAACACTGAAACCTCAGGGAAGTTCGATCTATATGCAGGATTTTTCCGCCGGGCATATTTCAACAGGTGACGCACGAGAGTTGGTTGGCTCGCTTCAGAAAGAACTGGGAAGCTCAGAAATTGAATTTTACCCCGGTGTCGGTTACCGGCATCTGATGGTCTGGCGCGGAGGTAAAGACGCCATGCGCACCACTCCTCCGCATGATATTTCCGGTAAAGCCATTCTTGACTCTCTTCCCCGTGGTGATGGAGCGGATGCGCTGAATAATATCATGAATCATGCCCAGATGGTGCTTCATAGTCACCCGGTTAACGTGAGGCGCAAAGAACAGGGGCATCTGCCGGCAAACTCGATCTGGCTCTGGGGGCATGGCAAAACCCCGAGAATTGAAACCTATCGGGAAAAATTTGGACTGACAGGAGCGGTTATTTCCGCGGTTGATTTAATCAAGGGAATCGGCATCTGTGCCGGTTTGGACATCATCAACGTGGAAGGAGCCACGGGATACATTGACACCAATTATCTCGGCAAAGGACAGGCCGCTCTTGCGGCCCTTGAAGATCACGATTTTGTCTATGTTCACGTGGAAGCGCCGGACGAGGCGTCGCATGAAGGAATTATGCAGCATAAACTTCAGGCGATAGCGGATTTTGATCAGCAGGTTGTCGGAACAGTTCTGGAAGGGATCAAGAAATACGGCGGCGACTATGCCGTTCTCTGTATGCCGGACCATCCGACGCCGGTTAAGCTGATGACCCATACGTCAGAACCGGTGCCGTTTGTCATCTATCGGGGCGGGACGGGGGAGGGGAACGGCGCTGTTGCGTATGATGAATTGCAGGCCAAGGGCACCGGGTTGGTGATTGAAGGCCATTTACTGCTTCCTCAATTGCTTTCTAAATAGTGTCATTTCTAAAATAAATCAGGGCATCCGTTGTTACCCGGATGCCCTGATTTATTATCCTATAAAAAGCATATAAACCACGGAGACACGGAGAACACGGAGTAACATTGAAGAGTTGCAGATAATATAAGAAGCTTATGAATCACCAAAAAGGTATTTTTGTTTTAGACCTTAAGTCTTTGATTTCTCAGTGTTCTCCGTGTCTCCGTGTTATTGAACTACCGGTTTTATGATTAATCTCTACCCTTACGCTCTTTACCGTCTCTCTCCCTGACTTTTCGATCATTCCCCTGATCGGTGGTAGTTACGTTCCAGACTTTCCTCTGTTCCCGTTCTTTTGGTCTTTTCTCTTGTCTGGCAGTTTCACTTTGGCGCTGAGAAACCGGTGGAGCGTGTTTATCGTTCCGGTACGTTTCGGAAGGTTGTTCTGTACGTGCCGGTCGATTTGTATCTGTATGTGGCGGAGCTGTGCGAGTGCGTCCGTCATCGGTTTGCCGTGATCGCGATGGAGCAGGTATGGTGGGCCTGGGTGTGGCAGTTGGTGTTGGCGGTGCTGCCATTACAGCGGGTGGCTGTACTGGGCGCCGTTTCTCGGCAGTCGGAGGGGCGATTCGCGGAAAACGGCTCCGTAAGTCACGATTATCGTGACGTATGATGGCAGGAGGAGTCACTCTCGGTGGAGTCTGTCTGATGACCGGCATGCGTGTTTCCCGGAGTGGTTGAATCCGGGGGCTTCCGAGCGATACAGCTACCGAAACAGAAGTCGCGGCCGAAGGTGTTTGGAAAACCGTTCTCCCTCGTAAAAAATCATTTTGCAGGAGAATGCTGAAACCGCCGCGGGCATTGCGGTTTTTATAATAGACTGATGCTGAATTGACGGGGGTATCAGTGACATTGACACTATGGCGGCCATAATGTCTCCGACCATAGAAGGTTTCTCCAGGCGCCAGCGGTGTCCAACCGACGTGGTTTCCGGTACGGTACCACCCCACATAACCGGGCCCCCAGTAGATATCGCCACGAACCGGTGGTACCCAGCACCATCCGAAGCCGCTGACGATTGCCCAGCGCCCGTAATGATATGGTGCCCAGCCCCAGTTTTCATAGGATATCCAGACATAGTCGTCACCTTTCCAGATCCAGCGGCCGCTCCGGTATGGCGCCCAATCATTGGATAGTACGACGGTCGGTCTCCAGACCATGCCATATTCCGGTACGCTTACCCATCTTCCGTTTGCGTCGAGCTCTCCTGAATATGTCTGTAATTCATCAGGGAGATTCGAATCGGCAGTAGTTGTTCGAGATTGATTCCTATCACGCTCACTGTTCCAGATTTCCCAGCTGTCGGGCGCATTAAGCGGCAGAAGCTCGCTGTGCTCCTCCTCAAGCGCAATATGTTCTCCAGCGCGAACTTTCGTACGACTGCCGTTACCTTCCACGTATGCTGATCCTTTGAATATGGCAACGTCTTCCTGGCTGTTCGGCAACATGTCAACACGAAGTCGGGTGCGAGCATCGGGAAGGATGGTTGTGTCATCGGCATCAATCTGAAGTGAATCCTTCCGGGCACTCGGGGGTGTTTTGAGATAAAGTTTTCCAATTGCCAGATGAAGATGGGTGAAGTTGTCTTCAACAGCAATCAGGTCAAGTTGTGTTTCGCCATCAAGTCGCACTACCGTGCCATCAGCCAACTGTACTTCGGTCCTGCTGCCGGCGGGTGCCCATATGGCATCACCTTCATCAAGGGGTGTATTTACCGATGCCGCGAGCCATTCTTCTGAATCAGGTGTGCGAAACATGACTTCTCCGTCTGTCAAACGTACTCTGGCTGGACTGATTACCCCCGCCGAGGCAAGTGACGGAATGGCGAAAAAAGCCAGTAAGATTATCATCAGAATTAGTTTCATGCGAGCCTCCGTGCCCGTTGACGGGTGTACTTGTATTGATGAACTACTTCAGAATAGTAGCAAAGAGTATGCCGACCAGATTATGTCCAATGATATCAGCAAATGATGACATATTGAGATTATTTTTTTGCCGCAAATGAGGTAGTTGATACGGCAATTGAAGCGGCTTGCAGTGGCCAAAAGTAGTAATCGCCCTCTGAATACCGGTGGTAGTTGCTCAAGGAACGGCTGCACGCAGTGTTCTTCCTACTCTTTGGAAAATCCTATCTGGAATAGACCTCGCTCTACGTTTATTGATATTTTTTGTCAAGCACATAAATTGCGTATGGTAGGATTCCCGGTAAATAACACGGCCTACAGACGGCCCAGTTGGTCGTACAGATAACTGGTGCTGTTGCCGTTGGCATCGGTGAGCGTGGTCAGCTTTTCGCTATTGCCGCCGCAGCTCGGGCAACTGCTGCCTCCGTAGCTGTAGGTGGTGCTGTTGCCCAGGGTATCGGTTGTTTTGATGAGCTGGTTTTTGCCGTTGGCATCATAGCTGTACAGGGTTGCGTAACCGTTCGGATTGATGCTTTTGATCAGACGGTTTCTGCTGTCGTAGATGAACTGGGTAATGGCGCCTTTTGCATCGGTGATGCTGGTGACATTTCCGGTAGGGGCGCTGAGAAGGGTCTGGGACATGTCTCATGTCAAGGGCTGACCCCTGTCGTTTCTTTTTTCAGCGGTTAAAGAAAAAACTCAAACTAAAAACGCCGTGAAGCCCTGTAGTATCGGGGTTCACGGCGTTTTTAGTTGTTCGGCTTGTCTCGTGTCCGGGGCTGCCCCCTACGGTTTCACAAATAATTCCGGATTCAACCCATCTAGACTTCCTTCAACCCCCCGATCAAGTTGAAGAATAACATCAAGCCCACGTGACAGATCGGGGTCTAATCGGACAAAGTGCTGATTGGCTGAAAAGAAGAGATACCAAGCTTTTGGTGCCGGGCCAATGATGGTCATGATCGTGCCTGCCGGCACTTCACATTGAAATGCAACCGAAGCCTTTTCGTAGTACCGTATTGAATGCAAATATGCTCGCGCTGTTTCTCTACTGACTTGCCTATTGTTAAGGCTGTCATATACAGCCATCAAATACACTGGCTTGGTGACCATGTATCGATTCCCAGGCTGTGGCTGTTCGCTTGCGTAACTGATGCCGTAGAAGATGGTGCCAGTCACAGTCAATAGCATGAACATGATGGTGGAGCGTACTATCCCATAATGGAGCTTATTCATTTGCATGGCTGCCTCGTTGGTTTCGGTTGATCGATAATCCTCAAAGTTCTCAACAATTCTAATATTTCTGCTGTTATGTACATAGGATACATCGAAGGAATATTTACCAGCCAGTCTGGTAATCCGGCTTTGGTAGCGGCATCCACAAAACCGCCATGCATCTCTCCAAAGGTATAGCCTGCCGGCACATACCGCTCAATAAGCTCACTGACTGCGCCGCCTGGGCCTAAGAGGGCCTAAGAGGGACGAGGGCCTAAGAGGGACGTAGCTGCTTTATTGCTTTAATTGCATGTTCCACCACTCCTTAAGCTCGGGCCGCGATGAAATCAACTCCTCACCACGCCTTATTGCACGGCTTACCGAAGATGTTCCCATGCCAATCATTGCACCGACTTTTGCACCGGAATAACTCAGTTCTCTGACAGCCAGATAACAGAATAGTTCACGAACTTCGGAATACTGATTCCGACGACCGCGCCGTAGAATAGCCTCTGCCGGTAGTTTGAAATATTCGCTGATACTCGCTTGCAGTGCAATCAGATCAAATATACGGGGCAACTTGTCACAAAGTCGAGGTTCCTCGCGGAGTGACGCCACAAAATTACCTCCGCCAAGTACGCGCTCATCGTAATCACCAATGACGGCAATATTCCTTTCGAGCTGCTGACTTCGACGCAAACCGCCACCTAGCAGTTCAGGCCGTTTCCCCATAGCAATGCCATCGGAAAGAAATTGCCGGTAGGCTTGTCGGGCCTTTTTCTTGCTCCCGCCAAATAACGCCAGAATCTCATCAATCATTTGTCCGGCAAAAACCTTCCTGTCAAGCAACACCGCATGGCCGCACCAAGGATAACAATCCAGATTTTCGAGATCGTTGACGAGACCTGCCCGCAATGGGTTGAGATGGATGTAACGGATCAATTCGAGCAAGTACGGTTCCTCTTCGCAGACAATTGACTTGTAACGATTTTGGAATAGATGCCCGGAACGTGCATGACGCCGGTTGAAAGTAACGGCATAGCAGGTCAGCAGTCTTCGCATGAAACGCGAAAGATCAAAGCGATTGCAGCGTAACAAAAGATGAACGTGATTTGGAATTAAAGCCCACGCAAAGCAGTCGGTGCCGGTTTCAACGAGAAGGCTGCCAAGACGGCTCAGGAAACGTTCTCTGTCATAATCGTCCAGAAAAATTGGGGAGCGTTCAATCCCTCGAACAATGACGTGTTGCAATAAACCGGGAATGTCTTATCGGGCTTGTCTTGGCATGGGTAGGTTGATATCAGAAAAAGAATCATAAAGCAATAAAGCAGCTACGTCCCTCTGTTCCGCCCGTCCCTCTGTTCCGCCCGTCCCTCTGTTCCGCCTCAGTCGGAATTGGACTTTCAGGCCGCTTGATCTAAGGGTAAGTCAGCTTCCCCTGAATGCCTGATTTCAGGACATGCTTGTTGTCGTTTTTGTTTTCTCAGTTCTCTGGCTGCTTC
>JAQTZV010000019.1:113265-114394 GCA_028687585.1 Desulfuromonadaceae bacterium | reverse complement strand
CGCCAGCTTCACCTTTGCCTCAGCCGGCACCAAAACCGCCTACGCCTGGGCCAAAGATGCCGCCGGCAACGTCTCCGCCAGCCGTGCTGCCACAACCACCATCACCCTGGCTGATACAACCGCTCCTCTGCTTGGCAGCTTTAGCCTCCCCGTCACCGCCGCATCGCTGACCGTACCGGTCTCCGGCCTCACTGCCAGCGATAGCATCGGCGTTACCGGCTACCTGATCACCGAAAGCGCCACTGCTCCTGCTGCCTCAGCCAGTGGCTGGTCCGCCTCAGCGCCCGCCAGCTTCACCTTTGCCTCAGCCGGCACCAAAACCGCCTACGCCTGGGCCAAAGATGCCGCCGGCAACGTCTCCGCCAGCCGTGCTGCCACAACCACCATCACCCTGGCTGATACAACCGCTCCTACAATAGTCGATGCGCTTCTTGCGCTTCAAATCGGGTCGGGAAAAGTAAAGGCAAACGCTCAACAGATGTCTCGATTGGATGTGGCCCCTGTAGTTGCCGGCAAGTCCGCTCCTGACGGCAAGATTGACACTGGTGATGCTATTGTCATTCTCTCGAAAGTTGTTGGAAAGCGTATCTTGTAATTTTCTGAAATCTGGTATACTTGCAGTACAAGATAGGTGATGTTATAAAACATCACCTATCTTCGCATATTGGATTTATGGAGGGTTTATGAAATATTATAAATGGTATGCAGTGTCGCTGCTTATGGTTGTTCAAATTATTGCCGGGTGCGGTGGTGGGGGAGGGGGTGGCACAGTTGTGTTACCACCCGCTGACACTACTGCGCCGACACTCAGCTCTTTTTCTCTGTCTTCTACATCAGCGTCTTTGACCGTACCTATTTCCAGTTTGACTGCCACCGACAATGTCGGCGTCACCGGCTTCATGATCACTGAAGGTGCCACAGCCCCTGCCGCTTCAGCAAGTGGTTGGTCCGCCTCGGCACCCGCCAGTTTCTCATTCACTTCAGCCGGTACCAAAACCGCCTACGCCTGGGCCAAGGATGCTGCCGGCAATGTTTCTAGTGCGCTTTCTGCCGCAACAAATATTATCTTGACTGACACTACTGCGCCGACACTCAGCTCTTTTTCTCTGTCTTCTACATCAGCGTCTTT
>JAQTZV010000019.1:38658-113165 GCA_028687585.1 Desulfuromonadaceae bacterium | reverse complement strand
GACCGTACCTATTTCCAGTTTGACTGCCACCGACAATGTCGGCGTCACCGGCTACATGGTTACTGAAAGCGCCACAGCCCCTGCCGCTTCAGCCAGTGGTTGGTCCGCCTCGGCGCCCGCCAGTTTCTCATTCACTTCAGCCGGTACCAAAACCGCCTACGCCTGGGCCAAGGATGCTGCCGGCAATGTTTCTAGTGCGCTTTCTGCCGCAACAAATATAATCTTGGCTGACACTACTGCGCCGACACTCAGCTCTTTTTCTCTGTCTTCTACATCAGCGTCTTTGACCGTACCTATTTCCAGTTTGACTGCCACCGACAATGTCGGCGTCACCGGCTACATGGTTACTGAAAGCGCCACAGCCCCTGCCGCTTCAGCCAGTGGTTGGTCCGCCTCGGCGCCCGCCAGTTTCACCTTTGCCTCAGACGGCACCAAAAACGCCTACGCCTGGGCCAAAGATGCTGCCGGCAACGTATCTACGAGCCGTCAGTACACAACCAGCATAACTTTGGTTGACACAATTGCACCGACCATTAGTAACTTCACCATGCCTCCTACGTCAACATCCTTAACGGTAGCGGTAACTGGACTCTCTGCCAGTGATAACATAGGTGTTATCGGTTATCTGATCACTGAAAGCTCAACAGCACCTGCCGCGTCAGCAATTGGTTGGTCAGCATCAGCATCGACCAGTTTCACCTTTTCCTCTTTCGGCACCAAAACAGCCTACGCCTGGGCCAAAGATGCTGCCGGTAACGTATCAGAAAGCCGGTCAGCTACCGTTAATATGCTTATATCTTCATCGATAAGCACCGTTATAACGACATCAACTGCAGTTAGTGCAATTTCAATTTCAGGGATTTCTGATCCCATAATATGTGGCATTGATTTTCAGGTAACCTATCCAAGTGGGACTACTTTTGTAAATGGCGTAGCAACTCCAGCTGGAACTTCATTTAATGTTTTAAACATTAGAGTTTCAGATGCAGATGTCACAATATTTGGTACTGATGCATTTAGTTCTGGAGAAATTGCAAGAATTAATTACGCGAATATACCGGTTGGCAGTGTGTCGACACAGTTTTCAGCAACCATCTTGAGAGTATTTAACTGCTCAGGAGTACAAATTCAATAAAGATATTTATTCAGTTTGTGCCTGCATAACAACGTAAATGTTTACCTGTCGGATTACTTTACATGATATTAGGACCCGTTTCTATGACTGAACGCACCGGTGTTGGTTCTGCATTTTACCGTTATTTTCCCTTTGCGGTCTTTATGGGTTTTATCGGAATAGATGAATTTATCCGTTTTCTTGCCGTACAGGGACTCTTCTCGCTCGAAGCAACAACTCTCTACTATCTCTACCCGGTTAAAGCCCTGACAGTCGGCTGTCTGCTCTTTGTGTTCAAGGGTCGTTATGACGAGCTGAAGCTCAAGGATCTCACGAACATTCCGGCCACTCTTTTGTCGTGCGGCATCGGGTTGCTGGTATTCGTGCTCTGGATCAAGATGGAATGGACGCTCGGAGCTACAGGCGTACCGCAGGGATTTAATCCGGCACTGCTGCCGGGGCAGGGCACCCAGATCAGTATGACGCTTTTCAGGATTGCCGGTGCGGTGCTGGTCGTCCCGCTGATGGAAGAGCTGTTCTGGCGATCATTTCTTATTCGCTACATTATTGACAAGAATTTCGTCACTGTCGGTATTGGGACATTTACCTGGGCATCGTTCCTGCTTACAGTTGTATTTTTTGGTCTGGAGCATAACTTTATCTATGCCGGCATCATGGCGGGGATCTTCTTTAATGTGGTTCTCTATCGAACCCGCAGTATTGCTCAGTGCGTGCTGTCTCACGCGGTGACTAATCTGGCGCTTGCCATCTATGTTGTTTCTACGGGGAAGTGGCAGTTCTGGTGAGAGTCATTTTTATAAACAAAATAACAATGGGGGGTACGCGTAGAGCATACTCCCCATTACTTTAATTCAAAAGCAGTGGTGCGTGATCAGTAAATACACTTAAGCATTTTAAAGGTTTCCTGCATTACCGCTCCCTTATCGCTACAGTTTTCGGTGACGATATTCCGCAATTGAACAAATGAATTAACATTCAGGTTGTTTATCTGCAATCCGACTCCATTCGCTTCCCTCCGAACCACTTTTGCATTAACTTTCAGAGACACCTGGTTTGAATGGTAGACGGTAACATTTACGGGGATATTAAGTGGAATATCATGATCAGTCTTCAGGAACATTCCGTGAAGACTCAAATTGTCCGTATTGCACAAAACTACCTCATTGCCATACCTGACAGAAGCCCCAACGGAATAATTAACCCTCGTGAAATTTCTGTTGTTCATTCCGAGTACTCCCGCAAACATATTCAATCTTAAGGTCTGAAATGCAAATAACGTGCCTTTTGCATAACACCCCATACTTAATGAGGATATTATGGCCGACTGAATTGTTTTAGAGGCTGTGTTAAATATCTCGACAGTATGGCCAGCAAAAAGAACAGCAACTTTAAATGGTATGAGGAGAGGGGATGCGCATGGACATGAACTGTGACTCGCCGGCTGAATTCAGCGATCAGTATAGCGTTGTGGATAAAGTCAATTAGTTCATATCTGGAGCACCTATATAAAGATATTTCATAGCTGTCGGTAATCTTTACACGCTTTTTAGGCATAGTAGAGATAATAATATATTTACTTATATTTTAGATATATACGAGATTGGCACAAACTTTGCTCCGAGACAGTCTGTGCGTAAATTATTTACAATACATTATATAATATAAATAGAATAACAGTTTTGAGGAGAATAACATGAAAAATATGATAGTGTTCATGGTGTGGTGTGTGTTGTATGCTGCAATGAACATTGGATCAGTTGCCTACGCATGTGGATCACCGCAGGGGTGTCCTGATGGATCAGAGTTGACAAATGCCACTCCACTTACGAGCATTATTACATTTGGTACTAATGGCGTTGGGGGTAGTGGTGGTTATTATTTGAATCACGATGGAATTGCCAATCAAGAATCTATAGCTTGGACACACAATTTTGTTTTCGACCCCGAGGCTTTTTCTATCACGAAAGCGCTGTTGACATTGAACTACCACGATGACAATAACAATGACTGCAAAGAAAAAGCTGAGTTTGATGAAAATAATTTTGGTTTGACGGATGATGAGTTTACGTTAAACTTTATTGGTAATAGTGTGCTCGGCTCAAAAGATTTTCACTTGCATGTAAGCAAAAATTCTACTCATCTTGATTTTAATCTTGAAGCCGAAAAGGGAGATTTTTTCCTTGATTCTTCCACTCTGTATATTGAATACAAATATTGTGATACTCCAGGTCCCGCTCCCGTCCCCGAACCCGGCACCATGATGCTTCTCGGTTTCGGTATGCTTGGACTGGCAGTGTACGGTAAACGCCGGATGAACAGAGAGTCCTAATAATCTGATCGTGCATAAAGTTACACAAGAAAAGGGCGCTGCGATTGCAACGCCCTTTTCTTGTGTGTCGAGATACTTTACAAGCTGCGGGCGCATACAATGCTCCCCTCCCTCGTAACGCTTCCTACTATGACGTTTTTTCCGGTTATTTGTCGGTAGCCTGCAACGGAGTCATATTATGCTTTTTCATAAGGTCATAGAGAGTTGGCCTGCTCACCCCTAACATTTCGGCTGCTTTGACAATACTCCCCTTTTGTTGGTCTATTACGGTCGCTATCATTTCCCGTTCAACCTTGTCTCGTGCCCCTCGTAGATTGGTGGCCGACTGGATGTTGTCAGTCAGTTCCTGCCGATCCATTTCGTAACCAAGGTCAGATGGTTCCAGAGCTGCTGAGTCACTCATGATGATAGCTCGCTGCACCCGGTTCCTGAGCTCTCGGACATTACCCGGCCATTCATAGTTTTTGAGGAAATTTACCGATGCAGCACTGAAACGACGCACTCTCTTGTGGTGCTCTTCATTAAACATCCGCAGAAAATAATTGGCCAGTATCAGGATGTCGTCACCACGGTCACGAAGTGGCGGCAGGTTTATTGTGATCACGCTTATCCTATAATACAGATCCTCTCTGAATTTCCCCTCTTTTATCGCCCGGGCAATATCAACATTGGTGGCACATACCGTGCGGGTGTCGATTGGTATATCCTGTCTGCCACCTACTCGTTGGATAACCCCTTCCTGAAGAAAACGAAGCAGTTTTACCTGGAGGTTGACCGGCATTTCGCCGATTTCATCGAGAAAAAGAGTGCCCTTTTGTGCGTACTCAACCTTTCCCTGTACCGTCGCATGGGCTCCGGTGAACGATCCCTTCTCATGACCGAATAGTTCTGACTCAAGAAGATTTTCAGGGATAGCACCGCAGTTGATCGGGACGAAGGGACATTTTTGGCGCAGACTGGCTTCATGGATCGCTTGGGCAACAAGCTCTTTTCCGGTACCATTTTCACCGGTAATAAATATCGACACATCGGATGTTGCAACTTTTTTTATGGTTGAAAATATGGACAGCATCTCGGGGCAATGACCGATCATCCCGCCGGAATCTTTGGCCTTCTGCTCAACGGCACGCTGTAATGAGCGATTCTGTTCTTCGAGGTTGGCCAGATGGAACGCCCGACTTATGATGACTTTCAGTTCGCCCAGAACCGGTGGCTTCGGATAAAAGTCGTAGGCTCCAACCTGCATAGCTTTCAAGGCATTTTCACGTTCGCTGTTACCGGTCAGCATGATCACCTTGACGTATGGATCCAGCACAAGCAATTCTGCCAGACCACGAAAACCTTCAATAGAAGTGTTTACGTGCGGAGGAAGTCCCAGGTCAAGGATTACGACCTTCGGCTGATTCTTTTTGAACAGGCCAAGCCCCTCATTGACGTTGCCGGCTAACAAAATCGAATACTCTTCACCCAGCCCCCACTTAAGTTGCTGGCGAATGTCAACATTATCATCGATAATCAATAGTTTTTCCACGGGTAAACTCCTTACTCGAACTTCTCAGTTGCGGCAAACCATATCGTAAAGACTGAACCGGAGCCTTCTGCGCTGAGCACTTCTATTCTACCGCCGTGTGCTCCAATAATCTGGCGGCACTGGTACAATCCGATCCCAAGACCCATTTTTTTTGTTGTCTTAAACGGTTCGAACAGCTCTGTACGTAAAAAACTGTCAGACATTCCGCAACCGTAATCAATTACCTTGATGAAAGGTGAACCGGATATTCCGACCTCTATTGCAATTGGCTGATCAGAGCCTGAGGCTTCAATACCGTTCATGATGAGATTTAAAAGCACTTTCTGGATTTCATTCTCATCGATTTGAATAATCGTAGCAGTTCCTGATACCGAAATACTGTTGCCTATGACCAGTCTCGCAGTTTTTTCAGCTAATTCGAGAAGATTTACCTGCTGCAGATTGATATGTTCCTGCTCACCAAGATTTTTCAGTCTGCTGATCAGTGTGTGCATCTTGCCGACAGTACTTCCCAGAGAGGTGAGCATGTCATGTTGGAAATCCGGATTATGTATGTGTTTTCCGGCATTTTCCACTATCAGTGATAGACTTGAGACCAGATTTTTCAGATCATGCGCAACAAACGTAGCAACGTTGCCGATTGCTTCAATTTCTCGGGCATGAGAAATCTGCCCGGACAGCCGTTGATGCATAATTGCCAAAGAAGCCTGACGGGCGATCGTTTTCATCAAATCGTAGTCTTCATATATAAAGGATTCATTGGTATTAATATTTTTACCAAGAGCAATAAAACCTTCCAAGCTCTCACCGTTAAACAGTGGTATCACAATAAATATACTGTTTTCACCGAAAAAATAACCGTTTTCCTCCAGGATCTCATAAGAGTCATCACGGATGTTAATAACCCACGAGCGTTCTTTCATAAGCTTTATCAGAGAGTTGTCAGGAGTTAATACATCTGAAATTCTCTCCATCGAATAACCGGCCGTCATGCAATATCCCCCATAAATTTCCTCGTAGAGGAAAAGGGCTGCACCTCCGGTTCCAAATATTTCGCAATATGCTGACAAAATTCTTTGCTGGAGTTCGTCCAAAGTTTTGGCAGTTGCAAGCAATTCAGTGAATCGTAGCCACTGAGTTCGGTAATCGTGCTTATTCTGGTAAAAGTTTTTATGCAGCATCACTTTTACTTCGTTCCGGACCCGTTCTGAGAGTATCAGAAGCAGCAGGGCAATTCCGAGCAGAAAGGACATGGAGATGGTTACAATGCGGGGGAAAAAACCGCCAAAGTGCTGCATGCCTTCAGCCAATAGGCCGATCAACACCAAATAAACGCCCACGGCAAAAAGAACTGCGGATTTGAAGGCGACCTGTCGGGAAACCTGAATGCGCACCTTGCCGCGCCGGAACATGAGCGGATAGGCCATCAGTGCTGTAGCAACCAGATAAAGGAAAGAGCGTAACTGCAGGTAATTCAGGTTCAAAGATCGGTACAATAATGCCTGACTGTAGTAAAAAACCAGCACCGTCAGAATAGTGCCGAGTCCGATAATTTCAAACGTGATTTTCCAACGGTCTTCCGGAGAAGCGTTGGCAAGGGTTACTTCAAAATTTACAAGGGCTATTACCAGGCTTGCCATAATAGCAATATAGAAATAGAGCCCGGCGGTGCCGAGGAAGAGAATCCGTTCGTCGGGAAAGTCGGGGGCATAAAAAAAATCGCTCAGGTGGAGTATAAAGGGCAAAACTGAAAACAGGAACGTGGATGCAACGACCGTTTTGAACGGTAATCGGATCTTCCAGGGGCCCGGCTGTCGGGCAAAGGTGAGGCTGCAGAGTATCCAGAGCGGGGGAAGAAGCGTTTCGGCATGCAGCGCACAAGCTTTCCAGAAGAAAGCGTCTGCAGGCACGGTAAGTGATAACAGATCAAACAGTTCAAGCAGGGCGGTAACCGTCAGGGCTGCGCAAAGAAACAGGCTGGAACGGGACCGTTCCTGATAGAGTGTATATCCTGCGGCGGATAGCAATACGAAAAAAGCCGCTATGGGGAGGATGGTACTATTCATACGGTCAGGGGATCACAGGTTTTTCACATACCACGAAAGGGCGGCATCAAGACCGGTGTCAATCGTGTGGCTTGGAATATATCCCAACAGGGCGGCAGCTTTGCTGATATCAGCCTGAGAATGGAGCACATCCCCTTTCCGGAAGTCGCGATATATCGGTTCACATCCTTCAAGGCGGGGGTAATGCTGAATCAGTCGGTCACGGAGCATAGCAAAAAGCTCGTTCAGCGATGTACGGGCGTTCACGGCGGTATTGTAGATCTGGTTTACCGCTGTTGGCTCAGTTGTCGTTGCGGCAAGAAGATTCATTTGAATTACGTTCTGCACAAAACAGAAGTCCCGGCTGGTTTCGCCTGAGCCATTGATATTGACGGTTTCCCCTTTGATCAGCGCCCTGATCCAGCAGGGGATGACGGCTGCATAGGCCCCTTCCGGATCCTGGCGCGGGCCGAATACATTGAAATAGCGAAGCCCGATTGTTTCTATTCCGTATGTTCTGGCAAAAACGTCTGCATAGAGCTCATTCACGTATTTGGTGACTGCATAGGGTGAAAGCGGTTTTCCGATCGTGTCCTCATGTTTTGGCAGTCCCGGATGATCACCATACGTTGAGCTGCTTGCCGCATACACGAACCTTGTTATCTTCGCATCCCGCGCCGCAACAAGCATGTGGAGAAAACCGCTGACATTGCTCTCATTGCTCAATATGGGGTCTGCAATGGAGCGGGGGACAGAGCCGAGCGCTGCCTCGTGCAGAATGTAGTCTACACCGGCACAGACATCGCGGCAGGTGGCAAGTTCACAGATATCACCTTCGACAAAGCGAAAGCGTTTCCACTGCTCTTCAGAGATCAGGTTGCGCACTTCGTCAAGGTTGCTGCGCTTGCCGGTGGAAAAATTATCAAGCCCGACGATTGTTTGGTCCAGTCTCAGAAGATACTCCAATAGATTGGAGCCGATAAAACCGGCAACTCCGGTGATCAACCATATTTTGGGGTTTGATTGTAATTGACGGCACACTGATTCGTAACGGTTCATAACTATAGTCTCCAAACCCTTATTCCTGCAGTGATCATAGCCTGTTGATCATACATCCCCTTGACGTCGATAAGAACCGGGTTATCCCCCATGAAGCGCCTGATGTCCTCGGACGACCACTGGAGGAACTGGTGGTGGGCGACCGCTGCAACAACCGCTGCTGCAGGTTTCAGTTCCGCTATCGGGGTCAGCTGAACTCCATATTCATGAACCGCTTCGACAGAATCGGCCAGTGGATCACACACCTGAACAGTAATACCATACTCTCTGAGCTCATTGATGATATCGATAACCTTTGAGTTTCGCAGGTCCGGACAGTTTTCCTTGAAGGTTAAGCCAAGAACGGTCACCGTGCTGCCCAGTATACCGTGGCCGGCGTGAATCATCTCTTTTATTGCTCGCTGGGCGACAAATTTCCCCATGCCATCGTTGATACGACGTCCGGCCAGTATCACCTGAGGGATGTAGCCGATTTTTTCCGCTTTGTGCGTAAGGTAGTATGGATCTACGCCGATACAGTGCCCGCCGACCAGACCCGGCTTGAATTTGAGGAAGTTCCATTTGGTGCCGGCCGCCTCCAGAACATCGTTGGTATCAATACCCATACGGTCGAAGATCAATGCCAGTTCGTTCATCAGGGCAATGTTCAGGTCCCGTTGTGTATTTTCAATAACCTTGGCCGCTTCTGCCACCTTGATGGAAGAGGCCCGATGGACACCGGCAGTCACTACGGATTCATATACCATAGCAACGGTTTCCAGCGTCTCTGCATCCTGCCCGGAAACAACCTTTTTTATTTTTGTAAAGGTGTGTTCCTTATCTCCCGGATTGATCCTCTCGGGACTGTAGCCCACCGTGAAATCCCGACCGCAGACCAACCCGGATGCCCGTTCCAGTGCCGGCACGCATTCGTCTTCCGTTACTCCCGGGTACACAGTGGATTCATAGACAACAATGTCACCCTTTTTCAGCGCCTTACCGATGGTTTCAGACGCCCGGTACATCAGGGAAAGATCCGGCTGGTGTGCCTCATCAACCGGAGTCGGCACCGCTACAATATGAAAATCAGCCAGTGCAAGTTCTTCCAGCTTTTCGGTGAAGAGGATGTCCGCTGATTGCAGGTCTGCAGTTGTAACCTCACCGGTTCTGTCATGCCCGGCCTGCAGTTCTGAAATTCTCAGGGCGTTGATGTCAAAGCCGACAGTTCTGCGCACCTTGCCAAAGGCAACTGCTACCGGCAGGCCGACATATCCGAGTCCAATAACGGAAATAATTCTCTCACGGTTCATTTACTCTCCTTTATTTGATGTTTGAAATAGAATGACATTATAGCAAGGAAAGAATTCTTTGAACTGCGGTTCAAGATGCGGATGAACTGAGTCATGCTTTGTAATCGCTTGATTATTAGAGACGCAACACCAGCAAACCAAGATGAAATTAGATATATATGCAGATTCTAACACTTAAAGTCAATAATTTCTTTCGAGTAGGCCCGCTGCTGCCCGGGAAAATTCACAAAATATTCATCTATATTTCGGTAAGAACGGGAATTAAAAAAGGCCGGGTTTCCCTGGCCTTTTCTCAATGAAGTTGGGTATTGCAACCTTGATCACTATTTGATAAAAGCTTTGCCTTCGCCAAGAATGAAATCAGCGAGCTTCTGGACTTTTTCAGAGGGTTTACCAACTGTCAGCATGATAATCGGACTGGATTTCATCGGCAGGGATTCAACAGATTTAACCGAAGCATCAATCATTGCTGAGGGAAGAAAGCCAATCGAGTCAGGGTTGGTGGCAATGTTCTGGCGCAGGTCAGCGGCATTGGAGGCATCCAGGGTATCAATGGCGATTTTCTTGCCACCCAGGAACGTTTTAGCGAACACCTCATTGCTGCCTGGGCTCAAATTGCTGACGACACACAAAATTGCTGCGTCTTTGCCGCCGGCATCTTTCCAGTTGGTTACTTTGCCGGTGAAGATCCCTTCTAACTGCTCTTTTGACAACTTTGATACCGGGTTGGCGGGGTTGACTATCACCGCGTAATTTGCCGGTTCTGCCAGTTTGATGACTTTCAAACTTTCTATTGGGTTTTTAAGGGCAATTTTGTCTTTCTTGATGTTGCTGATCAGCTCTTCAAATGTGTGTCCGGCTGTGGCCACTTCAGCATCGCCTGCATCAAGTTTTTGCAGGGCAATTTTTGAACCGGCTGCGGTAGCGTTGAGGGTGATGCCGGTTTTCTTTTCAAAAGCAGCTTTTACCGGATTAATGACGGTGGAGATCGAAGTGGAACCACCGATCAGGGTGATACTTTCAGCGAGTGCCATGCTTGAAGTCGTAACGATTGCGGCCATGATTCCAACTACTGCGATTGTTTTTTTCATCTGGTGGTTTCTCCTGTCTGAATGTGCTCGTGGATTTGACTACTTTTGCCCTGCAATAAAATCAAGAAGCTTTTTAACCTTTGCTGAAGGCGCACCTTTTGTTATCAGCGTTATGGGCCGTGCGAGCTCAGGTGTCTCTGGCGATCGCACCGTCTGGTTTACAACCGCCTGCGGACCGATTCCAATCGCTTCAGGGTTTGATGCGACATTATGACGGATATCCTCAGCGGTTGTCGCTGGTATAACTTCACTGGTAGGCTTGGTTCCATCCATAATATGTTTGACAAACATTGAATTGGTTCCCTGGGTTAAGCCACCCCACACAACGAGAATAGGTGCATCCTTGCCACCAACATCTTTCCAGTTGGTACTCTTGCCGGAAAAAATGCCGGTCAATTGTTCTTTGGTCAGTTTCTGAATCGGATTGTCTTTGTGCACAATAACGATAACCTTGTCTTTACCGATGATAGCCTGCTGGTAAATGGTTGGATCGGCAACGGTAATGCCTTCTCTTTTTAAAAGTGCCATCCAGTCGTCGAAGGAAAGCCCTGCTGCGGCAGCATCTACGGAACCCCGCTCAAGGTCAATAAACGCCTGTTTTGGACCGCTTGAAAGAATAGACAAATCCAGGGCAGTCGCCTTTTCAAAGGCCAATTTCGCCGGTTTTAATACATTTTCGGTAGGGGCTGCTCCCGCTCCGATTTTCAGCACTTCTGCCATTACTTGTGTTGTGCAAAGAGAAAATAGCAGCGAACAGAGAGCGATTTTGTTGAACATGTACGACTCCTTGTAACAGATTTATTTATAACCTGAACCAGCCAACCATCTGCTGCAGATCAGTGGCCAGTTTGGCGAAGTTTTCAGAAGTTCCTTTAATCTCCACAACCGACAGGGTCAACTGGCGGGTTACGTCATGAATACCTACCATGGTGCGGTTGACATCCTCTGCAGTTGCGGATTGTTCTTCGGTTGCGGTGGCAATGGTCTGCACCATACCGAATACCTGCTCGACATGGTTGACAATGTCACCCATCGATTTGAGCGTACCATCTACATGCTGGATGATGCTTTCTATTGCCTTGCGCTGTTTGTTCATAATGCTGACCGTTGAATCAACCTCATCGTGCATATCTTTGACAGTACGACTGATCTCCCCTGATGATTCGATAGTACGGTGAGCCAGTTGACGGACACTGTCGGCGACAACGGCAAAACCTCGCCCCATTTCACCGGCGCGGGCCGCTTCGATGGAGGCATTAAGCGCCAGCAGGTTGGTCTGGTCGGCAATATCTTTGATCATTTCGACAATCTCGTTGATCGCTTCTGATTTAGTCCCGAGTGCCTCGGTTTTTTCTGCCGACTGGCGGACGATGTCAGCAAAAGCGTACATCTCCTTTGATGTGACATCGAGTGCCTTCTGGCCTTCCAGTGCGATCTGTTTCATGCGGCCGGCGGAATCAGAAGTGTTTATAGCGTTGCCCGATACATCCTGAATAGTCTGTACCATTTCGGTCATGGCGGTTACTGTTGTCTCAATGCCATTGGTTTGAGTCTGGGAGTTTCGTTCCAGTTCATTGGCGGTAGAGGCCAACTCTTCGGAGCTGCTGGCAACGGTTGAAGTGGTGCTACTGATACGTCCCACCATATCACGCAGGTTGTGTACCATCTTGGCCATGGCGCCCTGTATCAAGCCAAACTCGTCATTGCTCTTTTTCATGTCGCGAACGTGGAGATTGCCCTCGGCAACACTCTCAGCAACCTCAACAAGAGAATTTAGAGGACGGATAACTGATCTGAAACTCCATATACCGAAAAAGATGCCGATGATTGCAGCGACAGAGCCGATGGCAATCAACAGAATGATGCTGTTCTTGACCATTTTATTTACGGAACCGATCGCTTTTTCCTGCTCTCCCTTTGCCGTATTGACGCTCTCCTTGCCCTTCTCGGCCTGCTTGAGTACCACCGCCCGCAGTTTATCGCCTGCCTTTGTCGCTTGATCGATAGCGGTCAGGTGCTTTTTTAGGGCAGTAATAATCCCGTTTGAGGCATGCAGGTCTGTTCGAACTCCTGCCAATGCAGTAGATGCCCCCCTGAGATTTTTAAGCTCTTCTTTTGCACCGAGTTTGATCAATGCCTTTTCAACAGCGGCTGCGCGGTCGGTCATTCTGGTGAAGAGAGTGCGAATTTCCAAATCAAGCGTGTCGATCTCAGCGCTCGATTCCAGTGTAAACAAGCGGTTTGTCTGTCCCTCTATCATCAAGCCGAGTGCCACCAACTCCGAGTTATCGAGCAAAATAGAATTGGCTGCATTGGACTGCCCGTAGATACTCGCCTGCTTCTGGGTTTCAACGTTGACTTTTTCTCCCGCCAGAGTGGCTTCCTGATCAAGAGTCAGGTAGAGAGCATTCAGTTTTTCAGAAAGATCTTTGCCGGCTTCAACAGTTTTTGCTTTTGATTCTTCATCTTTTGCTGCAAGTGCCGCCGTTTGGAGCTTTATGTACTCCGTCAGTTTATCGAACACAACCTTGGTGTCTTTTTCAATCGCTTCGTTCTCATTATGGTAATTATTCTTGGCTACGCGCCCAAGCACTGAGTTGACCTTTCCTTTTGCGATCAGCACAGCGGTGCTCTTCTGGGCATTCTGGACGGTGACGAAGATCAGCTGAATGTCTTTAATCAGGTTTCGCAGCTCTTCTACGCTGCGGAGGCGGGATGAAAAACTTCCGGTATCTTTCATAGCGGCAGCAAAGGAGTTGGAACGCCCGGTCTGAAGGATGCGGATCCGTTTATCCAGTTCTTTAAGGCGGGCCGAGGACTCTTTCATCTTCAGGGCAATTCTGCTGTTTGAATCTGCGGCATCCTTGTCGGTGGTTATCCGTGCAAGTGCAGCGGCACACAGTTCCTCTGCAGTCAGAGCCAGCTCTTCTGCTGCGCCTAACTTGCTGCTGCTCATCTCCTCAAGTGCCAGTTGGGCACTCTTTACCGTGGCCAGTGATTTATCGGCCTCGGCTTTAAACTGCTTATATTCTTCCGGAGTGCGCGCAGCGTTAACTTTTATCAGATCAGTAATGACTCCCTGCAGATCTTTCTGAAATTCTATCGTTCGAATTTGGTATGGGGTACTTTTCTGGGTCAGGTAGGAGAGTTTGTTTTTGATAAAAGTCAAGCCGAATACGCTGGTAATAACTATCGACCAGATTGCGACGGCACCGATAACCATGTTGAGTATGAGCTTGGTTTTTATCGTCATTTAATACCTTTTAAAAAAAACAGGAGTATGTTAGCGATGGTAACCAGTATGAGAGCAGGCGGAAGTGTACCACAATACATATAAGAATCAAGGATCAATTTTAATTAAATTTAGAGAGGTCATACTACGTATGGAAGAGCGAATTAACGAACTGGAAATGCGCTACATGCAGCAGGAGAGGACTATTGGAGAGCTGAATGAAATTATCTGCCGTCAGGCTCTGGTTCTGGAGCGGTTGCAACGTGATTTTGCGGCATTAAAGGAGCAGTTTCTCGTCATGTCGCCGTCCGTATCACGCGACGCTGATCAGGAGGTCCCGCCGCATTATTGATAATGAGCATTTTTGCTGTTTCGCGAACCAGTGGGGCTGATTTGGCGTACTCAAGCTAATTACTGGACCGTTCAAAATAAATAAAATTATGTAATATTATGTAATTATAATAATTATAAGATTGAGACCATATGTAAACGTAAAGCGCTTAGAAGCTGAATCGATTCACCATTTTAGTCAGTTTTCCGACCTGGTTTTCCAGATTTTTCGCAGCACCAAGTGACTCGGCAGCTCCCTCAGCATTCTTATCTGTTACTTCACTTATCTGCGCAGCCGTTTTACTTATCTGTTCAAGACCTGTGGTCTGCTCATGAATATTTGCGGATATATCGTCTGCAAATGAACTGAGCGCATGCGCTCCCTTTACGGCACCTTCAAGTTGCTTATCAATCTCATCCGAAAGTTGTACTCCGCTTTTAGAAAGAGATGCCGACGTTCTGGTAAGATCACTGGTCTTGTTGGCGGCATCAGCGGACCTGACTGCCAAACTGTGAATTTCATCCGTCATGTCCTTGAACTCGTTGCCCGCCCCCTCAACATGAGCGGCTTCAATGGCGGCGTTGACTCCGAGAAGGTTGGAAAATCGGGCAATACTCATCAGATTGGCAATAAGCTCACCAAACTCCTCCTGTTGTTCTTCACCCATTTTCTTTTCAAATGCTTTCATGGCATGTGCTGTCTCAGTGCATTGCCGCGACAACTTGCGGATCTCCTGGGCAACGACTCCAAACCCTCCCGCAGAAATACGCATTCTCACCGCCTTCTCTACCGCGCTACCGGCCAATGTCCCGGTTTCTTTGGCAATACCGTCAATCTCATGTGCAATAAAAGTTGTTTTTTCTGCTGCGCAACTAATGTCTCCCATGGAGATAACCATGCGGTTCATGGATTCTTTCGCCTTCAGTATGGAGTCTGTTGCATTTTTTGCGTCGGCATGCGCAGCGGCAGTACTTTGAGCACTGTGGGAAGCACTCTCCGAAAGCGATGCAAGGCTCATGGAGGTCTCGTTCAGCTGGACACTCTGCTCTTCTGCCCCTTTCGTGACGACCGAACTGACACGGGTAATCTGCCGGCCAACCTCAGAGACAAGTCCAACTGTCTCGGATACCTGGGAGATCGCTTCATGTAGCGATCCGGCAGTCGCGTTCATTGCTTTTCTGATTACGGCGTGATCACCCCGATATTTGCCGTTCATACGCGCTTTTAGATCATAGTGTGCCAGCTTGTCTAACACAGCTCCAGCCTCGTTTATAGGAGCAATGACCGCGTCAAGCGTAGAGTTCATACCTCCGATCAAATCTTTCCAGATCCCCTCATAATCCCAATCATTGCCGCGAGTTTTCAATTTGCCCTGGTTGACACTATTGATCAGGTGTTCCGTCTCCCCATGCATGCCGTAGAGGATAGCAAGCAGCGTGTTGATATTTTGTTTAATCTTGTTGAATTCACCCTGATAATCATCAATTACAAACGGGGGAAGCTTGCCATGAGCGATTTCATCAAGAGCATTTCCTGCGAGGCGCATTGGTGAGACCAACGAGTCGATCATATTATTGATCAGCTTGATTGTTTCGGCATCTTTTCCTTTCAATTCCGCAGCATCTCCTCTGGAATCCAACTGCCCTGCAATCATCGACTCGGATAACTGTTTGACAACCTCATACACAGACGCGCTCATTAGTGCCCCCTTGCGACAAGTTCTTTAATGATAGTAACTGCTGTATCTATAGCGGCCTGAACCGCTTCGGTCATAAATTCTCTGGTGCGGTTGAAACAGCGCCCCTCAATGCCAACCAAGGTAATCCACTCCGGCATAGTTCCCGGATACAGGGTCGTGCCGATCTCAATTGTCTCACGCAAGCCAAGTCCGTGTGAGGATATGGTGCTACTGTCTCGTGGCAGTGCGTCCCACGGTAGTACGTGAATAGTTCCTGGTAGCGCCCCAAGTTGAACGGCATCAACAACAACAAGATCGGTTTCACCTTCAAGCATCGGCAAGAGATCGATCCCCCCTACACTGCAATATTCGAGTCGTGCCTCGCATCCGGCAAGCCTATTGAAAATTTCAAACCCGACAGCGTCATCAGCAACCAGCTCATTGCCTATACAGATGACTATTGTACAGTGGTCTGAAGTCGACACAGGTCACCAACAGAATTAATGGTTGATTTAACCGGGCGACAGAGAAGTCCGTTGATGATGCCATCAAAATACGAGTGGAACAGACGGCAGAGCGCCCCTCCGGTTTCAATCTTGCGAACCGCACACATATCCCTGATGATGCACGATTTGAACAGCAGATCGGTGCCGTCGAGGGTAAAATCAAACCCGGCATGCATCTGTTCAGCCAACAGTTTGATAATATCATCCAGTGTCGGATCCGTCAGGTGGACAGGGAGCTTGCTTGCGGTATCACGCCCGGCAATCCTGCCGACCGGAGCGGTATTGCCACCCATGATGTTGTCAATTGTACTGGCAAAGGCATCCAGCAGAAAGGCAACTTCAACCGTAGCCTTTTGGTAATCTTCTTGCGTAAGATTGAGGATATATTGGGAGTCTGTCGTGTTCATAGGAATTTACCCATCCTTTGGCAGAATTCGGCATCACGGTAAAAATTTTTTACCGCATGATAGTCCGTATGGGTAATGGCATTTGACGGGCAGATATAAGCACAGGAAAGGCAGGCAATGCAGTCATCGGCGTGTTTGACTGCGCAGAGCCGCTTTTCCTCATCCAGTTCAAAAACTTTGGTAGGACAGATGTCGATACACAGTTCACACCCACGACACGATTGTTCGTGAATAGCTATTTCAAGTGACATTGCGCTTACCTCCGAATGGTCTTGACGGGTTCGCCGCCTCTGGTGATGGCAATTTCCAATGGCATCCTGCCGACGGCGTGTGTGGCGCAGGAGAGGCACGGGTCATAGCAGCGAATGCTGAATTCCACGGCATTCAACAGTGCAGTGTCGTCACTCTTGCCAATGACATGTGATTGCGCCGCCTGTTCAATGGATCGGTTTATGATGGCATAATTCTGCTGGGTAGCCACAATGAGATTGGCAGCGCGGATGATTCCATTCTCGTCTATCTCGTAGTCATGAATCAGTGTGCCTCGCGGTGCTTCAACATGTCCGACGCCTCTTCCGCCTTTGAATGTTACCGGTACGCGAGTTTCGCCCCAGATTGCCGCATCATTGAGGATTTCATCAGCACGCTCGATCGCCCAGATGGTTTCAACCAGCTTGGCATAGGTCTGGAACACGGTCAGGTGACAGGGACTGCCGCCGAGTTTGGCAAATTCACCATATTCTGCATCAGCCATTTCAGTGCCAAAACTTCTCATAGCATTCATTCTCGCCATGGGACCGACACGGTATTCGTGCATGCCATCAAGATTAATGTGCACTTTCTTCATGTATGACCAGTCAACGACAGATTCCACCAGATATTTGTCGTAATCTTCGACTCCGAATTCGATCATTGTCGTGCCGGTTTCGTCAATCGCCCGCAATTGCCCTTCAATCAAGGAAACCCGGTCATTCATGACCGTACCCAGGCCCCATGACGGTGCGATCCAGTCGTTGAGCATCGCGGGATGTTTGTCCAGAGCATTGAGCAGCAGTCCCTTGACTGCGGGTACTACCGCAGGAAGCATTGAGCGGGCTTCTGTAATCCATTCCTGGATAATTTTTTTCTTCTCCTGGTCCAGGACAAAAGTAATGCCTCCGGCAACGGAAGTAACCGGATGCGTCCCACGACCGCCAACCATCTCGTTAATCTTTTGCCCTATAGTACGGAGGCGCAGAGCGATTTTGGCAAGTTCCGGATTCGCCTGAACGATGCCGACAACATTTCTGACAGCCGGATCCGCATCTAGCCCCATAACAAGATCAGGCCCTTGCAAAACAAAGATGGAAAGACTGTGCGAGTGGATGATATGCCCCATATACATAAGTTCACGCAGCAGCATGGCGGCAGGCGGAGCTTTAACACCAGCAGCATAGTCAAGCGCATTAGATGCAGCAATATGATGAGCCGTCGGACAGACGCCGCAGATACGGGCGGTAATATGCGGCATACGGTCAGCTTCCATGCCGATAAGAATCTTTTCAAATCCGCGCAGTTCGTTAACGACAAGCCCGGCGTTTTCGAGATTGCCGTTGTCATCCAGATTGATGAATACCTTGGCATGTCCCTCTATCCTGGTGACCGGATCTATTTTAATGGTCTTGTTCATGCCGACGTCCTCCCGGCTTCATAATCTTCATTTTCATCATCAATCCATTTCCGGATATGAAACGTCGGCTTACTGCCGATCATCGTCGTTGCCATGGTGTATGAATAATGGGATTTGGCCGCTCGTTCCAGTGATACCACTATTTTATCATGATCGATTTTGGTTAAACGAGACATGCGATCGGCAATTTCCGTCCTGATATCCCTGTTCGGTTCCGTCAGAATCTGCATTGTTGCCCCGGCACAACCCGTACAGGGGATTCCGTTGGCAGGGCACGGGGCCAGGCAGCGGTCAATGGTAACCGAACCCATGCAGGTATACCCCTGGCTTAAAAAACATTGCTCGGCATTCGGAAATCCTTCCGAGTTTGTCCGTATCTCGCTTACATCAGTTTTTTCCATGCTCCGTTTGCATTTTGCGCAGACCGAGCGCCGGTTAACCTCCGGTTGACGACCTTCAACCAGTGCAGAAAGGGCTTCAAAGACAAAGGCCGGGTGCGGGGGGCATCCGGGCAGGTAGAGATCAACATCGATAACAGAATCAAGAGTGGAGACAACGGACTCTAGTGGTGAAACCTGACTGCTGGGGGGATTGGCAGATGTGGTGGTTTTGTTCTCAAGATACACCGCCCGACCAATTTCAGCAGGGGTGTGGATATTGCCTGCTCCTGCCGGGCCGCCAAAAACAGCACACGATCCCCAGGCGATGACGATATCGCATGATTTGCGCATCTCGATGGCTGCGTGGCGGTCATGCTCATTACGGATAGCACCCGATACCAAGCCGACGGTCGCGTGTGGATAATCCTTAATGTCGGTAAGTACCGGGCAGCGCTGAATTTTCACCGCCTGCAGAACATTGAGGATTTTTTCGTGCAGATCGACAATCGCGATATGGCAGCCGGAGCAATCACTGAGCCACTCGGTGTTGATGGTGACTTCGCTCATGACGCCCTCCTGATTGTCAGCTTTTTATAGCAGGCGTTCTCGCCGGCGTGGACGATTTCCAGTGATGACTCCTGGCCCATGATATTTTGCAGAGCGCCGGCAAAAAAGCCGTACATCATGTTACAGAGGGAACCTTTCTGGGTATGGCCAAAACGGAATAGTGACTGGCGGATCATACAGTCCCGAAAGACAAGCATGACATGAGTGCCCTCATCATCTTCCTGGACGACTGTTTCCTGATCATGGGTTTTGAATGCTTCGAACAGCCAGAGATAATCGTTCTTTTCCAAAACTTTTCTGGTTGAATCAAGAGCCTCCAGGATATCGCTGGTCTGAGGCACTCCAGCGGACATCTTTTTGCCAAGATTTACCCCGGCCAGATAGGATATGCTGTTGGCCGATTCACCAATAGCCTGCTCCGTGCCGGATGCAATTGCACCCAGAAATACCATGGCGTCCTGTAAGGCTAGCCTTTGCTGGCTTGTCTCCATTGACAACTCCCTTCTATACAAGATGTTCGAGATTTAAGTAGACTACCAGTTTTTTATTAATATCAAGAATGCCTTCGATCCACGGTTGCAAGGCTGTATCTATGGGGGGTGGTTGGATATCGCTTTTGTTGACGCGAACGACGTCTGAGATTTCATCGATGATAAATCCGGTCAGTTCACTGTTCAGGTCCATAACGGCAATACAACACATGCTGTCATCGTCAATGTCGGGAAACCCGAAGCGGTTCCGCAGGGATATGATGGGAACAATGGAGCCACGCAGGTTGATGACACCCTTGACGTAAGGAGGGGAATTTGCTGTCTTGGTTATTTCCGTCATACTGGTTATTTCTCTAACCCGCATGACATCAATGCCATATTCTTCTCCATTGAGAAGAAATGTGGCCAGTTGAATGCTCGTACATAAAGTAGGTGTGCTCAAAAGACCCTCCATTTAGTAATTGGAGCGGAGTAAAAGCAACGGCAGAGCTCTGTTTAGCACTTCCTAACATCAGATGCAATATTCAATGTTGATTTCTTCATACAAAAGTTTAGCATCGGGAATAACTGATGACCGTCCTCTGGCGTAAGTGCAAGAATATCGGGCGTTGCATTCAATAGGGGGCAGCATAAATTTCTCTTTGACTTTCCTCCACACACTCTGCTACAAACCTCGACACAATTGTTTCACCACACGGTTTTGGTGCCGTGCCGTAGCTGGCACGGGTAAAAGGGAAGAGGGTGTGAATCCCTCGCTGTCCCGCAACTGTATCAGGTGATGAACGCCGCAATGAGCCACTGGATATTTCCGGGAAGGAGCGGCTAGTAAGATGACCCTGAAGCCAGGAAACCTGCCACTCCGTTTATGTTTTGGGACCTCCGTGGAACGAGGGGCCGAAGCCTGAGCGTATCTGAATTCATGGTTTTCGAGCCTCTGCCCATTTCACGGACAGAGGCTTTTTACATTTAGTAAGTTAGAAGTTATTTTCTGCGCTTTTCAGGCAGAAAATAACTTCGTTAACGCACTTATCCTGTTTATCAGGGTTGGGAGGTCGGCATGGCACAAACAATCTTCATTACCGGCGGTGCGCGGAGCGGTAAAAGCAGTTTCGCTGAAAAACTGGCGTTGGATTTCGGGGAGCCACTCGGGTATCTGGCAACGGCACAGATGCTTGATGACGAGATGAATGAACGGGTCAGGCGGCATCAGGAGCGACGTGGAAATGAGTGGCATACGATAGAAGAGCCGATTCGTCTGTCACAGGCACTGGCACGCTCTGATGGCCGGTATCAGGCGATTTTGGTGGATTGCGTGACGCTGTGGCTATCTAATCTGCTGTTCAAGTATGAAGAGAGTGGGGATGATTGTGAAGAGCGGATTCAGGAAGATGTCCAGCGTTTGAAAAGTACGCTGCATGGCATGGTCACCCCGGTGGTTCTGGTCAGCAATGAGGTAGGTCAGGGGATTGTGCCGGATAATCACCTGGCCCGGCTGTTTCGAGATATTGCCGGAACGGCGAATCAGGTCCTGGCTGCGGCGGCGGATGAGGTGCATGTAGTTATCAGCGGGATTCCGCTGAAATTGAAATAATAGCATCATAAAGGAGTGTTACATGGACATTATTAAAGACACGCTTTCCCGTATTAAACCGGTTAGTGAGGAGTTGCAGCAGCAGGCGCAGGCGCGGCTGGACAACAAGACCAAGCCGCAGGGGTCTCTGGGGCGGCTGGAAGAATTTGCCCGGCGCATTGTTGCAATCAGCGGCAATCCGAATCCGGATGTGTCGAAGAAGGTCGTATTTACTTTTGCGGGAGATCATGGCGTCACGGAGGAGGGGGTGTCACTGTTTCCGCGTGAGGTAACCCCGCAAATGGTGCTGAACTTTCTCTCCGGCGGCGCCGGGATAAACGTCCTGGCGCGTCATGTCGGGGCTGATGTTCGGGTTGTTGATGTCGGCGTTGACTATGACTTCAAAGGCATCGCCGGATTGGTCCATAAAAAAGTTGCTCGTGGTACAAAGAATTTTGCCAAAGGCCCGGCCATGACTCGTGACGAGACACTCGCCGCATTGGCCGTCGGTATCGAACTGGCTGAACAGTGCCGTGCCGAAGGAATAGGGCTGGTAGGAACCGGTGAAATGGGCATCGGTAATACGACGCCGTCGTCAGCCATAATTGCGGCAATTTCCGGTAAGTCGGTAGCAGACGTTACCCATCGGGGCACCGGCATCGGCGACGAGGCGCTGACCAACAAAATACGTGTTATCGAGCAGGGATTGGCACTCAATAAGCCGGACCCGCGTGATCCTCTTGATGTCCTGACAAAAGTCGGGGGGCTGGAAATAGCGGCAATCGCCGGCCTGGTGCTGGGGTGCGCGGCCAATTCAATACCGGTAGTGATCGACGGCTTTATTTCCACTGCCGGTGCTTTGGTCGCCTCGGAGCTTCATCCCAACGTGCGTGATTATATCTTTGCCGCCCATGAATCGGTTGAAATCGGCCATAATTTCATGCTTGAGCGGATCGGAGTTGAGCCGATCCTTGATCTCAGGTTCCGTTTGGGTGAAGGGACCGGTGCCGCATTGGCCATGACACTGATCGAGGCGGGAGTGAAAGTGCTGAAGGAAATGGCGACCTTTGAACAGGCTGGAGTGGCGCAAGGGTAAAAAAATTGGCAAAGCCACAACAATCATCTCCGGATCGGTCGGACGTGCTGCTGGAATCCTTTACCAAAGGTTCAAACTCCCGCTCATACCGCTTCTGCGGTCTTGAAGCAGTGATACGGGCGGAAACTCCTGATCAGGTTGCCACAGCATTGACAGAGGTTGAACAGGCTGTTGCCTGCGGCAGACACGCCGCCGGTTTCGTCGCCTACGAAGCAGCCTCCGGGCTGAATCCTGATTTGCCTGCCAGCGGAAAGACTGATCTGCCTCTTGTCTGGTTCGGTGTTTTTGCCGAACGAATTGACTGTACCGGTGAATCAATCTCTATCACGGCCAATGACTGCCGGGTTTCGACGCCCGAACTGGCCATCAGTGAACCGGAGTACCTGAACGCGTTGGACAACATCCGTGAGGCTATCGCGCGGGGCGACACGTATCAGGTCAATTTTACGACCCGGCAGCGCTTCAGCATCAGCGGCGATCCTTTTGTGCTTTACCGCAGAATGTGCCGCAACCAGCAGGCGCCTTTTTGTGCCTGGCTCGACATCGGAACGCACCGCATCCTCTCAGCCTCTCCGGAGTTGTTCTTTTCCCTGGACGATGGCCTGTTGACCATGAAACCGATGAAAGGTACCGCTCCGCGTCTGCCGCGTGCGGATGACGACCGGCGGCAACGGGACCTTTTGGCCGCCAGCGCCAAGGACCGGGCTGAAAACTTGATGATCGTCGATCTGGTGAGAAACGATCTTGCCCGGATCGCCGAAACCGGGAGCGTCGAGGTGCCGGCGCTCTTTCAAGTAGGAACTTTTCCGACCGTTCATCAGATGACCTCTACGGTCACCGCCAGGATCAGGCCAGAGACCGGGCTGACAGACATCTTTCGGGCGCTGTTTCCCTGCGGTTCGGTCACCGGGGCTCCCAAGCGGCGCACTATGGAGATTATCAACGAGTTGGAAGGGGGGGCGCGAGGCATCTATTGCGGCGCCATCGGTTATCTCTCTCCCGGGCGGGATGCGGTCTTCAGTGTTGCCATTCGCACTGCCGTGGTAAATGCGGTCACCGGTGAGTCCACGATCGGTGTCGGCAGCGGCATCACCTGGGATTCTCGTGGGGCGAATGAACTGAGCGAATGTCTTGACAAGAGTGCCTTTTTGACTCGTGACTGCAGCGAATTCAGTCTGATTGAGTCAGTGCGTTTCGACCATCAGGGGTATCTTCTGCTGGAGCGCCACCTGCAGCGCCTGGCCGGTTCTGCGGCCTATTTTGGCTTCCCCTTCGACGCCGCTGCTGTGCGCGAGCAGCTTCAACACATTGGACACGGACTTTCGGGAGTCCATAAAGTGCGCGTCCAGCTCGCCTCTGACGGCAGCATCACCGTTGTATCACAGCCGATCAGTGCCTCGAATGACACCACACATGCCGCAAAATTTGCGCTGTCACTGCAACGGGTCAATTCTGCTGATCCGTTCCTGTACCACAAAACAACCCGTCGGCACCTGTATGATGACCAATTGAGAGCCCATCCGGGGTGTTACGATGTGCTTTTCCGCAATGAACGTGGCGAGTTAACCGAGGGTAGTTACACGACGATCATTTTGGCCCTGAATGGTGAACTGCTGACTCCGGCGCTTGATTGCGGCTTGCTGCCGGGGGTGCTGCGGGAAGAATTGATCGAGGTCGGCGCCGTCCGCGAGACGGTTCTGACGCTGAACGACCTGCAGGCTGCTGATACGGTCTGGCTGGTCAACTCGGTGCGTGGTTGGCGGCAATGTACCATTATGCAAAAATATCAAGGAGAAACTTGAAATGCTGACTCAGATCGAATTCGCCCGTCAGGGCAACATCACCCATCAGATGCAGGCAGTTGCAAATATTGAGCAATATGAAGCAGAGTACATCCGCAGTATGGTTGCGGAAGGGAAGATTGTTATCCCCTGGAACCACAACCGCAAACCGTCCCGCGTTGCCGGGATCGGCAAGGGGCTCTCCACCAAGGTCAACGCCTCCATCGGCACCTCTTCGGACATTGTCGACTACGATGCCGAGAGACGGAAAGCGTTGGCGGCTCAGGAAGCGGGTGCCGATACGCTGATGGAACTCTCGGTGGGCGGCGATCTCGACCGCGTCCGTCGTGAGGTGATTGCCGCCGTTGACCTGCCGGTCGGCAATGTTCCGCTCTACCAGGCGTTCTGCGAGGCAGCCCGCAAGTACGGTGACCCGAACAAACTGGACGAGGAGATGCTTTTCGACATAATAGAGCGACAGTGCGCTGATGGCATGGCGTTCATGGCAGTCCACTGCGGTATCAACCTCTGCACCATTGAGCGACTGCGCAAACAGGGGTACCGCTATGGTGGTCTGGTCTCCAAAGGGGGGGTGTCGATGGTGGCCTGGATGATTGCTAATAACCGCGAAAATCCGCTGTACGAAAAGTTTGACCGGGTGGTTTCGATCCTGAAAAAATACGACACCGTCCTCTCGCTCGGTAACGGCCTGCGTGCCGGAGCGATACACGATTCTTCCGACCGGGCTCAGATTCAGGAGCTGATCTTCAACTGTGAACTGGCAGAAATCGGCCGGGACATGGGGTGTCAGATGCTCGTGGAAGGTCCGGGGCATGTGCCGCTGGACGAGATCGAGGGAAATATTCAGCTGCAGAAACGGATGAGTGGCGGCGCGCCTTATTACATGCTGGGGCCCATAGCCACTGACGTCGCTCCCGGCTTCGACCATATTACCGCCGCAATCGGTGCCGCCCAGTCAAGTCGTTTCGGGGCCGACCTGATCTGCTACATCACCCCGGCGGAGCATCTTGCGCTCCCCAACGAGGAAGATGTGCGCACCGGTGTTAAAACGGCCAAAATTGCGGCGTACATCGGCGATATGAACAAGTATCCGGAAAAGGGGCGTCAGCGGGATAAGGAGATGTCCAAGGCACGGCGGGATCTGAATTGGGAGAAACAGTTCCAGTTGGCGCTCTATCCGGAGGATGCCCGCGCCGTCCGTGCCAGCCGCACTCCGGAAGACGAGAATACCTGCACCATGTGCGGTGATTTCTGTGCGTCGCGCGGAGCGGGGAAGCTGTTTGCCTGTGATTTAAAGGGAGACAAGATTTAGATATGCGACTACTTTTGATCGCTTTTCAGTTTTTGACCATCATCCCTCTTCCCTTCACTGTTCGCTGTGAAAAGGAGGATCTGGGGCGTTCCACTGTCTTTTTCCCGCTAGTTGGATGTGCTATCGGCGGGCTGCTGGTGGCAGCCAACTGGCTGCTGGCTCCCAGTCTCCCCCGTCCTCTCTGCGATGCTCTGCTGATAACACTGTTAACTCTGATTACCGGTGCGCTGCACCTGGATGGTCTGGCTGATGTCTGTGATGGGCTGGCGGCGCGTGGCAGCCGGGAGCGTATTCTGACGGTTATGAAGGATTCCCAGGTTGGGGCGATTGGGGCGGTCGGATTGGTGCTGGGGTTACTGCTCAAATGGCAGGCGCTGGTGGCGGTGCCAATGGAACTTAAATGGCAGGCATTGCTGCTCTTTCCCGCCCTGGCCCGCTTTGGTCAGGTGTTGACATTAACCGGTGCACGCCATGCGCGGCAGGACGGGCTGGGAGCGGCTTTTATTCAAGGCTCCGGTAAAGTGCCATTACTGCTGGCTTTTGCCATAGTCGCCGTTGGCGGCTATTACCTGCTGGCGCTTAAAGGCCTCGTTGCTCTGGCGGCGGTATGCGTACTTACTCTTATTGGAAGGATATTTTTCCAGCGCAAACTGGGCGGTCTGACCGGCGACACCATCGGCTGCATCAGTGAACTGAATGAAATCATGGCATTGCTGGTTATTTCTGCGATAATATAGGCAATACATTCCGGAGAAAAATATGACACCCCATACCCGCATCTACCTCATTCGCCACGGCCAGGTGGCCGGTTTTGATCAGCCTCGTTATAACGGGCAGGCCGATGTTGCACTGACGGAGTTCGGAATTGAGCAATACCACCTTCTTAAAGAGCGCCTCGCAGATAAGAATATTTCCGCCTGTTATACGAGCGACCTGAGTCGTTGTACGACCGGTGCGGGAATTATCTGTGAGGCACTCGGCATTGAGCCGACTGCACACCGTGAACTGCGTGAGTTGAATATCGGTGTCTGGGAAGGGCTTGCCTGGCAGGAGATACAGGATAAGTGGCCGGACGGTTGGCAGGCGCGACTGGATGACCTGGTTAACTATCGGGTACCGCAGGGAGAAAACCTGCTTGATCTGGAGGCACGGGTGATGCCGATCATCTCTGATATTGTGGAACGGCATTCGGGAGAGGAGGTGCTGGTGGTAGCGCATGGCGGAGTCAACCGTATCGTGCTGCTCAATGCCATTGGCGCACCACTAGCGGGATTGTTCAATATCGAGCAGAGTTACGGCTGCCTGAATATCATTGATTATTATGCTGATGGGAAGGCGACGGTGAAATTGTTGAATGGATGATGCAGTTATTCCAATTCCAAATCAAAGCGCCATCATCGTTGGCTCGTCTTCGGCACCTCGACGTACTGATCAGTACGCCTCGGCACCTCAATCCTCACCGCCTTGATTTCATCTTTGATTTGAAATTGGTATTACCGGCTATTTCGTAAAAAATCTGAATGCTTTAGTCACAATAGTAAAGAGACCCGGGTCTGAATTCCGTAACGTTCCGCCGAACAGGTCAAAACTCGGATTATCAGGATATGAACCACCCGATGCAGCCTCTGTCTGAAGTTTCCGTTTTTCCCGCTCCAGTTCCCGTGTTTCAATTCTCCTCTGCTCTTCCTCCCGTTCCTGCTGCAGCAGTTTGCCGCCTGCCTTCATCCATTCAAAAAGATGCCGCAGTTCTCCGCCATCGAGCCAGACACCATGTTCCCGGCAACGATCAATAATAACGCCGCTTTTGACGCCGAAATTGACCCGGTTCATGATGCTGCTGCAGACGGGACATTTGATGTACGAAACACCGAAGTTGCTTTTCTTCAGGGCGCTGATGTTCTCCAGTTGTCCCCTGTTGATGGTGAACACATTGGCAACAGTTGCGTCAAGTAAAGTTTCCAGCTCATTTAAATCGAAGAAGAGACCCAGGCATTGGTCACAGCGTTCGACAAGAAAGCGGCCGTTTACGTTCAGGTCGATGGTTTTGAGACCAATGTTGCAGCGAGGGCAGATGCGCTCTGATTCAAGTTCATGGATCGTATAGTAGTGAACACCCGCAAGGTCAACGTCATTGCGGCTGCCGCAATACGTGCATTGCATTGAATCCTGTGGAAGGGGAGCGGAGCAGTTGGTACAGTTTGCCATTGAGACTCCTTGAGAATAAATAACAACATCCCGTAATACTTTTGACTGCGTACATTGCCTGGAGGCACCTACTTTTGGTTGCGGTTACAGTCTTTCAAGGTTTAATCCCGAGTAATCCAGAGGAATCCTGAAGCTAAACCGTTTTAGCCTCGTGATTACTACGATTACTCAGGATTTTTACTTCAAAAGCACTATGCTAAAGCGGTGGCGGCGTTACCTGAAATAGCGGCTTGAATTCACCGAAGGAGTCGGCCTTTTCCCAGTTGGGCATTCCTCGCTTCCATACGAGGGTTTCTCTGGTTACCGTTCCCGCAGAGATCTCTGCGCTGATACTCTGCCGGTCAAACGGGCCGGTTTTCGTGCCATTGTCAGCGATAAAATAGGTTTCTCCCGGCAGTGGTGGCGGCGTTCCGGGAATCGGTTCCTGCGGGTTTGCCAGTATTTTTCCCAGTTGATTTGCCATCGCAAAACCCATGCCCATCCCTACGCCTGCCGAGGCATCGCCGCCAGGATTTTTTGCCGCAGCTTCCATGGCGTTGGCGGCCTGAAACTTGGCAAAATTATCCAGATTTCCGATGATTCCCATGCTGCTCTTCTTGTCCAGCGCTGCTTCAACTTCAAGCGGGAGCGAAATGTTTTCGATGAGGAGTTTGGTGACTTCAAGCCCGTACTCCAGAAATTCCGGTGCGATCTGCTTCGTCAACAGCGCTGATAGTTCCGTGTAGTTGGCCGCCAGATCGAGAAGCGGTATACCGCTCTCGGCGACTGTATCGGCAAACCGGCTCACTATGAGATTACGCAGCTGCTCACTGATGTCATCAAGGGTGAAATGTCCGCCGGTGCCGACTATTTCCTGTATAAATGTTGCCGGATCGTTTACCCGTACGACGTACGTTCCGAATGATCGAAGGCGTACCGGGCCGAATTCCTGGTCGCGGAGTATAACCGGGTTCTTCGTTCCCCATTTGAGATTGGTGAAATTCCGCGTGCTGACAAAATAGACTTCTGCTTTGAACGGGCTGTGAAAACCATATTTCCATCCCATAAAGGTCGTCAGAATTGGAAGATTTTTGGTCGTCAGGCTATGCTGACCGGAGGTGAACACGTCGGCAATTTTCCCCCTGTCGACGAATACGGCGGCCTGTGCCTGCCGCACGATAAGTTGTGCCCCATACTTGATTTCATTGTCAAATCTCGGAAACCGCCACACCATCGTATCGCTCGAATCGTCGCTCCACTCGATAATGTCCAGCAACTCCGCAACGGATTTTTCCCATAAGGACATGGTTGTCCCCTCCTTCTTCTAAATCATAGTGGTGATTTGAAGGCATGGTAACGTAAATAATTCTGAGATCAAGAAAAAATATGTGAGAAAAACATATCGTCACGCAAACGGCGGAATACCCAATTTCTCTTCCAGGGCAATGGGGGCGATATTATCTATGAGCTTCTGCTAACAAAAACGGCTAAACGGAAATAACAAGCGCCGAATAGCAGGTAAGAACCGAATCAGCTGTCAGTAAATGGAGCGGTTCAGAAAGTGCCTGTGCAATGAGCATTCGGTCAAAGGGGGCTTTATGTACCTGCAACCAGTTCTTTCTGATTGGCGTCCAGTTTGCCAATGCCGGATTCTTATTGAGTATTGGTCTAAGATGCTTACACTGTATCTTTTACACTCGCCTCACTGGGTGATCTCCACGTCGAAATGACCGCTGATTGTACCGGTTATGGTCTCGGTGATATGGCTGCCGTTCCCGTCGGTCTGGCCGGTGTCACGGGCGCCTGAGACAGTTGCCAGATAACTCCCGATGATATGATCCCCGTTTGCCGTGCCAAATGTGGTGAGTGTTACCGAACCTCCGGTCGACTCGAAAACCACCTGAGTGCCGTCATCGGCGTTCAGATTCTGCGGGCCGAAAAATTGCAGGGATGCAGAGCCAATGTATTGCTCAAAGACCTTGTTTGTCTGGCCAAAACCATAAACACCCGAAGCGAAAATCTGACGCTTGTCCAGAAGCAGCGTCACGGCAGATGTACTGGCTCCAGAACCGCTCAACGCCATGATTCCGGGGATGCCGGTCAGCGAGATTGCGCCGTCGTAGGTTCCCTGGTTTGAACCAGCTACTGTAGCGGGAATGAAGGAGATGGGGGTGCCCCCGATGCTGATATCGGCAACAAAGGACGCGCTGTCCCAGGAGGAGTCGCAGTATGCCGGATTGCGGTCAGTGGCCGGATCTACTCTCACGGCTGGGGCTGTGTCGTTTGCCCAGCGGAAGATCTTGTGCACGAGGAGGTCTTTATTGGCAAAATAGGGAGCGTCGATCGGCGCATCCCAGAGGCCGGACTGACCGTCGGCATTGCGGATCGTGATGTTCTTGATCAGGAGTCCTGACACGCTGCGCACTTCGGCCACATGGAACGGAGTGGAGCTTAGCGGGCTGAAGTAGAAAACCTTGTCTCCCGGCTGGGCCTGGTTGTCACTTACCTGAACCAGAGCACCGGTCTTTTCCACGAGGATCGAATAGAGATTTCCCGGATCGGCGTTCCACTTCCTGTTTCCGTTGAGAATCCTGAAGGCGTATCCGGCGCAGTTGAACTGTTTCGAGGGGGTTCCCGAATATACCGGGTCATCAGTTACATAGGTCCCCCCGCCTGCAGACACGTCAGCAATGAACATCTGTCTGGTTTCATCGGGGACGGTTGGGCTCGCATATTCGATACCTGTGGCAAGCGCCTTCTTCGGCGTCGAACTGGCCGGATCGACGTAGGTGATCTCCTTTCCGTCCCTATCCAGAAGGATATACTGCCGGTAACAGTTCAACGGGCGTGCCGGAGAGCTGGTCACCAACTTGAGAAGAGAAGTGGCTCCGGAGACCTGGGAGATTATTTCTTGCATCTCGATCGGTGTATAAAAGAGAGTATCGTTCTTGACCGGTTGATTGGAAAGGGACCTGATGGCGGTGGCGATGAAGTTGGGGGTGAACCAGAGATCTCCGGCGATGTTGTTTCGCAGGAAGGTGGTAAGTACCGGCAGGCTCGTTCTGTCCCCCATCTGTTCCAGGGACCGGGCGAATATGGCAAGTTTTACATCATCGCCGAATGCCGGAGTTCCGGTGAAGCTGCTCAGCATGGCATCCCGCGACTGGCTCGCGCCACTTGCCAGGTCGGCGAATTCCGGAAACCGGACCGGCATCAGAGCGCGCAGGGCTTTCATGCTGCCGGTGCCTGCGATGAGGGGAAAAGTTTTAACCGGGTCGGTGGCGTTACTTAAAGCCGTCTGCACCTTTTGCGGAAGTGTATTGGTGTTACCGCCGTCATTGCCGCTGGCCGACGTCTTGCTGCCGGACGAGCCGCAGCCTGCTCCGAACGTTGTCAAAACAACCACTCCAATTGCCAACGCATTCTTCCTGACACTCTTCCGGAATGATATTTTCTCTAACATTGTGTTCCTCCTTCTGCTTCTCATCGTTGCGGTTGTCGGAGGGAGGGAAGAGCCGAAACCGGAAGATGAGTGACTGTCTTGATAATGAGAATTGGTGAAACTCTGCTTATTAGTCGAAGCGTACCACCGGGCAAGGTAAAGTCAATAAGGGGGGGGTAGAAATGGTCTTACGGTATGGTGCAACGGGTGGTTTAAGGAGGAATTCTTTTATTTTGAGGTAATGTATGGTACGGAACATTTACTTGTTACTGCATACGGAGGTACCCCATGAGATCTCAAGGCCCACGAACAGTCAAACTTCCCAGTGCCGCAGCTGCTGCTGCCCTTGTAAAAAAGATGCGTGGTGAAGTTGACAGCAATGAAAACTATCGCTCAAAATCACTCAGAATTAATGGCGCAATTTGCGCTAAATGTGGTCGTGAATTTGATCAGGGCAACCTGAGCCTGTTAACGGTTCACCACAAAGACGGCAATCATCACAACAATCCGCCCGATGGATCAAACTGGGAAAATCTCTGCACTCATTGCCATGACGATGAGCATTCGCGGGGAGAGTTGGGAGAATATTTTTCGAAGACTACTTGAAGTTCTGATAGATCAAACGTCCGACCAGCGCCAGCACCATCGTGATGAATACCGGTCTGATAAAGGCGGTGCCGCGCGTGATGACCAGCTTAGATCCGACCCGGGCTCCAAGAAACTGCCCGACCCCCATTATTATCCCTTCCAGAAACCGCACCTGCCCGACCGATAAAAAGAAGACCAGTGCCACTATGTTGCTGGTAAAGTTCATAACCTTGGTGGTGGCGGTGGCGCGCATCATCGAATAACCGAGCAGCATCATAAGTGCCATCGTCCAGAATGAACCGGTCCCGGGGCCGAAAAATCCGTCATAAAAGCCGATTGTCAGTCCGAACAGCAGATAGAATAGGCCGGATTTCATCCGGGCGTGCGAGTCCTCAGCCCCTAAGCGTGGCGAAAGCAGGGTATAAACGGCAATAAGGGCAAGCAGCCAGGGAATAAGCTGTTTGAGGATGGTTGCGTCGAGCAGTTGTACCGCCCCGACACCAAGTGCCGCCCCGACCGTCGTCCAGAGAATGCCGGACCAGCAGTCACTCAATTTTACCGTGCCGGCACGTACAAAATGGAGCATGGCGCTGCCGGAGCCGAATGATGCCTGGAGTTTGTTGGTGCCGAGCGCTACCTGCGGAGGGAGACCGATGCCCATCAGTACCGGGACGGTGATGAGGCCGCCGCCGCCGGCAATAGAATCAACCAGGCCGGCGATGAAAGCGGCTCCGAAGAGCAGTGGCAGGAGGATTTCAGTAGGCATGCAGGATTAAATTGCTTTGGACCATGACAGGCGCCGCTCAAGCCAGCGGGAAAGACTGGTGAAGGCAAAGCAGAGGATGAAGTAAACTATGGCAATGAAGGCAAATATTTCGGTTGGGAAGGCCATGGTACGGTTGTTGATCTGGGTGGCAACATGAGTCAGTTCTGATACGCCGACGATAAAGGCCAGAGAGGTGTCCTTGATCAGTGAGACGAACTGGTTGACAAATGATGGGATCATGTTGCGCAGGGCTTGCGGCAGGACGATATAATACATTACCTGCCAGGATTTTAGACCGGTTGAGGTTGCGGCTTCGGTTTGTCCTTTCGGGATGCCGTCGATTCCGGCGACAATAATGCGTGACATGTAGGCAGAAGTGAACAGTGAGAGCGCCATGATGACGGTGTTGTTTTCGGCAATTTTCCCGAACAGGGCCGGCAGCAGGAAATACATCCAGAAAATAACCATCAGGAGCGGCATACCGCGCACCAGATTTATAAAGGCAAGAGCGGGGTAGCGCACGGCAGGAAAACGCGAAACACTTAGGAGTCCCAGTATCAACCCGCCAAAAAAGGAGAGAATACAGGAAACAACCGCCAGATAAAGCGTCAATCCGACTCCGCCGAGTGGACCGTGAGGAAAACGGCCAATCATGAAATAGGTGAAGTTGTCGGTAATGACCGATATGTTAAAAAAATGTTCCATATCAGGCCGCCTTGTGAACGTTGAGAACTTTTTCGTTATAGAGGTTAACCAGAGCGGTAATGATAATCGAGAGCGCCAGGTAGACGACCGTTGCTGCAGTAAACGCCTCAAAACCTTTGAACGTGTAACTTTCGACCTGGCGAGCCTGGTACGTCATCTCCATGACGCCGATTGTCATGGCCAGTGACGAGTTCTTGGCCACGTTGAGAAACTGGTTGACCAGTGGCGGAATAGTGATGCGTACCGCCTGGGGCAGGATAATGTACTGCATCGAACGGAGATAGGAAAAGCCGGCGCTCCGCGCTGCCTCCATCTGCTCTTTCGGGATTGAAAGTACACCTGATCGAATGTCTTCGGCAATAAAGGCAGACGTGTAGATGGTCAGGGCAATAGCAGCCGCAGCAAATTCGAAGCCTGTTTCATTAAGCCAGTCATTTATGAAGGTAGGTAAAATCTTATAGGAGCCGAAATACCAGAAAAATATCTGCACCAGCAGCGGGGTGTTGCGGAAAAATTCAAGGTAGGCGAGCGCAAACCACCGCACCGTTTTGCTGTGTGCCATACGCATTACCGCAATCAGCAACCCCAGAAGGAAGGCCAGCACAATAGAGATGGCCGACAGCTTGAGCGTCGTGATCAGCCCGGAAAGCAGCCAGTCGAAATACTGTCCGGAGGTAATGATTGACCAGTCGAAAGTGTAGTTGAGCACGGGAAGCCTTTTAAACGTTATGTGTCAAAGGACTAAGGGGCAATGTGGGCAAGGGTTGGGAACGTTGCTGATCTGCTGCATCTTCTTAACCCTTGCCCCACGGTTTGTTACTTGTCTGCACTGATTTTGAATGTGCGTTCGAGGTGGAACGGTGTCGTTGGTCCGAACCATTTATCAAAGATGGCTTTTGCTTCGCCATTCTTTTCCATCTCAAGAATGGTTTTGTTGACAAAGTTGACAAAATTCGTGTCCCCTTTACGCATACCGAGACCGTATGGCTCGTCTGAAATCTGAATGTTAGGGATTTCAAACTGACCTTTGGTGGGGGATTTGGCGAGAATGCCTGCCAAAATTGCTTCATCGGTTGTTACCGCAGAAACCTTGCCCTGCATCAACGCGAGAAAAGCCTGGGGGTAGTCATCAAACGAGAGTACGGTTGCAGAAGGAATCGCCGCAGCTACGTTTTTTTCCGAAGTTGAACCTTTAGCAGTTCCGATCCGCTTCCCTTCCAGGTCTTTCAGACTTTTTACGCTCCCTTTTTTCGTAATGAACTTCTGTCCGGTAAGGAAATAGGCATGACTGAAATCGATGACCTTGGCCCGCTCGGCATTTTTTGTCATGGTAGCGGCAATGATGTCGATGTGTCCTTCCTGCAGTTGCGGCATACGGCTAGCGGAAGTGACCGGTTTAAGTTCAACTTTTACACCCAGTTTTTTGGCGATGGCGTTGACGAAATCGATATCATAGCCGACGATACGGCGGCTGGTCTCATCAATATAACCGAATGGCGGGAGTGAATCCTTGCATCCGACCGTCAATACTCCTTTTTTCTTTACATCGGCCAGGGTGTCTCCGGCCTGAGCGGCTTTAACGGTAATTGTTGCAAGGGCCATGATCATGAACAACGTTACGAGTTTTTTCATTGTGCATCCTCCTGTTTTTTGAGTGGTGTAGATTTCCGGGTTTCCGGAATACGGTTACTGACTCTGCATCGGAGTTAATAATTGGCGGAGAAACTGTTGTGCCCGTTCATGTTGCGGACGCATAAAGAAATCTTCGGGGGGGGCTTCTTCCAGAATAACGCCATAATCCATGAAGACAACCCGGTGCGCCACTTCACGGGCAAAGCCCATCTCATGGGTAACCACAACCATTGTCATGCCGCTTCGAGCCAAATCTTTCATGACTTCAAGTACTTCGCCGATCATCTCGGGGTCAAGGGCTGAGGTCGGTTCGTCGAACAGCATGATGCGGGGCTTCATCGCCAGGCCACGGGCAATTGCTACCCGTTGCTGCTGACCGCCGGATAACTGTAACGGGTAGGCATCGCGTTTTTCTGCAAGACCGACTCGGGTAAGCAGCTCCATTGCCTGCTCTTCAGCCTCTTTTTTCGGGATGTTACGTATTTTAATCGGTGCCAGGGTTATGTTGTTGATAACGGAAAGGTGGGGATAGAGGTTGAACTGCTGAAAAACAAAGCCTATCTCTGCGCGAAGTTTGTTGATGTCGGTTTTTTTATCGGAAAGATCCATGCCGTCAACAATAAGAGTCCCTTCGTTGATCGGCTCCAATTGATTGATGGTACGGATCAAGGTGGATTTGCCGGATCCTGAGGGGCCGCAGACTACCAGCACTTCTCCGGGGGTGACATGCAGGTCGATATTGTTAAGTACGTGCAGCGTCTTGAACCACTTGTGCACGCCTTTGAAAATAATCATAAGGACACTCCCGAGTCTGGTTAAAACAACGTTAGCATGAAATCTTTTTTATCACGCGGAAGCGAGAAAGGGAAGGGTTTTCAATTCACCGGTCGAGCCGACCAGTAACTGCCCCCCGTCAAGGTGGCTGTGATACTTCCCACAATTACCTTTGATTTCATCTGTACCGGTATCCGGCGGTCATCATCGGTCAGCCAGATAAACATCTCTCCCGTCCGGGCAAAAATCCCCTCGGATTTTAAGAGTGGCTGAATCACAATGGTTTTAAACCGCCCCAGCGGGGTCGTAAGTTCTTCGCGGCGCAGCACTTTTACTTCGGTGTTCCACAATCTTTTGCAGTCAAAGATATCAATGTAATATGAAGTGCCGACCTGCAGAGGCACAGTTCGAAAGTAGAAAAAGCTGGAGAGAGTGTCGTATGTCCGTTTGGTGATGACATGCTTTTTCTCATTCTTATTGCGGTGATCAATGGTTGTTACTTCAAGTTTTTGGCGATCAAAACGGGCTTCCCGGTTTGTGATGGTTTTGCCTTCATGCTTCCGTTCTTGATAGAGGCGGGGAGTGCCGATAAACTGTGCGGGAGTTTCTGATGTCAAAAATGATTCTATGCGATCATCAACGGGGAAAATGAAGCGCAACCAATCCGCGGAACGTGCCGTGGAAACGATATGGATTCCATTGTCAACCAGCTTGACTTCCTGGACGGCACGACCCGCAGTAATGCCGGTATAGGAAAGCTCGAACTCCAAGCGTTCCGGAATCGGAAATGCAGTCGCAGTGGCGGCGAAGGTGCTCAGGACGAGTCCCGCTATCAAACTTGCTGCTGCGATATGAAGGTGTTTCATTCATTGTTCCTTGAGTTGCTAAAGACGGGCGAACACGGTTCGCCCCTTCTTCACCCTTCACTCTTGTTATGCCTGACCGACTGCTTGAGACTGTTCAAACTCAGCGCGCGCCTTGTACATCTCTTCGACTTCCCGAAGTTTTTCACCCATCCAGCCATGGAATACTTTGGCATTTTCGTAGCTCATGACGACACCGGTATCAATGAAACGCACCATACTGCTGGCCAGATCTTTGGGATCTACTTCGGTTTCACGGCCGATTGCACCTTCGGGTGTGATTTCATGGGTAATTTCATTCGGTAATGGCTGACGTTCAAGATAAAAGTTGATTACCATTTCGCCGCGCGGAGAAAAACCGCCCTGGGCGCCGTTAACGTAGGAAGGATTGTAGCTGTAATTAAACACATACTTGAAGGTTAATTCGGGTTTTTTACTGCTCATTGATATTTCTCCTTTGGTGTGGCGCTTTGATTGGTTGTGGCGCTACTTGAGTTTAAATTTCCTTTATTACCTACCACATTCGACAGGGCAAGGAAAAGAATTTCTTGTAATCCGGAGTGTCACTCGCTATAAAGGATAAAAAAGGTCTTGTATTTGAAGGAGGTATTATTACTATGTATCGTAGAACTGCTCTACTGATGGTCGCTATAACGCTGCTTTTCTCAACAGCGACTGCCATGGCAGGCGGAAGCCGTGCGCAAATTCTGTTTGATCAGGGGCATAATCAGCGCTTTATAATTGAAGAAATGGGAATGTTACACCTGTCAGGTTTTGCTGAAATTATGCGAAGCAAAGGTGCCATCGTTACTTCAACCACAAAGATATTAGATGGTGATGCCTTGAAAAATGTGACGGCCCTGGTTATTTCAGGCCCTTTTGCATCGCTGCGAACTGAAGAGGTAGATGCGGTTGTGCGTTTTATTGAGCGGGGTGGTCGGCTTGCGGCGATGCTCCATATCGGGCCGCCTCTGTCCGGATTGCTTGCCAGACTTGATGTATATCATTCCAATGGCGTTCTGCACGAGCGCAATAATGTTATCGATATTGACACGACTTTCCGGCTCACCGGATTGTCAGGCTCGCCCCTGTTTGCCGGATTGCCGCAATTTTCTGTTTACGGTTCCTGGGCGCTTGATCCGGGCAAAGCCGGGACTGCGCTGGCACAGTCATCCTCTGAAGCCTGGGTGGATTTGAATGGTGACAAGGTCCTGTCAACAGGAGATGCCGTCGGCGCGTTTGCGGTCGTTGTCTCAGGGGAGCTTGGCAGCGGCAGTTTTATTGTCTTTGGAGATGACGCAATTTTCCAGAATCGCTATCTTGACGACAACAACCGCAGGCTGGCAGATAACCTCGCCGGATGGCTGGCGGGGCGATAAAAAGCTTTATTGACACCGTGTTATGTTGTTTGTAGAACAGCCACACAATAAAAAATTGAGGAGGTTTTCCGATGAACATTAGTGCTAAATCCGCTTTGATCGCTGTCATCCTACTTTTATCTGCCGGTCTCTGTTTTGCTGCTGAGGCACCTGCCTCTGCAATAGAAAGAAAGGGCGCAGCCAAGTCTGCGGGAAACAGTGCAAAAGTCGATGCAAAAGCTGAAGCTGCAACGGTAAAACAGGATGCAAAGGGTAAAGCAACGGATGCTAAAACAGCTGCCAAGGCCAGAATCGTTGATATCAATACCGCTACATCTGCCGAACTGAAGGCAATATCAGGAATTGGTGATGCGTATTGCGGAAAAATTATCGCCGGCCGACCATACGCCAATAAAGCGCAACTAAAATCAAGAAAGATCCTGCCGACAATTGTTTATGAACAGGTTAAAGATCTGATTATCGCAAAACACATAAAGAAATAGTACGGAAAGTCTCATATCATGTCGCTATACGGGGTATCCAGTTTTGGAGCTCCGTTTTCGTGTAACTCTACGCAACCCTTGACTCTACGCAGGTATACCTGCTATTCGTGGGCTACCTTTCTGGTGTAAGTAAACTGGATTTTTTGATAGACAAAGGGTACGGAGGATCGGATATGCTGAATATACGAAAAATTGCGTTTATCGGCGGCGGCAACATGGCTGAAGCCATTATACGCGGCCTGTTGCGTGAGGATGTTGGCGTTGGGATCTGTGTCGCAGAAATAAGCCCCAAACGTCGGGATATGCTGACCGCACAGTTCCCGCATGTGCGGGTTGTCGGTGATGCCGCTGAAGCGGCGCAGTGGGGCGAAGTCGTTATACTTGCGGTTAAGCCGCAGCAGGCGGAAGCGGTACTCGATCTCGTTGAGTCGGTTATCTCCACGGATAAACTGGTTATCTCAATTATGGCCGGCATTCCGAGTGTGAAGATCGAAGCCAACCTGTTACCCGGCTGCCGCGTTGTCCGGGCAATGCCGAATACGCCGGCTCTGATTGGAGCGGGGGCAACAGCCGTTTGCTGCGGACGGAAGGCAACGTCGGACGACCTGGATTGTGCTCGACAGATATTTGCCATGGTCGGGGTTGCTGTCTCCGTGGATGAAAAGCTGATGGACGCGGTTACCGGGCTTTCCGGCAGCGGGCCGGCGTATGTATTTACCTTCATTGAGGCGCTGGCAGATGCCGGAGTCAAGAACGGTCTGCCCCGTGATGTCGCCGCGCAATTGGCAGCCCAGACGGTGTTTGGTGCGGCACGGATGATCGTCGAAACCGGTGAACATCCGACTCTTCTGAAGGAAAAAGTTACATCGCCGGGGGGAACCACTATCGCAGGTTTGCACGCGCTTGAAAACGGAAGTTTTCGCGGCGTTGTCATGAATGCGGTTGAGGCGGCCTGCCGAAAATCAAAAGAACTGGCCGGAAAATAGATCCCGTCTTGAAAACAGATGCATCCACTTCCAAGTAATGCCGGGGGTCATCATGTTTGAATCCGCAGAGTTGGGGCACAAAATCAGCAAAGAGGTGTGGAAGAAGGAGATCCCCGGCTTACGTGAAGGGCTTTTGGATGCCCAGCTCGATTTGGCGCAATCGAAAAAGTTTCCGGTGATTATTCTGGTGGCCGGTGTGGATTGTGCCGGCAAAGGTGAAACGGTCAACCTTCTCAATGAATGGATGGATCCGCGCCATATTGAGACTCATGCGGTGCGGGACCTGACCGATGAAGAGCTGGAACGACCGCAGATGTGGCGCTACTGGCGAGTACTTCCCCCCAGAGGCAAGGTTGGTGTTTTTATTGGCACCTGGTATTCTGCCCCGTTGGTGGAAAACGTCTATGGAACGATCAAAAATGCCGAGCTTGATCAACGGTTGGAGCGGATTAGCCGTTTTGAGAAGATGCTCTGTGACGAAGGAGCGCTGGTTCTCAAATTCTGGTTGCATCTTTCTCAGAACGAACAGAAAAAACGTCTCAAACTGTTAGAAAAAGACCCCAAGACGCGCTGGCGGGTTACCGACACCGACTGGGATCACTACAAACAGTATGATAAGTTCCGCAAGGTCTCCGAGCGTATGCTGCGCTCAACCAGCACCGCCGAATCCCCTTGGACAATTGTTGAAGGGACTGATCCGAGCTATCGCTATCTTACCATCGGCAAGGCGATCCTTAACGCCATGCGTCAGCGTCTTGACGCTCCGGAAGCGCCACGTCACGAAGAACCGATTCCCCCGATTTTACCAAGCATTGACAACCTGATGATTCTCCAGACGCTTGATATGTCAAAAAAACTGAAAAAAGCAGAATTTGAAAGTGAACTGGAAAAATATCAGGGCACGCTCAATCTCCTGACCCGTCACAAAAATTTCAAGAAACTGTCGGTTGTGGTGGCTTTCGAAGGGAACGATGCTGCCGGAAAAGGCGGCAGTATACGCCGCATCATTCAGGCGCTCGATGCCCGGCAGTACCGGGTTATCCCGGTTGCCGCACCGACGGAGGAAGAACGCGCCCAGCCTTATATGTGGCGTTTCTGGCGCAACATTCCCCGTAAAAGCCGTTTTGCCATCTTTGACCGCACCTGGTACGGACGTGTTTTGGTTGAACGTGTCGAAGGGTTTTGCGAACACAACGACTGGATGCGGGCCTATGGTGAAATCAATGATTTCGAAGAGCAGATGGTCAGGAACAACACGGTTGTGGTAAAATTCTGGCTTTCCATTACCAAGGAAGAGCAGCTCCGGCGCTTCAAGGAACGGGAGAAAATAGGCTTTAAGCGCTACAAGATTACCGATGAAGATTGGCGCAATCGCGATAAATGGGATGAATACGAATTGGCGGTCTGCGACATGATAGACCGTACCAGTACCGATATTGCCCCTTGGACGCTGGTTGAGGCCAATGATAAATATTATGCCCGGATCAAGGTGCTGAAGACGCTGTGCGAGCGAATCGAGATGGCGCTGGAACGATAGGACAGTCCACTGCTGGCGGACGGTTATGGTAGATGGAGGAGGTGCAGGTGATCAGGATTTTGCTGCCGGAATTCGGTAAGAGCGGAACGTGGAAGTTGTATTTGCCGCTGCTTGTGATCTTTCTGGTTGCTTTTTTTGTGCGCTATCATTTTCTCACTACCTACAACTACCCGATGATGATCCACGAACAGGATGCTGTCGGGTATATTGCTGTTGCCAAGGAGATGCTCAACTGGTATCCGCTCACCGTAACCGGGCGTCCTCCCGGATATCCGTTTATTATTGCCCTGTTCGCTTTGTTGCCGGTCGGAGTGGAATTTGCGGCCCGGCTTGCCTCAATTTTCATGGATGCCATGGTTACCATTCCGTTGTATGTATTGAGTTATCGCCTGTTGCCCCGTGCTGCTTCAATTGCTGCTGCCGCATTGTGGGCATTTTTCGGTTTTGCCCTTGCGTTTTCCACCTCGCCGCTCACCCAGTCAACGTTCCTGTTCTTTCTGCTGACCGCTGTTGCGCTGGTACACCGCTCTCTCACCAGTTCGGGGTCTCCCCTGCTAACGTTTCTTGGGGGAGTGAGCATTGGTGGGGCTTTTCTGACACGTCCCGAAGGGATCGTGGTGTTTTTGTACATGACTGCGATGATAGTGGTGGTACGACTGCTATACAACTCCCCCTCGTTTACGCTCATAATCAAAGAACTGCTCGTTTTGGTGCTCGGCTTCATGCTCCTGGCAGGACCTTTTCTGGCGGCATACCGCTATCAGACCGGATATTGGGCTCTGACCAATAAGTCTGCAGCAGCGGTCAAAACCCAGGATGGAGTTCTTAAACTTAATGCACAGGGTGAACTGGCTTCAATGCCTGAGGGCCTCGCACTTTGGAAAGAACATTACGGTTCGATTTCTGTATTTGTGCAGTCCAGTCTGTCAAATGTAGTCCAGTTTTCAGAAGCTTACCTCCAAATATTGCCACGTTGGGCGCATCTGTTGTCGCTGTTTGGCCTGCTGGCACTTCTGTGGGAGCGGCGTTTCACTGAACTTATCTGTTTGTCTCCGCTCGTTGTCGTAACGTTCCCCAACTATATCGTCAACATAAGCAAGGGTAACTCGTACAATTATCCGCTTTTCCCGCTGACGTTCATCTGTGTCGCCGCCGGGTGTGAAGCGTTGCGGCGGCTTCTGTTGAAGATCGGCCCGGTTAGGTGGCGAGGTCCGGTAGTTGTTGTTTCCTACGGTGTTGCGGCCTCTCCGGTACTGTTACTCCTGTTTTTTGGATATATCCAGGCTGACGCCAATTACCGCTCTCCGGGGCTTGTTGAACAGGCGGAAATGTCCGGTAGGTTATTCAGAAATGCCGGCGAGTTGATCAAGATGAACTCCCGGCCCGACCAAGTCATCATGACGCGCTGGGGGCTGGTAGGTTACTTTGCTGATCGGCCGGTAATAACGCTGCCAAAAGGGGAGGTGGCCGATGTGGTGAATTACGGCCGCACGCATGGTGTCAGTTTTCTGGTAATTGATTCAATGTCCGTGTTTTCCCGTCGCCAGGAATTGGTTGAGCTGCTGGACCCGCTTTTGGGTAAACCTGTTCGTCCTGACTACGGGTTGAAGCTGATAGCCGTTTATTACAATGATGATAGCGGCTGTGTGGTTTACCAGTACGTTCGTTGACTCGATCAAATTATCTAACAGATGGAGTCCTTCTTGATTGAATTAACTATTCTCATGCCCTGTCTGAATGAAGCGGAAACACTGGCTGTCTGCATCGGCAGGGCTCAGCGACTGCTGGCGCTGAGTGGCATAACGGGGGAAGTGCTAATCTCTGATAATGGTTCCAATGACGGCAGCCAGGAAATTGCCCGTAACCTTGGGGCACGGGTTGTTGAATGTCCGTTGCGCGGGTATGGCGCTGCGCTCCAGTACGGCATTCAACACGCCCACGGAACATATGTGCTTATGGGTGATAGCGATGACAGCTATCATTTTGACACCGCACTTCCGCTTATTGAACGCTTGAAGGAAGGTTTTGATGTCTGCATGGGTACCCGTCTCAAAGGCACGATCATGCCGGGCGCCATGCCGACACTGAACCGGTATCTGGGGAATCCGGTCTTAACCGGTATTGGTAAATTGCTGTTCCGTACCGGTATCAGTGATTTTCATTGCGGCATGCGCGCCTTTGATCGGGAAAAGATCTTAGCACTTGGCCTGGTAACCACCGGCATGGAATGGGCGACGGAAATGGTCATTAAAGCCGGCCTTTCCGGTTTAAAAATAACCGAAGTACCGATCACTCTGTTCAAGGACGGTCGCAACCGCCCGCCGCATCTCAGACGCTGGCGTGACGGCTGGCGGCATTTGCGCTTTATGCTCCTGCACTCCCCCTTCTGGCTCTTTATCGTGCCCGGCACGGTACTGCTGGGAGCAGGCACTCTGGGTAGTCTCTACGTATTGATCCTTACACAGGCGCAGACGCTTCCTGCATACGACGTTTCAAGGCAGTTGGTCATGTCCTGCCTGGTTGTGTTGGGAACCCAGATTCTGTTTTCAGGGCTCTTTGCCACGCTGTACAGCCACCTCAACGGTATCCTGCCGGCGGATGGGTCATTCCGGACTTCAATCAGACGCCTGACACTTGAGAAGCTTCTCATTGCGTCAATAATGCTGCTGACAGCCGGAGTGGCAGGAGCAATTGCGGCATCATGTGGCGGTGCAACGGCGGGCGGCCCGGCACAAAACAGTATGATTCTATCCTTTACCGCTATCACTGTGGCCATTCAGAGTGCATTTAACGGATTCATGTTATCCATCCTGTTTCTCAAAACAAATCCGCCGAAGCCGTGTGTCGATGAGTGATTTTGATCGGTATACCGGTGAGTATTGCGACATTATCAACCGCGTTTCACGATTGAGCGGGGGCAACTATGAGTACTTTGTCAGGCTGAGGCTGAATCTGGTCACACGCATGTTATCGACACGGTCAATTGCCGCACCGCTGTCTATCCTTGACTACGGGTGCGGTATCGGTGCTACCGCGCGCATCTTGAGAAGCTTTTTCCCGGAAGCCCGGATTGTCGGCCTTGATACATCTCCGGAATCAATTGTCGCAGCAGCTGGGCTGGGTATAATTAATGCGGAATTTCACTGCATATCTCCTGATGACACTGATATCGGGGCATCTGCATACGACCTGATATATACCAACGGGACCTTCCATCACATTGGCCTTGCCGCGCTTCCACGTGTAATATCGGCTCTCGGGACGTCGCTGAAGACGGCCGGAAACCTGTTTGTATTCGAGAATAATCCTCGTAATCCACTGATGATGAAGGCAATGCGGGACAATCCGTTTGACGAAGGGGTGGTTGCCATTGCAGCCGCAGATACGCAGCGTCTGCTTAAAGATTCGGGACTGCAGGTGTGTTGCCCGTATTACTACGCATTTTTTCCAACCTGGCTGGGACCGCTCAGAAACTTTGAACCGGTTTTGCGTGCGGTTCCTTTTGGGGCGCAATATCTGACGTGGGGAATCAAGTCAGGTTAGTTTGTTGACGGAAAATACGTCATGTTGTACAGTATTCCTGTACGTAAAAAGGAGGTAATTGAACATGCTGCAAACAACCTATACCAATGCCAGAGCTAATTTTGCCGGACTCTGTGACGAGGTAACAGAAAATCGAGAGATTGTTCTCATACGTCGCCGCAAGGGAAGCAATGTCGCTATGATTGCTGCTGATGAACTACAAAGTTTGGTGGAAAGCTCTCACCTGATGCGTTCCCCCAAGAATGCCGAAAGGCTTCTTTCTGCGTTGGAACGAGCTCTGAAAGGGAGCGGAACAGTATCTTCAGTGGAATCGCTTCGTTCCGAGGTTGGTCTTGAAGAGTAAGCAACGAGATACTGTCTTTCAGGCGGAGTTCCGTGAAGACTTGCGTTATTGGGTGCAGACTGACCGAAAAGTCGCATTGCGGGCATTTGATTTGATTGAAGCGATCATGCGCGATCCATTCACTGGAATCGGCAAGCCAGAGCCGCTCAAATACCTTTTAGCCGGCACTTGGTCGAGACGACTCACCCAAGAACACAGAATTGTCTATCTTGTCCGTGATGACAGAATCGATTTTCTTCAGGCACGGTATCATTACGGCTAAGAATTATTCAAGGTAATCACCCGTACAAACAGCCGTTCCCCCATGCGGAGCAGACGGAAAAACAGTTCGGCAACAGGTCGATTATTAAACGCGACAGAGGGACGTCTGATATAGCAGGGGTGGGCACCGGCAGTCAGTGCGGCCAGACAGCCGGTCAGCAGGCGGTCATCGACCATCAGGATGGCAGAGAGGGGGACTCCGGCGAGTTCCCCGGTTTTGTTGAGGCCGTCCGGGTACGGTTTCTTGCGCACACCGGAAATGAAACGTATAGCGGGAAAGTATTTGGCAAACCATTGCCTGCGTTCGTCAGTCGGCTTGTTTGAGAGGATGAAAATCTTGTCACCACCAAAGACCCTTTCGCAGCGCTCCATCCACGCGATTGCCTCAGGGAGTGGCGTCGGTTCTCCATGCGCCGCAAGAACGCCGTCAAAATCGAGCGCCACTGCAGATATTCCTGATAATTGTAATTTCATGGGATCAAGTTGCAGAATGTCAGTATTCATTGGAGTACTGTCAAGCAGCTTCCGCAATGCGCGGCGATGGTGAAAGCCGAGCGAAAACCCGGCCAGGATGTGGGCAGAAAAGGGCATCCGGTTATCTCCCGTACTTGTAGGCTGCGGCGCACGTCCCTTCGCTGGAAACCATACAGGCGCCGACTGGTGATTCAGGAGTGCAGACGGTGGCAAAGAGCGGGCAGCCGAATGGCGCCAGCTTCCCTTTAAGGACTTCTCCGCAGAGACAGGCCCGGTTTTCAACCGCTTCCGGGACGTCAAGCTCCATAACCCGTTCCGCATCAAACGCCGCATACTCAGCCCTGATGGCCAGACCGCTGCCGGGTAATACGCCCAGACCGCGCCAGACGGCATCACACGGTTCAAAGAGCTGACTGAGAATCGACTGTGCCTTTGGGTTGCCTTCCCATGTCACGGCGCGGCTGTACTGAATCTCGACTCTGCTTTCTCCGCGAAGTGTCTGGGCAAGCAGCATCTCGATTCCCTGCATGACGTCAGCAGGTTCAAAACCGGTAACAACACAGGGGATGCGGTACTTTTCCGCCAGTGGTTTGTAGGCGTTGCCACCGATAACGGTGCTGACATGCGCGGGGCAGAGGTAGCCCTTGAGGTTCAGTTCCGGGTCGCCGGTAAGAATGTCCATCGGCACCGGCATGGTTTTGTGTGATGCCAGCACACAGTAGTTTTTCAGGCCGAGGCGGGCGGCTTCGAGAACAGTGACCGCGATTGTCGGTGCGGTCGTTTCAAAACCGACTCCCAGAAAGACAACGCGTCGTTCCGGATTGTTTTTCGCCAAGGCAACGGCGTCAAGCGGTGAGTAGACGATACGGATATCGGCGCCGCCGGCTCGCTGCTCCATCAATGATGAATGGCTCCCCGGAACACGCAGCATGTCGCCGAAGGTGGCGACAATGTTGGTTGGATCGGCTGCGCAGGCAAGTGCTTTATCGACGTAACCGATCGGAGTGACACAGACCGGACAGCCGGGACCAGATACCAGTCGGACATTTTCGGGGAGCAGCGAGCGGATGCCATACTGGTAGATCGACATGGTATGGGTGCCGCAGACCTCCATGAAGTTGACCGGAGAGGATAGCTTTCCGGCCATGTGACGGATATTGCCTGCCATGTTCTGCACCAGTTCACGGTCGCGGAACTCATCTTGGAACCTCATGCCATGTCCTCGTCTGAATATATTTCCCGCATCAGGCGCAGAGTCTCCTCGGCATATTCCTCATCCAGCCGGGATATGGCAAAGCCGGCATGGACGATGACATAATCGCCAACCGCGACCTCTTCGCCGAGCAGCATGACACTGGCTTCTTTCTGCACGCCATCAACTTCGGCGATAACGCTGTCTCCCTCTCTGCTTACTATCTTCATCGGTACGCCAAGACACATATCAGTTGTTTCTCCTTCCTGCGATAGCAGCCTGTCCCAGGGCGATGCCGCCGTCGTTCGGCGGTACCAGGCGATGGGTAAACACGTGAAGACCCTGGTTCGTCAAGGCAGTATATATCATTTCGCATAAAAGGCGATTCTGAAAAACCCCACCGGAGAGAATTACGCGCTCCAGGGCGGTAGTAGTGGCTATACGCAGGCAGATGTCAGTTGCGGCAGCAGCAACGGTCCGGTGAAAACAATACGCAGATGCCGATGCTGGAATACCCGTTTCAATATCGGCCAAAATGTCTGTGAACATCAGTGAAAAATCGAGCTGCAGCGGTGCATCACCATTGGCTATAACTGCGTATCGATAGGGAGCGGCTTGTGCATTCTCTGCCGATTCCGCTGCCGACTCAAGTTCGATCGCCCCCTGGCCGTCATACGACACTATATGCCGTATATTCAGCAGAGCGGCAACGGCATCAAACAGCCGACCGCAGCTGGAGGTCAGAGGCGAGTTGATCATGCGTTTCAGCATCTGCTCAAACAGCGCTTGATCTTTCTCCGGAAGAAATCTGGCAACCGTATGGCTGAACAGAAAGGCGGCATCTCCGTATGTCTGATATAGGTAGGACATTGCCATACGCCACGGCTCACGCACAGCGGCATCTCCGCCCGGCATTGGTACTGGCCGGAAATGGCCCGCGCGGTGAAAGCCGTCATAGCCACCCACCAAAAATTCGCCACCCCAGATCGTGCCGTCAGGGCCGTAGCCGGTGCCGTCGAAAATGATGCCGATTACGTCACCATCCAGATTATTCTCAGCCATGCAGGAGGCCATATGAGCATGATGGTGCTGCACCCGCACCAATGGCAGGCCGGTGTCTTCGGCATAACGGGATGACAGGTAGTCGGGGTGCAGGTCGCAGGCGATCAGTACCGGTTTGATCTCCAGCAGGGTGGATAAGTGGGTGACGGAATGCTCGAACGAATCGAGGGTGGCGCGGTTTTGCAGGTCGCCGATGTGCTGGCTGAGCACGGCGTGGCTGCCGTCCGCAAGGCAGATGGCGCTCTTCAACTCCGCCCCTGCCGCAAGCAGTGGCGGGACGGCAAAGGGGAGCTGGACAGCGCGCGGGGCATATCCTCGGGCGCGACGGTATAAGATCGGCTTGCTCTGGAACACGCGCAGCACCGAGTCATCACTGCGTATGTGGATGAGGCGGTCATGGGTCAAAAAATAATCAGCGATTCCTACCAGCCGATCTAACGCGTCGTCATCCTCAAAGGCGACCGGTTCGTCGGAGATATTGCCGCTGGTCATGACGAGGGCGGTGAAAGCAGGATGAGGGGTGTGAGGGGCATACAGCAGATGATGCAGCGGCGCATACGGCAGCATCAGGCCGAGCCAGCCGTTATCCGGAGCGATCAACGGCGAAAGTGGTGTGGAGTCCCGTTTTTTAGCAATGACGATCGGGGCCTCGGGAGAACAGAGCAGCCGCTCCTCCATGCCGTCCATCCGTGTCAGAGTGCGGGCTGTTTCCAGGTCTGCCGCCATGACGGCGAACGGTTTTTCATCACGCTTCTTACGCACGCGCAAGCGCTGCACCGCTTCGTGATTACAGGCATCTACGGCGAGATGGTAGCCGCCGATCCCCTTGACCGCGAGGATGGCGCCGCTGTTTAGTAACTCGACTGCTCTGGTGACCGCTTCATCGCGTGCGGCAATTATCTCACCGGCAGAGCTCAGCAGGCTCACCTGAGGTCCACAGGAGTGACAGGCGATCGGCTGGGCATGAAAGCGCCGATCGAGCGGATTTTCGTATTCACTCCGGCAATCCGGGCAGAGTGAAAAGCCGGCCATGGTTGTTTTGGGCCGGTCGTACGGGATACCGGTGATGATGCTGTAGCGGGGGCCGCAGTTGGTGCAGGTTATGAACGGGTAGCGATAGCGGCGGTCGGTCGGGTCGCTCATTTCTCTCAGGCAGTCAGGGCAGATTGCCGTATCGGGGGCAATCCGGATATCGGCTTCGCCGGTACCACTTGGGAGAATGGCAAAAGAACTATCTCCGTCAATGGCAGGAATGTCTGCAGTGGTTTGGGATGTTATGACTGCCAGGGGCGGCAGTCTGTTTTGAAGTGCGTTTACAAAATCATTAAGCCGGTCAACACCGCCCTGAACCTCAAGTTCGACGCCTGCGGGTGTATTGCGAACCCAGCCGCTCAGACTCAGTTCGTATGCGAGTCGGTACACGAACGGTCGAAAACCGACCCCCTGGACGATGCCCTGAATAGTGTGTTGTTGTCGTAGAATCAGTGCTGTGACCCTGTAGTCAACCACTGATACCACGCATCCATTCCTTCACCACTCTTTGCCGATACTTCAAAAATAATGATACCGGGGCTGACGCGCCGTGCATACTCCTTGCATTTCTCCACATCAAAATCAAGGTGCGGCAGCAGGTCGGTTTTGTTGAGCAGCATGACGGTCGAGTTGCGGAACATCTGGGGATACTTGAGCGGCTTGTCTTCTCCTTCGGTAACAGAGAGAACGGCGACTTTGTGATGTTCTCCCAGATCGAAAGCGGCCGGACAGACCAGGTTGCCGACATTTTCAATCAGAAGCAGATCCAGGTTGTCCATATCAAAACCATCGGTGCCATGCATGATCATATGGGCGTCCAGATGGCATCCGGCTCCGGTGTTTATCTGCCGTACCGGAACTCCGGTGGCGGCGATGCGCCTGGCATCATTGTCGGTCTGCTGGTCTCCTTCTATGACGGCACAGCGAAGTCTCTGCGACAGGTCGCGCAAGGTTCGCTCGAGAAGGGTCGTCTTGCCGGATCCGGGCGAGCTGACCAGGTTCAAAACAAAAATTCCCTTATCTTTGAACAATGCGCGATTAAATCCGGCCAGACGATTGTTTTTGCCCAGAATATCCTCTTCAATAGCAATGGTTGTTCGCTTACCCGTTTCCGCGCCATGATGGTGTGCATGTTTGCCGTTGCGGCCGTGTGAATGACTGTGATCTCTGTCGTGTCTGTGCTGGTGGTCATGATCATGATCATGATCGGTTGAAGGGCACCCGCAGGTTGTGCACATAAGTAGCTCCTGAAACGTAGTGTCTGAATTGCTTTTTCACTTCAGCCATATCAAATAACACACGAAAACCAAAGGCATTTTTACAGGGATGAAAGGGATAAAGGGGATAAAACCTTTTAAAATCGGGAAAAAATATTTTTTATAACAAAAAGAATTTATCTTGTTTTTGCCGTTATCCCTTGTATCCCCTTTATCCCTGTTAATAATTATTATCTTTCACTGAACTGCAGCTGATACAGCCGGGCATATATCCCGCCGGCGCGCAGCAGCTCTTCGTGTGTACCCTCTTCGGCCTTGACGCCGTTCTGAATGGTGATGATCCGGTCTGCATCCTGAATTGTGGAGAGTCGATGGGCGATCACCAATGAAGTGCGCCCCTGCATCATCCCCTTGATACCTTCCTGAATCATCTGCTCGGAAGCGCTGTCAATGCTGGCGGTCGCTTCGTCAAGTACAAGTATCTCCGGATCAAAGGCAACAGCCCGGGCAAAAGATATCAATTGTTTTTCTCCGACAGAGAAGTTGCTGCCACGCTCCCGAACCTCTTCGTCATAACCGCGAGGCAGTCTTTCGATAAAACGGTCGGCGCCAACCGCCGCCGCCGCCTGACGGACACGCTCTCGGGCCTGTTCATTCCCCAGGCAGATATTAAATTCGATACTGCCGGCGAACAGGCAGGGATCCTGGAGAACCACGCCGACCCTGCTGCGAACCTCTGCCAGATCAAGTTCACTGATGTCGATTCCTTGTAAGAGAATACTGCCGCGCTCAATTTCATACAGCCGTGTCAAAAGCCGGGTTATGGTCGTCTTGCCGCCGCCGCTTTCTCCTACGATTGCGATCCGTTCCCCGCGATGAACTGCAAGGCTGAAGCCGCTCAGTATGTCGTTGCCGTGCTCGTAGGAAAATGAGACATCGCGGAATTCTATTAAAGGGTTCAGGGCGCTGGGTACCGGGTATAGGGATGAGTCCGGATTCTTATTCCGGCCTAGAATTTCCTGTCTCCCGTCTCCTGCTCCCTGCCTTCTGATTTCCGTATCCAGCAGTGCAAAAATCCGCTCCAGTGACGCCATCGCCCCCTGCATGACCGAGTATTTAGCTGAAAGGTCGCGGATCGGCCCGAAGAATTTTTCAATATACTGAATAAAGGCAACCAGCACGCCGAAGGTCAGGGCTCCCTGCATAATCTCACCGCCGCCGTACCAGATGATCAGGGCTACCGCAATTGATGAAAGCGCCTCAACCATGGCATACAGTGATGCATCCCAGAAGATGACCGGCATGTTGGCGTCACGATACGATGCGTTCAGCAGGCTGAAACGGCGCTCCTCATCACGTTCGCGGTTAAAGATCTGGATGATGCTGATGCCGGAAATACATTCATTGAGGAAAGCGTTCATACTCCCGAGGCGCGCTCGGACCTCCCGAAATGATTTTCTCATGCGCCGCCGGAAGGTGTAGGCAACGTAGAGCAGAACCGGCAGGACAGAAAAGGTCACCAGCGACAGCTTCAGATTCATCCAGAGCATTACGGAGACTATTCCGATTAACAGCAGGATGTCGCCGATGATCGTGATGATGCCGGAAGCAAACATCTCCCCCAGGACTTCGATATCGCTGGTCAGTCGGGTGACCGCGCTCCCGGTTGGTACACGGTCGAACCAGGTGACCGGGAGATGCATGACGTGGCGGTACAGCTCCGCACGCATGTCGGACATGACCCGTTGTCCGACCGACTGCAGCAGATATACCTCCAAAAAAGAGAGAAGTGATTCGACAACTAGAATGCCGAGAAAGCCGAGGGCAATAACTTCAAGCCCGGCGAGTTTTCCGGAAATAATGTGGTTGTCAATGGCGAGCTTGATAATCCAGGGCTGCGCCAGTCGGCAGGCCGCAACAAGCGGCAGTATCAACACTACGACCGTAATCGCCAGCCGGTAGGGAGCCACATAGCGGGCAAAACGCCGCAATAGGGCTCTGTCGTAGGCCTTTCCGGCTATTTCTTCTTCGTAAATTCCGCCGTGATGCATAGTGTGGGTCCATATTTGGGTAGGATAGTATAGCGGCGTACTGTATCAGGTTTCCAGGCGGGAGTGAACCCCTGTTATATTCAAAACGTTTTCTAGTGCCTTGACTGTGGCAATTATTGAATTATAGTGTCTGCACATGTGGTTTCGGCTGTTAAATTTATATTGAAAAGGAGTGGGTGTATGAAAAAAATGATGGCAGCAGTTGTGCTGCTGGGCTTGTCGCTGCCGGTTGCGTCGCAGGCGATTGAGTTTCAGTCCCCTGGCACATTGGGGGTGGGGCGTGCCGGTGTGGCTCGTACGACAGATGCGAATGCCACGTTCATGAACCCGGCAGGGCTGGCTTTTTCTGACAAGGCGTTCAGTATGAAACTTGGCGGCGCTGCCGGTGTTGTGATCAGTTCTTCTCTGGCAGATAATGTGGATAAGGTCGGCAAGCTGGATCTGGATACAAACAACATGACATATACCCTTACTGGTAATGCTGTCGCCGATGCTGCGGCTGCAGCTTCTGCCACAACCAAAGCCGCCCAGTTTGCCGGAGTGCTTGTCGATATTAATGACAAGAAGGGTGACCTTGCCGTGGGCGTGGATCTTTCCCTGGGCTTCCAGTTTCGTAACTATGGTTTCGGTATTATCGGGAGGAGCGAGGTTGGAGCCGGAATCGGAAATGTTGACCTTGTAAACATCCGTGCCGGTAATGCGACTGCGACAACTTCGGTCAGCACTCTCTATACAGATATTGGCGCAACTACTTCCACAGGACAGGCAACGTATTTTAGTCAGGCCGATTACGACAAGATAGTGACGTCCCTGCTGGCAGTCGGAGCTACAACCCAGGCGCAAGCCCAGGCTATCGTAACCAAGCTGGAAACTGAACTCAAGGCTAACGGAAATACGACCGGCATGGCCGCTGACCAAATTGCACAAGGTCTCCAGGTGATCGTTCCATCCTTGAACGCCAGCGCGGCAAATTCTATAGACAATAACACCACGACAGTTCTGCTGCGCGGAATTCTTCTTGCTGAAATCCCACTGGCTTATGGTCACAAGATTGACTTAGGGAACTACGGGAAACTTGGGGTTGGTGCTGCTGTCAAGGTTATGCGGGGCACCGTCTATTCGAGTGATGTTGAGATTATGAGTCTGAAAGATTCAAATGATATCGTTGATAAAGTAAAAGATAATCACACGGAATCCAATCAGTTTGGCCTTGACCTTGGCGCCCTGTGGCGCCTCGAAGAAGTGAAATATGTCGGTCCGATCAATGTGGGTCTTGCCCTCAAAAACCTGAATTCGCCAAAATTTGACGGTCCGGACGGTTTCTCGGTCAAGGTTCAACCGCAGGCGCGCCTTGGTGTTGGTCTTGATCCGCTCAGCTGGTTGTCGATTGTCGCCGATATGGATCTGACCAAGAACAAAACCGCTCTTCCCAGTCGTGACAGCCAGCTTATCGGTGGTGGTCTTGAGGCTCACTTTGACGGCTGGTATGCTCTCTGGCTTGCACTGCGCGCCGGTGCGTATAAGAATATAGGCGAAGATGGCAGCAAACCGGTTATTACCGCCGGTCTTTCCCTTGGTCCCCAGTATTTCCGCTTCGATGTCAATGGCGCTGTTGCCACTGACAAGGGCAGGTACGATAATAAATCTGTACCACTCGAAGCCAGAGTTGAGTTTGGCCTGAGTACGGCATTCTAGAAGCAGCTTTGTGCTCTTCGTAACGCACGTTTCCAGTGCATGGAAGCGCAAAGAAACATTTAAACAGAGCGAGGTCGGCAGATTTATGCGGGCCTTGCTCTGTCTTACATCATGTCAACCGGATCAATATCAACTGAAATGCGGATAGTCGAACCGACCGTCGCCTGCTGCCTCCAGGAGGCAAGCAAACGATGGAGGTCACTCCTGTTTGCAGATTTGAGCAGTATCTGGCGGCGAAAGCGATTGCGAAGACGGTAGATCGGAGAGGGGGCAGGGCCAAGTATTTCAACCCGGACTTTCAACTCTGATTTGAGTCGCGCCAGCAACCGGGCCGCCACCTCAGCCTGCTCAGCCACGGTCTGTTCCGACAACCCGGAAATGGCGAACGCCGCCAGAAACGCAAAGGGGGGATAGCCTGCTTCGCGGCGAAACTCCAGCTCCTGCCGATAAAAACCGGCGGCATCATGTTCGACAGCAGACCGGATTGCGTAATGCTCGGTGTCATGCGCCTGCACAACCACTCTTCCGGGATTATCGCCGCGTCCGGCTCGACCGATGACTTGCGACAACAATTGGAAGGTGCGTTCAGCGGCCCGAAAATCGGGCATGCCGAGGCTTGCTTCAGCGTTCACTACTCCGACCAGTGTCACTTCCGGAAAGTCGTGCCCCTTGGCAATCATCTGGGTACCGACAAGAATGTCGGCGCTGCCGTTGTTCATGCGTGACAGCAGGCGTTCATGGCTCCCTTTCCCGGAGGTCGTGTCGCTGTCCATCCGGAGAATGCGTGCTGTCGGCAGCAAATCTTTCAGGTCGTGTTCCAACTTTTCTGTCCCTGCTCCCAATTCGCTGAGTGTTGTTCCTGCGCATGCCGGACAGATGCCGGGTGCGGGAACGGCATAGTCACAGTAGTGACAAAGACTCTGCCCGCGCTGGCGGTGATAGGTCAGGGTTACCGAACAGTTTGGGCAGGTCAGTGGCTTCCCGCAATCTGAGCAGACCAAAAAAGTAGCAAAGCCGCGCCGGTTAAGGAACACAATAGCCTGTCGTCTCTGGTCATAGGTTTCAGTTAATTTGGCTGACAGGGCTGTTGAGAGGGTTTCTTTATTCCCCTTCATCCCGACCAGTTCAACGAGCGGCATCGGGCGTCCTTCGACCCGCTCCGGCAATTCGAGCAGCGTCAGGCGGCCTTCTTCTGCCGCGTGGACAGAGGTCACCAATGGTGTTGCTGAGCCGAGAACAACTGCGGCCCGCTCCATTTGGCCACGAACCAGTGCCAGATCGCGGGCATTGTAGCGAAGCCCGTCTGATTGTTTAAATGACGCTTCATGTTCTTCATCAACAATGATAATACCGATCTTCTCCAGCGGAGCAAAAATTGCCGAGCGGGCTCCGATAACGATTCGTGCCAATCCGCGCCTGATGCGGCGCCATTCGTCATAGCGTTCCCCATCTGAAAGTCCGCTATGCAGAATGGCAATGCCGCCGTCAAACCGGGCTTGGAAACGTCCGGTCAGTTGGGGAGTGAGAGCAATCTCCGGGACCAGCACCAAGGCATTTCTGCCGAGTGCAAGGGCATGCGAGATTGCCTGGAGATAGACCTCGGTTTTGCCGCTGCCGGTTACGCCATAGAGTAAAAAAGGGGTAAAATGATCTCCGTCGAGGCAGGCAGAAATTGCATCCAAAGCAGCTTTTTGATGGGTGTGCAGCAGGCGTGACTCATCACGCGGAACTATGTGGCTTTTAAACGGATCGCGATACACTTCGCGCTCCTCTACCCTGCTCAGCCCAAGCTCTGTCAAGCGTTTGAGCTGTGGAGTGCAGGCGCCGAAGCGTTTGCGAAGCTCCGCCGCAGAAATAGCACCGGACTCACGAATTACGGCCAGAATTTCGAGCGCTTTGGCGCCGGGTTGGCGGACGGTGACAGTAGTCACCCCTCCCGGCAGGTAAAACTTTTCACTGCGGGCAGTTTTCCCTCCGGTAAATGACTCCTGTTCACCGGAAGTGCCTTTGCGGGTTTGAATATTGATGCCGGCCGGGAGGGCTGTGCGCACGACTTCACCGAGCGGATGCTGGTAATAGGAGGCGATCCAGCGGAAAAAATCAAGCTCTTTCGCTGTCCAGAGCAGTTCAGTATCGAGTACAGCAATGATTTCTTTCAGATTGGTAATCGCGGATCCGGAGGCAATCCCCAAAATGTAACCGGTCAGCTTACGGTTGCCAAAGGGGACGAGGGCCCGTCGGCCGGTAAGAGCCTGTTCGCGTAATACTTCTGGTACGAGATAATGGAAAGTTCTTTCCAGGTAGAGTGGAATGGCGATCTCGATTATTATGGGGCCGGTGTATCCCTGTTTCACGGTTCGATCCATTTGTTTCGCATTTAATAGTCACTGTTGGATAGCATAGCCGTAAATATCGTGTATAGTAAAAACAGTCTATATTTTAAGTTGCATAGCAGATATCGGTACGGAGAAAATGGTATGAACTTGAACGAACTCTTCAACATAAAAGTCGGATACGATCCGTCCCGGCTGATGAATCTGTTGGTAAGAACGGCAGTCATATCCATTGTCATTGTCATTGTCATGAGCGGCTACGGCTTTTATCGTTTATTCTCAGGCTTTGTCATCAAAAATGCGGAGAACAATTCGGTACAGTTGTGCAATCTGCTTATCGACCAGCAGAAAAAATACCTGTTTGTTGCCGCGCCGGGGAAAGCTTTGGAACTGGGTCTCCATGGGACTGAAATGTTTGCGTTTGATTTCAGCGTGCGGGACTATCTGTACCCTTTTTCTATTATTAAGGTCAAAATCTATAATGCTGCGAAGCGGATTGTCTATAGCACTGACCCCATTCTAATTGGACAGGTTGATGAAAAGAACCAGCGCCTGAATAATGCCCTGGCGGGAAAAGTTGACGCCAAGATGGTCACCAAGGATAAAGCGGTCGATCTTGCTGATGAAGAGCTCAGGAATGTAGACGTCGTAGAAACATATGTGCCGATTTTAGGCCCGGATAAGAAGGTCATTGGCAGCTTTGAGATCTATATTAATATAACCGGTTATCGTGAGCAGATTCGTGAGGGAGCCATCATGATGACTTCCCTTCTGGCCACCGTGATGATCGCTGCTTTCGGCTTTTCGTATCTGCTGATTCGCGGAGGTGCCGGCCAGCTTAAAGAAGCGCAGATTAAGCTTGAAACAATGGCCGCTACCGATGTGTTGACAGCTATCGCCAACCGGGGACACCTCCTTTTGCGTGGAGAAGAGGAGTTCGAGCGGATCAGGCGTAATCGTCTTAAAAGTCAGCGTCCGGAGGATATGGGCTGCATCATGATCGATATCGACCATTTCAAAAAGGTAAACGATGCCTGTGGTCATCTTGCCGGTGATGAAGTTTTGAAGGAGGTCGCCCGGCGCCTGTCAATGAGTATCCGTCCCTATGATGTCATCGGGCGCTACGGTGGTGAGGAGTTTGTTGTGATGCTGCCAGATACATCAGTGGAGCAATGTCTTGTCGTCGCCGCCCGCATCAGGGAAACTGTTCGTGCTGAAGCGATTGAGGCTGAAGGTAATAAGCTTTTTATAACCGTCAGTCTGGGGGTTACCGGGTCAAGTGAAACTGATACGTGCCTGAACGATGTTCTCAAGCGGGCGGATGCGGCGATGTACCAGGCAAAGGCTGATGGGCGTGACCGGGCGGTGCAGATCCTCGGGTAACCGGAGATGTAAATGCTACCAATGTTTTTTCGGCGGTTCTGTTGTGCCGAGATGCGTAATCTCTCCATTGATAATTTTGAACATATCACCAGCCTCAGTCGTCCAGGCGTCACCTTCTTCCGGCGGATTGGGGAAAGAACGCTGACCCAGAAACATTTCCACTTCTCCAATATAGCCGAACCATTCCAGCGAACCGGTCATCCAGATTCTTGTGTTAATTGACATCGCATCCGTCCTTATGAAAGTCGTTGTTTGAAGTCTGCATAGCCAAAGCTGCGCACAACCTTCAATTTCCCGGTTTCAGGTTCAAAGGTGCAGATGTGCGGGTGCTGTATGCCGTTGAATGTAGTGGTTTTGACCATCGTATAGTGAGCCATGTCTTCAAATACAACTCTGCTGCCGGGGTAAAGAGGCTTTTCAAACGACCAGTCGCCGATGATATCACCGGCGAGACATGAAGGCCCTCCCAGGCGGTAGGTGTTGTTTTTTTCGTCCGCGTCAAAACCGTACGTGATATCCGGCCGGTAGGGCATCTCCAGAATATCCGGCATATGGCAGGTGGCCGAAACATCAAGAATGGCGATATCCATGCCGTTGTTGACAATGTCCAATACCTCACTCACCAGAATGCCTGTGCCGATGGCGACCGCTTCACCCGGCTCAAGGTAGACTTCCAGATCATATTTCCCCTTGAAATACTTCACCAGTTCCACCAGACCGTCAATATCATATCCGTCCCGGGTGATGTGGTGCCCGCCACCAAAGTTGATCCATTTCATCTGCGGCAGAAACTCGCCAAACTTTTCTTCAAAGACCTTGGCTGTTCGCTCCAGAGGCTCAAAAAACTGCTCGCAGAGGGTATGAAAATGCAGCCCTTCGACTCCGCTCAGGGCAGGCCCTTTGGTGTCAATTTGTCCGTTCCCTGAGCGAAGTCGAAGGGCAAACTCTGCATGCGGGATGCCGAGGCGTGAATTAACCGCGCAGGGGTCATACATCTCCGTATGCCCTTCGGAATGCTCAGGATTTACCCGCAGGCCAATGGAGACACGTCCTGCTTCTTTTTCCCACAGTGGCCGGAAGCGCTCCAGTTGACCAAAGGAGTTGAATATCAAATGATTGGAAATGCCGAGGAGTTCAACAACGTCGCTCTCCTTGAAGGCGGCGGCAAAGGAGTGCACCTCGCCGCCGAACTCCTCGCGCCCCAGACGCGCCTCCCAGGGGGAGCTGGCACAAACCCCCTGCAGTGTCTGGCTGATGAGCGGGAAGAGTGACCACATGGAGAAGGCTTTCATGGCCATCAGAATCTTGGCACCGCTCTTCTGCTGCACTTGGTCAAGGATCGCCAGGTTGTGGCGTACTCTGCCCAGATCCACCACATAGGCAGGGGAGGGGGCGAGTGCGAGAATTTTGTCGATATCGATGCCGGTCAACGGCTTATAACTCCGGCCATTCGCCGCCGTCAACGACAACAGTTGGCAATCCCATCGGCCCAAGAACATCCAGAAACAGCTCCGGGTCAAACTGCTCCATGTTGAAAACGCCAGCGCCGCGCCATTTGTCGGTCAGCATCATGATGGCACCTACCACCGCTGGGACACCGGTGGTGTAGCTGATCGCCTGAGACTGCACTTCCTTGTAGCAGGCCTCATGGTCGCAGATGTTATAGATGTATACTTGTCTGCGCTGGCCGTTTTTCATCCCTCGGGCGATAACGCCGATGCAGGTTTTGCCTTTTGTCAGAGGCCCGAGAGAACCGGGGTCGGGGAGCAGCGCTTTCAAAAACTGGATCGGCACGATTTTCTGGCCGTTAAACTCGACTTCGTCGATGCGGGTCATGCCGACATTCTGTAACACTTCAAGATGTTTGAGGTAGTTGTCGGAGAAGGTCATCCAGAACTGCGCCTTTTTGATGGTCGGAATATGTTTTACCAGCGATTCCATCTCCTCGTGGTAGAGGCGGTAGCAGTTCATCGGCCCGATTCCATCGGGAAAGTCAAACACCCGTTTCGTGGAGAGAGCCGGCGATTCCACGAACTGGTCGTTTTCCCAGTGACGGCAGGTAGCGGTCACTTCGCGAATATTGATCTCCGGGTTGAAGTTGGTGGCGAACGGTTGTCCATGACTGCCGGCGTTGGCGTCAATGATGTCGATCTCTTCCACCACATCCAGATATTTTTTGGCCGCAAGCGCGGTGTAAACGTTGGTCACACCCGGATCGAAGCCGGAACCGAGCAGTGCCATCAGCCCCTTCTCCTTGAAGCGCTCCTGATAGGCCCATTGCCATGAGTATTCGAACTTGGCGGTGTCGAGCGGTTCGTAGTTGGCGGTGTCCAGGTAGTCGACACCGGTCTCCAGACAGGCATCCATGATGTGCAGATCCTGATACGGGAGCGCTACATTGATCACCAGTTTTGGCTGCAATTTTTTGATCAGCGCCACCAGCTCCGGAACATTGTCGGCATCCACCTGGGCGGTGTTGATGGAGTTGCCGAGTTGGGCGGCAATGACATCGCACTTGGATTTGGTGCGTGAAGCCAGCGTGATTTCGCTGAAGATGTCGCGCCGCTGGGCACATTTGTGGGTTACAACTTGGCCGACGCCGCCTGCTCCGATAATTAGAACTTTGCTCATAGTATTATTCTCCCAGATAGGTATAGCCCAGCAGTGTTCTGTCGAGCAGTTCGATAAAATGACTGCTCTCTTCGATGGAAATTTTCTTCATTACAACACTTTTTTCAAGATTGTCCCTGACTCGTTTCAGGATTTCCGGACCCTTATACTGTACGTATTTCAACGTTTCCCAGGTGGCATCGCCGTTGATTACAGTATCGATCATATACCCGGTTTTTTTGTTAAAGGTGATATGGACGGCGTTGGTGTCGCCAAACAGGTTGTGCAGATCTCCCAGAATTTCCTGGTACGCGCCGATCAGGAAGAAGCCGATGTAATAGTCCTCGTCCTTCTTGATCTTGTGAAGCGGCAGGTACTTGGCCCTGCCGTTTTCGCCGACAAAGCTCGTTATCTCACCGTCAGAATCGCAGGTGATGTCAGCGATGGAGGCAATCACATCCGGTTTCTGGTTGAGGCGCTGCAGCGGCATGATCGGAAAGAGCTGGTCGATTGCCCAGGAGTCGGGAATTGACTGGAACAGAGAGAAATTGGCAAAATAGGTCTGGCGCATGGAGAGCTGGAAGTTTTGCAGCTCCTCCGGAATCGGTCTGATCTTCTCGACGATGCTGTTAATCTTTTTAATTATTTTAGAGTAGAGCCACTCGGCAATAGCCCGATCATTGAGATTCAGGTAACCCAGATTGAAGAGACTGACCGCCTCATTAATCAGCTGCAGGGTGTCATGGTAATCCTCTCTGAGGGAGTAGCGGTCGATGCTTTTGTAAATATCCATCAGTTTTTTAACGGTAGGGGCTACTTTTTCCGATTGTGCCAGAATTTCTTCAAAGTCGGGCATTAAATGCTGGGTATTTGTGTTGAGGACGTTGGTAATCAGCACTGAATAATGAGCGACGGTTGCCCGGCCAGATTCGGAGATAATGTTGGGACATTCAACCCCCGCTTCGTCACAGATATTTTTGATCTGGTAGATGACATCGTTGGCATACTCTTCGATGGTGTAGTTGACGCTGGAAAAATAGCTCGATTTGGAACCGTCGTAATCGACTCCCAATCCGCCCCCGATGTCCAAAAATTCGATGCCTACGCCCAATTTACGCATCTCGGTATAGACGCGGGCGACTTCAATCAGTGCTGTTTTGATCTTGTCGATCTTGGTTATCTGGCTGCCGATATGCGAGTGCAGCAGCTTGACCGAGTCCAGCATTCCCTGGGCTTCAAGCATCCGGATTGCTGCAATTATTTCCGACATGCGCAGCCCGAATTTGGCGTCTTCACCGCCGGATGTGGCCCATTTGCCGGTCCCCTTGGAGGAGAGTTTGACGCGGATCCCCAGTTTCGGGGTTATGCCGGTATTCTTGGAAATCTCGATAATTTTTTCCAGCTCGAAGAGTTTCTCGACAACCATCGTAATGTCAAAGCCTACTTTTGTAGCATACAGGACAGTTTCAATATATTCGGCATCTTTGTAGCCATTGCAGATAATCGGCAGATTGTTGCCGCTGGAAATGGAAATTCCGGCAACCAGTTCCGGTTTTGAGCCGACTTCGAGTCCGATGTTATAGCGTTTTCCGTAACCGGCGATTGCTTCGACAACCTGACGTTGCTGGTTCACCTTTATCGGGTAGAAGGTCTGGTATTTTGCCGGATAATCATTCTCCTGAATGGCGTTTTTAAAGACCCGATTGATTGAGGCAATTCGCCCCTGCAGTACATCCATGAAACGAAGCAGGATCGGAGGTTTTATTTTGCGTTTGATGAGATCGTCAACCAGCGCTCGCAGGTCGATGGCATGCTTGGAATTCGACGACGGATGGACGCAGATGTTTCCCTTCTTGTTGATAGAGAAGAGGTCAGCACCCCAATTGTCGATATTGTAAATCTTGGCAGATTCACCAATAGACCATTTTTCCATGACCTGTCTCCCAAAGTTTCGGTTAGTCTCATTCAAATAAACTTCTTTATTTATTGCATAGCCTGATTAAAGTCAAATTCTATTTATCTATCACACGGAATCATTCCTCTGCCGAATGTCTGCCTTGACTTTGATGAAATGAATGGTTACCTTCGGACTAATTCAGACACTCCGGTACATTACCTCATTTACAGGTGCCGATATGCCCCGTTTTTCAGGCAGGAAACCATTTACTCAGGATATTTTCAATCGGCATGTCGACGAGATGCGCAGTCTGCTGCATGCACTTGAGTTACGGGACTCTTTTGAAGTTGATGAAACCCGTCCGAAGATGGATATTTATGAAACCGGTCAGGATATTATCATTGAATTTGACCTGCCCGGTTTTGCTCTGGACGCAATTTCTTTGAAGATCAGCGGTTTGACATTGATTCTTGATGCAAGCAAACCGAGAGATACGAACGAAGGCACATTCATCTGCGTGGAACGGAGTCATGGTCACTTTAACCATACCGTCCATATTCCGGGGAATGTTGACCCTGGTATGATTCGAGCGGAGTATCGCCGCGGAGTACTGCGGGTTATCTGTCCGAAAAGCTGCGAGCGCTCGGTGCCGATACAAGAGCTTCTCAAATAAAGTTATGACCGTTACATTCATGTACAGCTCCAAAGGAGATTTAGATTGATAGATATAGTGAATGATATTGTAGAAAATTCTGAAGAATTGAAAATTCCTGAGGTACTGCCACTGCTGCCGATCAGGGATGTGGTTGTGTATCCGTTTATGATCATACCGCTCTTTGTCGGTCGGGAAATGTCGGTAAAGGCTGTTGACAGTGCGCTGGCGGGTGATCGCATGATTTTGCTGTCTACGCAGCATGATGTTGGTGACGAGGACCCGCCTGCCGATAAAATCTATGAGGTCGGCACGGTTGCCATGATCATGCGGATGCTCAAACTGCCGGACGGCCGCGTTAAAATCCTTGTGCAAGGTCTGGCTAAAGCCCGTATCACTGAGTATGTTTCAGATAAACCGTTCTATATGGTTCGGGTAGAGCGTCAACATGATACCGTGGTTGCTGACATATCACTCGAAACTGAGGCGTTGATACGCACTGTCCGTGAACAGCTGGCCAAAGTTATGGAGCTTGGCAAACAGGTCTCGCCGGAAGTGATGGTTATTCTCGAAAATGTCCAGGATCCGGGCAGCATGGCTGATCTGGTCTCCAGCAATATCGGTTTGAAGGTTGCCGATGCTCAGACGTTGCTGGAAATCAATGATCCTATTGTCCGCTTGACAAAGGTTAATGAATTATTGAACCGTGAGGTTGAGCTGCTGAGTGTGCAGGCCAAGATACAGAGCGCTGCACGTGAGGAGATGGGCAAAAACCACAAGGAATATTATCTGCGTGAGCAGATGAAGGCTATTCAGAGCGAACTGGGTGATAACGAAGGAAAAGAGGATCTGGCCGACATCAGGAAGGCTATTGAAGCGGCCAAAATGCCTGAACCGGTTAAGAAGGAGGCTCTTAAACAGCTGGGACGTCTTGAAAACATGCATCCGGATGGCGGAGAGGCCAGTATTGTCAGGACATATCTGGACTGGATGGTTGAGCTTCCCTGGGGCAAGGCCACCCGTGACAGCCTTGATATTATCCGGGCCAAAAAAATTCTTGATGATGACCATTTTTACTTGGAAAAGATCAAGGAGCGCATTCTTGAGTTTCTGGCGGTACGCAAGCTGAAGAAGAAAATGAAGGGTCCGATCCTCTGTTTTGTCGGTCCTCCCGGTGTAGGTAAAACCTCGCTGGGCAAATCAATAGCCCGCGCCATGAATCGCAAATTTGTCCGTATTTCTTTGGGCGGGGTACGCGATGAAGCCGAAATTCGCGGACATCGCCGTACGTACATCGGTGCTCTCCCGGGGCGGATTCTGCAGGGTCTGAAGCAGGCCGGCGCTAATAACCCGGTATTCATGCTGGATGAGTTGGATAAACTGGGTTACGACTACAAGGGTGATCCATCGTCAGCTCTGCTAGAGGTTCTTGACCCGGAGCAGAACAACTCATTCTCTGATCATTATATCAACCAGCCATTCGACCTCTCCAACGTAATGTTTGTGGCGACTGCCAACCAGATGGATCCGATTCCTTCAGCCCTGCGAGACAGGATGGAGGTTATCAACTTATCCGGTTATACCGAAGAGGAAAAGCTGGAGATTGCCAAGCGCTATCTGGTTCCGCGCCAGATCAAGGAAAACGGTCTCAAAGCAAAACAAATCAGTTTTGATGATGAAGCGATCAGTGAAATTATCTCAAAATACACTCGTGAAGCCGGCTTGCGTAACCTGGAACGGGAAATCGGCAAAGTGTGCCGCAAGGTTGCACGAAAAGTCGCGGAGGGTAACACCCGGATTGTCAAGGTGAGCGCCAAGATGTTGCACACGTATCTGGGCGCCGAAAAATATATCCGTGAGGAAGATCTGGATAAAAATGAGATAGGTGTAGTTAACGGCCTTGCATGGACACCGGTGGGTGGCGAAGTGCTTCATATTGAGGCCAGTTTGATGGCCGGCAAGCCGGCATTGACGTTGACCGGACAGCTTGGCGATGTGATGAAGGAGTCAGTGCAGGCGGCCCATTCCTACATTCGAGCTCATGCAGCGGCGCTACATCTTAAACCGGAAATATTTCAGGACAATGAAATTCACGTGCATGTTCCGGCTGGCGGCATACCGAAAGATGGGCCTTCGGCTGGTGTTGCCATGACCGTGGCGCTGGTCTCGATACTGTGTCATATCCCGGTAAAAAAAGATGTCGCCATGACCGGAGAAGTGACACTGCGGGGGAAGGTGCTTCCGATTGGCGGTCTGAAAGAAAAAATTCTGGCTGCTGTCCGCTCACGGATGCGGTTGGTAATCATCCCCGAGCAGAACAAAAAGGATCTTGAGGATATCCCCGCTACTATTTTGAAAAAAGTGAAAATTGTGGCGGTCTCAGAAGTTGAAGATGCCCTTAAACTTGCGTTGGAAAAGTATCCACCACCCGCTCCTGTTGCAGGCAAAAAGCCGGGAAAGACCGGTCAGGTGATTGCTGCTCAGGGTCGTAACGCACGTTCCGGAGTGGTTGCGTCAGCCTGAACAGTGTGCTGTTACCTTTGCTTTTTTGCCATTTTTGAGGTGATTCATGTCTGACGAGATCATCTACTCTGCTTCCTGGTTGATCAATCCCAATGCCCCGCCGCTTGCCGGCGGGGCATTGCTCGTTTGCAATGGCACTGTCGTCGATGCCGGCGCAGTGAACACTCTCAGCAAAAGACACTCCGCACCGGTTATAGATTACCCCGGCTGCGCACTGCTCCCCGGGTTTGTCAACGCACATACCCATCTTGAACTAAGCCACTTTCCCTCCTGGCTGCACAAGTCGATGGTTGATTATGCGCCGCGTCGCTTTACCGACTGGATAATACAGCTGATAAAAGTCTTGCACGGCCTGTCAGCTGATGATTATGCACCCTCAATCAGGGAGGGGATACGGATGTGTGTGGAATCAGGAACAACGGCTATTGGAGAGATTGTCACCAATCCGTCGCTGGTGGAACACTACTCCCGTTCTCCACTTGCCGGTCGCCTCTACTTTGAGTTGCTGGGGCAGGAAACGGGTTTTTTTCAGAGCAGGCTTGCCGCTGCATTGGCCTCAGTGCCGCGTGAGCATGACCAGGTGCTTGCTTACGGTCTTTCGCCCCATTCTCCCTATACCATTGCAGAAAAAAATCTGGCAGCGATTAAAGATGCGTCACTCTTGCACACCCTGCCACTTGCCATTCATCTCGCGGAATCCGGTTCCGAGGCGGAGTTTATGTTTGATGGAAGTGGAGAGTTCGCATCGTCCTTTTATCCATTTGTCGGTTGGGAACAATATCTGGGTAATCCTCCCCGCTGTAGCTCCACAGAACTCCTGCAGCGCCACGGACTGTTGACGCCATCGACATTAGCGGTGCATTGCGTTCACGTTTCAGAGTCCGATGCCGACATATTAAAAAGGAGCGGGGCGCATATCGCGCTCTGTCCCCGTAGTAATGATCTTCTTGATGTCGGCCGCGCCCCGGTTGCTGTTTTCAAGAAACTCGGCATTCCCCTGGCGCTCGGCACGGATTCCCTGGCCAGTAACAACTCTCTGTCATTGTGGGATGAACTGCGCTTTACTCTGGAGGCATTTCCTGACGATTTTGTCGAGCAAGATTTACTTAATATGGTTACGATTGGAGGGGCGGCGGCTCTCGGTATCTCAGCAGCCTGTGGTTCGCTGGAGTCAGGCAAGCGGGCTGATTTTCAGGTGGTCGGGGATTTCGGCAGCAACGAAAGCTTGATAGTAGAACGGATCATTCGAGACGGAAGAGTTCATGAAGTTTTTGTTGGCGGGGAACGCTATCGCGGAAATACCACAACATAGCGTTAATTAAAAAAATCAGTTTAGGCAAAAGGCAAAGATAAATAGGTCAAATCTTATGCTAATCAAACCAAATGCACTTGAACCGCAAAGACGCAAAGAACGCAAATAGAATCAAGTACAAAACAAATTATTGGTTTAAAAACATAGACTTAAATCACTTGGTGTTGACTTCCTTTGCGAGCTTTGCGTCTTTGCGGTAAATGAATTGCTTTTTGTAGTTAAGTTTTGGGAAATGTTTGTTTATTGCCGTTTGCCTTACTCCTTTTTCAGTCGCTTTTCCTCCAGAAGCATGTCAATTGCCAGTAGAAAAACCCCGACGCAGATGAGAGAATCCGCCACGTTGAAGGCCGGCCAATGGTGCCGGTACCAATGTGCGTCGAGAAAATCAATTACTTCTCCCAAACGGATGCGGTCGATCAGATTGCCGACAGCCCCGGAAAAAATCAATGCCAGCGACGTGTGCGCCAACTTCTGGTCGTCCCGCATTTTTTGAAAGGCGACCAGGATAACAATCGCTGCTATGATTGATACGGAGATGAAAAACGGCAGACGCCACGATGCATTAGAGAGGAAGCTGAAAGCGGCCCCTTTGTTTCTAACGTAGGTGAGATGGAAGAAGTGTTCAATAATCGGAATTGAGTCGAACAGCTGCATGCTGCGATCAACGACAATTTTGGTGATCTGATCAATAATTATGCCACAGAGGGCAATGACTGCGAACAAGGTATAGCGAGATTTCATTGATAAATTCCGTGCATCCGGGGAACACTGCTGTCTACGGCATCTTCCGGGGGTATGATGGTTGTGCGATTGCGACCATTGTTTTTGGAGGCGTACAGACCTCGATCAGCCAGATCAACCAGCCCTTCCCAACTTTCATAGCCATTTACTTCAACCTGACTGGCAACACCACAACTGAGGGTAAGAACCCCGTCTGAACTTTTTTCGTGCAGCACCTTCAGTTCAACCAGACTGGCAAGAATGCGATCAGCCAGAATCAGAGCGCCATGAAGGGTCGTTTCCGGCATGATAAGCAGAATTTCTTCGCCGCCGTAACGGTAGAGGCGGTCACAGGTGCGAATGCTCCCCTGTAGATGACGGGAAATACACCGCAGGGCGTCGTCTCCGGCTTTGTGGCCGTAGCAGTCATTGTAGAGCTTGAAATGGTCAACGTCGAAAAGCGCCACGGTGTACGACCGATTATAACGCAACGCTTGACTGTGGGTATGTTCAAGATCTACTTCCATGGCACGACGATTCCCGAGACCGGTTAACGCATCAACGAGGGAAAGTGATTTGAGCTCTTCGTTTGCCTCCATCAATTCCTTTGTGCGCTGAGACACGGAGTGCTCGATGACCTCCCGCTGATTATCATAAATCTTGAAATGGGCTTTGGCGAGATCGGACTGTGTGACCAGTCCGATCATTCGACCGTCAGTGTCAACAACCGGCAGGTGACGAATTTTCTGGGCTGTTGATATGACCAGGGCCTCGAACAGTGTTGCATCCCCAGATATCGTCGCCACCGGAACAGACATGACGTCCGCTACCAGAATCGGACATTGCGGCATATTAGTGATAAACAGCCCCATCAGGCGGACGATATCCCGTTCGGTAATAATCCCGATCGGCCGGTCATTCTCAACAACAATCATGCAGGAGTATTGATTGTCGATCATGCACTGAATGGTGTCGGCCAGTTTGGCCTCTGCGGCCGTGCTGATGACATGTGTGGCCATGAGCGATGAAACTAAGATATCAGCGTGCATACTCACTCTCCACTGAGAAAGCGATTAATTATTTGAATCCGACGGTATAAATCAGCTAACTGCAGCTGTGCATTTCGGGCAGATGGTCGGATGCTCAGTATTCGTACCCAACTCTTCGCTATAATACCAGCAGCGCTCACATTTTACTCCCGGAGCTGCCGTCACCTGGACTTTAAGGCCTTCCAGGTTTTCAGATGCCCAGTATTCACCCTCCAACTCCGCTGCCAGAGTTGCTTTCGATACAATAAAAATGCTGTTCAGTTCGGAAGCATAGGTTTGCAGAAATGTGAACAGCTCCGGCGGTGCGGCGATAGCTACGGCGGCGTCCAGAGAATGCCCGATGGTCTTGGCGCCGCGCGCCAGCTCCAGTGCTTTTGACACATCTGCTCGCACTTTGATGATGCGCTCCCAGCGGGCGGCCAGAGCATCATCCTGCCATTCCGGATTACAGGCGGGAAACTCTGCAAGGTGCACGCTCTCCTCGCGTTCTCCCGGCATGAACTGCCAGACTTCATCTGATGTGAACGAGAGTACCGGTGCGAGTATCCGCACCAGTGTGTCGAGAATGCGGAACATGACGGTTTGGGCGCTCAGACGTTCCAGCGAATCGGCCTTACTTGTGTACATGCGGTCTTTGAGAATGTCGAGGTAAAATGAGCTCATTTCTGTTGTACAGAAACCGTTAACTTCCTGATAGATGACGTGGAACTCAAGGTCCTGGTAGGCAGTGAGAACCCGTTCTTTAAGAATTTCGAGCTGGTGCAACGCCCAGCGGTCGATTTCCGGCATCTTTTCGAACGGCACCGCCTGGGTTGCCGGATCAAAGTTGTGCAAATTTCCGAGTATGTAGCGGCAGGTGTTGCGGATACGGCGATACGCTTCTGCAACACGGGTCAGAATTTCTTCGGAAATCCGGGTATCGTCGCGGTAGTCCTGGGCAGAAACCCAGAGGCGCAAAACGTCGGCGCCGAACTTCTTTATAACATCCTCGGGTGCAACCACGTTGCCCATGGATTTACTCATCTTGTGCCCTTTGCCGTCCAGCACAAAACCGTGAGTCAAGACACTTTTATACGGAGCAACTCCTCGGGTGCCGACACTCTCCAGCAAGGATGAATGGAACCAGCCACGATGCTGGTCACTTCCCTCCAGATACATATCGGCAGGTGAGCGGAGGTTGGAGCTTGGTTCCAGCACGGCTGCGTGGGAAACGCCCGAATCAAACCAGACGTCCAGAATATCATTTTCCTTCTCAAAAGCCGCCGCGCCGCATTTGGGGCAGACCGTTCCGGTTGGGAGCAGCTGTTCGGCGCTCCAGTCGAACCAGACATCGGAGCTCTCTTTTTTAAAAATATTCGCTATATGGTCCATGATGGTGCCATCTGCAACGTATTCGCCACATGATGTACAGGAAAACGCGGTGATTGGGACACCCCAGGAACGCTGGCGGGAAACACACCAATCAGGACGATTTTCGATCATGCCGTAGATCCGTTCGCGCCCCCATTTCGGAATCCACTGGACCTGATCAATCGCTTTCAGCGCCATATCACGCAGGTCATTAGCTTTCATGCTGATGAACCACTGCTCGGTAGCCCGGAAGATGATTGGTTTTTTACAGCGCCAGCAGTGCGGGTATGAATGGACAATCGGAGAGGTATAAAGCAGTGCCTCAACTTCGATCAGTTTGTCGATGACGCTCTTATTGGCCGGGAAAACCTGCTGGCCGCCGAAAAACTCGACATCGGCAAGATATTTGCCATGGTTATCGACCGGATTGTAAATCTGCAGTCCCTCTTTCAGTGCCAGTTCATAATCTTCCTGTCCATGCCCGGGAGCGGTGTGAACGCAGCCGGTTCCGGCTTCCAGGGTGACATGTTCCCCCAACAGCACAATAGAATCTCGCTCATAAAAGGGGTGCTTGCAGAGCTTGCGCTCCAGTACTCCCGCCTTGAATGATGCTATGACGGAGCCTGTCAGGCCGACGGTTGCCAGGAACGAATCCTTAAGCCCCTCAGCAACGATCAGCACGCCTTTCTCCGTTTCCAGCGCTACATAGTCAAACTCCGGATGGAGCGCGACGGCAAGGTTTGCGGGAATTGTCCAGGGCGTTGTCGTCCAGATGACAACGTACGCCTGTTTGCCTGCCAAAGCGGGGATTTCTGCCGACAAGTCACCCTGTATGGCGAAACGGACAAAGATGGAAGGGGAGGTGTGGTCGGCATACTCAACTTCAGCCTCGGCCAGCGCAGTGACGCATGAGGAACACCAGTGCACCGGTTTGCGGCCGCGATAGAGTCCGCCGTTGTGGGCAAAGCGGGCCAGCTCGGCTGCTGTCAGTCCCTCGTATTCGTAATTCATGGTCAGATAGGGATTCTCCCAGTCACCAAGGATGCCGAGGCGCTTGAATTCCGCTTTCTGGATATCAACAAATTTGGCGGCATAGCTCCGGCATTCGCGGCGCATTTCCAGTTTGCTCATGGTATGTTTCTTCGACCCCAGATTCTTTTCCACCTGCAGCTCGATCGGCAGGCCGTGACAGTCCCAACCCGGGACGTACGGGGCGTGGAAACCTTCCATCCGTTTGACTTTAAGCACGATATCCTTAAGGGTTTTATTGAGAGCATGGCCGATATGGATATGGCCGTTGGCGTAAGGGGGGCCGTCGTGCAGAACGTACAGCGGTTTATCTTTACTGCTCGCTTCCATTTTGGCGTAGAGCCCGAATTGTTCCCATTTGGCAAGCATTTCCGGTTCTCGCTGATACAGATTGGCCTTCATGGCAAAATCGGTTTGCGGCAGATTGAGGGTGTCTTTATATTCCATGGGATGCTGTCTCCGTTATCTGATTCGTTAAAACTGCACTAAACTACAGAGATAAAGCCGGAATGTCAAGAATTCGGGCATGGAATCTCAGCTTTATTCGAGTTATTCACAACAGACAAAATTGATGTTTCTGATCAAAGTTGAATGTATTTTTAGCAAACAATATTTAGGTGTGGCCTTGCGAATACGGATTAGCATGATACAATTACTATAGGTGGACCGCCCCCTCTGGTGGGGGATACTTGCTGTCTGCGTCTCTAGACTTGGAGAGTGAAACATCAGTTAACCAGTAGTGCTGTTTTCCGGTGCAAACAAGGAGTTTAGCTATGGAAAATCAAATCAGACGACCTATCGGCCGGATATTGTTGGATGGTAAGTTTGTATCAAGCCGTGACCTTGACCAGGCAGTTGAGGAACAAAAGTATACGAGGGAACTTCTGGGCCAGGTACTGGTAAGAATGGGGGTGCTTAAGGAGCAGGACATACATGCTCCGCTGTTGGTTCAGGAGCATCTCTCCAGCATTGACGATGCCGTAAAGATTGCAGCGGGAAGGCGACAGCTGCTTGGTTCACTGTTGGTTCGGTCCGGGAGGATAACCAGCAGACAGTTGGATCGTGCCATCGCTGAGCAGAAACGGACCAGAGAAAAACTTGGCGAAGTTTTCATACGCCTCGGCATGCTGACAGAGCGGCAGCTTGCTGCACTGCTCGATTTTCAGTTTTATCAGCAAGAATCCACTGCGCCGAGCCCTCTACGGCTTGGTGAACTACTCGTTGCAACCGGCTACATCTCTCGCAATCAGTTAGAGGATGCACTCCATAAGCAGAGTATTTCCCGCAAAAAAATCGGGGAGGTGCTGGTTCAAGAGGGCTACGTTAGCCGCAGCCATATCAGGAGAAGTTTCCGCACGCAAAGGATGTTAGTCGGCTCAGTGCTGGCAGCAATTCTTTCTCTCAGCATGAGTGAGACAGGTTTTGCAGCCGATGTCTCGCTGAAATGGGATGCAAACATCGAGGCCGACCTGGCAGGGTACAAGGTGTATCACAGTGCCGATTCAGCCCCGCTTGAGGGCACCACCCCGTTGGATGTCAGCAATCAGACAACAGCAACCATAAGCGGGCTTGACCCTGACAAATCCTACTCGTTTGCGGTTACCGCCTATAATACTTCAGGATTAGAGAGCACCTATTCAAATATAGTTTCTATTGTAGAACAGTCCCCGCCAACAGTAGACATCTCATCCCCTGCAGACTCCGTCAATGTGAGTGGGACCGTTTTAATCAGTGTTAACGCTGCTGACAATGTCGGGGTTACAAAGGTTGAATTTTATGTCAATGGTGTGCTGAAGGCCACCGATACCGGAGCGCCGTACTCCTACTCGTGGGATACGTCGTCCGTAGCATCCGGCACCTATACTCTTATGGTCAAGGCGTTTGACGCCGCCGGCAACGTCGGTCAGTCGAGCAGAACGGTAACGGTTGTTAATGACATTATTGCTCCGACGGTAGCTTTGACTTCGCCGGCAAACAATTCCTCCCTTAGCGGTACAGTAACAATCAGTTCCAGCGCCAGTGACAATGTTGGAGTTACCAATGTTGAATTTTACGGCAATGGTGTTCTCCTGTATGCCAGCAATGTATCTCCTTACCGTTTCAACTGGGATACAACACGTGTGCAGGATGGTGTTTACTCGATAACAGCTAAGGCCTACGATAATGCAGGTCATAGCACACAATCAACATCTGTGACAGTATTGGTGAGCAACCCTGTTCCTGATTTGACCGCACCGACCGTCAGCACCTTTACGCTTCCAACGACTGCAACCTCACTGACCGTACCGGTATCCGGGCTTGCCGCCAGCGACAACATCGGCGTCACCGGCTACCTGATCACCGAAAGTGCAACGGCACCGGCTGCCACTGCAAGCGGCTGGTCTGCCACCGCACCAACCAGCTTCACCTTCAGCAGCGCCGGCAGTAAAACCGCCTACGCCTGGGCCAAAGATGCCGCCGGCAATGTCTCGGCGGCACGAACGGCAACAGTAGTTATCGACGCCACCGCGCCGACCGTCGGCACCTTCACGCTGCCGGCAAGTGCAACCTCACTGACCGTACCGGTATCCGGGCTTGCCGCCAGCGACAACATCGGCGTCACCGGCTACCTGATCACCGAAAGTGCAACGGCACCAACAGCTGATACAAGCGGCTGGTCCGCCACCGCCCCAGCGACCTTCACCTTCAGCAGCGCCGGCAGTAAAACCGCCTACGCCTGGGCCAAAGATGCCGCCGGCAATGTCTCGGCGGCACGAACGGCAACAGTAGTTATCGACGCCACCGCGCCGACCGTCGGCACCTTCACGCTGCCGGCAATCGCAACCTCACTGACCGTACCGGTATCCGGGCTTGCCGCCAGCGACAACATCGGCGTCACCGGCTACCTGATCACCGAAAGTGCCACCGCGCCGGCTGCCAGTGCAAGCGGCTGGTCTGCCACCGCACCAACCAGCTTCACCTTCAGCAGCGCCGGCAGTAAAACCGCCTACGCCTGGGCCAAAGATGCCGCCGGCAATGTCTCGGCGGCACGAACGGCAACAGTAGTTATCGACGCCACCGCGCCGACCGTCGGCACCTTCACGCTGCCGGCAATCGCAACCTCACTGACCGTACCGGTATCCGGGCTTGCCGCCAGCGACAACATCGGCGTCACCGGCTACCTGATCACCGAAAGTGCCACCGCGCCGGCTGCCAGTGCAAGCGGCTGGTCTGCCACCGCACCAACCAGCTTCACCTTCAGCAGCGCCGGCAGTAAAACCGCCTACGCCTGGGCCAAAGATGCCGCCGGCAATGTCTCGGCGGCACGAACGGCAACAGTAGTTATCGACGCCACCGCGCCGACCGTCGGCACCTTCACGCTGCCGGCAATCGCAACCTCACTGACCGTACCGGTATCCGGGCTTGCCGCCAGCGACAACATCGGCGTCACCGGCTACCTGATCACCGAAAGTGCAACGGCACCAACAGCTGATACAAGCGGCTGGTCCGCCACCGCCCCAGCGACCTTCACCTTCAGCAGCGCCGGCAGTAAAACCGCCTACGCCTGGGCCAAAGATGCCGCCGGCAATGTCTCGGCGGCACGAACGGCAACAGTAGTTATCGACGCCACCGCGCCGACCGTCGGCACCTTCACGCTGCCGGCAATCGCAACCTCACTGACCGTACCGGTATCCGGGCTTGCCGCCAGCGACAACATCGGCGTCACCGGCTACCTGATCACCGAAAGTGCCACCGCGCCGGCTGCCAGTGCAAGCGGCTGGTCTGCCACCGCACCAACCAGCTTCACCTTCAGCAGCGCCGGCAGTAAAACCGCCTACGCCTGGGCCAAAGATGCCGCCGGCAATGTCTCGGCGGCACGAACGGCAACAGTAGTTATCGACGCCACCGCGCCGACCGTCGGCACCTTCACGCTGCCGGCAA
>JAQTZV010000019.1:0-38558 GCA_028687585.1 Desulfuromonadaceae bacterium | reverse complement strand
CCGTCGGCACCTTCACGCTGCCGGCAAGTGCAACCTCACTGACCGTACCGGTATCCGGGCTTGCCGCCAGCGACAACATCGGCGTCACCGGCTACCTGATCACCGAAAGTGCAACGGCACCAACAGCGGATACAAGCGGCTGGTCTGCCACCGCACCAACCAGCTTCACCTTCAGCAGCGCCGGCAGTAAAACCGCCTACGCCTGGGCCAAAGATGCCGCCGGCAATGTCTCGGCGCCACGAACAGCAACAGTAGTTATCGACGCCACCGCGCCGACCGTCGGCACCTTTACGCTGCCGGCAAGTGCAACCTCACTGACCGTACCGGTATCCGGGCTTGCCGCCAGCGACAACATCGGCGTCACCGGCTACCTGATCACCGAAAGTGCAATGGCACCAACAGCTGATACAAGCGGCTGGTCCGCCACCGCCCCAGCGACCTTCACCTTCAGCAGCGCCGGCAGTAAAACCGCCTACGCCTGGGCCAAAGATTCCGCCGGCAATGTCTCGGCGGCACGAACGGCAACCGTGGTTATTACCACCATCAATCTGCCTTTAGAAGATGTTACTCCGCCGACAATTACCTTCATTTCACCAAGTTCAAAATATGTTTATGGCTCTAATATCGGTATAAAAGCCAATTCTGCCGATAATGTTGCGGTAACTAAGATGGAGCTCTACGTCGACGGAAAACTACAGCTAACGACAAGCGCGAGCGCAATCAACACCAAGGTAAGTATTACCAAAGGTGTACATGAAATCGTGGTGAAGTCCTATGACGCCGCTAATAATGTGGCCTCGTCTTCTAAAACAGTGAATCGATTCTTCTGAAATTCAAACTGCTACAACTATAAAAGGGCTCAGGAAGAAAATCCTGGGCCCTTATTAGTTGCATAAATAATTTTGATAATTCGGTTAGTTTTGTCGAGACTTTTGGGACCTCCGCCCGAACAGCCCTAAACCGGCAAGACCTGCGCCCAGCAACAATAATGTCGACGGCTCAGGTACCGGTGCAAGTTCAACAATGACGTTGTCAAGAGCGGCACCCCATGCCTGTCTATAATCTTCGAGTCCTGTAACATCTCCAAAAAAGAGTTGCGAAGTGGAGTCGAGGGCAACAAAGTCGAAATAATTTGTTTCCCACCCCATATTTGTTTTTGTATGTCCTGTCTGGTTGAACGTAAAGGTATGTGGTCCGCTACTCCCCGTAGTAGATACTGTTACCAGAGACTTGTCATACGATTGGTCAGGGTTGCCGGCCATATCAAACTGAACACGATACGTTTTTCCGATTTCAGTATTAAAGGCAACCCCTAGAATAAGTCCATGCTGATATAAGCCCGCCAAGTCAAGGCTTCTATTTCCTTCACTTGCCTGCCAGTATGAGCCGATCCAGTCAATGGAACCAGACTCTACACTCCAACCATCTAGGTTAGTACTCCCGATTGACAAGGTATCATACGGATTGTCAGAATAAATACCGTCCTCAAAACTGCCATTGGTTATCAGGTTAGCCTTTGCTGTCCCGCATATGCCCAAAACAAGTATTGCATATGTCAATCCGGTTATTAATGACTTTTTCATTTGGCTCCCCCATCTGAAATTTATTCGTAACCTAATTATAGCTCGTGCAATAAATGCGCCAGTATGTAACTATCTATAATTGATAGTTTTTTATTTCATGAGAGACAATTACATAAATTATGTAAAGTTTCCCAACAGCTATTCAGTGAGTTTTGAAGTTTTGTTGTCGCCCCATATTTTACATTCAACGTTTAGTGACATTGGCTATAACTTTGACAGGATTATTTTTATTTGAGTTGTCGAACTTTTTTACATAAGGTGATATAACGTAATTAGTTGTTCTGTTGTAATTATTAAAATACTAGTTATATCAGCATTTAAAGCTAATTGGCACGTAATTGGCATAGTATTAAATTAAGTGTTTTGAAGTATATAAATTGAGGAGATCTGATTATGAAGACTTTTAATCTGACCTTGGCGTTGTTCATCGCAGTGGTTACTATCACCGGACAGGCATGGGCGACAACTTTCTCAACCCTGAACGCAGGTAATAATATAACTGTTAACGACTCCATATGGAACTCAACCCATAGTGGTGGATCTGCTGCTCTTGGTACAGGCAACGAGGACAATGAAACTGAAAGGCTTCAAGACGGCAGAAATACTTATACTGGCCAACGGTGGGATTTTGAAGGAATGTTCTGGAATTCGGGTACAAGGATTCTCACTCTGATTGGTGGTTGGAATTTTGCCACTGGTGTTCCTGAAGGTTCGAGCGCTGTACAGGTTGGTGACTTGTTTTTAGGGAACTGGAATAATACTCCTTATAAAAATGGCAGTACGGTTGTTGGTAACGGTTTTACGGCAACTGAGGTGCTCGACTTTTCGAGAACTAATGGTGCTCTTGGCAACAGTGGTACGTACACAAAGGTAAAGGGCAACTTCGCGACAACGACGACAACAGATGTGAAGCAGTCAAATCCATTCGAATATTTAAATGGGGGGACTACAACCACAGGCGCCGATTTCACTTTCAATACAGGGTTAGTCACTGAAACACCATTTTTGGGTTGGAAGGACTCTGATAAGGGTGACGCTTATAACGACACTCACTACTTCATGCAGATATATGGCTTGGATGACTCTGAAATCTACGGTAACTTATTGCACATAACCCTTAATTGTGGAAATGATACCGGTGTTGGGCAGGTTCCCGTTCCGGAACCCGGCACCATGATGCTGCTCGGCTTCGGTATGCTCGGCCTTGCAGTATACGGCAAGCGCCGTATGAACAGAGAAGTCTGAAATAAGTATCATCCATAGTTTGACAAGGAAAGGCTCTTCATCCATTGCAGCGCCTTTTTCTGTCTAATTTATTTATCGGCAGACAGACTGTCGGAAAAGCTTACACAAAAAGGACGGTCGTTAGACCGTCCTTTTTGTGTAAGTCGTAGATGAATGTTGATGAGTCAGCTTTCCCTCAGTGCATCAACAATGCTGATTCTGCCGGCCCGCAACGCCGGGATAAATCCGCCGGTCAATCCCATGATCAGGGAGAAACCGATTGATTCGAGAGCGGTGGCAGGGGTGAGCCGAAATGAGAAGGAGAGTTCGGAAAAGGTCTGCCAGTTCATGGTGGAAATGGTGATCAACTGCAGGAATGAGGCGCAGAATACCCCGACTAATCCGCCGATAAGGCCGAGGATCAATGCTTCTGCGAGGAAGGCTGCCAGTATGCTGGAACGCTGGAAGCCGAGTGCCCGGAGGGTGCCTATCTCCGCGACGCGGTTTGCTACAGAGGCATACATGGTAATCATGGCGCCGATGATTGCGCCGAGAGAAAATATTATGGTCAGCGTCATTCCCAGTATGTTGAGGAATTTGGCCATCGCCTCCGACTGGTCCAGATAATAGCGCGGTTCGCGCTTCGCTTCCAGCGTCAGCCGCGGATCGCTCTCTATCTCTTCTTTAAGCTTTTCAAAGTTGTTGCCGTCAGCCAGCCTGAACAGTATTGAGGAGTAAACCGGTCTCCGGAAAGCCTGCATCAGCTGGTCTGCGTCCCCCCAAACCTCCGAATTGAAACCGGTGGTTCCCCCGTCAAATATTCCGACAACAGTCCAGTCGCGCATCCCGAAGCGGAGGTGCTCTCCGATGCCGGTCCCTTGAAAGCGGCGGGCGATGCTGCTTCCGGCCATGATCTCGGATGATCCGGGCTGCGGCATCCTCCCTTCGACGAGCCGCACCTGCGGCCGCAATGTCATTGATGCGGTGGATATACCGCGAATGACCACGTTTGAGGGCTTATTGCTTCCCCGTTTGGGAAGATTGATCAACACCACCAGCTCCTTGGCTAAAAGTCGGCGACCGTCGGGACCGATGGCGATTCCGGGCAGACTCTCGACGAGGTTTGCCTGCTGCCGCTCTACGCCACTCTGCACTTCAGTTTGAGCCCCCTTGCGAATCACAATCACATTGTCCGGCGATCCGGTCTCTACCAGAGTCTTCTGCAAGCCATCCGTCAGCATCAGTGTCGCTGCGAAAACCATAACCACCAGTGCCATACCGGATGCGGTCAGCACGGTGGTCATCCGTCTGGTCAACAGGTTGCGCAAGCTGTATGAAAGTGGAATTCTCATGCAGTTATCCGATGCGCCGCAATCCGTCGGCAATCCTGATTGTTGCGGCACGCCAGGTGGGGAAAATCGACGCCGTGATGCCTACCAGAATGGCAGCCGACAGCTGCAGCATCATCGTGGTGGTCGTGACCTGAAAAGTGGGGAAAAACTGTGAGAGCTCTTTTTCAATCACGCCGGCGGCGGGAAAGGTTGCCAGAATCCCGGCGATACCGCCAAGGGCAGCAATGAACAGTGACTCGCCGAAAACTGCACCAGCGATATGATGCCACCGGAAGCCGAGCGTTTTCAGGGTGGCATACTCTGAGATGCGCTCACGGGCGGTCATGGCCATGGTGTTGGCCTCCACCACCATGATGATGACAATGACCACGTATGAGACAATTTTTATGGCAATCATGATGGCTTCGGTCATGGCAACAAAGCTGAGCTGGAAGGCCTTTTCCGTCTCGGTCATAGTTTCCGCGAGGGAGTTTTTGAACGTGGTGTCGATTGCCTGCGCAACTTCGGCGGCCTTTTCGGGGTTGGATACGCCAACCACGTAGATCCCGACCTGGTCTGCGCGTCGCGGGATGGTGCGGCGGAGGGTTTCATTCAAATAATCCCAGTTGAAGAAAAACTGGGTTTCGTCGGTGCTGCGCTGGGCTCCGTGATAGATACCCCGGATAACGAATTCCCATTGCCCCGGAAAGATGGTGCCTTTCAAGACGACCCGGTCACCAAGTTTCCACCCCTGCTTGGCTGCCAGTTTGCGCCCGACAACAGCACCCTGCCGGTCCAACAGAAAACCCTTCTGCTCTTCCGGTGAAAGGATAAATTCCGGATAAAGGTCGAGCATGGCCTGTGGCTCCATGGCGAAATTCGGAAAGAAATTCTTCTCTGAAATATAGATGCCGCCGAACCAGTTCATGGCGCCTACTCTGGTGACTCCGGGAATCTGGCGGATGCGCTCTTTGTATGAAATCGGCAGGGAAAAAGTCAGTGAAATGGCATTGCGGGAAACCAGACGGGTGGAAGAGGAAGACTCGACGCCCAGATACCAGAGTCCGACCAGCGTGCGCAGGAGTCCAAAGGCCAGGATGGCAATCGCCACTCCGGTTATCGTTAGCAGGGCACGGAGTTTGTGGCGAAAGGCGTTGCGCAGTATGTATTTTACCATGAACATGCTAGCCGTCCGTAAGCAGCCCTTTTTCCAGGTGCCGGATTACATGGGCCTTTTCAGCGGCGCGCGGATCATGGGTGACCATGATGATGGTCTTGTGGAAATCCTGAACCAGATTATCCATCAGGGATAAAATCTCTCCTGCGGAGACACGATCCAGATCCCCGGTCGGTTCGTCTGCAACCAGAATGGTGGGGTCAGTCACAATAGCCCGTGCTATGGCCACCCGCTGCTGCTGGCCGCCGGAAAGCTGGGAGGGGCGGTGATCCATGCGATCGGACAGGCTTACTATTTCCAGGGCGGCTGCAACGTGCTCGCGTCGTTCCCGGCGGGAAAGTCTGGTGAGCAGCAACGGCAGTTCGACATTTTCGTAGGCGGTAAGCACCGGGATAAGGTTATAAAACTGGAAGACGAAACCGACATTTAGGGCCCGCCACCCCGCTAATTCTGACTCGCTCAGGGTTGTAATCTCGCAGTCGCTGATGGTAATGCTGCCGCTGTCGACCTTGTCGATTCCAGCAATCAGGTTAAGCAGCGTACTCTTGCCGGATCCGGACGGGCCCATCAGTGCAAGGAACTCGCCGGAGCGAATTCCGAAGCTGATATCCTCCAGCACCGGTACGATCTGGTCGCCGCGCCGGTACGATTTGGTCACGTTGGTAATAGTGACGATGTCGGTCGCAGTGGTCATCTATTTCTCCGCCACGCTGATTTTTCTGCCGTCCTTCAATTTGTCCAGGGGGCGTAATGCCACTTTGTCTCCCGCTTTTACACCGCTTACCTCCGTAAAATCACCAAAACGTGGGCCAACCGTTACCGGTGTGACCCGGACGTGGCCATTGTCAAGCAGATATACTGCATCCCTGCCGTTTGCCCTGATTAGTGCCGCCGGGTTAACAACTGTTTTTGCCTGTTGATCCTGTGCGGTTGCCGGGCGGGAAAGGATGGCTATCTTGGCGCTCATCTCGGGAAGAATACGGTGATCGATCTCTAAAAACCTGACTTTTACCATTACAGAGGCCTTTGTCCGGTCGGCTGTTGGTACAATGGTCTGCAGTACTCCTCTGAAACGGGAGTGCGGCAGGGCATCCAGGGTGATTTCGCACGGTTGTCCAGCCTTGACCTTTTCCAGGTTAGATTCGGAGACATCTGCCTCAACCTGTAACGATGCGAGATCGGCGATGGTTACCACGGCGGCCTTGGCATTTGCCGCTGAGCCAAGCGGGGTGATGATGTCTCCGACATCGGCATTCTTGGTCAGGACAACTGCGTCGAAAGGAGCGCGTATCAGCGAGTAGTCATAGGAAACCCTCGCACCCTGCAGAGAAGACTCGGTTACACGCACCGCAGCTTCGGCTGCGGCGACTGACGCCTTGCCCCGTTTGTAGCGTGATTCGGCTGTGTCAAAGTCCGCCCGGGATATGATCCCCTGCCCGATCAAATCCGTTAGTCGTTCGTAGATTTGCCGGGCATCGTCCAGCTCTGCCTTTGCCTGGTCAACATTTGCCTTGGCATTTTGAAGAGCAGCGATCCCCTGGTTGACCACTGTGTCACTGTCGCGGTTCTCCAATCGGGCAATAATCTGGCCGCTGATGACGCGGCTTCCTTCCTGGACGCCGATCCACTCCAATCGCCCGGTCATTTTTGAAGCAACTGCTGCCTTACGCTGCGCGACAACGTAACCGCTCGCATTCAGCAGGGTAAAAGTTTGTGTCGGATATATCTGAGATACCGTCGCAGTTTCAATAGCGACGCCTCTGCGTTTAATACCCCAGGTCGCAGCGACAACAACAAGCAGGAGTGCTGCAGCTATGATTACCCAGCGTTTTTTGCTCCGAGTACTGCGCTGAAAAACCGTCTTGTCAATTTTTAATTTACCGAGAGACTCAAGGCTCATGATGATGGATCCTCCTGCCGCATAAAATTAAGCGGGTTCCATATGTGTATATACCATTTCCAGCTGGTAATGCTACCGGAACTCGACCAAACCATATTCGTTCTTGCATTAGATACCGCTCCTCTGTTATCATCTTTGGCCATTTTACCCACTTGATATGATCACTGAAAGGATCACTACGTAATGTTGAAAATGTTTGATTATTTATTTGGAATGTTCTCCAACGATCTGGCCATTGACCTCGGTACTGCTAACACCCTGGTTTATCTGAAGGGGAAGGGTATCGTCGTGCGGGAGCCATCGGTTGTCGCAGTGCAGAAAATGCCGAATGGCCAGCAGAAGGTGCTTAAAGTCGGCATGGAGGCAAAGCAGATGCTTGGGCGGACACCCGGCTCCATTACCGCTATTCGTCCCATGAAGGATGGCGTTATCGCAGATTTCGACATCACGGAAGAGATGCTGCGCTACTTTATTCACAAAGTGCATAATCGTAAAACCCTCGTCCGTCCACGTATTGTCATCTGTGTCCCTTCAGGTATCACCCAGGTTGAAAAACGCGCAGTCAAGGAATCGGCCGAGTCGGCCGGAGCCCGTGAAGTGTATCTGATCGAGGAGCCGATGGCGGCTGCCATCGGGGCAGGACTGCCAATTACCGAGGCATCCGGTAATATGATTGTTGATATCGGTGGTGGTACCACCGAAGTGGCGGTCATATCGCTGGCCGGAATTGTCTATGCCCAGTCGACCCGTATGGGTGGCGATAAGATGGATGAGGCAATCGTTCAGTACATACGCAAAAAGTATAACCTGCAAATCGGCGAGCGCTGGGCAGAGAAGATCAAAATCGATATCGGTGAAGCATATCCAGGCCCCGAAACTCTTGAGATGGATGTAAAAGGGCGCGATCTGGTTTCCGGTATTCCGAAAACAATCAAGGTTAATTCGGACGAAATTCGTGAAGCATTGAAGGAGGCGGTTAACGCGATAGTTGATACGGTACGTATCTGCCTGGAAAAAACTCCACCAGAGCTGGCAGCTGACATTGTTGATCAGGGCATCTTCCTTGCGGGAGGCGGTGCGTTGCTCCGAAACCTCGACCTGCTGCTGCGGGAAGTTACCAAGGTGCCGGTTCTGATTGCCGAGAACCCTCTCGACTGTGTCTGCCTTGGCTCAGGCCTTGTTCTGGACGAACTTGACCTGCTGCGCCGCGTAGCTATTACATCCTGACGTGTTGCCTTTTGAGTTGCAGAGAATTCTGATGATTTGGTCTCTGTGACTCAAAAGACAAAACACCCTCTTCTTACTTATGATCTCCCCAACTATTGATATTCTGGTTCCTGTATGGAATAACCCGTTTGAAACCCGTGCCTGTCTTGCCGCGATACTCGCGCACTCTCCTGAAATACGTCTGATCATCGTTGATAACGGCAGCAGCCGTGAGACGGAACTCATGCTGGAGGAGTTCTCTGAACCACTGGGGGAGCGGGGGCTGTTTATCAAGTCTGAACGGAATATCGGGCTGGTTGCTGCGATCAATCTCGGCCTTGCCCGGTCCGACAGCGATTATACGGTTATTGTTCGACCTCATGTGATGGTGCATGCCGGATGGCTGGAGATGCTGGTACACGCGGCTGAAACAAGCGGTGCAGGGATTGTTTCACCGCTTTTCTGTGGTGCCGATGCTCCAAAGATACCGGATCTCGTTCCGGGATGTACGGTGATGGAAAGCTGTACCGTCTCTTTTGCAACACTCCTGGTTCGTACTGAAATGCGTATGGTGGCAGGTCTGTTTGATGATGGTCTTGACGGAGACGAGTGGTGCCTGAGAGAGTATGTGCGGCGTGTCGCTGCCGCCGGCTATCGAACCTGCATCACCGGCCGCAGTCGCTTGACCTGTTCTGCAGGCCAACAGTTCGGTTCAGTGCAACGCAGAAACGAGATGATACAGCAGAGCAGTGCAGCGTACACATCTCAGTGGGGAATAGCCCGCCATTATTGTGTGTATTTTGGTCCGCATGCTGATACGGGTGCTCTCGCTGACACCGTTGCCACCATTTTGAATGGTGCCCGCCAGGGACATCGATTCTCACTGTTGCTGCATCGTCGCCAATATTCTGATTTTAGAAAAATGGGATGGAATGGCCTGCATACTGCTATAGAATTGCTCCCGTTGTCCTTCCTGTTTCCACTTCGAGACCTTCAGCGGAAGATTTTGGCACTGCGGACTGTTTCACCTGATATGCTTGCGGTACGGGGGGGGAGCGAAGCTCTTTTTCCGGGCATTGACGCCTCCATATCAGGCGACGTGCTTTTCACCAGTTTTGTACCAACACAATTTCAGTAGCAGGCGCCCTCAGGAGCATTGCCATGATAACGGAAATCACATCACAATTAACGGCTCATCGGGACGTCATTACCCGGATCGAGCAGGATCTGGCACCCCGGATAGCCGAAATGGTGACGATATTAGCGGAGACGTTCACTCGGGGCGGTAAACTGCTGGTAATGGGGAATGGCGGCTCGGCCGCCGATGCCCAGCATTTTGTCGCAGAAATCGTTGGTCGCTTCAAGATGGAGCGGCGGGGATTGCCGGCAATAGCGCTCTCGACTGATACTTCAATCCTGACCGCTATCGGTAATGATTATGGTTTTGACAAGGTATTCCGGCGCCAAGTTGAGGCGTTGGCAGTAGCGGGAGACCTGGTGGTCGGGATTTCGACCAGTGGTAATTCTCCCAATGTTCAGCTGGCGCTGGAACTGGCACGTGAAAAGGGGTGCCGCACGGTTGGACTGCTCGGCAAAGATGGGGGCAGCATCAGGCTGTGCTGCGACCTCGCGTTGGTCGTGCCGACAGACGATACGCCGCGGGTTCAGGAGGGGCATATCACTATCATTCACATTGTCTGTGACTTGCTGGAAAAGACGTTGTTTGCCAAATAATGCCAATTCCATATCAAAGCCCCATCTTCGTTGGCTCAATCCTCGCCGCCTTGATGGCATCTTTGATCTAAAATGGCGTAGCTTCCAGGGGGAGTTGTGGAACGTACGACTGTTGAAACTCTTTTTGCCCATTGTGCTGAAATCCGCTGCCTGGTTATCGGCGATCTTATGCTTGACGAGTACCTGTGGGGTAGGGCGGAGCGTATTTCACCTGAAGCGCCGGTACAGATTGTTGACGTTATCCGGGAGGAGCTGCGTCTCGGTGGCGCCGGCAATGTTGTACATAATCTGGCGGCGCTCGGCGCACAGGTTTCGGTCTGTTCTGTTGTCGGTGATGATCAGAACGGTCGGGAGTTGCTGGGGCAATTCAGCCACCATCAGATAGACGTCCAGGCAGTTTTTCAGGATCCTGATCGCCGTACCAGCCGTAAAACGAGAGTTGTCGCAGCGAATCAGCAGATTGTACGGATTGATCGGGAGTCGCGGGATGAGTTGCCGGTCGCCGTTGAACAGATGCTCTGCGTCTGGGTTGCTGCCCATGCCGATGAATATAACATCATTGTCCTTTCAGATTACAATAAAGGGGTTTTAACTCCGAAGGTAATCGCTGCAGCGATATCAGCTGCTGTCATGGCAGATATTCCTGTTCTGGTTGACCCGAAGGGAACTGATTACCGCCGCTATGCCGGAGCAACGCTACTGACACCGAACCGCAAGGAGGCCGAGGCAGCGTCCGGAGTTACCATAACAGATTCTGTCTCTCTGACACAGGCCGCTGGTGTCATCATGTATGCAACCGGGTTGCAGCACCTGCTGATCACCCGCAGTGAAGAGGGGATGTCACTTTTTTCCAAGGGTGGTGAAATTGTTCACATCCCCACTGTGGCTCGTGAAGTATTTGATGTTTCAGGCGCCGGCGATACGGTGCTGGCAGCTCTTGCATTAGGCATAGCCTCCGGTTTCAGCGTGGCTGAATCAGCGCGATTGGCTAACGTTGCCGCCGGCATTGCGGTTGGCAAGTTGGGAACTTCCATTGTTACTCCGCAGGAAATAATTGATGCTGTTTCACTTTCCCACAAGGACAGCAATGCAAAAATAAAGAGTCTGGATGTCCTTTATCCACTGATAGAGGCGGAGAAAAAAAGGGGAAAACGGATTGTATTTACCAACGGCTGCTTTGATCTGCTGCATGCCGGGCATGTGAAATATCTTCAAAAGGCAAGAAGTCTTGGCGATCTGCTTATACTCGGGCTCAACAGTGATGCTTCAGTGCGCCGCCTTAAAGGACCCAAGCGGCCACTTATTGATCAGGATGAGCGTTCTCATCTGCTTGCGGCTCTTGATTGCATTGATTATGTCATCATTTTTGAAGAAGATACTCCTCTGGAGCTTATATCGGCCCTCAAGCCGCATATACTGGCCAAGGGGGGGGATTATTCGCTGGATGGTGTCGTCGGGCGTGAAATAGTGGAGTCGTACGGTGGACGGGTTGAATTAATCACCTTTGTTGATGGTAAATCAACAACTAATATCATTGAGAGAATTTTGGAACTATATTCGGCGGAGTCTTGACTCACGACAGGAGCGGCTATGGCAGAGAATACGAAACCTCGCAGGGAACTCTGGATATTAGGTGTACAACCGGGAGAAGGGCGGGAAGAAACACTCTTTTCATACCTTGAAACCGGTGGATATGTCTGCCGATTGGAGCAGTACAGTAATCTTGTCACCGGAAGGCCGCTCGGAATTGTTCTGGATGTGTCACCGTTCTCTGACGATGGTTGGGGTGTGCTGCTGAAAATTAAAAGCTCACCTGCTACCCGCAATATCCCTGTGCTGCCAGTTTTTTTAAGTGAAAAGGGAAAAGTTGGCGGGGTATTTCCGGTTGCCGGTTTTTTTACTCTTCCGATTGATGATCAGTATTTACAAAGTCGACTTGCTGTCTATGGCCTGACAGAAGATGTTGAAACCTGGGACCTGCAATCAATGGTTGTGTCCCGGAACGGCGAAGAGAAGCTTTCCAAGGCGGTAGAAGCTGTAGGTTTCGAAGTAATTAAGGGGTACACCGGCAAAGAAGCTCTGGCTCTTGCTTCAATCCACCCGGTTTATGTGATGTTCTGCTCTCAGATGTTATCAGACATGTCGGCATTCGAGTTGCAGGAACGACTTCGCCTGGTTCCGTACAGCAGTAACACACCCTTGTTTGCCCTGTTGAAAGAATCCATGAAAGATGGAGAAAAACAGGCCCTGAGCCGTGAAATTGCACATCTGACACGGAAAAAACAACTCACCTGTGATGAATTTTTAGGATATCTGCGCCGCAGGGATTGACGACATAAAATCAACACCATAAAAACAGCCGCTCCCTGCGTAGGAGAGCGGCTGTTTTTATTCAGTTCTGATTTTTAATGCAATATGGATTTACAACAAGCCGTCCAGCTCTTTGATTTCGACACTGGCTTTACTGCGCAGTTCCTTGGCCCATAGGCTGAAGCGTTCTTCAGATTTTTTGCGATAAATGATTTCTTCTATATCCCCCTTGACGCTCTCAAAGGGTTTGGTTGCGCCGGGTACTCTGGCTTCAAGTTTAATGATATGAAAACCGATCGGCGTAGAGACCAGGTCGCTGATTTCGCCCGGTTTCAGAGAGAGGATGGCCTTCTCCAGATCCGGCTGCATGTCCCCTTTCTTGAAACTCCCCAGATTACCACCATCCTTGCGGGCTGCAGGGTCTTCAGAGAATTTTTTTGCCAGTTCGGCAAAATCTTTGCCCGCCTTGGCATCAGCAAGAACGGCAGTGGCGGTGACTTTTGCGCGCAGAATTTCCTCCGAAGTTGCTTTTTCTCCGGTTTTAAAGAAAATGTGGCGAGCGCGGAAGCTTTCTTCCTCAGTGTATTTAGGTAGGTTTGCGGTGTAATAGTCCCGCATCTCGGCTTCGCCGACATGGACCTTGGCGCGAACTTCCATGCTAACCAGTTTCAGTTTTTCGATCTGTTCCCGAAGCTGAGTGCGATACTGGTCAAAAGAAAGACCTTGCGCGGCGAGAGCAGCAACCAGCGCTTCCTGCGAAGGAATTTTATTCTGCTTGCGCACATCATCAATTGCCTGGCGGATTTCTTCCTCGGATACCTTAATATTCAGTTCCTTGATTTTTTGGTCGGTCAATTTCTTTTCAACCAGGTGATCAAGTACCATGCGGCGTATCCGGCTCTTTGCCGTGTCAGTAAGTACGGTTTTCTTTTCAGCCTCCGCGAGGGCTGACTCTGCTTCCCGGTTGACATTATACAACGTAATAATATCATCGTTGACAACAGCAACAATGGCGTTAGTAATGTTTTTCGGTTTGTCCGGCCTATCCGCAGATGAACCCAAATTATCAGCTTTGAGGGTAGTTTCCGGCGGTTGTTTCGTGACAGCCGTATCAGTGCCGGCACAGCCTCCCAACAATAACAGGCTTATTGTCACTATTGCTAAGGTACGTTGATTCATAGTTGAACTCGCTTCATCGTCAGATATCAAAACCGGAAGGGGGAGATACTCCCGCACTTCCGGTTCAAATTGTTATGCCTTCCAGAATAAGGTTAGCGGGGCACTATTTTTTTTCAGGAGCGGCCGGAGTGGCAGCGTCCGCAGGCTTCTTCTCTTCAGTTTTCGGTTCATCCTTCTTGCCGCCGACACTGTTCAGTACATCTTCCTTAATCGTAATTTTTGCAGTCTTTTTCAACTCTTCCTTGATCTTCTGGAAAACTTCCTGTTGTTTGGTCGGCATGATCGCACCCTTAATCTGATCTTTTACTTCTTCAAAAGGGCGGATACCGGCAGGGCGTTTACCGGTCAGTTTGATGATATGAAAGCCGAAGTCTGATTTTACGACGTCAGAAATCTGACCCTCTTTGAGTGCGAGGGCTGCTTTTTCGAAAGCCGGAACCATGCTGCCCTTACCGAACCAACCCAGATCGCCCCCTTTGACAGAAGAGGAGTCAACGGAGTTTTTCTTCGCCAGTTCTTCGAAACTGCCACCGGCTTTCAGTTGGGCGGCGATATCTTTGGCTTCTTTTTCAGTTTTCACCAATATATGACTGGCTTTGATCTGTTCGCCAGACTTGAATTTGTCCTTGTTCAGCTCGTAGAACTTCTTCATATCTTCATCTGAAACCTTTGATTCAACCTCAACTCTTTTCTTGAGGAATGATTCTACGATCAGACGTTTTTTGAGGTCCTGAAGTTTTTCCTCAATCTCCGCACCCTTGTCGAGGCCGTCTTTGGAAGCCTGCTGGAGAATCAACTCACGAATGACCATAGTGTCCAGCATCTCTTTACGCCCTTGAGGGGTGTCGGCCATCGCTTTCAGATATTCAGGCAGATTCTTCAGTTCGCGCTCAAAATCTCCCGTAGTGATACTGCCGCTATTAACCTCAGCCAGTACTTTGCCCTCTTTCTTTCCTTCTGTGTTCGCTCCGCCGGGAGTTGAACTGCCCTGGCATCCGATAAGCGCAGCCACACAAAGGGTGGCTGTAAACAGTTTTGTCGTGGTAATGAATTTCACGTAACGCTCCTTTTTGATTGTCATTTTAAGTGTTTGCAAACTCGTAAGAAATAGCATATTGCACCACTCCATGCAACATTATTTCACGATAGGAAGACAAAGGTTTTTACTTGCCATTAGAGGCCGGTGCGTTACAATGGCGCGCTGTCAACAGATAAAAAACCAAAGAATTGATTCAATTGTGACCACTTCAACCCAGTATACAGTTGCCGCTCTTGGCGAATTCGGTCTTATCTCCCGCATAACTGCCCGGGTGGCGCCCCATGAGAGTGTTATCACCGGTATTGGTGATGATGCCGCAGTTACGGCGCATACACCCGGTATGCGGTTGCTGACCTCCACGGACATGCTGCTGGAGAATGTTCATTTTCGCCGTGCCTGGCATGATCCGTACACGCTCGGGCGTAAATCGTTGGCGGTCAGTATTTCAGATATTGCAGCCATGGGCGGCATACCCCGCTGGGCGCTTCTCTCCGTTGCGATGCCGTCAGATCTCCCCCTTGATTTTATCGATGATTTTATGCGTGGTTTTCTGGAATGTGCCTCAGAAAACAGGGTTACCCTGATCGGCGGCGATACCTGCTCGTCACGTTCCGGAGTGACGATTTCTGTTACCATCATGGGAGAGCAGTTTCCTGACCGAATTGTCCGCCGCTCTGGTGCTCAACCGGATGACGATATCTGGGTGAGCGGCACTCTTGGTGATGCGGCGCTGGGGTTACGTCTTCTTGAAAATGGCGAATCTGTGCCAGAGGCACTGCTTTCCCGTATTCTCAATCCGACACCGCGCGTGACAGTGGCCCTGGCTCTTGCTGAGGCTGGGTTGGCAACCGCCATGATCGATGTCAGCGACGGTATACGTGCCGATTTCGGTCATATTGCCGAAATATCTGGGGTCGGCGGAACACTCCTGATTGCTGACCTCCCGCTTTCCGACATGTTCCGCTCACAAACGGCTCATCTCCCTGCTATCCCCTGTCATTATGCCCTTTCCGGCGGAGAAGATTACGAAATCTGTTTTACTGCTCACCGTTCCAATCGGGGAAAAATTGTCGGTTGCGCGAAAAAGTGTGGTATTGCGGTGACGCGTATTGGTATAGTAACAAAATTTTCCGGGGTGTCGGTTCTCAATCGGGACGGCAGTCAGTTTACCGCTCTAACGGAAGGGTTTAACCACTTTATATAGTACCCATTTTTGCTGGACGAAAGGAAATTACATGCACCACATCATGATCCCCGCTGACAAGGCCCGGCGCTGCGCCGATGCCATCCGCATCATCTCTGCCGAGGCGGTAGACAGAGCAAATTCAGGTCACCCCGGTCTACCGATGGGGGCAGCAGATTGTGCCGTTGCTCTCTGGGGCAATTTTCTTGTATTTAACCCTGACGACCCGCGCTGGCCAAATCGGGATCGCTTCATTCTTTCAGCCGGTCATGGGTCAATGCTCCTCTACTCACTGTTGCATCTGTTCGGGTATGACCTTTCGATGGATGAGATCAAAAATTTCCGTCAGTGGGGAAGCAAGACTCCCGGGCACCCCGAATACGGTCACACGGTAGGTGTCGAAGTGACTACCGGTCCTCTGGGCCAGGGGTTTGCCAACGGTGTCGGCATGGGTCTCGCTTCACGCATGGCCGCTGAACGATTTAATACCCCCGATTTCAAGCCGATCAACCACTATATTTACGCACTGTGCGGCGACGGCTGTCTTCAGGAAGGTATCAGCTACGAGGCGGCAGCATTAGCCGGTCATCTCAAACTCGGAAATCTGATCTATATTTACGATAGTAACAGCATCACCATCGAGGGAAAAACCGATCTCGCCTGGTCAGAGGATGTAGAAGGGCGTTTCATAGCCTGTGGCTGGCATGTGCAGAAGATCGATGGGCACAATAACGACCAGATTGTAGCAGCTATTGGCGCTGCCAAGGCTGAAACCGGCAAACCGTCGATTGTCATCGCAACTACTTGTATTGCGTATGGAAGCCCTTCAAAGCAGGGGTCATCCGGTGCCCACGGTTCGCCGCTTGGCACGGACGAAATTGCCGCCACCCGTAAAAATCTTGGCTGGGATGCAGCGCCGTTTGAGGTCCCGGAGGATGTGCAGGCCACCTGTAAACAGAGAGTTGACGAATTAAAGCTGCGCTATGCCTCCTGGCAGCGCGGTTTTGAGTCATGGCATGCGTCCAATCCTGAAAAATCAAAGTTATGGGATGAAATGTGGCACAAACATCTGCCGGCGAATCTGACTGAAGAGCTATTGGCGGCTGTCGCCGGTAAGGATGGCGCCACCCGTGCACTATCTGGAACGGTGCTGCAGAAGGTGGCGGCGTTGATTCCATCCCTGGTTGGTGGTTCTGCCGATCTGTCCCCGTCAAACAACAGTGATATCAAAGGCTCTGCTTCCGTACAGGCCGATAGTTTCGCCGGACGCAACCTGCACTTCGGTATCCGTGAACATGCCATGGGGGCGGTCCTCAACGGCATGGCTCTTTACGGCTGTTTTATCCCTTACGGTGCTACGTTTCTGGTCTTTGCCGACTACTGCCGGCCGGCAGTGCGACTGTCAGCATTGATGGGACAGCAGGCGATTTATATCTTTACCCACGACTCATTTTTTGTCGGTGAAGACGGCCCAACGCACCAGCCGATAGAACATGTTGCGTCGCTTCGTCTCATCCCCGGACTGCAGGTCATACGCCCGGCTGACGGCGTTGAAACCGCACTCGCCTGGCAGGCGGCGCTCCGGTATCCCGGGCCGACCGCTCTGATACTGACTCGTCAGAAATTGCCGGTGATTGACCGTCCCGTTTCGTTTACTCCGGCTGACGCCCTCAGGGGGGGGTATGCCGTTTCAGCTCCGATCGCTGTGCCTGCGGTTGTAATCATGGCGAGCGGTTCTGAGGTGCATGTCGCGGTGGAAGCAGCCGCATTGCTGGCTGCACAGGGAACCACCGCCCGTATTGTGTCGGTTCCCTGCCTGGAGACCTTCCTTGCCCAGCCTGCAGAGTATCGTAACGAAATGCTCCCTGCCGGTATACCGCGCGTGGCTTTTGAGGCCGGTCGGGGCATGCCATGGGGAAGTTTGATCGGGTGTGACGGACTGTTTATCGGTATTGAACATTTCGGTGCATCGGCGCCGGATAAAGTCCTGGCCGAACAGTTCGGCTTCACCGCCCCGCAGGTAGCTGAGCGGATTGCAGCATTTTTGAAAAAATAAATCTTTCACCACGGAGACACGGAGAAGGTCAAAGACAGAGGCTTGTTATGGTTTACCCCAAAGACTCTAAGTATTTGATGTTGGTTTTCTCCGTGTCTCTGTGACTCCGTGGTAGATTGCTTTTACTAGGTTGTCATGGAACTTGTCGAACAATTAAAAAAACCGCTCCTCTTCTCCGGGTTGAATACGGCCGATCTTTCTGAGCTGGCTGCCATTACCGTGCGTAGAACCTTCAAAAAAGGGGAAACCCTGTTCAGCGAAGGGGAGGAGGCTACCGGTTTTTATCTTCTGTTGTCCGGAAGTATCAAGCTCTGCCGGATGTCTGTAGACGGGCGCGAAAAAGTACTTCATTTTGTCAAGCCGCGCGAAACATTTGCAGAGGCGGCGTTTTTCGGCGATGGAAAATATCCGGCGGAAGCACGAGCCATGGAGTCCGGCGAGGTGCTCTATCTGCCACGACAGGGTTTCATGGATCTTATGAGTCATAACCCCAATTTTGCCCTTAATCTGGTGGTCTCGCTCTCACTCATGCTGCGACAGTTTGCCCGCCAGATTGAGGAATTATCCTTTGCAGATGTTACGTCGCGGCTGGCGTCGTTCCTCGTACGGCGAGCCGCAGAAAACTCAACCAGTTTCGGCGGCATTACCTATATTGATCTCGGGATAAAAAAAGGTGAGCTGGCCTCCCGTCTGGGAACCGCCAGCGAAACAATTTCCCGCACGTTCAAAAAACTGAAGGACGAGGGTATAATTGAAGTGCAGGGGAATCGGGTGGTAGTGCATCAGATGGAAAAATTGGAAAAACTGTGCGAACGACATAACACGTAGCTTCAATAAGGTTGCGTATGCCACGTTTTGTTGTATATCTGTTTTTAATAGCCCCTCTTCTTGCGGTTCAATGCCTGTCGGCAGCAGCAGCATCATCATCATCTGCAGTTCCCTTCTCGATTGCCTTTTTCTACGCCCCAAAACCACCGCTTGATGAACTGAAAGCTTTTGATCTTGTCGTGGTTGACCCAGATACGGTCGGCATTTCACCTGGTATATACAATAGTCCCCATAGTCAACTCTTTGCTTATGTTAGCGTGGGAGAAGCCGACCCAAGCCGTGCCTGGTACAAACAGATGAGCCCGCGTTGGCTTATTGCTGATAATCTCGCCTGGAAAAGTAAGGTGATAGATGTAAGCAATCCGGAATGGCGGGCTTTTTTTCTGGACACTGTTGTGGAACCCCTCTGGCAGGCAGGCTACCGCGGATTTTTTTTAGATACGCTTGATTCATATCATCTTGTCAAAGAGAGGAATCGTTATCCTGAGATGGAAGCGGGTCTGGTAATAACAATCCGCGAAATTAAAAAACGTCATCCGGAAGCTCGGCTTATTCTGAATCGTGGTTTCGAAGTGTTGGAACAGGTTACGGACGGTGTCTATGCCGTGGCGGCCGAATCTCTTTTTCAGACGGTTGATCCGGTTTCCGGCAGGTACGGTGTCGTAGCGGAACAGGATCGGCGGTGGCTGTTGAACCGGTTTGCCGAAGTGCAAAAAAGCGGGCTGCCGGTGATCAGCATTGATTACGTTGCCCCTGGCAATCGTGCGCTTTCACGGGAGACAGCGGCAAAGATCAAGGAACTGGGCTGCATTCCCTGGGTGACTGACAAGGATATCGGCTCTCTGGGGGTTGGTGCGGTGGAGGTAACGCCGCGTAAGATACTCGGTCTTTACAACGGCAACGAGGGACCGGATCCTATTTACACGAACCTTCACCGTCTGGCGGTTATGCCGCTCAATTATCTTGGCTATCAGGTCGAATTGCATGACCTGGCGCAGCCGCTTCCCGCAGGAATAGTGGCAGGACGATATGCCGGAATCGTCGTGTGGCCAAATACGGATCACACCGACGCAAAAAACGTGCTGTTAAACTGGGTCAAGCGCCAGATAGAGCATGGCGTTCCCGTGGCTTTTCTGGGTAGATTCGGCTTTTCACCTGAGCTGGCGGGTCAGTTACCGGGCTTGGAATATCGAACCGCTCGAACGCAACCCAGGCAGTTGTCTGTTGTTTATCGCAATCCCGCCATAATACTTGAAAAGGAGTCACAGCCGGTTGCGGCCCAGTTTGTGCCGCTAAAGATAACTAGCGGTGAGTCGCTGCTTACCATTGGTTCTCCGGATGGTAAGCAGACGTCCGATGCCATTGTCATAACGCCGTGGGGAGGGTATGCATTAGAGCCGTTTGTGACAATGCCGGCGATAGGTGATCAGGGCGCTCGCTGGATTCTTGACCCGTTTGAGTTTTTTCGGAAGGCGCTCAAGTTGCAGCTGCAGCCTGTTCCCGACACCACAACGGAAAACGGGGTCAGGCTGCTGCTTACTCATATTGATGCTGACGGCTTTGAAAGTCGTGCCGAGTGGGTTGGCGGCGGATATGCCGCAACCGAATTACGTGAGCGGATTCTGAAAAAATACCGCATACCGACCTCATTTTCCGTCATAACCAGCGTGCTTGGCGATCATGGGCTTTTTCCGGATACGGCGCCGATTCTCCAGGAAGAAGCGCGTGCCATTTTTGCGCTTCACTGGGTTGAGGCTGCCAGCCACAGTTTCTCTCACCCGTTTTACTGGCAGAATTCTGAGGTGGCGAGAAGAGAATATGCTGTTCAGTATCTGCCGATTCCAGGGTACACGTTCAGCCTTGATGATGAGATCCCTGGATCAATTCGATTTATTGAACAAAATCTGCTGCCTCCGGGGAAAAAAGTTTCCCTGTTCCAGTGGTCAGGTGATTGCACGCCAGGCGCTGATGCCTTGGCAGCCGCCAGTAGAGCGGGCGTTGCAACCATCAATGGCGGTTACACGGCAGTAACCGAAACAAGCAGGGGATTTGCACTGGTTTCGCCGCTTGGAATTGAAAAAAATGGATATTTCCAGGTGTTTGCTCCGAATCAGAATGAAAATATCTATACCAATCACTGGAGCGCCCCTTTTTACGGGTATCGTCGCGTTCTTGAAACCTATCGGTTAACCGATGCTCCACGTCGCTTGAAACCAATCAACATCTATTACCACGTGTTTTCAATGACCAAGACGGCATCATGGAAAGCACTGGATCAGGTGTATACCTCGGTATTGGCACAGATGCCGTTCCCGATATACGCCTCCGAATATGTCAATAACGTTCTGGACTTTAACCGAACGGTGATCGCCCGAACCGGAGATAGCTGGCTGATACGCAATGCCGGTGATCTGCGGGAGCTGCGCGTGCCGATACGTGCCGGCTATCCCGACTTTGCTGTCAGCCGTGGAGTCATTGGGTTTTCCGATCATTACGATCAACGCTATATCCATCTTGCCCCTGGCGGAAATGCCGTGTTGCAGTTGACCGACATGCCACCGGAGCGCCCCTGGATTGCAGCTGCATCTGCAAAAGTGAATAGTTTTGACTGGACTACTGACGGCTTTCGTCTCTCTGTCGCCGCTCAGGCGGACGGCTCAATTCGCTTTGGAAATGCCACAGGATGCCGTCTGATTGTCAACGGTCAGCCGGTGGTCCTTTTTCAGGAAGGAAAAGAACGGTCATTCTCTCTGCTAACGGGAAAACATGAGCTCGAACTGGTTTGCAAATAGGCTTGCCAATCCGCCGCCACGGCAGCGGGAGCGTTTCGCCTCGCCACTTGCCATATGTGGGCTGATTGGCGCCGGGATGTTGCTGTTAACGATGCTCTATCCGGAAAAAAATCTGCTCATTTTGCTTTCCGCTCCCGAAGTCACTACCCCGGCTCAACAGAAATATCTGGAAATTCTGGTGAAAATACGCATCGGCGATGTCGACCTGGTGCTCATCCTTGCTCGCAGCTACCTGGCCGCCATGCTTCCCGAAAAGGCTCAGCAGGCATTGGAGCAGTTGCAGGGGGATCTTTCTTCGCAACAGTTACAGACGGTACTGGCGCTCCGCTATGAAGTGCGACGCCAACAGTTGCAAAGGCTGCGACCGGGAGATAGCCGCTGGTCTGCAGCACAGCAAGCGTACGCCCGGCAGGTTGAACATCTTGTACAGTCCGGGGCATCTTCTGCAGAACTTGGCCGTTATTGTGCGGAAGCCAAAAGTGCGGGCGACACGGAAACATTTCATCACCTCGAAACGTTGCTGCAAAAAAATGCTGAACAGGGCATTGATGTGGCGAACAGGCAGAATCCTGAGGGGATGACCGCAGAATCAGCGTTAGCCAGAGGCGATTATCGTGGCGCTGCAGCGATTCAGTTTCATACCATGGGAAAAGTACCAGGCAACGAAAAACGAAAATATTTTATTGGAGGAGTCCGGGCTCTCCAGTCAGGAAACCTGCTGAACGATGCACTGACTGAGGCGGAAAAATATCTTGCCCCTCTCGCCAATGACCGGGAAACACTTTTGTTTCTTAGCCGCCTGGCGCTGTCATCAAACCGGCCGGACCTGGCCCAACGTTACATTCGCCGGGCACTTGGCATGGCTGATAGCGGAAATGGTGGGGCATGAGACCCGTGAGCGTGAGGACTATTGCGGTATGGTTCGTCCTGGGTTGTCTGCTGATCTCTCCCGCAGTCGCCGCACTGCCGCCGCTCGACGGCCCGAAGATCTCGGCCGCTTTTGATCAGGAACTTTTTGAACTGGCTCATGCCGTATTTCTTGCCAATTCCAGTCTGGATGAAGCATTGGCGGTTACCGAACGAGCTCTGCAAGCGCGCCCCGCTGACAAGGCATGGCGCCTCAAGGGCGCGCAAACCGCAGAATGGGCCGGCAGGCCTGATCTGGCTCTGCAGCATTGGTTTTTCCTGGTGGAACATGGGGACGGGAGTGCCGTCCAGTCAGCATTAAGAATTTCCCGTTCTCTGAACGAATTGCCGCTTCGAAAGCTGCTGCTTGAACGGCTGCTGGCTGAATCAGCAACTCCGGAGTTGCAGAAAGAATATCTGGCGGTTGTTGAAAGTCTGGGGCTGCCCGAAAAGGGATACACCATGCTGACTTCCGACTCGATTCCGATGTCCGACCCGGTGTGGCAGGTAACGGAGCGGGCTCGTCTGGCCGAGAATTTGGGGCGACCGCGTGAGGCATTTGACGCCTGGGAACAACGAGCGCTTCTGAAACCGCTTACTACTGATGAGTCACTGCATCTTGCCACGCTCTGGTATGGTTACGGGGATGCTGAACAGGCCTTGAACGTCTTGCGCCACTCTGCACGGTCAACACCCGGTCGGGAAACGGCTTTTTGGCGCGCATATTCTGATCTTGCCTGGTCGTTACAGAGAACTCCTGAAGCGGTTAAAGGCTCCTTGATGCTAATCCGTTCAGGAGAAAGCACTGAAGTTGATTATCAGCGGATCCAGTTGACCTTTCAGCTGTCCGACCCTGAACTGGCCTACCCGATTATTCGTGAGGGGTGGCAACGATTCCCGAAACCGGTCTGGTGGTATACGCTGGTGGATACGGGGCTGAGGTGTGGCCGCGCCGGGGAGTTAGCGAAACTCTACCGGGATTTGACACCTGGGCAACGCAGTATGTTGTCCCGTGATGGACGCTCCTGGTATTACCTGGCGCTGTTGTGTCGACAAACCGGTAATCGTGAGGCAAGTCTGAAAGCGGTGGCGACTGCGGTTACCAGCGAAAATATCACTGAAGATCTGTTCTCTGACTGTCTCTGGTTGCTGATTGATTTGAAGCATGTCGAAGGGGTACGCCCGCTGGTCATGGAGTGGGAAACGCTGATTGCCGACACTCCCGCGTTGCGTGAGCCTGTGGCTGCTGCTCTGCTGCTGTTGGGAGAGCCGACTCATGCCTTGCAGATCTACCGGATGTCTGCCGGTTCACGGCAGAATGACCCCGCCTGGCTGGCATCATATGGTGATGTGCTGGAGCAGGCAGGTCATCCTGAAGCCGCCTGGCAGGCGAGACGCCAGGCACAAAATCTCGTCGTTACGCGGCTGCGTTCACACAAGGATTCGCTGGAAACAAGGCGTCGCGATCTGTTGACCCACGCACAGTTGATGATGTATCTGTCGCCGGGGGATAATCTGAGTCGCCTGATTCGGCGAATTGCCGAAGGAAACGATGATGCCGTAACGAATGAGCTTATAATGGGATGGGCCATGTCTACCGGAGAGACCGATCTGGCGCGCCTCTGGCATTGGCGCAGTTTTGCCCGGTCAACCGAACTGCCCGAGTGGGCGCTGCTTGGATTGGCGTTGGAGGAAAATGATCGCTCCGCTATTGCCGGCCTGCTTGAAACGCGCCTGGCGCGGCTACCCTATCGGGATGCCATTGAAGGCGCTAAACGGAGCGGCAATACGCCTCTGGCAGAAACAGTCGCTTTCGAGCATTTTCAGGTCAATGACCGCGACAATCTTCTGGATAAGCAGGTCAGAGCACTGTACTATTCGCACCCCGCAGCTGCGCGCCTGCGCCTTTCGCTTCAGGAGCTGGGCGGCGTCGCTTTTACGGAAGAGGTCGTTTCATTTTCGTATCCCGCCACAAAACGTGTAGCGGTGGCGGTGGAGATTAACAACACCGAAATCCGTCATCAGAAGATGGGTGTCGTGCGTGAATACTTCGATAGCGCCCAAAGCGGACTACTGAGCGTGCAGATGCAGCATGAAAAAGGGAGTGCCACTCTGACAGCGGGCGTGACGGATGCCTTATCGCGCTTCGCTTCATACGGAATTTCCTCCGATTGGCATCTGAACAGCCGATTGGCCCTGGATCTATGGCTGCGGCTCGGGTGGCAGGCCACTGAGAGTGTTCCGTTGCGGATTGGCGGGATGAAGGACGAGGCGGGCATCGGACTGCTGACCGCCGTAACCCCGCGCGACACTTTTTCATCGCGACTGACGGTGCGCAATCTGCGGGACCAGGAGCGTCGCATGCTTGGAAATGGTCTCTCAATTGAGGGGGAAGGTACCCACCGACTACTCCTGGATTGGCCCGATGCAACCGTTCGTATTTTCGGTGGTTATTACTATTTTGAACAGAATGGAACCCCGGTCGGGCGGACGTTGGCGCTCATGCCGGTTGGTGCCGCCAAAGACTATTTTGTGCCGAGGCCGTTTACCCAGATAGGCGGTGGCATAACCGTCGGCCAGGAAGCCAGAACCGGTTACCATCGACGCTGGCTCCCTTTCGCCGGCGCCGATCTGAGTTGGAGCAGTGTCAGCGGGACCGGTTTTCGTTACGAATTAGGGGCAGTCGGACCGGTTTTCGGTCTGGATAGACTGGAAGGCACATTTTCCCAGGAAAGCGGGAGTTTCGGTTACCGCGATGTGAATTCCAAGATTGAGTTGCGGTACCGCTATAGTCTAAATTAGTGTATCGAAAGGAGATACCAATGAAACAACTGATGATGTTACTGCTGCTGGCCATCTTTGTTCTGTCAGGTTGTACAACACTCAGGCAGACCGAGAGAGGCAAGGCCATTCCTGGTGACAGTGAGTGGGCGCTTCTTCACTTTATAAACAACACCGAAACGCCGTATGCCGCCGAGCGTGCCGAGGCGATCACCCAGGTATTGCTCTATGCCGGCGGGGTCCGGAAGGTTACCATGGCTCCGGTTGAACAGCGTGAAGGAGATATGCTGCCGGACCGTGGCTCCAGGCGTTATCAGCAGGGGGTGGCATGGGCGGTCAAACAGGGGATACGCTTTGCGGTTACCGGTACGGTAACGGAATGGCGCTACAAGGTTGGCCTGGATGGTGAGCCGGTGGTAGGCATGACCTTGCTGGTAATGGAACTGCCGGAAGGGAAGGTGCTTTGGAGCGGCAGTGCCGGCCGGAGCGGTTGGAGCCGCGATGCAGTCAGTTCAGTGGCACAGCAGCTGCTGCAGTCATTGGTCGAAAAGATGCCGATACAGCCGGTTGCCGAACCGTCAAAATGATTTCGTTCATCAGGTGGTTCGCTATCGAAAAACATCTCTGTCACATTACGCCTCGTCTGATGCCGCTTGTTCTGGCACTGACGGTCGGGTTTTCAGCAGGCTGCAGCAAGGAGCTTAAGAACGGCTCGAATGATTCGGTTGCACCGCCAGTTCCGCCCGTCTCAGATCCGAATGCAGGACTTGACGTTCGCAAGATGGCAGCGAACGCGACCTCTTACGCCATAACGTATGGAGCATTGGACACTGGAATCATTAATACCCTGAAAAGCTACCCGTTGGTCATAGTCCATCCGTACAACGGCAACATATCGGCTGAGCAGATCATGCAGATCAAGCAGGGAGAAAAACCGACTGATCCCGGTGATAACGCGGTGGTCCTCTGCTATATTTCCATCGGTGAAGATTCTCGAACATTTGATCTGACAGATACGGAGATGCTTGCTGATTCGCGATTTACCGGTGATGGCAGCGGCCCATCCATTGATCCTCGAGCTGCTGGTGTCAGATCGCTGGTCATAAGCCCGGACAAGATCACGGGTATGCCGACAAACCGGGGTTTTGCATCCTATTATCTCAATGACAATGCGGTGCGCTGCAAAGGAGAACCTGACGGGAAGCCGGATAACAATCCCATTTTTAAAACCCGCTTTGTCAACGCCGGAGATCCCGCATGGTATCAGATTGTGAAAAAAATGACGATGGACAGCGGCACCCATACACCGCCCGGACTTACGGAGATGCTGACAACGTCCTACGGTAAGGGGTTGGGGTGCGACGGGCTGTTTCTGGACACGATCGACACGGCGGCGCCCAATGCGTACACAGGAACTATCTGTTCCGACACGGAAAATTATTCGAATTCGGAATGGACGGCGCAAGGCTTTACCGGTTTTATGAAACAAATCAGGGCAGACTTTCCGGGTAAGGTTATTCTCCAGAACCGCGGCCTGTTCTTCTTCGATCCGCGTCTGCCGCATTACGAGGTTTCAGCCAGGGGAACCATAGATATCGGCTATTTTGAAAGTTACTATTTAGATAACAACGCTCCTGAACCGGTCGTATCGGACTATTTTCCGGACAATAAATACAACGTCGCGCCAAAGCTGATGGCAGAGGCAAATCGTCCGGGTGCGGACGGTTTCAAGGTGTTGTCACTCGGGTATGCAAACGGCTTCAATGATGTTGCCAAGAATGGGATTGACATCAATACATTAGTGGGGGGATCAACGCTTGGTTTTGATATTCTCCGTACCGATATGAAGGAAGCTCAGGAAGTTGGCTTATACCCGTACATTACCTCGGCATCGGTTGATTTTATGAATTCGTTCGTAAAAACCAATTCCCCGCTGACCGATACAACGCCGCCAAAATGGACAAGTGTCTACAATGTCAACTACAATGCGTACCCGCCGCCTCCCCCGGTGCCGCGCATCGGCATCCAGAACGTTAAGTCGGAGGCTACCGGTACTGTTACTTTGTCGTGGGATGTTGCTCTGGATATGCACAAGGTCAGCTATCTGCTGTATTATCAAACGTTCCCGGTTCCCTTTGATTTTGCAAAAGCGGTTAAACTGCCCCTTACGCCGCTGGTTGGAGACGGCTATGATACCATTTGGAATAGTAGCGACCCGAACGAAGCCTTGCGTACGGCTTATCCGTATCAGCAGACAATTTCCGGGCTACAATCGGAAATGACCTATTATTTTGTCATTCGGGCGGTTGATGCCGTCGGAAATGAAGACGATAACAGCAACATCAAATCGGTCACCATCAAATGAAGCTTTTTACCGCAATAACTGTTCGTTTTCCCAATATTGTCGGATGGCTGGAAACCGTAGCGCTGACTCTGTTGACGCCGCTTGCAGGGTATCTGCTGAACCGCGCCGATCCGTTCTTTGTGCAGGCGGCCTTTCCGTGGCTATGGTTCGGCCCGCTGCTCGTTGCACTGCGCTACGGCGTTGCCCCGGCACTCAGCTCCGTCTCTCTTCTGGTTCTGCTCTGGTTTGCCGCATCATATAGTGGCCTGATCAATGCGCTGTTCCCGTTGCATTTCATGCTTGGCGGTACCCTGTTGACGCTGATAGCCGGACAGTTCAGCTCCGTCTGGGCAACAAAGCTGCGGCGTTCCGAGCTGCTGTCGGGTCACGCCTCCGAGCGCTTTGAACAACTCTCCAGGGCGTATTTTGTCGTGCGCCATTCCCATGATCAGCTGGAACAGAACCTTATCATGCGCCCCGTTACCTTGCGCCAGGCCATAGTGGAACTGCGTGATTTGCTGACAGGAGGTGACGGTGCAATCAGCCATGAGCTGGCACAAGAGCTTCTGATACTCCTGACGCACTACTGTTCTCTTTCCAGCGCAGCGATCTATGCGATGCACAACGGTGTGCCTGATGCCATGCCTTTGGCGCAGTGCGGTCAGGGAGCGCCGCTGCGGGAAAATGATCTGTTGCTCCGTTCTGCAATTGAGTCGCGTCATACTGCATATCAGGCGGCCAACCGGTTAAATGATGAAGATCAAAGCTGCTACCTGGTGGCAGCACCTATTCGTACTAGTAGCGGCTGTTTACTCGGAGTACTGCTGGTAACCGACATGCCGTTCATGGCGTTGCATCGTGAATCGCTCCAGATTCTGGCGGTGTTGCTGGCATATGCTGCCGACAATGTTGAAGCTGCCGGTATAGCTCGTATCCTCATTACCGTATATTCCGATTGTCCTGCCGTTTTTGGTACTGAATTGGTCAAGATGACCCGCTTGAAGCGCGAGCTTGATATTTCCAGCACTCTGGTGGTTATCAATCTCTCACCCGGTCCTCGGCGGGATGAGCTCTGCCTGCTGCTGGAACGGCAGCTGCGCGGTCTTGACCACAGTTGGCGTCGTGATATCGGTTGGTCAGTGCAGTTTGTGACGTTAATGCCGTTTGCCGGAACAGCATCGGCAGAGGGGTACCAGACACGTCTCGATACAATGCTGAAAAAACAGTTTCAAATGTCACTGCAAAGTCCCGGCATTTCCTGTAAACACACTCTGGTATCCGGAGAAGAACCGATACATCAGTTGGCGAACCTGTTAGCAGAGGATGTCTAGATGGGTGCTCTCAAGCTGCTGATATATGGATGTGTAAGCGAACAAGCCGCGCTGTTGGCTCTCTTTGGTCCAGAGCCGTTCATACATCGGGCAGTTCTCTTTATTGCCGGTCATCTGATCGCTTCCGCACTGCTGGCCCTTCTATTGACCGGCACCTTCAGTAAACGCTTCAATGCCCCACAGGCAGGGTTGTATGCATTTTTCTTCAGCTTCAATTTTTTTGTGCCTGCCCTGGGTGCTGTCGGGACTTTGCTGACGTTAATGTATTTCATCAGATTCCTGAATAATGCGGTGCGAACCGAGTTTTTTAGTGTGCCGCTGCCGCCATTTCAGGTTGAATCTGCTGCCATGCCGGTTGGTATGGGCGAGGGGGGGGCCTGGTCGAGATTGCGTACCGTCCGGCTTCCCCGGGCACACCGCATGAAAGCACTTTTGGCTGTCGGCAGCAGTGATGGCGGTAATGTCAGTCGTTTTCTGCAACTTGCTACCGGTGACAATGATGATGAAATCCGTATGCTGGCGTTCAATCTCTGCGGACGGCAGGAACGATCAATTCAGCAGGTTATCTCCACAGCTCTGGAACAGCTTAAAGATACCGACATTTCCGCCGGCAGGTCAGAACTCTGCCGTACCCTTGCCTTTGCTTACTGGGAAATGGTCTACAACTCACTGGCACAGGACAAACTTCAGGATTTCTATATGGAGCAGGCGGTACGGTATGTCAGGATGGCGCTTGAAACCGGAGAGAATACGGCGGATCTTGCCATTTTGATGATCAGGATTCACCTTAAAAAGCGTGATGTTACCCAGGCAGAACGTGCTCTTGAAGAGGCAATTGCCCTTGGTGTCGACCGTTTCAGAATCCTGCCGTACCAGGCGGAAATTGCTTTTCACCGACGGGACTATAGCACTATCAAGCGATTGGTAGAACAGGGTCCGATGGTAAAATATCGACCGAGTATCGGGCCTGTTGCCCAGTTTTGGGGTGGGCAATGATTGAAGAGGAATTTCCAGCCGCCGCGCAGGTGGACATATTGCTGCTGCTGGAAGGGACCTTCCCTTTTGTCAGAGGAGGTGTTTCCAGTTGGGTGCATCAGATTATCAAAGGTTTTCCTGAACTGACGTTCGGTGCGATTTTTATCGGGAGTCGAGCGGACGATTACACCAATTTCAAGTATGAAATCCCTACTAATCTGAAACATTTACAGGTTCACTTTCTGCATAGTGACAACGCGAAGCCCCCTATTACTCCTTGCGATGGTAATCATCGCGGATTTGAAATTTTACGCCATCTGCATGGCTGGTTTGCTAATCCCCATGTTGACGGCCTCCCGGCCGAACTCAAGCAGACGGCATTTTATCTCGACGCCAAAAAAGGAGTAGATTACTCCCAGTTTCTGTATGCCGAACAATCGTGGCAATATATCAGCCAACTTTACCAGGAACGTTGCAGTGATCCTTCGTTTGTTGACTATTTTTGGACGGTCCGAACCATGCACGCTCCGATCTGGCAACTGGCAGCGATTGCTGCCGCAGCAATTCCAGCCAGGATGTACCACTCTGTTTCAACCGGCTATGCCGGCTTTCTTGGCGGTATGTTGCATCATCACACCGGTCGCCCGCTACTGCTTTCCGAACATGGCATCTACACCAAAGAGCGGCGCATAGACCTGTTAAATAGCGACTGGATTCAGGATAACCGAAATGCTCTGCAACGGGATCCGACGCAGGTAAGTTATTATCGGGAACTCTGGATCCGCTTTTTTGAAACATTGGGGCGTTTCTGCTACGATGCGGCTGATCGGATTGTCTCTCTCTATGGCGATATACAAAAACGTCAGATTGAAGATGGCGCCTTGCCTGCCAAGATACGGGTAATCCCCAACGGGATTGATCTGGCGCGTTTTGCGCCGCTTCAAGAAATGCGTCCGGCAGACCCGCCCAGGATAGTGGCGTTATTGGGGCGAGTCGTGCCGATCAAGGACATCAAAACCTTCATCCGGGCGATCAGGGTGCTGGCTACGGATCTCCCGGATCTGCAAGCGTGGGTAGTGGGACCGCAGGAAGAAGACCCGGAGTATGCAGCAGAGTGCCGTGCGCTGGCACAAAATCTCGAAATAGCCGATCGGATACGTTTTACCGGTTTTATGGATCCGGTTGAACTGTTTCCCCAAATAGGTTTGTTGGTGCTTTCATCGATTAGCGAAGGGTTGCCGCTGGTCGCCCTGGAGGGCTTTGCCGCCGGTGTGCCGATGGTTGCGACCGATGTCGGCGCCTGCCGCCAGCTAGTTGAAGGATTGGGTAAACAGGATCGTGCGCTCGGCGCCGCCGGCGGCATTGTGCCGATCAATTCTCCCCAGGCCTTGGCAGATGCCTGTTGTCGCCTGTTGACTGATCCACAGCTATGGAAACAGGCACAACGGGCGGCCATAGCACGAGTTGCAACCTATTATACGCAGCAGCAGATGTTTACCAGCTATAGGGAGCTATATCAGGAGGGGTTGACATAAATGGCAGGCATCGGATTCGAACTTCGCAAGATGATGAAGGGAGACAGTTACAGCTCACTCATCATGGCTTACGCCTATGCCGGCATTATCAGTTCCGGTCCCTGGGTGCTCTCCATCATTGCAGTCCTCTTAATCGGTGTAATCTCGCTGCCGGCAGTGATCCCTGCGCTTCTGGTCTCCAAATTCCAGACGGTTGTAACCTATCTGATCGCCTCCAGCCTGATACTGACCGGTACGGTACAACTCGCCTTCACCCGCTATTCCTCTGACAGAATCTTTGAAAAGCAACATAATCGTTTACTGCCGAACCTAAATGGTCTGCTGCTGGTGTCGATGACGGCCAGCGGAGTGGTGGCCTATCCGCTGACACTGTTCATGTTTCCTGAGCAAAGCCTGTTTTTCAGGCTGCTGTTCGCCGCCACGGCGGTTGTGCTCTGCAGCGTCTGGATCACCGCCATTCTCCTTTCCGGACTCAAAGCCTATAAGGCCATTCTCGTCAACTTTGCTCTTGGCTACGGCACTGCACTGCTGTTGGCAATACTGTTACGTCATGGCAACCTTGAAGGGTTGTTGCTTGCCTTTCTTACCGGACAGTTTGTCTTGCTTTTAGGGATGCAGTTGGTTATTTTTCGTGAGTATCCATCGAAATCCTTTGTTGAATTCGACTGTATGGGCAAGGGGCGGATGTATCGTTCTCTGATGCTCACGGGACTGTTTTACAACCTTGGCGTCTGGATAGATAAATTTGTTTTCTGGTTTCACCCGGTAACCGGTTCCCCGGTTATCGGTCCCCTGCACGCCTCACTGGTCTACGACCTGCCGGTCTTTATGGCCTATTTGTCGATTATTCCCGGTATGGCGGTTTTTCTTGTGCGTATGGAAACTGATTTTGTGGAATACTACGACAAATTTTACGATGCAGTACGTGAGGGGGGAACCCTGAACCATATTCAGGAAATGAAGGATGAGATGGTGCGGGTAGCGCGGGAAGGGATCTACGACATCGTCAAGATTCAGGGGTTGACTACGATCGTCGTTATTGTTGCCGGGAGACAGCTTTTGCAGATAGCGGGTATATCCGAGATACACCTGCCGCTGCTTTCAATTCAGGTGGTGGCTGTCGGCTTTCAGGTTGTGTTGCTTGGTCTTTTGAACGTATTTTTTTATCTGGATCGCCGCAAACGCGTGTTATTGCTGACTGCACTGTTTGCCGCCCTGAATCTTGTTTTTACACTGGTTTCCATCAGGATGGGGCCTTACTTCTACGGCTACGGCTTTGCACTGGCGCTGTTAGTAGTGCTTGCTCTCGGCATGGCGCTGCTTGACAAAGATTTGAAACGGCTTGAATATGAAACCTTCATGTTACAGTAAAAATAAAAGAGGAGAACATACATGCTGATTGTTATGAACCACAATGCCACCAAGGCAGATGTTGATGCTATAAGCCGGATCGTTCAGGAAATGGGTTTCAGAGCGGAACCGATACCGGGCAGCGAGCGAACGGCTATTGGAGTGCTGGGTAATCACGGGTACGTGGATGACAGCAAAATACTGGAACTGCGGGGCGTGCAGCGGGTTATTCACGTTTCGAAACCGTACAAGCTGGTCTCGCGGGATTTCCACCCCGAAGATACTATTGTTGATGTTGCCGGCGTTAAGGTAGGCGGGGGATCCCGTCCGGTCGTAGTCGGCGGTCCCTGTGCTGTGGAAAGCCTGGAACAGATTGTCAAGACGGCACTCTTTGTCAAAAAGTGCGGGGGAGATATGTTGCGGGGCGGAGCTTTCAAGCCGCGCACCGGGCCGCATACCTTTCAGGGATTGCGGGAAGAGGGGCTCAAACTCCTGGCAATTGCCGGCAAAGAAAGCGGTCTGCCGATTGTCACCGAAGTCATGAGTCCGGATAATGTCGCCCTGGTTGCCGAATATGCTGATCTGCTGCAGGTTGGCGCCCGCAACATGCAGAACTTCGATCTTCTGCGTGAAGTGGGAAAAATCCGTAAACCGATTCTTCTGAAGCGGGGCATGAGCGCCACGGTGGAGGAGTTTCTGGCGGCTGCGGAATATATTCTTGCGGAAGGAAACGATCAGGTTATTCTCTGCGAACGAGGAATTCGTACCTTTGAAACAGCAACCCGTAACACTCTGGATCTTTCGATTGTGCCGCTGATCAAGGAGATGTCCCATCTGCCGATCATGGTTGATCCCTCCCATGCAACCGGCAAACGCTCACTGGTGGCACCGATGGCCGAAGCGTCACTTGTGGCCGGGGCGGATGGCGTCCTGGTAGAAGTACACCCCGAACCGGAAAAAGCGCTTTCCGATGGGCCGCAATCTCTGACGTTTCCCGGTTTTGAAAAAATGATGAACGAAATAGGTCACTTGACCGAATTTCTCCAGAACCGCTGAGCGTGTATACAAAACACTTGAATTGTTCAATCCATCGGAGTAATAATTAACAGCAATCTGTTCTCTCTACCCTGCCCGTTGGATGATGCGCCCGGGCGGAATGCTGAATAAAACGGGGGTCGCTCCCTGCTGTGGTGTGCTGCCCTCTGTACGCGGGTCTGCCTGAAACAGTATACAGATTCCCACAATTAAGGAACTCGCCGGAGGCCCTTAAAGCTGACGACAGGGTGGAGAGATAGCAAGAATGGGATGCCGCGAGGCATCCCATTCTTCGTTTCAGTTGTGTGTTTATCAGGTGAGGCGGGGATAATCGGTATATCCGGCGCTGCCGGGCGAATAAAACGTTGCCTGATCCGGAACAGCCAGCGGGGCATTGCTTCGTAAACGCTCAACAAGATCCGGATTTGAGATAAACGGTCGACCATAGCCGATAAGATCGGCCGCACCGCTGGCCAGATCAACCTCGGCCCGTTCACGATCGTACCCTCCGGATAGTATGACACTCCGTCCACCCGCATTTTTAAATTCATGACAGATACGCTGCACAGTCGCCGCTTCCGGTTTTGGCGCTCCCATCGCCGAATGATCAACCAGATGCACGTAGGCAAGCAGGAGTTTTCCCAGATCCGCGGCTAGCGCTCCATACTGCTCCGCGATTCCTTCGTAGTTGCCGCTCATATCGTTAAACACACCATACGGGGAAAGCCGTATACCGACCAGATCGGCGCCAATCGCCGCAGAAACTGCTTGGGCAACATCCAGAGCAAAGCGGTTCCGCCGTGTGGCATCTCCGCCATATGCATCGCTGCGGAGGTTGGACCCCGGATCAAGAAACTGGTTGATCAGGTAGCCGTTGGCGCCATGGATCTCAACACCGTCAAATCCGGCATCAATAGCGTTGCGCGCTGCCTGGGCATATTCGCCAATGGTGCTCCTGATTTCGCCGGATGTCAGTTCGCGCGGCGCACTGTACGGTTGCTCTCCCTGACTGTCGGTCCGTACCATGCCACTCATTGTGACGGCTGATGGTGCGACCAGCTCTGCCCCATCCGGCAGGTTCAGCACGTTGCCTACCCGACCGGCATGCATCAGCTGAATAAAAATTCTGCCGTCTCGGGCATGTACGGCGTCAGTAATTAACTGCCATCCTCTGGTCTGCTCAGCGGAATGAACTCCCGGTATGCGCGGATACCCGAGGCCGTTAGGAGAGGGTGACGTTCCTTCAGTAATTATCAGGCCGGCGCCGGCACGTTGGCCATAGTACTCGGCCATCAGTTCATTAGGTACGTTCCCGAGTGCCCGATTGCGGGTCATCGGTGACATTACTACGCTGTTTTTAAGCGTTGCAGGGCCGAGATGCGATGGGGAAAAAAGTTTCATATCATTCACCTCTCCTTAATAATTTAACGGTATGTATTGTTACGGAAAAAAACAAAAAATGTTCAGTACAGCTATCGCCATTGTATCACAGATATATTCCAAACAAATAGGATAATAATTGTCCGAATACTTTTTTTAACAGTGTCATAGTCCTCCCATTGGTCAACATTGTTACCAGTCTGCTCTACAAACGCTTCGACCGAATCCGCCCCTGATTGCCGAAACGTGCAAGCTGCGTAATTTGTATCGACTTGATCATTTATGGTGAAACTGTTCCGACGCTAAAAAGCAAGCGTGGTACACGGGGTGAGCGGGGCACGGGACTGGGTCTTGCCATTTGCAAAAATCTGGTAGACCTGCACGGTGGGAGCATCGGGGTGGAGAGCCAGGAAGGTGAAGGGAGTAATTTCTGGGTAAGCCTTCCACTGAGTAGACCTGACACGTACTCTTTCCCCGCTGACTGACGCGCTGGAGCCCTGCAGGCACGCTCGCAGGGCTATATCTTCGCTGGCTGTCCCGTTGATGAAATAACGCTGCTCCACAACCGGCCATCCGGATCAATCTTCTTCCGGCTGCTGGTTGCGAGCGAAATCGGTACATGTACAAATTGATGATTCCAAAATCCGACAACCATATTAGTCCGTCCGGCTATCCCAGCATGAGCGGCATTGTGCCCAAGTGATAGACAGAATGTTGCATCATGCGGATTCGCCGGCTGGCTTCGGATTGTATAGCTCGGGTCGATGTATTTCAGCGTCATTTCGAGACCGATCTCTGAAAAATACGCATTAATGCTCTCTTTGAGGAACACGCCGATATCGGTAAGCCTGGTGTTGCCGGAAGCATCAACTTGACCTGACGCTGTCATCAGCTCTTGTCCGGCGCCTTCCGCAACAACGATGACGGCATGGCCTCGTTGTCTGATTCTTTTCTCAAGATCAGTGAGTAATCCGGATAGTGTGAACGGTGTTTCCGGAATCAGGCAATAATTTACCTGGCAATCAGCCATTGCTGTATAAGCGGCAATGAAACCGGAATCACGACCCATCAGCTTAACAAGGCCGATTCCGTTACGCGCTCCGAGAGCTTCGGTATGTGCGGCGTAGGTTGATCTTCGTGCTTCTGAAACTGCCGTTTCAAAGCCGAATGTCGTTTGCAGGTAGGAAATATCATTGTCGATGGTTTTTGGAATACCGATGACGCTGATTGATTTTCCTTGCCGGGCTATCTCTTCTGATATTTTAGCCGCACCTTTCAGTGTCCCGTCACCGCCGATGGTAAACAGAATGCCAATGCCGAGCTCCGAGAGCGTTGCTACCATCTCCGCTGGTTCTTGGTGCCCACGCGATGAACCAAGTATCGTACCACCTGACTCTCCAATGCGGCTCACCAGCTCCGTAGTCAACTTGAGAGGCTCATGGGCGTAACTGCGTACGAGACCTTCATAGCCATAGCGGAAACCGTAAATATTCTGAACCCCGTAATGGTGGTACAGGCTCATCACTATGGCGCGGATAACGTCATTCGTTCCCGGACAGAGACCGCCACACGTGACAATGCCGCAGGAGATCGCGGCTGGATTGAAGAAAATTTTTCGGCGCGGACCTGCAACCTCAAATGATAACGGAGCCAGATTGGCGGCGACACGTTGTTGAATCTCATCAAAAGTTGAATGATAGAGAAGCCGGTCGTAGTCATCACAAAAACAGTGGCTCGGCATCGGAGAGTGCTGCAGGTTCTCGCCGAGACACTGGACGTCAAAATCTTTCAATGATAATTTTTTGCTCGACATTGTATTCCCCTAGTGCGTTGTGTCGTTATGTTCCGACTGATGCGTTATCGCTTCCGGAGCGGTTCAAACAGATACTCAAGACTGTTGACTTTAATGTCATAAACCGTTTGCAGCATTTCGCCGAGTTTTCCATCCGGAAAGCCTTCACCCGCCATCCAGACTACATAGTGTTCCGGCAGGTCGATGAGCAGCTTTCCTTTGTGAGCCCCGTACGGCATGCGCATCTGAGCCAGTTCAAGCAAGGCTTTTGGGTTAGCGTCTGATTCAGTGCAGGGGCGCAGAGTGTCTTCAATCATATTGTCACCATAGTATTAAAAATAGTATTAAAACTCGCGTAAGCGTCTATTCAGTTGATGCAGATTCCATTGGTTGCAAATATGAATCAGGTACGTTCAAATGTCCACTTCCAATAAACTGAACTTCTCCACTTACCCGCACCGAAGATGCCGACTCTCCACAGACAACAACAGTCAGCTCACTGGAGCGGTCAAGAAAGCGCCCCTGATGTATAACCAGCGGGCTGTCTGGTTGTGCAAGCTTGTGCGCGACAATAAAAGCGCCTGCCGGTCCCGCGGCACTGCCGGTCGCGATATCTTCGACACGGCCGTCATTGTCCCAGGTACGGCCTTCGAGTGACGGCACGTCGAGAATATATGCGAACCTGGCGCCAAACCGCGCAAGCAGGCGCTCGAAATCACGCGCCACAATGCGGGCATTGGCAAGGTTGGTCTTGACAGGTACGATTAAGTAGGGAAGACCGGTCGAGACGACTTGTAACGGTAAGCCTTCCATCAAGTCATCGGGCGACAGATTAAGCGCAGACAGAAGTTCGCCGTGAGCCTCTTTATCGATAGGGTCTTGAAAGCAGGCTTGACCTTGATCCATCTCTGCCTGATATGAAGAACCCTTGCGTTGGCTGATTACCTGGACGGTCTTTTCTGGAAGCAGAAACTGAAGATATACAACGTCTTCAGTTGCATAGTGCTCCGCGTGAAGTACACAGGCAGCACCAATAATTGGATGCCCTGCAAATCCAAGTTCTTCTTCCATTGTGAAGACACGCGCACGATATGAATTCGGGTCTGATGTTCTCCAAAGAAATACAGACTCAAACTGTCGCATTTCCTGTGTAATGTGCTGCAGGAGTTGAGTGGGCATCTGGTCGTATAACTGGAAGAAGGTGAGTCCGTTTCCAGATAGCGCTTTCGTTGTGAATACATCTACGAGATGAAATTCAAAATTGCCATTTTACTCTCCAGCATCAGTGAAAATAATAATGAGTTTAACAGCAAGACAACGGGCATGAAGTTGGCCGGGCGGGTGCAGGACCGGTCGAACTCTCTGGAACCTCAATTTTTATCAATTTGTATAGCAATGAGACTTGCATCCTTATCTATTATCCTAAAAACGGCTTTTGAGTCCACGAAAAGCACGAAAAGACACGAAAAATTAAAGCATTACAGTAAAACAGTGATTCACCAAGCAGGTTACGTCGTGAAGTTGTTTATCTTTCTGATTTCGTTCGTGTATTTCGTGCTTTTCGTGGATAACTGCTTTTTCTGATAT
>JAQTZV010000018.1 GCA_028687585.1 Desulfuromonadaceae bacterium | reverse complement strand
CTTGCCGTCCGGCTATCGGTTCCCACCATCAGGGTCCGAAGAGGACTTGCACCTCCAAGTCACCAATCAGCCACCATAGCTGATTGGATGGCGCTTACGCGCCACGCGCCATGCCTGGCGCACAACAGAAAGGGGGAAGGGCTCGCTAGCGCCTTTCCCCTTTTTCAATACTGCAGATGTTACCCCGTCCGCACAATCCTGGACAGAGCTCCTGTCCCGCCTATAAACAAAACCACCAATGAACCGGATAACAGAGCAACTCCGGCAAAACCCATTTCGCTGAAGCGTTCTCCAAAGATCAGCCATGCCAATAAAGTGGCGACAAGCGGCTCCATCAACGTGCTGATGCTGGCAACCGTTGCGGTGGTAGCGCGCATACCGGCAATGAAGAGCACATACGCCAATGCCGTCGGAAAGGTACCAAGATAGAAGAGCAAAGACCAGCCAACGGGGGTGTAATTCATTACAAGCCCCTGGCTAACAGCAAAAACAAAGAGGATTATCGCGCCAAAACTGAAACTGATGGCAATTGACTGAAAGGGATGATAGCGCCCGGCCAATTTGCGCGAAGCCAGGGTAACTATGGCATAGCCGAACGCGGAACCCAATGCCAGCAGAATTCCGCCCGTATCAGTACTCTGCCCGCCGGCATTTTCCTGAAAACCGACAAGCAGTGCCGTTCCGGTAAGCGCGCCTGTCAACGCCAGCAAAACATACGCGGACGGCCGCTGTTTTGATATGAATACCGAAATAACAGCGACCATGATGGGAGCGGTGCAAAGGGTGACGACTGTTGCCACGGCTACTCCGGTTCGCTCAATGGCGCCAAAATAACAGACCTGGTACAGTGCCGTCATCATACCGATCAGCAGCATGAGCAAAAGGTCTTGCCGGGCAACAATGAACATTCGCCGTTTTTGCGTAGCCCAGCAGACGGTAAACAGTACGGGGAGAGACAACGCGAGCCGGAAAAACCCGATTGATAACGGGTTTGTTGCCGATAAACCATACAGAGTCTTTGTTGTTATGCCGACAGTGCCCCACATAACTGCGGCAATCATAATACGTAACAGCCCGTTGCGCGCCTCGGCACGGGTATTTATAGTAGAGTGCATAACGCCTCCTTGACCTCAAGAATGAACATCGTAATTCGAGATGAGGGCAGAACGGCACAATTCAAGTGAGAACGCGATCAGGCGAACGGGGAGTGAACAGAAAACCAGACTGCCCTGCTAGGCTAGTGTGGCGGGTGGTGGGGGTAATATGCTGAAGGTTGGTTTGTACATGCGGCCACCATAACAGCTGCATGCGCTTGTTGTCAACCTGAAGGGACAGTGCAGAGAGACGCAACCTCAACGGTATACCATAGCGGCGCACGACGTAAAGAGATCGGTGACCGGCACTGAAACTGACATTCTCACCAAACTTCTTGCACCAAACCTCGCCGCGCGGTACATTCCTGCTGAAGCATACCTTGGCCCCGCAGTAACGGGTCAGTTCCGCTCCCCACAAAGAAAGGAATTCACAGATATGAAAAAAATCATCATCATCGGCGGCGGTATATCCGGCCTGGCAACTGCCTGGCTGCTCCGTTCCAAGGCGTTATCAGCCGGAAAAGAGCTTGAGATCACCCTGCTGGAGAAGGAAGATCGGGCAGGCGGGAAAATTCGGAGCATCAAGACGGAGGGCTATACCTGTGAATGGGGACCGAACGGTTTTCTGGACAGCAAGCCGCAGACGCTGGATCTCTGCCGGGCCATCGGCGTAGAAGGGAACCTGCACCGCAGCAACGACAACGCCCGCAAACGCTTCATCTATTCGGGAGGTGAACTGCATCAGTTGCCGGATGGCGCCCCGACCTTCCTCACGAGCCGTTTGATCTCCTGGCCGGGCAAGCTGCGGCTGGCATTGGAGCCGACCCCGTTTATCACCTCTGCACCGGCCGGTGTCGATGAAACCCTCGCTGACTTCGGGCGGCGCCGTTTGGGTGGGGAGGCGCTGGACAAACTGATCGCACCGATGGTCTCCGGCATTTTTGCCGGCGATCCGGAAACCATGTCGCTGGAGTCCTGTTTTCCGCGCATTGCCGAATTGGAGCGGGAATACGGCGGGTTGATCAGGGCAATGATCATGCTGGGGAAAAAGAAGAAAAAGGATATTGCCGACGGCAAGGTTGTCTCCAGCGCTGCCGGTCCGGGGGGGGTGCTCACGTCGTTCCGGGAAGGGATTCAGTATCTCTCTGATGCTCTTGCCGCGTCGCTGGGCGGGATTGTGAAGACAGGAGTTACCGTTACTGCCGTGCAGAGAGACGAGGGGGAGCGCTATCAGGTGAAGGACAGTGACGGCACGAGGTATGAGGCGGATCAGGTTATTATGGCGTCACCGGCCTTTGCGGCGGCAGAGATGCTGACTTCTCTGGATGACAGTATATCTGCGGTTCTGCGGCAGATTCCATACGCCAGCATGACGGTCGTCTGTTTCGGCTACCGCCGTGAGCAGATCAAACGTTCTCTGGACGGATTCGGCTATCTGATTCCGAAAAAGGAGGGGCGTAACACCCTGGGAACTCTATGGGATTCAAGCATGTTTGAAAATCGGGCTGCGGAGAATAACGTGCTGCTGCGCAGCATGATGGGTGGCGCCTGCTTTCCCCAATACGTCACGCTGAGTGATGATGAAGTAGTCGCACGGGTCAGGCAGGATTTGAAGATGACCATGGGGATTGACTCTGCCCCGGAATTTGTCCGGATATTCCGGCATCCGCAGGCCATCCCGCAGTACATTGTCGGGCACGGCGCACGCTTGCAAAAGTTGGCGGAGTTGCTCCGCGCACATCCGGGGCTGATCCTGACCGGCAATTCCTACCGAGGTATCGGCCTGAATGACTGTGTCGCCGCGGCCGAACGGGCGGCGGATGAGGCACTGCAATGACCTATGAACATCTTTTCAGTATCGGCGCAAGCATGCGCGTGGTGTTGGGGATTATTTTTACCCTGTTCGTCATCTGCTTTATCGCTATTATCATCGAAGAGACGTTTCTTGGCGGAAGGCAGCGGCGCAAGGCGCTGAAAAGCGCCAGGGAACGGGCATTGGCAGATTCTGTGACAACAGCCGTTCCACAACACTCAACTGCCCCCGATCCCCCGCAATAATGTGATTCCGTACTACCCATAATCAGGCAGCTTCCGGAGCAGCCTCTTCCAGAAACTCATTAACAAGGCCCATCTGTTCGAGTTTCTGCGGTGCGGATTCCTTTAATGCAAAGGAGAACACAAACACAAGCGCAGCTCCCGACATTGAAATCCAGACGGGTGCGGCAAGACCGAATTTGTCAGCCATAATGCCTGCAAAAGTCGGAACCAGAACGCCACCTATTACCTCGCCACCCATGATAATCAATCCTATAGCCGTAGCAATAAGCGGCCGTGGCACCGATTCCGAAGGAATAATTGCCATCATCAACGGCGGGAACCCTGTTCCCAGGTACAGAAGTCCTCCTACAACACACGCCACCGTAAAATCAGATATTTGAAGTAATGCAAATACCGCAACAACAGTAATAAATCCGGATATCGCCATGACAGGTTTGCGGCCGAAACGATCCGATATCGCAGATATCGACCACTGTGACAGGAAACTGGCAAATCCCAGAATACCCATCAATATTGCAACCTGTCCCGCAGAGAAATGTTTTACGTTAATAAAGAATGAAGTGAAGAACATATTGCTGGTGAGATACCATGTCATCATCCCGACTACAGTAATGAGGCATACCCAGGTATTCCTCTGTTTGAATACAACGGCATAATCGGCCATGGTAATCTTCTGGTGTGTCTGCCCGGCATGACCTTTAGTCGTCATAACCGGTTCCTTGAGGTATTTCACACATACAAGCGCAAGGATAATGCCGGGAATGGCAACAAAGCTGAAAGCGGATCTCCAGCCATATGCCATGGTAACCGATATAACAAGCATCGGTGCGAGCGAAGTTCCGACCAGCAGGGAAGCGCTCTGAACGATGCCCATATTCAGCCCTCTTCTTTCATTCGAGGAGTTTGCAGCGGTAAACACCTGCGTCAAGCCAATAGCAGGACCCTCGGCAATGCCCATAACGGCTCTTGTCAATAACAGGAATAAAAACAGATGGGACATACCGGTGAAAACGGACGCCAGTGAGAAAACAAACGTCGATATTATGAATATCCACTTTTTACCACCGACAAAATCCGATATGCTGCCGAAAACATAGCTTGATACCGCCCAGCAGATTCCGAGAACCGACATCGCCAGGCCGAACTGTTTCCCGTCCATATGAAGCTCAGGTCCTAAAAATGGAAACAGAAACGCGAGAGTAAGTCTATCCATCATGATCAATCCATAGGCCATGAACATCACAATAACGATAAAATTCTCATATCTGAAGAATCCTTTTTTTCCCACACTGCTCATGTTGACACCTCTGCAAAAAATGACACCTTCTGATAAAGCAACATTCGTTCTGTAAATGCCGATCCAACAGTTATCCCATGCGAACAATGGGTTTGATCGTCCGACCGTTTTCCGAATCGGCAATGGCCTCGTTGATCTTGTCGAAGGGGTAGAAGCTGATCATCCGGTCGAACGGGAAAAGGCCTCTGGTATGCAGATCCACCAAAATCGGTATGAACTCGTCAGGGTTTGACGAGCCTTCGACGATACCGATCAGGCGGCGGCCGCCACTCATAAAATGCACCTCGTCGAGGTTGATTTCGCTCCCCATCGGCGATGCCCCCAGAATGCCGCAGACGCCGCGCGGCGCCAGGCTGAGCACGGCGCCGCGAATAACCTCGGTAAGGCCGGTCGTATCCAGGGCAAAGTCCACGCCCGCGCTGGTCACCGCCAGGATCTCGTCGGTTGCGTTGGCTCTCTTCGGGTTTACTGTGTGGGTGGCTCCGACCCCACGGGCAAAGGCGAGACGTTCGTCGTTTGTATCCACGGCGATAATTGTTGTGGCGCCGGCCACCTTGGCGGCCATCACGGCCGAGAGCCCGACCGAGCCGGTGCCGAAGACGGCAAATGATTTTCCCGCCGTCACCTTCAGCGCGTTCATAACCGCGCCGGCGCCGGTCTGTACGCCGCAGGCGAGCGGCCCTAATATTTCAAGGGGAGCGTCATTCGGCACTTTGACCACATTTGCTTCGTGACAGATGGCATGAGTGGCGAAGGAGGATTGGCCGAAGAAGTTGCCATGGATCAGCTCGCCATCTCGCGAGAGAGCACTGGTGCCGTCCGGGCGAACGGCGAAGAAGTTTCGCGGAAAGAACTCATAGCAGTAGGATGGCTCATGGTCGGCACAGCTCGGACAGGCACCACAGGAGTTGAATGTCATGACCACATGATCGCCGGGGGTTACTTTGCGCACCGAGCGCCCGACTTTCATGACGATTCCTGCCCCTTCATGCCCCAGTACCACAGGTTGGGGAGTTGGCAGAAGGCCGTCGCGGACGACCAGGTCGGTGTGGCAGACGCCGGTTGCCACGACTCGAACCAGAATTTCGTCATCGCGCGGTGCTTCGATGTCTAGTGTTTCCATAGTAAGGGGGGCGTGGATCGTCCGCGCCACTGCAGCGGTAATTTTCATTTGTTATCTCCTTAATTTAGTGAACTAAAACGGAAACTGTCTCTTACCCAGTTGAACGGTGATCCACTTTACTTCGGTCATCTCCTCTATCGAATAATGCCCCCCCTCCCGACCGACCCCGCTCTCCTTGATTCCGCCAAAGGGAACGTGCGGCTCGGCGCATATGGTGCAGTTATTGATGTGCACCATGCCCGCCTCAAGCCGCAAAGAGAGATCGAACGCCTTCTGAAGGTCGTTGGTCATTATTGCCGAGGAGAGTCCAAAGGAAGAGTTGTTGGCAATTGCCAGCGCATCCTCGCTGTCGGCGGCCTTAACGACACAGACAACCGGGCCGAAACTCTCTTCATCAAAAATCCGCATTTTTTCGGTTACATCGGCAACGATTGTCGGCTGAAAGAAAGCGCCATCATAATTACCGCCGTACAGCAAACGTGCCCCATCCGATACGGCATCATCCACCTGTCCCTTGATAAACGGGCATTGCTTGCTTTCAACCAGAGGACCGATAACCGTATCGGGCTCATGCGGATTACCAACTTTAAGGGTTTTGACTTTTGCGGCAAGTTTTTCGCAGAAGCGGTCATAGATGCCGGCTTCCACGATCAGGCGCGAGTTGACCATGCAGACCTGCCCCTGGTGCAGGAAAATTCCGAATACGGCTGCATCCACGGCGTAATCCAGATCCGCGTCCTTAAGTACTATCATGGGGCTTTTGCCCCCCATTTCAAGGGTGATCTTCTTTTGGTGACGCCCTGCAACCTCAGCCAACTGTTTGCCGACATCGGTTGATCCGGTAAAGGTCACCATGCGGATGCGAGGATCGACAACCAGCCGGTCTCCGAGGATACTCCCTTTGACCGGAATGACGTTCAGAACGCCATGCGGCAGTCCGGCCGCTTCAAAAAGCTCAGCGATTTTGAGTCCGATAACCGGGGTAGGCGAGGCGGGCTTAAGGACAAATGTGTTGCCGGCGGCAAGCGCCAGACAGACCTTGTTCATTGCCAGTACAAATGGAAAGTTGAAGGGCGCAATCCCTGCGATAACTCCAAGCGGCTGACGCACTGTCATGGAGAATACCCCAGGGGAGTCGGAAGGGATGGTCTCGCCAAAAATGCGGCGGCACTCACCGGCGGCGCTGCGCAGCGTGGTAACGACAACAGAAACCTCAAACATCGCCTTGCCGAATGTGCCGCCACCTTCATCGATAAGCACATCGGCAAATTCGGTGAAGCGCTCCTCAAGAATAGCGGCGGCCTTTATCAAAATGCCTTCCCTGAACGCCGGAGGAGTTTTCCCCCAGGCATCCTTTGCAGTGTAGGCAGCGGCAATAGCCGCTTCAATATCATCCGCACTCGCTTGATGTACCCTGGCATAGACCGCCCCGGTCGCCGGATTGATGTCGTCAACCACATTGCCAGTCGATGAAGGTATCCATTGACCGCCAATAAATAACTTGTACTCTTGTAAATCCATGGTGCATTCTCCTCTGAAAGTTTTTTTGATTGTTACGTTGCGCAACCACACGTTTCATCTTTCGCCAGAGGTGTCTCCTCCTCCGTTTCCTCCACCACCACATATTCCTTTTTGAGCAGGAAATGTGACAGAGCCGGGATCAGGACCAGGGCTCCGATCATGTTCCAGAGAAACATGAAGGTCAGCAGGATGCCCATATCGGCCTGGAACTTGATTGGCGACAGCACCCAGGTGACAACACCGCCGGCCAGGGTGATTCCTACCAGACCGACTACTTTGCCGGTAAACTGGACCGCCTTCTTGTAGGCTTCACCCAGCGGCAGCCCTTGACGCTGGTAGGTAAGCTGCATGCTCAACAGATACAGGGCGTAATCGACCCCTATCCCGACCCCCAGGGCGATCACCGGCAGGGTGGCCACCTTGACGCCGATGCCGAGCGCTACCATCAGCGCCTCGCAGAGGATCGAGGTCAGGACCAGCGGCAGCACCGCAACCACTACCGCGCGCCAGTTGCGGAATGTAATGAAGCATAGGATGATCACCGCACTGTACACATAGAGCAGCATGGTACGGTTGGCCTCCCTGACCACGATGTTGGTGGCGGCCTCGATCCCGGAACTGCCGGCCGCCAGCAGGAACTGACGTTCCGGGGTGCTGTGGTTTTTAACGAACTCTTCCGCCACATTCAGCACCCGGTCCAGAGTCTCGGCCTTGTGGTCGGAGAGGTAGGCGATTACCGGAGTGACCGAGATCGCGGCATTGGCAATATCCGGGGTATTTACCACGGTCTGTTGCCCACCGAAGTTAAGCACCTTCTGGTTGCGGTTGAGTGTGTACCATTTGGGGCTTCCCTCGTAGGTGCCGGCCGTCACCATGCGTACCGAGTCGGCCATGGAAACCGTGGTCTGTACCCCCGGCACCTGCCGCAGCGCCCAAGCCAGACGATCCGACTCGATTAGTGACTCGTATTTCAAACAACCCTCTTGTTCCGTCCTGAGTATCACGGCAAACTGGTCGCTGGAGAGTGAGTAGTTTGCCGTAATGAAGGCATTATCCTTGTTGTAGCGGGAGTTGGGCCGCAGTTCCGGCGCGCCGGGATCCAGATCGCCGATCTTCAGGTTGAGGCTGACCACGAAACCGGCAACGGCCAGCAGCAGCGAGATGACCACCGCGCGGGTTGCCCAGCGCCGCTCGGTAAAGTGGTCCAGTAGGCTCCAGAGCGCTCCGATCCCTTTGCCGTGGGTCTCTTCACTCTCCTCCTTGAGACTCCGTTTCGCGGCCGCAAGGCTGACACCGGTGAAAGAGAGAAATACCGGCAATAGCAGCAGGTTGGTGATCACCAGTCCGGCCACGCCGATACTAGCGGTCATCGCCAGATCCTTGATCACCGGGATGTCGATCAGCATCAATACCGCAAAACCGACCGCATCGGCCATCAGTGCGGTCAGGCCGGCCAGGAACAACCTGCGAAAGGTATAGCGCGCCGCCACCAGCTTATGGGTGCCGCGCCCCACGTCCTGCATGATGCCGTTCATCTTCTGGACGCCGTGAGAGACCCCGATGGCGAAGACCAGGAACGGCACCAGGACGGAGTAAGGATCCATTTCAAAGCCAAAGGTGGCCACAAGTCCCAACTGCCATATGACGGCCACCACAGAGCAGAGAATTACCAGCAACGTACTCCGGATGCAGCGGGTATAGAGGAAGATGACGATGGCAGCGATCAGGGCGGCGATTCCGAAGTAGGTCATCACCTGCATCAGGCCGTCTATCAGGTCACCGACCAGCTTGGCGAAACCGATGATATGGATGCGAACCTTGCCCGCGCCGGCAGCTTCGATTTTTTTCCGGACGTTTTCCTCGATCTGTTTGGAGAATGCGTTGTAGTCGATCCGTTTGCCGGTGCCGGGATCAACGTCCAGAAGCGGCACAAGGATCATGGCCGACTTGAAATTTGCGGCCACAAGATTTCCGACGATTCCGGCGCGGGCAATGTTCTGCTTGAGCTGTGCCACGCTCTGTTCCGAACCGTCAAAGTTGTCCGGCATGACCGGCCCGCCCACGAAGCCTTCCTCGGTGACTTCGGTCCAGCGTACCGCCGGTGACCATACCGACTTGACCCAGGCGCGATCCACTCCAGGAGTAAGAAAGAGTTCGTCATTAACCTGCTTCAGTGTTTCCAGATATGCCGGATCGAAGATGTCCCCCCCGGTATTTTCCACCACCACCCGGATCGAGTTGCCGAGGCCATTCAAGGCCTCCTTGTTGGCAAGATAATTCTTGATATAGGGATGACTCTGGGGGAGCATCTTTTCAAAACTTGCGTTGAAGACGAGCTTTGTCGCCTGGTAACCGAGCAGCAAGGTAACGGCCACGCATATGGCCATCACTACCAGCCGGTTGTTGAAGATCAACCGTTCCAGCAGATTGCCTGATTTTTGGTTGAAATCCTGCAGATCCTTCACGACCGGCATTTCATCTATTTTTCCTGTTCCCACTGCCATTTCTTCTCTCCCTCTGTTTTTACTGCAGGTTGTCAGACTGAAGGCTGAAGAGTGTCAGGGAAAACCCTTCACAATCACCAAACTCAAAAATTCCATCAATAGCCTTCAGTCTTCTGCCTTAGTTACTTGAACGAATGTACCGACATGCCTCGCGGTCCGGCCAGCGCAAGAGTATTCTTGTCAAGAGCGGTGACTGCGGATGCGGGAGCCGGGTGTTCAATCTTGACCTTGCTGAAACTTGCGCCGTTATCATTACTTACGAGCACGAGTCCTCCCTGGCTCACCAGCACAATCTGCCCATCCTCGGTCACGGCGCCTCCGGTCAACCCCATCGGCACCCCGGTCTCAACCTTCTGCCACCTGGCGCCTCCATCCCGGCTGATAAATGCATTGCCGCGCATACCAAAGGCAACCACCGCTCCCGCTTTTCCTGTTACCCCGAAAAAGGTGCCGGCATAGGGTGTCTTGATTTCCTTGAAGCGTTCCGATTTTGGATCAAATTTAAAAACGATTCCCTGCTCGGCGGTGATGAACAGCTCGTTGCCCACCGGACGGACTGCGTACAGGTGCAAGCGTTTCGGGTTGTCGATCTTGTCGTACCAGGGGGCCCAGCTCTTGCCGCCATCAGTGGTACGAAAGATGATACTGAATGCGCCGACAATGTAACCGGTTGTTTCGTTTTCAAACCAGACATCAAGAAACGGCTTGTCCGGACCTTGCTCTACAAATCTTTTGACATCATCAATCAAACTTGCTGAAGAAGCGTCTTTGTAGCTGCTCTCCATGCTCTTTGCCGCAGCGCGACCGTCGAACTGTTTGCTCCAGGTGACGCCACTGTCGCCGCTGAACAGCACCACCCCGTCATGTCCCACGGCCCACCCTTTTTGCGCTGTCGGGAAGTAAACTGCCGTCAGGTCGGAGCTGACCGGCACGTTGGCCTGGATCCAGTTTTTCCCCATATCGTCCGAATAGACGATATGGCCGCGCTGGCCGACTCCGACAATGCGCTTACCGGCCAGGGCAACCCCGTTGAACAGGGATTGCGCGGCAAGCGCGCTCTTGGCTGCCGGAACATCGAGAACATCCTGGAAAGGAACAGCGGCGGAGGCAAAGGGTGGAAACGAAAGAGTCGCCGTCATCAACATCGCTAAAATAGTTCGGTAAAACATCTCTTCTCCTCTACTTCTAAAGATACACATGAATCACCAGTTTCCCCCGGCGGACAAAGCCGCCGGGGGAAACAACTCACTAACTCACTCACTCTTAACGGACACCCGATCCGGCCAGGGCATCGCCGGTCCACTCCCGCGCCGGCATCGGCTTTGTGTAGTGATAGCCACCGGTTTCGGCCCCCCAGGCGTTCAGGACGTACATACCGGTCATCAGGTCATAGTGGCCATGAACATCAATGTACGGGGCGGGCACGTCGTAGCTGGCGGTAATGTAGGAGAAACCGGCCCGGTAGAGCTGTCCGCGGGCGTCGTATTGATCGCTCGCGGCGATGCCCCAACTGTCTTCATCCAGATAAAAGGTTCTCTTCTTATAAATGTGACGCTTGCCCGGCTTCAGGTTTGCTTCCACGACCCAGACACGATGGAGTTCCCAGCGGACGACATCAGGGTTCATGTGATTCGGCTTGATCAGTTCCTTGGCATTGCTTTGATAGGCCATTCGGTAATCGTTATATGGGATGAGCATCTCCCGTTTGCCGACAAGCTTGAAGTCGTAACGATCCATAGCACCGGCGAACAGCAACAGGTCGTCCCAGGTTGCAACTCCTCCGGTGGTCGTGTTGGGGGTGTCGTAAGAGATATCCGGGGCGAGCTTCACCCGCCGTTGGCCAGGCATGTATTGCCAAGCGCGCCGTGAATGCTTTGACGGGTCGATCGGATCGATCAGGAGGATACCCTCACCTGCGCGACGGGCGGGGTTCAGATACATGAGCTTCAGCATGTAGAAGTTCGTAGTATCGACCTTGTCTGCTTCGTAATACGGAAACTCCTGCCATACCAATCCCTCTGATTGCATGGTCGGTGTGCCGGTCTTGTCCATGGTATAACAGCGGTATTTCATTTCGACAGCCACTCCGCCGAAATGGAGCAGGGCGTTCCACATCGTTTCATAGCCATCTTTCGGAATGGGAAACGGGATTCCGCCATGGGCGCCGGAGATCGATATGCCCCCGCTGGCGGTCTTCGCCTTCACGGCGTTCTTGGCGGTGTTGTCAAGGACAAACTTGGGGAAGGCCACGGTTCGGTGCGTCTTGTAAACGTCGATGCGGTAGGTCGACGGATACTTCTTCATCAATGCCTTGGTGCCATCGGTGAGTTTGTCGGCATACTGAGACATGTTTTGGGCATTGACGGAGTAGAGCGGTTTTTCTGACGCGAACGGGTCGGGACGGATGCCGGAACCCTTTTTGTAATTTGCCGGGGGTGTGGTAAGCCCGCCGGTATATGCAGGGATCGAGCCGTCCTTGTTACCTGCCACTTCGGCGCCGAATGGTGTCAAGGTTGTGCCAAGCTTCTTTGCTTCCTCGGGGGTAACCGCCCCAAGAGCGGTTCCCGCACAGGCCAGCACCAGGCCGACCGTGATTAATTTTTTGCAAATCTTCATATGTATATCTCCTTTTCTAGAATGTACCCTTTAACGTTAAGGAAAGCAGGTCGCGATCCTTGAGCAGGCCGAAAATATCTCTCGCTCCGGATCCGTTAGTACCGGCTCCGGGCGCGGAAATCTGACCGGTAGCATCTGTTCCATAGGTTCCGAAGAAGCTGGCATAGGTGAGATCCACCTTGTATTTGGCATAGATATCGAAAGAGAGCCCGGCGCTGTAACTGCCGTTATCCTTGGCGCCGGTGGCTGCATGGGCTGCGGGGGTTCCGGACAAACCCATGGCGATGCTGAGCGGCATGGTAAGATCGATGCCGGGGAAGACCTGGAACCATTGCGGCGCAAAGTTTAAAGCTCCGGTGACGTTGTTTCTTGTGGCACGATCCAGGCCGGTATAGCCAGGTCTGCCGACAAAAACATCGTTCCCCTGCGTGACACTATTATAGCGGCTATAGGTAAATTCCGTAATCCATGTTGCGGAGTCAAACAACGGGGTTTTTGGAATAAGGCCCAGAAAGTTAACCAGTGCATGCATGGTATTGCCGCGCGCTCCGGCGGTGTCTCCGGAACCGGGGATCGGTGAACCGGGGATACCGACCGGTATTGCCACCTGACTTGCCAGAGGCATGTTTTTGCGATACGAAATCTCCGACCCGACGCTGACACCGAGAATGTTCTTCGACAAGCTGATTCCGTATAAATCTATGTTTTCGGCATAAGCAAAATGATATGTGGGCATGACGCCCGGTATAGTACCCGGAGGAGTGGCGTGACTCAGATCCAGGAGAAATTGCGGCATCTTCTCGGAAAATCTGCGATAGTAGAAACCGACGGTGCCGTCAAGCAATTCGGGACTCCAGCGGGCGGAAAGACCCCAGTCTCCGCTTTGCTTCGGCTTGATATCGCCACCATAGCGGATAGGGCCGCCGGCAATTGCCGGAGCCCCGGTGTATATGGATTCGGCGCTATTCATGTACGTATCCGCAAAGCCCAGATAGGTGCCTGTTTCAGGAAGGATGTTCGACTCCCACTGCAGATAGTATTGTCCCGCGAAGGTGAGTGTCGGGGTGGCCTGCACCTGAGCGGAAACCTGGTTCAGGGGACGGAACAATTCCTTCAGATCAATTCCCGGCTGTGCCAGGGCTTTTCCGAGATCAAGCGGCGACTGGGCGTAGGAGATGCCGTTAGTGCCGCCATAGCCAAACATGCTTTCACCCCAGTACACCGTGTGACGCCCCACGCGCAGGTTGATAGGCACCTCGCCCGCTTCGATTTTGGCATAGGCAAAGGCATCCAGAATCTCGCCATCCGGACCGCCGAAACGATTCTTGGTATATGAGTTAAGGCCGGTTGCCGGCTCTCCGTTTACCAGATGGTTCGAGGCGGCGGCTGATTTGTTATCTACTGAATTGTACCGGGGGTCATACCAGCCGGCCGCGCTCAAACGGGCCCCGTAGTTCTTTTTGTAGGCCACATCCAGTTCTGAAAGGATGTCGAGACGGTTGGAGACGATACCCACGTTGAAATTGCGGTCGCCGTCGTCATTTTGTTCAGTTCTGAGAATATCTTTGTTCTGTCCCTTCAGGCGGTCAGACACCGTCACGCGGAACGTGTTGTCCCAGCGTAATTTAACATCGTCATTTCCTGTCGGAATTTCGAATGCTCTGGCGCTGCCGGCTGCCGCCATCATTGACGCTACAACCAATGCCAGTCGGCCCGGCTTGGCACACTGAAGCAGCAGTGATGGTCTTACTCTCTTTTCTTGCACTTCCATTCAACACCTCCTGTTAGATTTTTACTGCAATTTTGTGAACCGTACCAATCAAAACATCTGTTGTTCTCAGCGTCTCCTTTCCTGGAAATAAACTCCGTATATGGAAAACAACCTCGCCTTCGTTCTGGCTGCCACAACAGGTAACTGTGCAAAAACAACCGCTGTTCTCCTGTTTGTCTTTGACGGCAACTCGTCCTGGGTGGTATTGTGTCTTGCACTGCATGGGTCATGTGTAACCGGGATATTTATTACGTCTGGTATTCGATACATTCAAACTTACTACTTGCTACGCAAACGCTGTGCCAAGCCAGTAAAAGAAGCATTATACAGGCGTTTATGCCATCGCAATGCCTCATGTTCAGGGCGTTTCAAAATATTTTGGGTAACAGTGTTATACATTTTGCGAGTCATGGCAAAATCACCATAGTTAATGAAGGTGATGAATTTCAGTGTTCTCATGCAGCCAATTTTGATCTAGTTGGTAAATTTCGGGGGAGTGAGCACGAGATATGGCAAAAGAACGACGAATCTCTCTTGCAGAGGTGACCGATAAAAACAAACATAAGTTGCTCCGTGGCGACAGCGACGAACTCGATGACCGGGCGTCGCCAACGCTTCGCGACCTTACGGAGTGCCTTTTCTTCTCGCCGGGAGACGGACGTATCTGGCTGAATAATGTGCGTATGGTACTTATGCATAATTTGACGATGGGTACGTTGCGGCGGGAACTGGTAGACCTGCTGGGGGTGGAGCGGGCGCGGGGGGTGATGACGCGGACCGGATATATCTCCGGCGTGGAGGGGGCGCGGCTTGTGCGGGATCAGTGGCCCAACGCGGAGCCGATTACCCTGTTCTCGGCAGGCACGCGGCTGCACTCCCTGGAGGGCGCTGTCCAGGTCGAGACCGTACACATCAGTTTTGACGCGGCAAAAGGGGTCTACGACGGTGAGTTCATCTGGCACAACTCGAGCGAGGCGGATGCCCACATCTCCGAGTTCGGGCTTGGTACACATCCGGTCTGCTGGATGCAACTCGGCTACGCCATGGGGTATGTGACCACGCTGTTCGTGAAGCCGGTAATTTTTCGCGAGGTCGAATGCTGCTCCATGGGGCACCCGAATTGCCGGGTGGTGGGAAAAACGGCGGAACAGTGGGGTGATATCAGCGAAGACCTTCGCTACCTGAGCGCGGAGAGTTTCGTGGCAGGAGGATTTGCACCGGCTCCGGCGGCGGGCGTTTCGTTGCCGGAGCTGGACCCGGCCCTACTCGATCCGGGGAAAAAGCTGATGGTGGGAGTCTCAGCGGCTTTTACCGCTGCCTGCCACCGGCTGCGGCGGGTCGCGCCAACTCGTGCCACGGTGCTCTTTCTGGGGGAGTCGGGCGTCGGCAAGGAACTGTTCGCCCAGATGCTGCACGAGATCAGCCCGCGGAAGAGCAAGCCATTCGTGTCGGTGAATTGCGCCGCCATTCCGGAGACCCTGGTGGAATCGGAGCTCTTCGGCGTCGAGCGCGGCGCCTACACCGGAGCCGTCTCTTCCCGGGCCGGTCGTTTTGAACGCGCCAACGGCGGCACCCTCTTTCTCGATGAAGTAAGTTCTCTGAGTCTCGTCGCCCAGGGGAAGCTTCTGCGCGCCCTGCAGGAAGGAGACGTGGAGCGGGTGGGCGGCACTCAAACCATTCGCATCGATGTACGGGTGGTAGCCGCCTGCAACGTGGATCTGAGAAGAGAGGTGGAGGCGGGACGGTTTCGCGAAGACCTGTACTTCCGGCTGAACGTCTTCCCCGTCCACCTCCCCCCCCTTCGGGAGCGGCGTGAAGACATCCCGCTGCTGCTCAACTACTTCCTCCACCGCTACAACTTTCGGCACGACAGAAACGTCGCCAGCTTCACCCCGCGGGCCTTCTCGACACTGCTGAATTACAATTATCCGGGGAATATTCGGGAACTTCAGAATTTGGTAGAACGAGGGGTGATCTCCGCAGAAGACGGGAGCCCCATCGACCTGCACCATCTCTTTGTGAGCGGCGAGGCATCGAGTATAGCGCTCTTCGCCGTCGCCGAGGGGGGCAGGCTTTCGGAGCGCACCGGCGGGGCACGTAGTAAGTCAGAGACTTCGGACCTCTTCCGGATGCTGGCCGAGCTGACCGGCAGCTCCGATACGGAACGTATTTCCATTGATAGCGTCGATGTTGCCCTCATGGACCTGGCCATCGAACAGAGCGGGGGAAAGCTCTCCCGCGCCGCCCGCCTCCTGGGGCTCACCCGCCCCCAGCTGGCCTACCGGCTGCAGAAACACAAACAACGGGGGGAGTGAGGCCAGGATCTAATTCCAAACGGTCAGAGCAGACCCCGCTCCACAAAACTCAAGTACTCCCCATCCCCCACAATGATGTGATCCAGTACTTTGATTCCCATGATCTCGCCGGCTTCTTTCAGGCGGCGTGTGATGGCGATATCTTCACTGCTGGGGGCGGGGTCGCCGGTGGGGTGGTTGTGTACCAGAATCACGGCGGCGGCGGACTCCTTCACCGCCGGGCTGAATACCTCACGCGGATGCACGATAGACTGATTCAAACTGCCTTCTGATATCTGCACCCGCCTGATGATGCGGTTTTTACCGTCCAGCAGCAGGACGAGAAAGTACTCTTTGCGGCTGTCTCGGAACTCGTGATGGAAATAGTCGAAGACCTGCTGCGGCGAGGTGAAGCGGTCGAGGCGTTCCAGTTTGCGGGACTGAAATCGTGATGCCAGGGTGAAAGCGGCCTTGATGCTGGTGGCCTTTGCCAGCCCGACTCCTTTGATGGCGCACAGTTCACCGAGATCTGCCCCCGCCAACTCCCGCAGATTGCCGCTGAAATGTTTTATCAGTCCACGACCCAAGTCAATGGCGCTTTGCCCTGATCCGTGATCGCCGACCCTAATGATCAGGGCCAGCAGTTCGGCGTCGGAGAGCGTTGCAGCACCCTGCTTGAGCATCTTCTCGCGCGGGCGTTCGTCCTCTGGCCACTCCTTGATGCCACCTGGCATTAATTCCCTCCTGTTACTTCACAATATCCATCTGAACCGTAAACGTCATTTTTCCTCCTGTTCAGCCAAATATGCTTCAATCAGCTTTCGTTCCCGTTCCAGTTCAATCGCCAATTCCTGTTCGGTTGGCAGGTACAGCATATACTTCGAGGCAAAAATCTGCTTACGATCACTCAACACAGAATACTTTGCTACAGCTTCATTTTTTTTATCACAGAGTATGAGGCCGATTGTGGGATTGTCATCAGGAGCAGTGTATAGATCCTCAAACATACGAACATAGCCGTCCATCTGCCCTACATCCTTGTATGACAGTTCACCCATTTTAAGGTCAATCAGCAGGTAACATTTGAGGATACAGTTATAAAACACCAAATCAACATAAAGGTCGGTATCCTCAAAGCGCATGCGTTTCTGACGTGCCACAAAAGCGAAGCCCTTGCCAAGCTCCAGAAGGAAGGTTTGCAGGTGGGTGATAATTGCGGATTCAAGCTGCTTCTCATGCAATACAGACACTTCCGGAAGCCCCAAAAATTCCAGGACATACGGATTTTTCAAAGAATCAATATTTTCTGTGCGTGGTACAATTTCCTGACGTGCAGTTTCTATCATTTTCTGGGGATTCTGACTTACCAGCATACGTTCGTAAAATTGCGAATGAATCTGTCGCTCCAGCGACCGTTTATCCCAGCAGCATTCAATTGCCTCCCGCTCATAGAAATCACGGGCATCCTGTTTTACAACTCGCATAAGTGCCCGATAGTGCGACCAGGAGAGTTGTGACGAAAAGCCTGTTATGCTTTCAGGGGTGATTGTCAATTCATCACCAATTGGGCGTGGTATTTCAACAGGGGTAATTACTGCGGCAGATACGTCGCCCGCAGGGCGACGTATTGACAGATCTTCCAATTGGTCGCCCACGGGGCGACCAATCTCGACAGGACGGTTCTGGTATGCAAGGTAAAAGGTTCTGAAGTATTTTAAACTTGTTATAGAAAACCCGCTACCGTACCTGTCAGCCAGTTGCTTTGAGAGGTTTTTAATTACCTGCTTACCATATTCCGCCCGTTCATCGCCGCCTTGGAGTTCCTGCACTATTTCACGCCCGATCAGCCAATAGGCAGTCACCATGTTGCTGTTGACCGCTCTGACAACATTGGTGCGAGCCTGCTCAAGGATCAGGACAACTCGATCAAGCAGAGAATTCTTCGGGCCTGTATTGGGTATTTTCGTGAGCTTCATTCCGTTCTCCGTTGGCCGTTATCGCTTCATTCTTACCGGGCCAGTTTAAGTGCCGAAATAAGACATGTTACCCCTTGAATCCCATCAGAATGGCAACAATCAATCCGCCGCCTACGATCACCCGATACCAGACAAACGGTGAAAGGCTCTGCTTTTGCACAAAGCGGAGCAGGAAGGCAACGCTGATGTAGCCGGTAACAGCGGAAAAGATAATCCCGACCAGCATCGGCAATCCTTCTCCGGCCGGAATGCCATGTTTGAACAGATGCACGGTTTTGAGCAGCGCGGCGCCTGCAACGATCGGCAGCGAAATCAGGAATGAAAACCGGGCGGCGCTCTCGCGGGTAAAGCCGAGCATCAGAGCTGCGGTGATCGTGATACCGGAACGGGAAACTCCCGGAATGAGTGCCAGGCATTGCAGCAACCCGACAGTCACGGCGCTGGCAGGCGTAATTTCATCCAGTATCAAGCGTTTACGCCCGAACATATCCGTTAAACCCAGAAGGAGGCCGAAACCGACCAGAACGGAGGCGATCAGCAGCGGATTCGAGCGAAAGATCGCCTCTATCTGGGCTTCAAACAGTTTGCCTGCCACTGCGGCCGGTATAGTGGCAGCAATAATCAGGAACGGCAGCCTGCGGGCGGTACTGTTCAATCTGCGTGCGGCGATGGCATCAAAGAAAGAAACGGTTATATCTATAATGTCGCGCCAGAAATAGAGAGACAACGCCAGAAATGTTCCCAAATGCAGCGCAACATCGAACGTCAGACCGGACTCGGGCCATTTGAGCAGCCAGGGAATGAGAATCAGGTGTGCCGAACTGCTGATCGGGAGCACTTCGGCAAAACCCTGAATGGCTCCGAGGGCGGCGGCGTGGAAAAGATTCATGGACATACTCCTTTGAATTGAGAGGGTTGAAGGATACTGCAACTCACCGGCAAAGGCAATCCATGTTGACATTTTGGCGGTAGAAATAAGAAATTTACTCTGTGAACAGGGGTAAAAGTATGCTATTGATGTCACGCTTTACACAGTAGTCGGCACCAAAATTAACGGAGGCATGTTCATGTTTGGATTGAAACCAAAGGAAGAAAAATTCTTCAAACTTTTCAAAGAGATGACCGAGAACATCATAGAAGGCGCCAAGCTTCTGAAAGACATGCTCGACAATTTTGAATCTCCGCTCGAAAGCCAGCGCAGCATCAAGGATGTGGAACACAAAGGCGATTCAATCACCCATGAAATCATCAAGACACTGCACAAGACCTTTGTAACACCTCTGGACCCGGAAGATATCTACAATCTCGCCTCCAAGTTGGACGATATACTCGACTTGATTGACGCCTCCGCCCAGCGAATCATCATGTATAACGTCGAAGCGATTCCCCCTGAAGCCAAATCACTCGGTTTCATTATTTTGCAGTCGTGCATTGCGGTCGACAAGGCGGTTGCCATGCTTGGAAAGAAGACCAACGAGCAGATCTTTGAGGCATGCGTGGAGATTAATTCATTGGAGAATGAGGCTGACCGTGTCTCGCGTGAGGCTATCAGCCGACTGTTCGATGAGGAGAAGGATCCGATCCAGCTGATTAAATGGAAAGAAATTTTTGAGACCCTCGAAAAGGCGACCGACCGGTGTGAGGATGCCTCGAATATTCTGGAAAGCGTGGTGGTAAAGAATGCTTGATCCGGCCTTCCTGATGCTCTGCCTGGTGATCCTGGCAGCATTGGTCTTTGACTATATCAACGGGTTCCATGACACCGCCAATGCCATTGCCACCTGTATTTCAACCCGCGCCCTCTCGGTAAGGTCGGCCATCATAATGGCGGCAGTGCTGAATTTTGCCGGCGCCATGATCTCCACCAAAGTTGCCACGACCATCGGCAAAGGAATCGTAGACGGCTCCAATGTGACCCAGACAGTTGTCCTGGCCGGTATCATCGGAGCGATTGTCTGGAATTTGATCACCTGGTACTACGGACTGCCATCCTCTTCTTCTCATGCCATTATCGGCGGTATCTGCGGGGCGGTTATTGCCCATGCAGGCGTCGCTGCATTGAAGTGGGCCGGACTCAAAAAAATTGTCATGGGTTTAGTTTTTTCACCAATCCTCGGCACCTTCGTCGGTTTTGTTTTCATGATAATCCTGTACCGGATTTTTCGTAACAGCTCCCCCAGCCTTCTCAATAAGAACTTCCGGCGTCTTCAAGTCGCCTCTGCCGCCTTGATGGCCTTCTCGCACGGCACCGCAGATGCCCAGAAGTCGATGGGGGTCATCACCATGGCATTGGTCAGCTATGGTACTATCAAAACCTTTGACGTCCCCTGGGAAGTCATGGTTGCCTGCGCAACGGCTATGGCTTTAGGCACGGCGGCCGGTGGCTGGCGGATTATCAAAACGGTTGGCCGCGACTTTGTCAAACTGCAGCCGGTGCATGGTTTTTGCGTGGAAACCGCCTCGGCCGGAGTTATCCTGGGGGCTTCGGCCTTCGGTATGCCGACCAGCACCACGCATGTCATTACCTCTACAATTCTGGGTGTCGGCCTTTCCAAAAGGCTCAATGCGGTCAACTGGAATGTCGCAAAACGGATTTTGACCGCATGGGTGTTGACTATTCCGGCCTCCGGCCTGATGGCATACATGACTTATCAGGTTATGAACCCACTATTGGGAAAATAAATTAACCACCCCCTCCTTAATTAAGGAGGGGAGCTACCTCGGAGAGCCCACCGATGAAAAAAGCACTTATCACCGGCATCACCGGTCAGGACGGTTCCTATCTTGCGGAACTCCTTCTCTCAAAAGGGTACGAAGTCCACGGCATGATTCGTCGCTCTTCGTCCTTCAACACCGGCCGTATTGATCATTTGTACCGCGATCCGCATGAAAAAAATGTGCGCATGTTCCTGCACTACGGTGACCTGAACGATGCCAGCTCTATCAACTCGATGCTCCGGGCCATTCAGCCTGAAGAGATCTATAATCTTGGAGCCCAGAGCCACGTCCGCGTCTCCTTTGACGTCCCGGAATATACTGCTGAAATTGACGGCCTTGGTGCGGTGCGTATTCTGGAAGGTATCCGTGAAACCGGACTGAATACCAAATTCTACCAGGCATCATCGTCCGAACTGTACGGCAAGGTCGTCGAGACCCCCCAGAAGGAAACCACCCCTTTCTATCCCCGCTCGCCATACGCCTGTGCCAAAGCATACGCGTTCTATATTACGCAGAATTACCGTGAAAGCTACGGCATGCATGCCTCTAACGGCATTCTTTTCAACCACGAATCCCCTCGTCGCGGCGAGACCTTCGTTACCCGCAAGATCACCCGCGCCGCCGCCCGCATCAAGCTCGGACTGCAGGAATGTCTCTATCTGGGCAATATCGATGCCAAGCGTGACTGGGGGTTCGCCGGTGATTACGTCGAAGCGATGTGGCTGATGCTGCAGCAGGACCAGCCGGAAGATTACGTGATCGCTACCGGCGAGACCTATATGGTCCGTACTTTTGCCGAAATGGTGTTTTCACGCCTCGGTATGTCGCTGGAGTGGCAGGGAAGCGGTGTTAATGAAACAGGGATCGATACGACAAGCGGCCGGACCGTTATCCGGATTGATCCAAAATATTTCCGCCCGGCTGAAGTTGACCTGTTGCTCGGCGATCCAACCAAGGCACGGAAGCAGCTGGGCTGGAAGCTCAGGACCAGTTTTGAGCAGCTGGTAAATATGATGACCGATGCCGACTTAACGTTTGCAGAGCGTGAGAAACGGGCAGAAGGGTGAGAGTGCTATGATCAGATCATTTCAGAATTTCCATCCGAAGATCGATGAGAGCGCCTTTATTGCTGAAACTGCCGTGATCATCGGCGATGTCGAGATAGGGGCGCAAGCGAGCGTTTGGTATAACTGCGTAGTTCGGGGTGATGTAAACCACATTCGTATCGGAGCCCGCAGCAACGTGCAGGATCTCTCCATGCTGCATGTCACGCACAGAAAACATGCCGATGACCCGGGTGCGCCGCTGATTATCGGTGATGATGTTACCATCGGCCACAGCGTCACCCTGCACGGCTGTACCCTGCATAATGGCTGCTTTATCGGCATGCAGGCGATGGTCATGGATCGTGCTGTAATTGGTGAAGGGGCACTGATCGGTGCGCGTGCGCTCGTCACAGAGGGTACCATTATTCCGCCGCATACCCTGTGGGTCGGTGCGCCTGCCCGGTACAAGCGGGATCTGACCGCGGACGAAGTTGCCTGGTTGAAAAAATCCCCCGGGAATTATGTAAAATATTCATTGCAGTACATCAACGATGCGCAAGAACGCGCTGCAGCTGCCCGTGGTGCCGACTTGCCGTAACAGGAAGCGACCCCTCTCAAATGATGAACTGGCTCTCCCACATCGGCAAGCAGGCTTCGCGCCTGGCATCGCTGGAACTGTTCCGTTATATCGGCCCCGGCTTTTTTGTCACGGTAGGCTTCATTGATCCGGGTAATTGGGTCACCAATGTGGCTGCCGGTTCGCAGTTCGGCTACAAGCTCCTCTGGGTAGTAACTCTCTCCACGATCATTCTGATCATTGTGCAGCACAACGCAGCCCACCTCGGTATTGTCACCGGGCTATGCCTTTCTGAAGCGGCATCAAAATTCTTCAAACCCTGGCTGCGCATCGTCATGCTCGGCAGTGCCATGATCGCCTGCATTGCTACTGCCCTTGCTGAACTGTTGGGCGCCGCCATCGGCCTCAACATGCTGACCGGTCTGCCGCTGATTTTCGGCGCAATTATCTCGGCACTTTTTTCGGCGTGGATGCTCTTCTCTAAAAACTATCAACGGCTTGAAAAATGGATTATGGGCTTCGTTTCGCTCATCGGCCTGGCATTTGTCTTTGAGATCTGCCTGGCGGATGTCTCGTGGGCCCAGACGTTTGTCGGCTGGGCAACACCGGCATTTCCTGCCGGTGCGCTGCCGGTTATCATGGGAGTGTTGGGTGCTGTCGTCATGCCGCATAATATCTTTCTGCACTCGGAGGTTATCCAGAGCCGGCAGTGGAACGAGCAGGGTGATGATGTTATCAAAAAGCAGCTCAAATATGAATTTTTCGACACGCTGACCGGAATGGGCGCCGGATGGGCCATCAACAGCGCCATGATAATCATGGCGGCGGCGGTCTTCTATAAACAGGGCATTGCCGTCAACGATTTACCGCAGGTTACCCTGACCCTTGAGCCGATTTTCGGGCGGGCTTCGGCCGTGGTATTTGCTCTGGGGCTGCTCTTTGCCGGTCTCTCCTCGTCAGTAACGGCAGCTATGGCAGGCGGCAGCGTTTTTGCCGGAATATTCATCGAGCCGTTCGACATACATGATCCGCACTCCCGTATTGGTCTGACCATCACCTTGGTCGGTGCGTTAGCGGCGATCATGCTGCTTTCCAATCCCTTCAAGGGAATCCTCTGGAGCCAGATTGCGCTTTCGCTGCAGCTCCCCTTCACTATTATTCCGCTGATCATGCTGACATCTTCGAAAAAAGTCATGGGTGCTTATGCCAACAAGCCGTATGGCGCTACCGTTCTCTGGATCGTCGGGTTGGTCGTTATCGGGCTGAATATCGCCTTATTAGTTGATATGGCCCGGTAAAACGAACCAATTCCCGGCGTGTTCACCGCCCCGAAAACCACCTTGCCTGCGTGACCCTATTCTGCTATTTTTGAGCACATTACACGTGAAAGTTGACGAGCATGAAGATCACTATTATGGGGTGCGGCACCTCTACCGGGGTGCCGATGGTTGGCTGCGACTGCCCGGTCTGTACTTCGGATGACCCCCGGGACAAGCGTACCCGCGCATCGCTTCTGATCAGCTACAACGATCGTACCGTGCTGATCGACACCTCCACCGACTTGCGGGAACAGGCGTTGCGGCATCATATCAAACGCATCGATACCGTCCTTTTCACCCACTCCCACGCTGACCATGTCAACGGCATTGACGACCTGCGCGGGTTTCATTTTCTCCACAGAGAAATTATCCCCTGCTTCGCCTCGAAAACAACACTTGAAACCTTGCAGAGTGGTTTCAGTTACATATTTAACGAACATGATGGTTCCGGTTACCCGCCGCTATTGGCTGCGCATGAGATTTGCGCGGCCTTTGAGCTGTTCGGGCAGACCATCATTCCGATACCGCTGCTGCATGGCAAAACCTCCGCGCTCGGTTACCGGATAGGCAATTTCGCCTACCTGACCGATTGCAGCGCCATTCCGGAACCATCACTTGCATTGCTGCAGGGGGTTGAATTGCTCGTCATAGACGGCCTGCGCTGGATCGAGCATCCGTGTCATTTTAATATTTACGGAGCAATCGCTGCCGCTCGCCAGATACGCGCACTCCGCACAATCCTGACACATCTTACCCATCAGATTGCCTATTCTGAAGAAGACAAGCTCCCGCCCGGCTTTGAATTGGCGTATGATGGCATGGAGTTTGACCTGTAATAACGCACAACGTGAGGAGAATAGTCAGATGCACAAAGACATCCGGTTGCACGGCATTATGCGGGAGCAGACTGAGTATTTTGTCATGGTAGCCGGCAACGATGCATATCAGCGCTACTTTTTCAATATCGTACAGGAGGAGGATCAGCTGCGTATTTTTTCTCCCGGCAATGAAATGATTATTTCACCCGAGGGAATCAGTTGCCAGGGAAACGGCGGTAATTTTTGCGAATATATGTTCGGGGTAGACCAGCCGTCCGCAGATATGTCCAAACCGGAAATCATCAATCGACTGGTTATGTATGGAGCCCGCTCCGAGGATGACGGCGCCGTCCGCTTCAGCGATCGCACTTCTGTGACTGATACATACGACAACATCTTTTTTGAAGGGAATGCGGTATGCAATTATTTTTTCTTCGTTCACTCCAGCCTGCTGTCACGAAAATTAAAAAGTCAGCAGGAAGAGCTGGTCAAGCGGCTCGGTAAGAGCATCAAGCGCTCCGAGGCCATTGGAGAGGAGCGGGATGATATTCTCGTTTCCGAACTGTTCCCGCTGTTGAATGATGACTCTTCCCAACTGTTCGTGGTTAAATTAATCAATCGCCACCATCGCGAATATCGTGATCTCTTTCGCAGCTTCTATTTCAAGAACAAAAAAATATCTGATGAGGATTTCTCACGGCTTGTTACTCTCGCTGCCACCTATAAAATCGATCGTTATCAGCAGGAACGCATCAGAATAGATACCATGTATCGCAGTCCTACCAACAAGCGCATCGTTGATGAATACCGGAATATCCTGCTGGCGTGTAATGCCAGGGGCGAGATTAGTAATCTTGACAATGCGCGCCTTACCCGCCTGAAAACGTTGTCGGTACGTAATAAAATCCCGGGAGCACTGTTTTATACTCTTGATGAAATGTTGAAAAAAGGGCGACAGCTCAAAAACTTTCAGGAACGGGATTACGTTGCCGCAACACGTGAGGTGCTTGAGGGCATATTTTTTCGGGAAATTGATATTGAAAGCCGTATCGACCGGGCTGATATGCTTAAGCTGATTCAGGCCAAGAAAAAAGCGATGGAAAACCGTGATCACAGTTTTGACCAGTTGATGCTGGACGCCAGCAAGGAGTGTGATGAAAAAATCCGTGACGGTGCTGATGCCTCCTTATTGGATGGCTTTTCGTATGTTATTACGTACCTTGATCGCTATGATTCCGTTTCAAATTTGATCAACCAGCTGGCATTTATGGAAAATGTCAAGATTAACGAAGAGATGCTTCGTGGTCTGCTGGAGCATAAGGCTGCGTTTGACAATCTGCATGCGGACAGTTTTCATGAGCTGTTTATTCGGGAACTTTTTACCGATGCCTACCTTGGAGCTTTCGGCCGGCGCAAGGTAAAAAACCTGATGGAAGGTCTGACCTCGATTGAGGCACGGCGTTCGTCGATCGAAGAGCTGTATCTAAAGTTGACTGAGATTGATCAGGAGGAGCGCATAGCGATTGTGCTGTTAGAACATGTTCGTGATCGCATTCGGAATTTTTACTCAAAGTTCACCACAAAGGCCGACCAGGAGGCCTTGCGCAGAGAAGTAACCGAAGAGCTGAAAACAAAAAAACTGGTCAGCACTGATATCCCCGATCATCTCTTTAACGAGGCGATAGTCACCATCAAGAAAGAAGCCATGTACCTGCAAACTCTGTTGCCGCAGATAATCGCTGAACGCAACATCGGCCTGCGGGAGGATTTTCTCGAAAATTCGGGGCTGGACCGTTTCTACGTTGAAGAGCTTGAGCGCGAGTATTACGAGAAAAACGGCTTGAATATTGAGGAGCTGTATCAGATCAGGAAGGGGCTTAGCTGATCGGGAACCAATGCCAAATAAAAACGCTATTTTTGTTGGCTCCCCAAATCGGATAATGGGAGGAACAGATTATGGTGTAAAATTAGTTGTAACTCAACTTTCTCCGTTGTGGGTTGCTGTACTTATAGGCCATCACTTGCAACGTATGGTTGTGGCATAAGAATAAGTCGAAATAAATCTTCGATAGCCTTCGCACCCATTTCAATCGAATACTTATTATCCTGGTTTAAACGAAAAGTGATGTTTTCCATAATGCCAATTATGGCATAAGCGACAATTTCCGGTTCCATTGCCAACGCGATACTTCTTTCTGTGCTTCCCGTTGATCATCCATTGTCGGCATTATAACCGCATTATACGATTCAATCGACTTTTTCCGGATGACGTCGGTGCCCTCCTCAATGACCCTGCTCGCCTTCAGCGACGTACAGGTGGTATCCTCAAGCGCGTTTCCCAGCGTGAGTTGAAGGGAGACCTCTGGGTCTGCCCGTGTTTCAAGACTTTCTGACTAGCGGCTGGAGCACTCGTCTTATGAGCTCTTTCAAGACATCAGTGGCCTGTTCTAACGTATAGGTACTGTCCTAATTCAGCCTCAGGGCGGTATTCTGCATGATGCCAAGAACCGCGTGGGCGACCAACTCCGGGTCCAACGGCGCAATGACGCCTTCATCTGGGGCCTTTTTTATGTCCTCTCTGACTGGCTTGATGATTTCGGTGTGGGCATTCACAGCTCTTTTTCGGATCATGGGATCCTCGGATTGCTGGTAGGTCTGAAGGAGCCCGATGATGCCGGGGAAATGCGGGTACTTCGTCTGGAATGAGAGCCATCGTTTCATCATCTGGCATACCAGATCAGATTCCTGGAGGATCTGGCCTGGGCCTTACTGCCTGACTGGCGTCCGCGTGCGGCGCGACTTGGACGAGGCTGCAAGTATGCGGGCCTCTGAGATTGAGCAGTTGATGGGACTTTTGCGCCGGGGGGCGGAGTTGGTCCCCGAGACGCTTGAGTCGAGACTTTCGGCGTCGCTGGCCCGTGCCGAGGCACAACGAGGATATCTGCATGTCAGCGCGCTGGAGGAAACCCTCGACGGTTTGAGGGAAGCGCTGATCGAGTTGCAAAGCCGGCTGGAGGAAACGTCCGGGGACGATGCGCGGACCCTGCTTGATGATAGCTGGCTTTTCCTCTTGGGAGCCAATCGACGGCGGCTTTCGGACACCCTTCTCTGGTAGCCAGGCAACCGCCGCAGCGCGCGGCGGGACGGTTCCGCAGCAGGCGACGGTAGTGTAGGTGAGACAAGCTGCGGCCGTGGGGACTGTCGTCTCCGGGCCGCGCTGTGCTTGCCACTTTATCACCTCGCCGGTTTTTCCTGTAGTAGGTTACCCCCGGTTCTCTACTGAGCGGGCTTAACCCTCTGTAGTTCCGCGGTTCCGTGCCGCCCTCATCGCTTTATTACCGTTTGCTCAGGAACTCGGGACTTGGCCGGTGGGAACAGAATCCCCCTGGTGAACTTCTCGACAGCGACGGCCGCGACTTCCATGGAAATACTTCCTTTGTCCATCCAGAAGGACATGGAATGAAAAACTCCGGTTACTGCGTAGGCGGCCAGCTTCGGGTCCAGGTCGGCAGACAGCAATCCATTTTCCTTGGTTTCCGTTATGTCGCTGATCAAGCCTTGGACCAGCGCATTATAGCACTCCAGCGCCTTCTCCCGTATCTCGGCATCGTCGGAGTTTGAACTCACCTGTAGCAATTGTGTGAATTGCTCTATATGCGGGTAGGCTATCCGGATATCGAGCCAGCGGTTTCTCATCCTTAGGACGATGTCAGGTTCCTTTAGCACCGGTTCGCTGCTGTTCTCCGCGATGAGCAGTTCCCTGATGTGCGAGAAACACTGGTTAAGGAGATTTTTTTTGTTGAGAAAGTAAAGGTAGAAGGTTCCTTTGGCAATACCCGCTGCATCGGTGATGTCCCCGATTTTCACGCTCCCATAGCCGTGCTTTGAGAACAGCCTGATACCGATATCCAGAATTTGCAGCCGTCTCTGGGTCTCTGGATCAACCTCCTGAGATGGGCTTTCGGGTGTCGGGAGCTTGGAATTGAGGAATCTCGGTTTCTCCGGGATACGGCCGGTCTCCAGGGCTTCCTTGATTTGGGGAAGGGAGAGGCCCTTCTCTTCCTGCAAACGGCGAATCTCCCTGAGTCTTTCCAGGTGGGTAGCATCGTAGAGATGCAGATTGGAGGCAACTTGCACTGCCGGAGGCAGCAGTCCCATCTTGAGGTAATTAAGGATGGTGGGTTTGCTTAACCCCGAGTCAAGGCACAATTCGGCGATTTTCATCGGCGACGGCTGTTTTTTCTTCAAAAGAGGCACCTCCCCTGCATTTTGGTCTGGCCTGCGCAATACGTATCGTGCATAGCAGTGACTGAAAACTTAGTCAATATAAAATGCACGTTGTAGCCAGTGTGGTCCGGTCAGGTACGACAGCAGCAGTAAGCGACCTTATAGATAGGCGAATATAAAATAACGTTTGACAAGTTGTCTATGTGTGATGTAAAAATCAGTATGACTGAAATTTCAGTCATAAAAAGCCATTCGGGTCACGCTGGGCGCGGGCAAAAAAGGGGGGAGAGCTTATGGAGAAACCATCTGTTGGTGGTGACACTGCCGGCGAAGTTGCACTGGTGGCGAATCAGGCTGCTGCGGTTAGATTTTACGGCTGGAAATCGTTGTCGGCTAGCTCACTTGTAATTTTCGTGGTCGCTGGGGGAGTCCTTTTCTCCTTCGGTGCCTTCATTCCTTCGATCTGTCGCGAGTTCGGCTGGAGCAGGGGGGTGGTCTCCGGTGCCGCAACTGCACTTACGGTAGTAATGAGTCTCTCCGCTCCGCTGGCCGGCATGTTTATCGCAAAATACGGTCCCCGCAAGGCGCTCTATCTCGGCAACATCTTGACGGTGATGGGGTTACTGCTGCTGGCTTTTCACAATAAACCCTGGCAACTGTACCTGGCCTACGGTGGGCTCCTCGGGATCGGAACCGGCCTCGGAGGAACGCTTGCGGCGACCACAGTCGCTACCAACTGGTTTCGGAAGAAGGTGGCGGTGGCTTTGGGGGGGATCGTAGCTTCCGGGGGCTGCGGGGGGATTATCTTGATCCCGGCACTCATGGCGATCATTACCAACCTCGGCTGGCGCGTGGCCTACCAGGCCCTGGCCTGCCTCGCCCTTGTGCTGGCCGTCGTCGTTCCCTTCATGTTTGTCAGAGATACCCCGGAGGAACTCGGTCAGGTTCCGGACGGGAATGTCGTTGCAGAAGTCGAGGAGCCGAGGGCGCTCCTGAGGACGCAGCAGTACCTGACATCAGTTGATTTTTCCGTGCAGGAGGCGGTGAAGACGCGAGCCTTCTGGCTGGTGGTGACAGCCGCCACCATGTCGATGTTCATTATGTCGGTTATTTTTACCCACCAGGTTGCCTTCCTGGAGGGAATCGGGATCGGCGCCGGGACCGCGGCCGCCACTCTGGGCGTTATGGCCGGGACCGGGACCTTGGGAAACGTCGTCATCGGAGCCCTGGCGTTACGCTTCGACATGAAACATCTCGCGGTTGTCGCCGCTGGTGTCCTGCTCCTGAGCATGGTGATGCTGCGCTTCACCGTCACCGCACCTGTCGCCTTTGTCTACTCCATCGTCTTCGGTCTCGGAAACGGCGCCACCATGGTGGGGTGGATGACGCTTACCTCCTCCTATTTCGGGCGTAGGGAGTACCCGAAGATCATGGGGCTCATGATGATTGTCAGTGCCCTCGGTAACTTCGGGGCCTTCATTGCCGGGACGATCTACGATGCCACCGGAAGCTATCATATCGCCTTTTTGCTCGCGCTCTGCGCCGCTGCCGTCGGCCTGGTCTGCTTGCTGTGCGTGGCGGCGCCAGTGCATAGGATGGAAATAAACTTAAAGTGAGGTTGAGCATGGATGAAAATGAAAAGCGTCTTATTGACCTGGTAGCTGACATGGAGGAAGACGATGCACTGGCATTAGCGAAAGAGCTGCTGGATTGCGGTGTAGACCCATTACAGGTGCTTGCACTCTGCCGGGAGGCAATGGACATCGTCGGTAAACGCTTCGAGGAGGGTGAGTATTTTCTGCCAGAATTGATCCTGGCCGGTGAAGTGCTCGATCAGATCGGTGTCATGGCAAAACCGCTTATCATCGATTCACCTAACAAACCGTCCCGAAAACTCGGTAAGGTACTGATCGGAACGGTGCATGGTGACCTGCACGACATCGGCAAGAATATTGTTACCTTTATGCTGGATATCAACGGCTTCGAGGTAAAGGATATCGGCATCGATGTGCCGGTGTCCACCTTCCTGGACGAGATACAAGCCTTCCAACCGCAGGTGATCTGCCTGAGCGGTTTCCTGACATTGGCCTTCGATTCCATGAAAGAAACCATCGAGGCCATCGAGGTCTCTGGCCTGCGAAATGGTTTGAAGATTCAGATTGGTGGCGGTCAGATCGACGAGACGATCCGTGCCTATACCGGGGCTGATGCATACGGTTTGAATGCAGTCGATGCAGTCAATTTTTGTCGTAAATCCACCACAGGAGGAGAATAATCCATGTCCGATATCACCGGAGAAACCCGTTACACCGAAAAATCGAAACGCATCATGGATGCCGTTGAATTGCGTCCGACCGATCGGGTCCCCACCTCCTTCTTCGCCACCTTCTGGTTGGCAAAATATGGCGGCGTCAGCTGTCGAGATCTTTTCTACGACTATAACACCTCCTGCAACCTCATGCGCAAAGCGGTAATCGAATTGGATCCTGATTCATATATCTCGCCGTTTCTGACCATGCTGGGACCGTCGCTTGACGCTACCGGCTATAAACAGTTGCAGTGGCCGGGGCATGGAGTCAGCGACAACCACTCTTTTCAGTTTCTGGATAAGGAGTATATGACGGCAGATGAGTACGATGATTTCATCTTTGACCCGACCGGATTCTATCTTAACAAATACATGCCTCGCGTTGCCGAGGCTTATGAGGGGTTTGCGCATTTCCCGGTATTGCCCGGCAACATGTATGTGACTATAGCTTCAGGCCCGCTTGTCGCCCAGTTGGCCAATCCAGAGATTGCCCGCTCTTTTGAAGCTATTCAGAAGGCGGCTCAGGAAGCTCAAAGTCTGATGATGAAATGTATGACTTTTGGTCAAGAAATGACCGCTCAGGGGTATCCCGAGTCATTCGGTGCAGTAGCGCCTGCACCGCTCGATTTTTTCGGAGATTATTTCCGTGGGGCCAAAGGGATATTGACCGATATTCGCCGTCGTCCTGAGAAACTAATCGAAGCGATGGAAAAGGTGTTGGTATTTTTGCTGCGCGGAGCAATCGGCGCGGCACGGATGACCGGCAACAAATTTGTCTTTATCCCCATCCACTGGGGGCCGGATGGATTCATGTCTGTGCAGCAGTTTAAAACTCTTTGGTGGCCGACATTTCAGCGGCTGCTACTCGGTTTAATCGAGAATGATCTGATTCCGGTCGTGTTGTGGGAAGCGAACTGCACCAGCCGTCTGGAAATCATAGGTGATATCCCGGCAGGCAAGGCCGTCTACTGGTTTGAGCACACCGATCTTGTCAAAGCCAAAGAGGTGCTGGGTAAAACGGTCTGTCTACGCGGAAACGTCCCGGCTTCGCTGCTGACGACAGGGACTCCCGAGCAGGTCGATGCGGAATGCCGCCGCCTTATCGAGAAGGTCGGCAAGGATGGCGGATTTATTCTGGATGGATCAATAGGAATACCCGATGAAGCTCCGGTAGAGAATGTACGAGCCATGTTTCAGTCGGTTCATAAGTACTCGGTGTGAACTTATGCCGGGGTCATTGCTCCTGAGGCAGTGCCTGGTCGAGGGGGGGCGCCGGATCCAATGGCTGGAAAAGGTTGCTGGCCCTGCCGTACCATGAGCCGAAACGGTGTCATCGCGGTCGTGCACGGTAAGAGGCGGTCAAAATCAACCATGACATGAGCGAGGCGGACGGAGTGAGCCATGAGGCGGCTCTCTTTACCGCGCTCCGCACAACGGTAGGTCGGAAGGGAGTGATGCTCGATTTAGCGAGGAAAGAAGGCCGATATTTCCCGGCCGTTAACATGACCGGCGACGTCCTGAGGGCTCCGGTTGAAAACGCGCGCGATGTTCCACTCTGTCCGCAAATACCATGCCTGATCGCCACCGGTTTTGGTCGATTCGAAAGGAACGGATTTAGTTGAAGAGATGTGCGAACTAAAGATGAAGAATAAGGAGGAGATGTTATGAAACTGGCAGTAATTGGAGCGACCGGCAACGTAGGTTCGCGGGTCGTATCGGAAGCCTTGCGGCGCGGTCACGCGGTGACCGCGATTGCCCGCAACCCTGAAAAGAAGCTGAAGGCGCAGCCGGGATTGACGCTGCGCGCGGCGGATGTTATGGACCTGCCGGCTCTGACCGGAGTACTGGCACCTCATGAGGCTGTGGTCAGCGCCTACAACGTAGGGCACGACCCTGGTGTGGATGCCAACCCCTACAAGGCCATCGTGGAAGCGACCCGCGTCATGATTGCCGCCGCGAAGCAGGCCCGCCTGAAACAGTTCCTGTACGTGGGTGGATGCGGAAGCTTGTACGTCGCGCCGGGAGTTCAGCTGGTCGACGATGGACAGGCCATGCGGAAGATGTTGGACTCCGCTCCTGCGGAACTGAAGGAATGGTTCACCAAAGCCACCAACCTCAGCCTTTCTTCCGAGGAGGATTACCGGCGCTTTATCGAAGACCACCTGAAGGTCGTCCCGCAGGCGGCGCGCATCGCCTGGCTGTTGTTCGAGCACGACACCGGCTTCAACTGGACCTTTTTGTCGCCTGCGGCAAACCTGATGCCGGGAGAGCGGACGGGGCGCTACGTACTCGGTGGCGAAGAGCTCCTCATGGAGGACGGAGTCCCCGCAGGGATTTCCATCGAGGACCTGGCAGTCGCGATCGTGGACGAGTTGGAAAATCCCCGCCACCTCAGGCGCCACTGGACGGTGAAGGCGGCTAAGGCCTGACGAACGATCGCCGCCGTCACTACCTTAACCTGCCCCTGAACCCTGAGCGGTTCAGGGGCAGCCTCCCGACAACGAATCCCAGTCCGCCGTTCATCATGTCGGTCACTCGGGCGGCACGCTGTCACCCTCATCCAATCTAATCTCTGTTTGCCCAGCAGACTGCCGACCGCGCTCATCGATCGGCGGCGAAACGACTGGGGGAGACCCCTGTGTGTCTCTTGAAGGTCTGTCTGAAGACGGCCTCCGAGGTGTAACCGAGCTCTTCGGCCAATCGCGCTACCTTGCAATTGCCTTCTTTTAGACGCTGGCGCGCCAAATACACGCGCCAGGAAGTGAGATATTCGATGGGTGACTGACCGACGAGATCGGCAAAACGCAAGGCAAATGAGCTGCGCGACATGCACGCTACCTCAGCCAAACTTGCTACCGTCCATTGATTCGCAGGGTTTCTGTGCAAGGCGGCCAGTGCCCGTGCCAGCCTCTGATCCGTCAGTCCCTTGAGCCAGCCGATTGGCGCGGTGTCGGTTCTTAGCACCAGAGTGCGAACATAACTTACGAAAATCAACTCCGCCAGCACACGCGCAGTGACTGCGAAACCCGGCTGCGCGCTGTGTTCCTCCAAGGCGAGGAACTCTGTGGCTGGAGCGATCCATGGGGAAAAGTGCCCTTCTTCGGCGCGTAAGAGAGAGACGGCCGGCAAGGCGCCCACGAGAGGGTGCTCTTGGCCGCCGTCCATGCCGAAAGCAAGGACGAGGAGTAGCGATTCTCTGCCGCCTCCACCCCACTTGATACGCACGGGGGCGGGCTGCCTGTTGTCAAGGGAAGGAGGGGGGAGGCCGAGTTTTTCCCAGATGAACGGTATGTTGGCTGGTTCCGCTTCACCGTGGCTGGACAAGACGATGTCGGCATCCTTGGTGAGAAAGAGGGTGTCCCCTGCCTTCATCTGCAGCCGAACTCGACTGCGATCGGACAACCAGAGGGGTTCCCCCTCGACCAGACTGAGGCAGGTCGCCGTCGGTTCGTCCGGGTGTGCGCCAAACCATTGGAGCGCTACAGGTTCCGAGAGACGTACCGTCCCAATCATGCTGAATTTCATCGATACGGAAGCGAGGATGTCACTTAGCACGTCCACCTGGAGTCCTCCCGACAGTAAAGGTAAGTTTGACGGCCGCTGTCACCCGTAGATCGGGTGAGAATGCCGAGTGCTTATCCTAGCATAGAAAAGACATCTTTTGGACGAAAACTACGCAATTCCGGACGAACCTCCGTAGCCGCCAATGTGCAAAGCTGCTAAAACTTTTACCGGAATCTGGTCGTATGGTCGTTCGGCCACTCTCTATTTTTCGGCGAGGAGACAGGTATGACGGTTGACATGAGCAAGGAAGATTGCTGTCTGACGACAGGGAGCTGTACCGGTGTGGAGATTGGAGCGGTATCGATAAAATGGATCGAATTGCATGCGGACGGTAGTTGCTCGGTCGATGTCAGGCGCCATGCCGGAGATCCCCACAGTGTGCTTCATGAGATCATTTCGGCAAAAGGCTCCAACGCGGATAGACACGTTGTCGCAGTGGGTGAGACGGCACAGTCGCTTCTCGACGTTGCCGGTCGTTCGGAGACGGAGTGCATAGAGAAGGCGCTGGCCTCCTTGGACATGAGGCCGGATATCCTCCTGTCTCTGGGGGGAGAGACCTTCAGCTTGTATACGGTAAAAAACGGCATCATAAAAAACATATCTTCCACAGACAAGTGTGCCGCCGGAACGGGTGAATTTCTGGTGCAGCAGTTCAACCGCATGGATCTCACCCTTGAAGAAGGCATAGAAAAAAGTCGTAGCGGAAAAACGGTGAAGCTTGCTACACGATGCTCGGTTCATTGCAAGTCCGACGCGACCCACAAGCTGAACAAGGGCGAGTGCGGCACGGCGGATATAGCGGCCTCGCTGGTCTACGACCTGGCGCGAAAGATTCAGCGCATGATCGAAAGTTCCCAGTGGCCCTCGGAAAGGATTGTGGTCATCGGGGGGGTGTCCGGCAACGGACCGTTTATCGCCAAACTCTCCGAGCTTTTGGGTGGCAAGGAAATCACCGTACTTGAGCAGAGCCCCTTCCTGGAAGCATTCGGCGGTGCGTTTTTAGCCAGGGAGCTTGCTGATGCCGAGCTCGCGCCGCCGGCAGGGCAGTGGCTTCGCTTGAAGGAGTTTTCCCTTGCCTTCCTCAAACCACTTGAGGATGCATCCGGTCTGCTCGACTACCGGGTCAAGCCAAGGGGGGAGCGCACGGTCTCGGCTGAGGACTCGTACATCCTCGGTGTGGACGCGGGGTCGACCACGACCAAGGCCGTCCTGTACAACATCGCCAAAGATACCGTCGATGCCAGTGTCTACCTGAGAACGCACGGCAACCCGGTGCTGGCCACCAAAAACTGCCTTCAGGAGCTGCTCAGTCAGGCAAAGGGAATCCGGCCCAACATCGTGCAAGCTGGTTCGACAGGGTCGGGACGCGAAATGGTTTCCGTGTATCTGGACGGCTGCCCGAGTTTGAACGAGATTCTCTCCCATGCCAGGGCAGCGGCTAAGGAGGCGCCGGAGGTCGATACCGTTTTCGAGATCGGTGGCCAGGACTCCAAGTTCATCTCCTTTGCCAAGGGGATACCGGTGGATTATGCCATGAACGAAGGATGCTCCGCCGGCACCGGAAGCTTTCTGGAGGAGGCGGCGTCGGCGGATCTGAACGTTCCTGTCACACGGATCAGCGATCTGGCCGAAAAAAGCCGCCAGCCGATCGCCTTCGGAGAGCGTTGCGCCGCCTTCATCAATACCGATCTGCGCAGCGCCCTGCAGCAAGGCGGAGAGACCGAAGATGTCATCGGCGGACTGGTGTACTCCATAGCCGACAACTACATCAGTCGTATCGTCGGAGCGCGCGCCGTTGGTAAGCACATCCTCTTCCAGGGGGGGGTGGCGCTCAATCGCTCCGTCGGCCTGGCGATGGCGGCAAGGCTCGGCAAGAACATCATCGTCCCGCCCTATCCGGAACTCATGGGCGCGGTCGGCACCTGCCTCATGGTAAAGGATCTTTTGGACAAGAACGAACTGGAGCGAAGAGCGTATCGCATGGAAAGCCTGCTTGAGGGTGAGATCGGTATCGACACTACATTCACCTGCAAAACCTGCGATAACTTCTGCGAGATCCAGATGATCAGCGTTCGGGGGAACAGATTCCCCTTCGGAGGGCTTTGTTCCAAATACGACAACGAACGCCATAAGACCAAGGGCCTGAAGGAGGGGACCGATCTGGTGGCGATACGAAACGATCTTATCTTCAAGGAGTTCGGCGTGCGACAGCCGGTAAGGCCCAGAGGGAAAATAGGCTTGGCAATGGCTCTTACCGCCTACGAAATGTTTCCCTTCTTCGCCAGCTTGATCAACGGGCTCGGTTATGAGCTGGTAATGTCCGATATCTGCAAGGAAGGCAACGAGAAGACCATGGCAACGGTGTGCTATCCGGCCCAGATTGCGCACGGGGCATTACACGACCTGAAGGACAAGGGGGTCGATTTCATTTTCCTGCCCAACGTCGTCACGCTGATTGCCGAACCCGGATTCCCGTTCTCGTTTGCCTGCGGGACCACCGGCATGGTCGGCGACATGGTGAGGAATCAGTACAAGCACATCCAGCAGAAGATATTTGCTCCGGCGCTGCTTTTTGCCACCCCGCTGCAAATCGAAGGCACGGCGGCGGAACTGGTACGGCACCTCTCCCCGGCGCTAAACATCCCGGCTGAGGAGGTTGTCGCCGCTTTCCACAAGGCCATCGCCCACCAGCGCGCCTTCATGGCAGCACTTGAGCAAAGGGGGAGCAGCGAGCTCGCGAAAATCGCCGGTGAGCCCACCGTCATTCTTGCAGGGCGGCCGTACACGGTATGCGCCCAGGAGGTGAACTTTGCGCTGCCGAAAAAGATCACCAGCCGCGGCTACCACGTGATCTCGGCCGATATGCTGCCGACCCCTCCGCCGGGGATGCACCCGATGAACACCTGGCGTTTCACGCAGCAGATCATGAAAGCGGTGACCTATGCGAAGAGCACCCCGAATTTCTATGTTTGCCTGGTCTCCGCCTACAACTGTGCGCCGGACGTGAGCATCTATCACGGCGTCCGGCAGGAGTTGGCGGGAACCACCTACTGTTACCTCGAAATTGATTCCCACACCGCTCACGCAGGGGTCGAGACTCGGGTTGGAGCCTTCCTCGACATCATCGGCAGCTCCGCCCGCAATACCAGAGATTCGCAAGAGGGGAGATCACTATGAACAAAGCCGATCGCGCTGTTTTTTCGCCCGACTTCAAATCTGTCATAACCAGTGAGGGCGAACAGGTGGCATTGGATGACCCGAGGGTGGCGCACGTCTGGCCGACCGACATGACCCCTTACGGGCTCGAATACATCAGGCACTTCTACGAAAACCGCGGGATGCGCTGCCGGGTCGCGTCGAGAACGTCCCCGGATACCCTGAACTCGGCCAAAGGGTTGTCCAACGGACGAGAGTGTATTCCGGTCGTCGCGATGCTTGGTGAAGTCTATGAGGATCTGACCACCAAGCGCCGTGAAGATGAGATCACCATTTACTACATATTCTACGGTCCGGGTCCATGCCAGCATGGGGGATGGATACTCATGTTCGACACATTCCTCGAGCGCATGAAGTTGAAAAACGTCATCTTCATGGCTGCGGCGACACCGATGAATAATTATCTCGGCAATGGATATCTTTGGAGCTTCCTTTTGACGCTGGGTTATGCAATGGGCGACATAATGGACGAGGCGGAAAACACCATCCGTGTGCTGGCCAAGGATCCGCAACGGGCGCTGCCGGCGTTCAAGGAGGCGTGTGGCAAGGCATTGAAATCCGCCTCGCGGGGGTACGTCGCCATTGAACCCGCTCTTCGCGAGTGGGCGGCTGCGGTACGCGACATCGAATTGAAGATGCCTCTCGAAGAGGCTCCCAAGGTGCTGATTTCCGGGGGCGGGAACATCTTCTGGCTTCATTACCCTGTGACGGATTACTTCGTCGAGAGGGGGATAGTCCCGAAATTGGCCGAGTCGACAGAGTTCATGTACTTTGCGGAGCGCACCATGGTGACAATGAATAATTTCCAGATCGGCAAGGGGCCAGCCGATCAGGGTTTCAAGCTTGACGGCATTTTTGAGCGTCAAGTGGGGCACCGGGCTTCACCTGCTGAAAAGGCTGAGGGAGAAATTGCACTGGATGTTATGTCCCGGAGTTGGATGACAGAACACTTCATAAAGTGGCTGCGCAGTATCGCCGTGACCTCGGGAGCGCTCTTCGACGATACGGAAGAATTCGAAGAGGTTTTCCAGGCGGGCAGTCACATCATCAATCCGGTCTGCATCAACGAGTCGTGTTCCTTGCTCGGGAAACTTCTCACGGTAGCCAAGAGCGAGGTATACGACGGCATTGTCAGCATGAGGGTGTTCAATTGTCCGATTGCCGGAGGAACCACCGCGATACTGAGCGCTACGGCCAACGAGATGGAGATGCCCTTTGCAGCGATCGACGTCGAAGGTCCCTCGATTTCCGCGAATCAAAAAAGGCTGCTGGAAACGGTTGCGGTACAAGCTGTGCGCAACCGGAGCAGGAAGAACCGCGCCTGTTCAGGAAGCCTTGATTGAGGTATGTTTGAGAACCATGGCTGAAGAGTGCGGCGCCAGCGCCTGTCCCATCAATTCCGATATCGCCACCGTCGCCTTCTCCTGGGAGTAGGTCGCGTCCCATGCAGGCTCGTTCGTTATTGACGGCTCAAGGTGAATGTTACTCGTGCGAGGGTCCGTCCCGTCATGTGTGCGTAAGTATATTTTTGATGGCTAACATTCAGTCATAGCTTCGAGGCTCTGGTAGCCGGCCTTAACGGCGACGTTGGCCGCTCTTTCTGAACGGCCTTCGATCCTGCCTCGCATTTTCCGCAAGTCTCTACCGAAAAAACTGCGCCCAATCCGGATCAGTAGCTCCACAATCTCTCTACCCTGCGCTGCTTTCTCTCCCTGTGTAAATTTTTATAAAAAAATGTTTGACAATATTGCTGTACGCATTCTATATTGATAGTGACTGAAGATTCAGTCAAAGTAAAAATAGATAACATGCTCGGACTACACGAGTCATGTTAGCGCGAGTGCTGCCGGAGAACCGTGAGGGAAAAAGGCTGTATCCGACAATGGAGACGACCTGTTCGATGTGAATGACCTGGGAAGTTCGGTCCTTCTACCGGATAAAGTTATGAGGACCCAAGATAAACCGTTGTTTGTATATTTTGCAGGAAAGGAGAGGGCAATGACTAACCTGAAGGAGCATTTTCCCCTAAGCCGCTACGACGAGCTTGCCATCCATCAGTCGAACGAACCGGTCCGTCTGGTGGCCACCACCGATCCGCGGGCCTTCGAGCGTTACTGGTTCACGGCACAAGATGACGAGGGCGCTTTCTTTATCATCGCCGGTATCGGCACCTATCCGAACCTCGGCACCGTGGACGCCTACGCGATGATCATCCAGGACGGCAAGCAGACCACGATTCGCGCGCATCGGCCGATGGGGCAGGACCGCACCGACCTGAGCGCGGGGCCCATCCGCTTCGAGCTGGTCGAGCCGTTTCGCGAGTGGCGCCTGACGCTTGGGGACAACGCACAGGGATTCACTTTCGACCTGCGCTGGCTCGACACCAAGCGGGCCATGTTCCAGCGCGTGGGGGATTTCCAGATTCCCGGCGTGATCGATTTTCGCCTGCTGCACAACTGGGCGGGCTACGAGACCTTCGGGCGCATCGCGGGCACGGTGACCTGCCGGGGAAAGACCTTTACCGTCCATGCAGAAAGCACCCGAGGCAGCCGCGACCATCACTGGGGGACGCGCGACATGGTGGGAGGGATCGCGCTCGACTCCAAAATGCCGTTCACGCATATGGACCAGCCGGTGGGGCCTTCCCATCTGGGCCAATGGGTTGAGTTCAAGGAGTGGTCCATCTGGGGAGGCCGGGTGCTTTACAACCTGGGCGATCCCCATTCCGGCGCCACCGCGATCGAGCAGGTGGAGGAGAAGCTGCGCTTCGACCCGGTGACCAAACATCTGGTGGGGGCGGTGATCGTGAACCGCCTGCCCGGCGGGGAACTGCGCGAAGTGACCTACGAGCAGATCGGCCGCCAGTGCGCCTACCTGCGCTGCGGCATGTATCCGGGATGCGACGGTCGGGGCACGCCGGATAGCGGCTTGCACCACGGAAACGACGTGGGGGAGCGGGTCGAGGGCGAAACCTACGACCTGAACGACCCCGAGGTTCGGATGCGGATCGCGGGCTTCGAGGATCACCTGGTCTGCGCCACCTGCAACGGCGAGACCACGGTAGGCATCCTGGAGTGCCAGAACCCGGGTATCTACGCCATGGCGTCCCGGGGGATCAAGTTTTCCCTCTTGGGGGATTGAGCCACCTGCCGGGGCCGGACCGATGCGAAAGAACGCGAGGAGAGCTAGATGATACAAAAATTTATCCAAGACGTTGAGAGCTACTTGAGCGGGCGGCTCGGCTGGAGACAAGTGAAGATACACGACGCTAGGCAGCTTGCCGGCGGCATCTCCAGGGCGACCTGGAAGGTCTCCCTGGAGATGCTGTCTGACGGCGGCCGCAAGGTCGAGCGCGACCTGATCGTGCGCGTGGATCCCGAGGCGTCGCTCCTTTCCAGCGGCCGCAAAATAGAGTGCGCCATGTGCCGCGCCTTTGCGGAGGTGCCTGGCGTACCGGTGCCGGAGGTGATCTGCAACGAGGACGATCCCTCCTTTCTGGGGGCGCCCTTCATGGTGACCGCGGCGCTGCCGGGGGTCGCCGACATCCCGGCGATCCTGTTCCCCCCGTTCAGCGCGGTGGGCTCCGGGATAGGGAGGGCGCTCTTCGAGATCCTCGGCAGGGTAAGCCTGGTGGATCCCCGGGAGAAGAACCTGGAGTCGGTCGTACCGACCACCTCCTGCGCCACCGCCTGGTCCGACGAACTTAAGCGCTGGGAAACGACCTTGCAGCGGTACAGCCTCGGCCCGTCTCCAATCACCCAGGCGGCGATCCGCTACCTGAAGCGCAACCCCCCTCCGCCCGCCCGGCGCGTCAGCGTCGTGCATGGGGACTATCGCCTGGGAAACTGCCTCTACCTCCCTGACGGATCGATTGCCGGCGTCCTGGACTGGGAGATGGCACACCTGGGCGATCCGCTGGAAGACCTGGCCTGGGCGCTGATGCGCGACTGGCGCCCTAGCGCGGCCCTCGACAAGGTCGCGGGGCATCTGGAGTACGGCGAGGCGGTCGGGGCCTGGGAGGCCGCCAGCGGGCTGAGGGCCGATCCCGCGGCGCTCAAGTGGTGGGCGCTTTTCTCCCATGTGAAGTCGATCGGGATCTTCACCACCGGCGGCTACAATTTCCTGAGCGCGGACAGCACCGATCTTACCTATGCCGTGATCAGCTGGGCGGCGCTGCACGCGCAAGAATCCTACATGATCGAGTTGATGGAGGAGCTGAGATGAGGCCGCTTGTCGAGAAGGTACTGGAACGGGCCCTGCTTGGGCTGGAGGAAAAATTTGCATCGATGCCTCCCGGCCCGCAGATGGGCGAAGTGTGGCAGATGAAAATGCTGATCGGCCTTTTGCGGCGCGACTGGGACGATGCGGCGAGCCTGCGCGCGGAAGAGATCGATCGCCTGTCGGCGCTGCTTAAGCGAGGCGCGCAGCTTGCGCCCGACGAGTTGCGCGGCCCCCTTATGGTAGCCGTGGCCCGGGCCGAAGCCGGACGACGGAACCTGCGGATTTCGGCGCTGGAAGCCACCCTGGACGAGCTGCGCCAGGCTGTCATCAAGCTCCATGTTTGGCTGGAGGAAGAGGGCGAGGCGGATGCTCAGGTGCTCAGACGCGACCTGTGGGCCTTTCTGACCGAGGCCAACCGGCGACGGGTCATCGACGTCCGGCCCTGGTAGCCGGTACCTGGCTGCAGCCGGCACACGACCAGAAAGGATCAGTCTTACATCCAGAAGAAGGGATGATGCCGGAAACAAGCGGAAAGAAATAGCTGGTTATGGGTCAATTCTCGATGCGTCTGGTTACGAGCAAAGAAATGAGGGCTCAAAATGAAAATTATGGCTAACAAAGAAATTAAGTGGGCGCCGGGGCGGGAATTCGTCACTGAGGATCGCCATGACATCAACAATGGGAGAGCGTGGAGGCTGAACGGAGACGCCGAAAAGAAGGAACTGTAAGGTTAACGGATTTTTTCAAAAAGTAAGCTTTTCAAACCGGTCTGAATCTGAATAGGAGAAAACAGATGCTAAAAGAGGATTTGTTAAAGATAGTCGGCGACCAGAACGTTTTCAACGACGAAAAGACCCTGCAGAGCTATGGAAGCGATGAGAGCTTTGCCGTTACGCGCCTTCCCTCGCTTGTGGTCAGGACTAACAGCTCGGAGGAAGTGCAGCGCCTCGTGAAGCTCGCCAACGAGACGCGCACTCCCCTCGTCCCGGTCAGTTCTCCCGGCGGCCCGAGGCGTTGCGGCGATACCGTCCCGTCGCAAGGTGGCGTGGTTGTGGACCTAAGCGGCATGAACAGGATACTCTTCGTCAGCGAGCGTGACAAGGTGGCCATGGTCGAACCGGGGGTCACCTTCGACCAGTTGGAAGCGGAACTCAGGACAAAGAACTTGCGGGCTCTGAAGCCGCTTCTGCCCAGAAAGAGCAAGTCGGTGCTCACCTCGTACCTGGAAAGGGAGCCGATCGTCGCGCCGAGGGAACAGTGGGACACCACCGACCCGCTTATCTGTGTGGAAGTGGTATTCGGAACCGGAGACATGTTCCGCACCGGGTCGGCTGCCCAAGCCCCCGGGTCGGTAGACGATGCATTAAAAGCGGGGGCTACTCTCTTAAGCGACCTCGGCCCGTCGCAGACGAACTTCTCGCGCGTCCTTCAAGGGGCCCAGGGAACGCTGGGGATCGTCACCTGGGCGTCGGTCGCCTGCGCGAGGCTTCCCGCCCTGCAAAACGCCTTTTTCGTGGCTTCCGACCAGCCGGGGCCGTTGATCGATTTCAGCTACAAGCTCACCGGCAGCCGTATCGGGGATGAGCTCTTCATCTTAAACGGCGTCAGCCTAGCAAGCATCCTGGCGGCCGGACCGGAGCAGATCGCGAAGTTGAGCGCCCAACTGCCGCCGTGGATTCTTTTCCTCAACCTAAGCGCGCCCGACTACCTCCCCGAGGAGAAGATGCGCTCCCTGGAGAAAGAGACGGGCGATTTCGCGCGGAACCTGGGCCTGGTGCTTCTTCCCGCGCTTGCCGGGGTCAGGGCCAATTCGCTCATGAAAATCCTCGATACCCCTCCGGAGCCGCAGCACAAAACGAAGTTGAAAGGGGCCAGCCAGGACATATTCTTCGTCACCACTCTGGACAGGAGTCCGAGTCTCATCGCACAAATGCGCAGCGAACTGGGAGGACACCGATATCCGGCAGCGGACATCGGGATCTACCTTCAGCCGCGGGTTCAGGGCTGCTCCTGCCACTGCGAGTTTTCCTTCCCGTATGACCCGGCGGATGCGGCGGAGAAGGAGAGTCTTCGTACCCTGCTTCCCGCGGCCAGCAGGCGGCTAGCCGATGCGGGGGCCTTCTTCAGCCGCCCCTACGGGCCTTGGGCCGAAATGGTCTATCGAAGGGATGCGGAAACCACAGCGGCTTTGAGGAAAATCAAGACGATTTTCGACCCCAACAAGATCCTGAATCCCGGCAGGCTCTGCTACTAATAAGGAGATATCAAATGGCTTTGTCCGAATACAAACAGAATATGGAGCAGTGCGCGCGGTGCTCCTGTTGTAAATTCGTGGCTCCCCCGTACGTCGAAAGCTACCAGTATGCGATCGGTTGTCCGAGCATCGGTTACGGGAATTTTCACGCCTATTCAGGCGGCGGGAAGGTGATCACCTCCCTGGCCTTGACCTCCGGGGTGATCGATTACAGCGAAGAGATGCTGAAAACCGTCCATGCCTGTTCGATGTGCGGCAACTGTGCGGTTTCCTGCAAGTTCAATTACGCCGAAAAAGTGGAGCCTTTGGAGATCATCCGGGAGTTGCGCTGCAAAATCGTCGAAGACGGGCAAAGCGATCCTGCCCATATACAGCTCATCAACTATCTTAAGCGCGAGGACAACATCTTCGGCGGGCCCAAAGCGGACAGATCCGCATGGGCCGAGGGGTTGGGGATCAAGGACGCGCTCGAAGAGAAGGCCGAGGTTCTGCTCCACGTCGGCTGCCACTATAGCTACGATGAAACTCTCTGGCCCATCATCCGCGGCGCGGCAAGGCTCCTTCAAGAAGCGGGCGTTGATTTCGGCATCGCGAAGAAAGAAGAGATCTGCTGCGGCGGGCGCGCCTACGAAATGGGATACAGGCAGGAACTCGCGAGCTACTCGGAGAGTTTAAAGGGGAGGGTGAAAGAGGCGGGTTGCAAGATCCTGCTCACCTGCTGCTCGGACTGCTACGGCTCCTTCCAACAGCTCTACCCCATCGCCGGTCAAGGGCTTGCGGACGTGGAGGTGCTCCATATCTCCCAGTACCTGGAGCGCTTGACAAAGGAGGGGAAGCTTTCCACCGGCGAGAAGGTGCCGCTGCGCGTGACCTACCACGACCCCTGCCACCTGGGGAGACTGGGCGAGCCCTCTCAACCGTGGCACGGCACTGTGAAGAAGGTGCTGAACATGATGGATGTCACCGATCCTCCCAAGGATGTCAGTTTCGGGGTAGGCGGAGTGTACGACGCCCCGCGCAGCGTGCTGCAGGGTATCCCGGGGGTAGAGCTCGTCGAGATGGAAAGGATAAAAGAGTACAGCTTCTGCTGCGGGGCAGGCGGGGGCGCCAAGGAGGCCTACCCCGATTTCGCTCTCAAAACCGCCCTGGAGCGCATCGAGGAAGCGAGGTCCACGGGGGCCGAGGCGCTGGTGACTTCCTGCCCTTGGTGCGTGCGCAACTTTAGGGATGCCCTCGAAGAGAGCGGCCAGCAATTCCCGGTTTACGATCTGGTGGAGCTTGTCCTTAAAGGGATGGGAACAGTTAAAAAGGAGGGGGCACAATGAATATCGACCAGAACGCGTACGACGCGCTCCAATCTCTGCTGGGGGCGGAGAACATTTCCGTGGATCCCGCCGTCTTGATGGGATACCGGTTTTCCGGGATCACCTTCATCGAAAGTCTGGTGGACCGATCTGCCGCTTTCGACCCGTTCGGCGGCCCGAAACCGATCGCGGTCGTCCTTCCCTCCTGCGCCGAGGAGGTACAGGAGATCGTCAGGATCTGCAACCGCTACCGGATACACTGCAAAGCGCAGAGCACCGGTTATGGCGGGCACGCGATGCCGGGGGTCGAAAACGTCGTCATGGTCGATCTGAGGAAGATGAACCGGATCGTCGAGATCGACGAAAAGAACCTGTATGCCGTGATCGAACCGTACGTTACCGCTCATCAGCTTCAGTCCGAGGTGATGAAAAGGGGGATGAACTGTCACGTCATCACCGCCGGCGGGAATCATTCCCCGCTCGCTTCGGCTACTTCCTTCCAGGGACAAGGCCCCACCGGCTTCACCACCTCCTGTAACCAGCGAAACCTCCTGGGGGCGGAGTGGGTCAGTCCGACCGGAGACCTGCACCGGATCGGCTCGCCGGGAAGCGACGCCGGCTGGTCTTGCGGCGACGGGCCGGGCCCGGATTTCAGGGGCCTTCTCAGGGGGTTCACCGGTGCGGCCGGAGGATTGGGCATCTTCACCAGGATCGGCTACAAGCTGTACCCGTGGCCCGCCAAGGAGAAGTTGAAAAAGACGGGGAAACTTCCCGTGGTCGGGGTCGAGACGCCGGAAAACTACAAGTTTCACTTTGCCTACTGGGAAAGCTGGGACGAGATGACGGAGGCGGCCTATCACATCATGGAATCGGAGGTCGCCTACAGCACGGTGAGAATCCCGCAGGACTGGTGGGGCTGGTTCCTGACCCCGACCAACAACGAGTTCTACCGTAGATTCCAGGACGGCACCCTGCCGATAACAAGAGAGCACGGGATGCACTGGGCGACCCTGATCGCCGGCCGTACCAAAACGGACTTCGAGTACAAGAACAAGGTATTCCAAAAGATCGTGGCGGACACGAACGGGAAATTGCTGGAGCTGCCGGCCGAGGACGAGGCCGTCCTGCTGCTTCAGATGATCTCCCCCATGTACACGCAGAGGCTGATGCGCGCCAAGAAATCTGCGCTGGGGATGGGAGGGCCGACCCTCGCGCAGATGGAGTCGATGTCGCTTCTGAAAAAGCTTTACGAGACGGACATCGACTGCATGAAGGAGTATGTGAAGCCGGGAGGAGCGCTGATGGCCGCCGGACCGGACGGAACCTGGGCCTGGCCTTCCGAGCCCCGGAAGCTTTGGACGGAATCGGTACACTTCCTCGACGAAACCCCAGAGTCGCTGGCCGGAGCCACCGAGTACGCCGGGAAAGTCCTCGGGTCCATCATGAAGGACAGGGGGTCGCTTGCCTTCGACCAGAGGCTGATGATCGGGGGGGTAAACGATATATTCGGTCCCCAGCTTGGCAACGTGCAGGATTGGATGCGGAAGATAAAAAACGCCTTCGACCCGCGTAACGTGTCCGATCACAGCACCTACATCTCGCCCGAACCTCCTCCGCCCATGCCGATGCCACCGGTGCCGGAATTCAAATGAAGCGATAGCGTCAACCGGAGCGAGGCCGGCTGACCGACCGGGCCGAGCTGCCGCCGGCGCCCCTTGCCAGGGACGCGCCGGCGGCAGCGACCCCTGGCAAGGCGGCGGAGACTCGGAGAAAGGAGTGCGGTCATGGCTTGGGTGGGAAGAGTACCCCCCTGATGAACTTCTCGACCGAGCAAATCGTGTCTTTCGTGGAGAAATTGTTCCCCTGTCCTAACCAGAAGGCAACCGACTGGAAGGTCCCGACCAGGGCATATGCGGCCAACTCGGGCTGTAGGTGGCTCGGCAGCAACCCCCTTTCCCGTGTTTGCGCAATATCCGCGATTATCATGCCGACGATGGAGGTGTAGCATTCCAGCGCTTTCTCCTGTATCTCGGCGTCTTCGGAGTTGGAGGCCACTTGCAGCAACAAGGTGAAGTCCTCGAAACGCGGATGTAAAACCCTGACGTCGAGCCATCGCTTTTTCATCCTCATGACGATGTCGGCTTCTTTTTGGACCGAGTCGCTCTTATCGTACGCCAGAATGGACTCCTGCATGTGCGTGAAGCAGTAGTTAAGAAGCTCTTTTTTATTAGCAAAGTAAAGGTAGAAGGTCCCCTTGGCAATGCCCGCCGCCTCCGTGATATCCCCGATTTTCACGCTACCGTAGCCGTTCTTTGAAAACAGCCTTATCGCGGCCTCCTCGATGTGCCGGCGCCTCTGCGGTTCCGGTTCCAGCGCTGGGGTCTTCGCGTGCGGCGTCGATTCTGTTTGTTTCAATGGAGACACCTCCTTGTTTCGCGTTTTGCTCTGACAAGGGAGTTTATCGCTGACCGAAAGTTCAGTCAATAAATAATACCTATCGATTTAAGCTTGTGACTGCGGCGGCCATCGCGTTGCGGCCTACATCAGTTTTTTCTGCCGTACGGTATCCCCAGTTTGTCCATGCGTCCCCTGAGGGTAGTCGCCTTAATGCCCAAAAGTGCCGCAGCCCCGTGCGGTCCCTGGATTCTTCCCCCGGTCATCTCCAGCACCGCACTGATATGGTTGAAATTCACCTGGTCCAGGTTGGTGATCGCGCCCGGGTTCCGAGCGGCTATTGCAGTCGGTGGGGTCCTGGGTTCCAGGGTGTCGAAGGAAAGTGGGCCCTCCCTGTGCCGGATCAATTCGCGCTCCACCAAGTTTTCAAGCTCGCGCACGTTGCCCGGCCAGGCGTATTCGGCCAGGCGGCTGAGCACGCCGGGGGCGATGGAGGGCGGCATTCTCAGCCCCAGTTCCCGTGATTTTACCTGCAAAAAGTACCGGGCAAGCATGGGAATGTCTTCCTTTCGCTGCCGTAAGGGAGGAATGAACAGCGGAAACGCGTTCAGGCGGAACCAGAGATCTTCGCGGAACCTGTTTTCCGTCACCATGTTTTCAAGATTGCGGTGGGTCGCGGCGATGATCCGGATATCCACCTTGATCGCGCGCGTCCCCCCGACGCGTTCGAACTCCCGTGTCTGCAGCACCCGCAACAGGCGAACCTGGGCCAACTGCGGCAGCTCTCCGATTTCATCGAGAAAGATGGTGCCGCCGTTGGCACGTTCGAAACGGCCTTTTTTCTCGCTGATAGCCCCGGTAAAGGCTCCTTTGTCGTGACCAAACAATTCGCTGTCTATCAGGTGTTCTGGAATCGCTCCGCAGTTGACCTTGATGAATGGGCCGTTCTTGCGGGGGGAGGCGGAATGTATGGCGTTGGCGATGATCTCCTTGCCGGTGCCGGTCTCCCCCAGAAGCAGGACCGTATTGTTGAGCGGGGCGACCTGTTTAACCATCTCGATGACCTGTTTCAGGCCTGTCGTTTCCCCGATAATCCGGGTCGTAGCGTTGAGCAGCTCCTTGTTCAGGAAGCGGTTTTCGTCGATCAGGGTGTCGCGATAGCGCATCAACTCCTCATGCGCCAGGGCATTGGAGAGGGCGATGGTGGCCGGGTGGATTATGGTGTCGAATAGGTCGGCGTGTGCCTGATGGTACTTGCCGCTTCCCTTGGCGAACAGTGAGAGAAAGCCGATCATGTTGTCGTCGCGCCAAAGCGGAATGCACATGTGCGATAGTCCGTACAGCTTGCTGATCGCATTCAACTCCCTCACGTCGTTGCTTACACTATCATCGGCCAGAAAGGTCGAACGGTAGTTTAAGGACCGTATTCTCATCCAGAGGTCCTTAGGAATGGCAAGAATGGTCGGTGTAGGCAGGCTCGCGTCGACGGCGGCTTCGGCAACGGTGCGAAACGATCCCAATGACTCATCGCGTTCGGCCAGAATCATCATATCGAGCGGCACTATTTCCTTCAGATAGTTGCACACACTTTCGAGTGCTGGTTTGATCGTCAGGCAACTACAGATTCTGACGGTGAATTCCCGGAAGAATTCGTCCTTGTCCGGCAATATTTCCACTTTCATGTTACCTCCTCCCTCTCTCGTGCCGCATGAGGTCGACGTCGCGGATGTGCCAAACCGCTCTCTGGGAGTCGAACTAAGTGTATCTACAAAATACGGTATTAATCTAACTGGCTACTGTATTTAGCATATAATCTACCAAATGTCGCATAATTTTGTTGTCGTAGAAATTATGGTATCTATAACTATACGATTATACACGTTTATAATTTTTGGCATTATTGTTGAAGTGAGATCGGCATGGCCTGCTGCTGCAACCGGCCTTATCTATTCATGAGTAGATTCGAAAAGGGGAGAACAATGGATGAGTATCAGGTAATCGTGGTCGGATCGGGACCGGCCGGAGCCGCTTGTGCCAGGGCACTCCATGAAGAAGGTATCAAGGTGTTGGTGGTGGAAAAGAAGGCGTTGCCGCGCCGCAAACCATGTACCGCCGTGGTTCTCGGACAGGCTCGGCAGCTGATCGAGCAGTATTTCGGCGAGGCACCTCCCGATAACGTGCTCTCCAATCCGGCCAGGGTGCAGGCTTGTGACGTAGTGCAATGGAACAGGGAAGAGGGATTTTCCACCAATATCATGGAAATTCCAAAGGACGGGCAGAGCTTCCCTCAGGAATATCTGAATGCCTGGCGAGACAAATTCGATTACTGGCTGCTGCAGAAATCGGGAGCAAGTTTTAGGGACAACTGTGAACTAATCGACTTCTCCGAGGAAAACGGCAAGTACAAGGTGCGACTGTCCGAGAGTTCCAAAGGGGACAGTCATGTCTACTGCTCCTACCTGGTGGCAGCGGACGGTCCCGACTCACGGGTAAAGAATGTTCTTGAACCCTCGTTCGCGGAGCAACCTTCTCCCATTCTCGGGAACTATCAGAGGTATTACTGGGTTGCAGATATGGGAAGCCTTCAGGACAGCATCTGCTATGTCTTTCGCGATCGCGACTTTGGGGACATCATGTCCATCGTTCATCGAAAGGATGATACGCTTGCTTTGTGCGTCGGCGGATTGAAAGGGCGCAATCTCAAGGTCTGCATGAAAAATTTGGAAGCGTTTCTGGCGAATGAGTTCCGGGTGGTTCTCGGAGCCATGCAATGGGATGAGGGGTGTGCCATAAAAATACAGCCCCCTTACTTCGGGAAGGATCGAGTTCTGATTGCCGGGGGCGCGGCGGGAATTATCTACCTCGATGGCGAAGGGATTGCTCCCGCCATCGATACCGGGTACAAAGCGGGTAAAGCGATTTCCAGAAGTATAAAAGAGGGGTGCGATGCCCTGGAAGAGTACCAGAAAGAGCTTGAACCGGTTGTTCGGCATATGGAGTTATGTATGACGCAGCAGCATCTCTTTGTTCAGTGACAAGTTGTTGGTGCGGCCAGGTCGGGTACCGGCGCATCACGGCCGGAAATAGGGAAAAAGGAGGGTAAGTAAAATGGCTCTTTCGAGAGACGCGTACAAAGCGCTGCAAGCGGTGGTCGGTTCCAAATACGTTTCCGAAGACCCCGGGACCTTGGCGGGGTATCACTACAGTTGGGGCGGCCCCAACGGGAGGTGGCAGCCCTTCGTGCCGCTGGCAGTGGTCCTTCCGGAGGACACCTCCCAGGTCCAGGGAGTGGTGAGGGTCTGCAACCGGTACAAACTGAGATTCAAAGCCCACTCCACCGGGTTTTGCTCCCTGGCGTTCCCCGGGGTCGAGGACACCATCATGGTGGACTTGCGGCGCATGAACCGGATCGTGGAAATCGATGAGAAGAACATGTTCGCGGTGATAGAGCCCTACGCTATCGCCGCCCAGATACAGGCGGAGGCGATGAAGCGGGGGCTCGATTGCCACATAGTCTCCGCTGGCCCGACCCATTCGCCGCTGGCCTCCGCCACCTCGGTTTGGGGCATCGGCTCGAAAGGGTTAAGCCAGAGCTGGAACGAGCGCAACCTTTTCGGGGTCGAGTGGGTGCTTCCCACCGGCGAAGTGGCGAGGCTCGGCTCTCCCGGCGTCGGCGCCGGCTGGTTCTCAGGCGACGGTCCCGGCCCCGGCCTGCGCGGCATTGTCAGGGGGACCAACGGGGCCTACGGCGGTAACGGTATCTTCACCCGCATCGGCCTGAAGTTGTACCCGTGGGTGGGCGACGAGCGTATGGAATGCACCGGAAGCCAGCCCCAGATTGGCTTGAAGATACCGGAGAGAATGCATTTCAGTCTCCCGTATTGGAAAAACTGGGAAGACATGACGGCTGCGGCCTACAAGATCGTCGACAACAACGTCGCTTTTTCCGTGTTGAGAGTGCCGCCGGACTGCATGAACTGGATGCTTACCTCGACCAACGATGAGTACCAGGAAGCTTTCCACAAAGGGAGCGTGCCCATCGACCGCGAGGAGCACCTGCATGCCTGGCAGGCGATCATTGCCGGCCATTCCGAAAGGGAGTTCGAGTACCGGAAAAAGGTGTTCGAGCAGATCGTAAAAGACACCGGCGGTAAATTTCTGCAACTGACTGTCGAGCAGAACGAGATCCTGTTCGCGGCAAACGTTCGGATCTCCTACATACCGCGGGTGTTCCGGCCTACCGGGGATTTCAGCACCAGTTTCGGCATGGAGGAATCCATCAACCTGATGGGCAAACTCCACCGGACCGGTGAAAACCTGCTAGGCAAGTACATCGGGCCGGGAAAACTTCCCGATCACGGCCGGGAAGGATTCTGGGCCTGGCTCAACGAAGGAAGGTCGCTTCATTCCGAAAATGCCTTCGCCGTCACCGAGGAACCGGGAGTCCAGGCGGCAAACATGGCGTACGTGATGGAGAGCTGCCGGGTCACCAACAGCGAGGCTCTTGGTGTTCAGATCCTTCCCGGTTACATGGGGATCTTTGCCGACAGCCTGGGACCCGCGAACTTCAACGCCAACGAATGGATGAGAAAGGTGAAGTACGAGGTGGTGGATCCCGATAACGTGGCGGATCACTTTACCTACATTTTCCCGGAGCCCGTGGTATTGATGCCGACCGAATAACCTCGGTGCACTGGGAATCTACCTAATTCCGGGAACGGGTGCGAGACAGCGTGAGAGAAAACCCGGCGGGAACTAATTGAACGGAATCAAAGGAGGAGCGATGGCAAAAGAGAATTTGGCAATGATCGTCGGCAAGGACCAGGTGTCCGATGCCGAGCAAATACTATCCGCGTATGGGAGTGACGAGAGCTTTGTCTCACCGGGTTTGCCCGCCTACGTGGTCAAGGTGAAAACCGCGCAGCAGGTGCAGCAGATCATCAATTACGCCAAGGAGAAACGGATGCCGGTGATACCGGTCAGTTCTCCGGGGGGGCCGCGGTTGCGCGGAGACACCATCGCCTCCCAGGGAGGAATGATCCTGGATTTGAGCGGAATGGACCGGATACTGAACGTCGACCGTATGGACAAGATCGCCGTGATCGAGCCGGGGGTGACCTTTGACCAGCTGGAGCAGGCGCTGCGCCAGAAAGGCCTACGGGCCTTCAAGCCGCTTTTGCCGCGGCGGACCAAATCGGTTCTGGCAAGCTACCTGGAGCGGGAACCGGTGGTCGTGCCCAGGGACCACTGGGATGCCATTGATCCGCTCGTCACCATGGAGGTCATCTTCGGAACCGGTGATCTGTTCCGCACCGGTTCGGCATCCAGCCCGCCGGCCGATCTCCAGAAACAGTTGGACGCCGGCCTCAGGCAGTGCTTTGCCGCCGGCCCCGGCTCCACCAGCCTTTCGCGGGTGGTGCAGGGTTCCCAGGGGACAATGGGGGTGGTGACCTGGGGGTCGGTAATCTGCGGCATCCTCCCCGAGATAGATAATACCTGGTTTCTGACCGCCGCCACACCTGAGCCGCTGATCGACCTGAGCTACCAGCTTTCCCGGCGGCGGCTGGGCGAGGAGCACTTCCTAGTGAACGCTTTCCAGTTCGCCACCATGATGGCTGATAAGGGAGAGATCGCGGCTCTTGCCGAAAAACTGCCGGCCTGGATCCTGACTGTGAAGCTCACCGCCGGCGGCATGCTGCCGGAAGAACAGATGGCCTACCAGGAGAAGGACCTGCGGGAATTGGCGCAGGCGCGGGGCGTGGAACTGAAATCAGCAGTGATGGGGATTTCCGGCAAGGCGCTGGCCGAGCTTTTGGATAATCCGCCGGAAGAATTCTACAAGATGAAGCATCGGGGTGCCTTTCAGGACATCTTCTTCACCACCACCCTGGACAAGACCCCCGGCCACGTCGCTGTCATGGAGGAAGTTGTCCGGCACCACTACCCGAGCAACGAGATCGGCATTTACCTGCAGCCGATGGTGCAGGGAAGCTCATGCCACTGCGAATTCAACCTAGCCTACGATCCCACCGACAGGGCGAAGACGTCGAATCTGAAAGCGCTGTACTTGGACGCGGGTGCAAAACTTGCCGGTAACGAAGCCTTCTTCAGCAGGCCGTACGGGCCGTGGGCCGACCTGGTGTACGGCAAAAACGGGGAAGCGACGGCCCTTTTGAAACGGGTGAAAAAGATGCTGGACCCCGAGGGCATCCTGAACCCCGGCAGGCTGTGTTTCTAATATCTACCAGGGAGGAGAGATAAATGTCATTGAGCGAGAGAAAGCATCAGATGATGCAGTGCATCAGGTGTTCCGCCTGCAAGTGGGTGACGACGCCGCGGATATCCGGTTGGGACTTCGCCACCGGCTGCCCGAGCATGGAGTACGGAGAATTCCATTCCTATTCGGGAGGGGGTAAGACCATCATGGCTGCAGCGCTGGAGGATGGGCAAATCGGCTACACGGACGAGATGCTGGAAGCTGTCTTCACCTGCAGCATGTGCGGTTCCTGCCAGATATCGTGCAACCTGAACTACGGCGGCAATGTGGAGCCGATGGAAAATATGCGGGAATTGCGGTCGAGGGCCGTGGAAGACGGCCAGAGCGACCCGGCCCACATGATGTTGATCGACTACCTGAAACGCGAAGACAACATCTTCGGCAAGCCCAAGGCGGATCGGTCCAAGTGGGCGGAAGGACTCGATATCAAGGACGCGCTGGAGGAAAAGACCGAAGTCTACCTGCACGTGGGCTGTCACTTTTCCTATGACGAGGAACAGTGGCCGGTGATCCGCGCCGCCGCCAAGATCCTGCAGGCGGCCGGGGTGGACTTCGGCTTTGCCAAGAAAGAGGAGATCTGCTGCGGCGGCCGAGCCTACGAAATGGGTTACCAGCAGGAACTGAAGAATTATTCGGAAAGCCTGACGGGAAGGCTCAAGGATGCGGGCTCGAAGATACTGCTTACCTGCTGCTCGGACTGCAACGGCACCTTCAAGCAGCTCTATCCGCAGGCGGCGGACTGCAACTTGGACATAGAGGTGCTGCACATCACGGAATACATCGAGCGATTGATCGGTAAAGGGAAAATTAAGTTCACCCGTGAGGTCCCGCTGCAGGTCACCTTCCATGATCCCTGTCACCTAGGGCGACTGGGAGAACCTCTCAAGGCCTGGAAGGGCGAGATTAAGATGGCTGAAGACCCCCGCATGTACGTCACCGATCCGGTCCGGGAGGTGAACTTCGGGAACAAGGGGGTCTACGATTCCCCTCGCAATATCCTGCAGGCGATCCCCGGGGTCACCCTGACTGAGATGCCCAGAATACGGGAATGGACCTATTGCTGCGGATCGGGGGGAGGGGCCAAAGAGGCATTCCCCGACTTCGCCCTGACGACTGGCCGGGAGCGGCTGCGGGAAGCGCACTCCACCGGCGCCCAGGCACTTGTCACCGCCTGCCCCTGGTGCGAGCGCAATTTCAAGGACGCCGCGGCCGAGTCCGGCGACGCCATGGTTGTCTACGACATCATGGAACTGGTGCTGCAAGCGATGGAGAAAACCGGGTAGGAAATGACGCCCAGGGGCAGAACAACAACAACCTTCACCGCCCGGTGAAGTAAAAAGCGAAGAAAAGGAGAGTGCAATGTCGATTAACGGGACTTACAACATCACGGTGCAAACCCCCATGGGAAAGGAAACCAACCCCATCACCTTCAAGACGGAAGGGACGGTACTGACCGGTACCGCCAGCAGTAAAAAAGGCGACGAGCCCCTTGAAGGGACCGTCGACGGCAACTCCGCAGTCTGGAGCATGAAGGTTCACACCCCCATGGGACCCATCTTAGTGACGGTGAATGCGACCTTCGACGGTGACTCCATGACCGGAACGATAAAAACTCCGCTCGGAACCTCGAAGCTTGAAGGGGTAAGGGTCTGCGGTTAAGCCCGCCCCTACGGGCTCTTTCAGATCCTAACCCTATTGACGCTGAAATAGTAGAAAACGTTTGACACAAATTAGGTGCGTATTGTAAATTATTATTGACTGAAAATTCAGTCATGAAAACGCGCTAGAGGGCCACCCGCATATCCGAGTGGATTTCCAAAGGGTGGAGCAGTGTCGGGGTTTGTCAACCCATGAAGCTTTCAAGGGATGAGGTCACAAAAATGGCAATTGAACCAAACATCGTTGTATGCATGAAGCAGGTATTCGACCCCGATGCGCCCCCCAAGTCGTTCCGCATCGATGCGAGCGGAAAGCGGGTCGTCCCGGAAGGGGTAGCGCCGCTTATCAGTCCCTTCGACGAAAACGCCCTGGAGGCCGCCCTGCGCATCAAGGACCAGCATGGCGGCAAAGTGACCGTGGTGAGCATGGGGAAGGCGCCCTCGAAAAGAGTGCTGGACCGGGCGGTGGCAAGTGGAGCTGACCGCCTCGTCCTGCTACAGGACGAGGCTTTCGACGAACTGGACGGGTATGCGGTGGCCAACGTGCTGGCTGCCGCCATTGGCAAGCTGGGTGGGGGCGATCTAATCCTCTGCGGGGGGCAGGCAGCCGATTCCAATAACGGGCAGACCGGCATCGGCATCGCCGAGTTTCTCGGTCTCCCCTGCGTGAGTCTTGCCAGAAGCTTCGAGCTTGGAGAAGGGAAGCTGAAGCTCGAGTGCGCCACTGTTGATGGGTCGGCCGAGATCGAGGTGACCCTCCCTGCGGTGGTGACGGTGAACAGCGAGGCCTTTACCCTGCGCTACCCTCCGTTCCCTGCCATCCGTGCGGCCCAGAAACAGCCTGCGGAGCTTATGGGCGCAGCCGATCTGGCGATCGACGTCGCGTCGGCCAGGCGGATCACGGTTGTGGATTTGGCGGCGCAGGTCTCCGATACGACCTGCGAGATGATAAAGGGAGAGACCGCAGCTGAGGCGGGGGCTAATCTGGCCCTGCGGCTGATCGAAGCGAAGCTCGTTTAAGGGAGATGACCGAAATGGCTGACAAAGTGGTCGTATATGGTGAGGCGGAGGGCGGGGGAATCACAACATCCACTGCGGAGCTGCTGGCGGTCGGGAGCAGATTGAGCAGGGAGTCGTCGGCTGAGCTGGTCGCCGTATTTATCAATGGAAGCAACGAGACCGGCGCCGAGGCCATAGCACGCGGTGCCGACGCGGTAATTAGCGTGCAAATACCGCAACTTGGTGAGTACGAACCGGAGCTTTACCTGCCGGTCATGGAGATGTTTTGCCGAAAGACCAATCCGGCTCTGGTGCTTTTCGCCCACAACCATCAGGGAGCGGACCTGGCATGTCGGCTGGCCTTCCGTTTGGGGACCGGCCCGATCACCGACTGTACAGCCCTCGCTATCGACCAGAACACTGGACGGCTCCGGGGGACCAGGTCGACCTACGGCGGCAACATTCGGGCGACCTTTTCCAGCGCCTCTGGGGCGCAGATCGTGTCGGTGAGGGAGAAGGTCTTCGAGCCGCTGGAAAGGGATGGCGCGAGAAAAGGGGAGATCACCTGCTTCCTCCCGGAGGTGGAACTGCCGGTTCCCAGGGCAAGATGTCTAAAGAGGGTGGTTGCCGAGTACGCGGGCAAGAGACTCGAAGATGCTGAAATAATCGTGAGCGGCGGAAGAGGGATGGAGAGCATGGACAACTTTGCGCAGCTGACCGAGCTGGCGGAGCTTCTGGACGGCGCTGTGGGAGGGTCGAGGCCCACCGTGGAGAAAGGATGGGTCGAGCAGCGCTTTCAGGTGGGACTCACCGGAGTGAAGGTCAGCCCCAAGCTATACATCGCGGTCGGCATTTCCGGAGCGGTGCAGCACATAGCCGGCGCCATCGGCGCCAAGACCATCGTGGCCATAAACAAGGACGCTGGAGCAAACATCTTCAATGAGGCTCATTACGGCGTGGTGGGAGATTTCAAGGAAGTCCTGCCGGCCTTCAAAGAGTGCCTGAGAGAACACCTTGGCAGGAAATGATACCGGTAACTCAGGCTGACCCTCCGCTCGGCGGCCGGGGACCAACCCAAAAGAGATGCGCGTGTGCCGGCAACCGGCACCGCAGATGCGAGGAAAAAATGATGACGACTTTAGTGCGCAAGTGGACGATCGGACAAGTACTTCCCTATGCGGCGGCGGCCTTCGGTGACCGGGTTGCCTTGATATCCGGCGACGCTTCCTTCTCCTTCAGGTATCTGGACGTACTCTCCAACCGCGCGGCCAACGGCCTTGCGCAGCGGGGCGTGGGGCGGGGGGATCGTGTTACCCTGTATTCCAGCAACTGCTGGGAATGGATCGTAGCCTACTACGGCATTCTGAAAGTGGGCGCGGTGGTGAACCCGATCAACGTCATGCTGACCCCGGAGGAGGTGGTCTTCGTTGCCAACGACTGCGGAGCCAAGGCCATCATCGCCTCCGGCGACAAAGGGCCGGCCCTGCTCGCCATCCGCAAGCAGACCCCCATCGAGCACATCGTCCTTTTCGGCCAAGACATCCCCGCTGGCGCCGTTGGCTTCGACCACTTGCTGGAAGAGGGCGCCCCCACCTTCCAGGCGGTCGAGGTCGAGCCGGACACCCTTTCCACCATCGGCTATACCTCGGGCACCACCGGGCATCCCAAGGGGGCCATGACCAGCCATCGCAACGTGCTCACCTCCACAGCCATGACGGCGGTGATGCATGCCCGCGACGACCGGGACACCGTGGTCTCGGCGCTTCCCTGTTCCCACGTCTACGGCAACGTGGTCATGAACTCTTCATTCTGGTACGGCATGACCCTGGTCCTGCTTCCCAAATTCGAGGAAAGGCAGGTGTTGGAAGCGATCCAGGAGCACAGGGCCACCATGTTCGAAGGGGTTCCGACCATGTACATGTACCTGCTTGCCTACCCGGAACGCAGCAAATACGACGTCTCCTCCCTGAAACGGTGCACCGTCGGCGGCCAGACCATGCCGGTCGCCAAGATGGAGGCGTTCGAGGCGGAGTTCGGCTGCCCGCTTCTGGAGCTTTGGGGGATGACCGAGATAGCTGGCCTGGGCACCACCCATGCCTACTACGGCAAAAACCGCCATGGTTCTATCGGAGTGGCCCTGCCGGGGGTGGAGTGCCGCATCGCCGCAGTGGAAGATGCGGCCCGTACCATGTCTGCCGAAGAGGTGGGTGAACTGATGGTGCGCGGTCCGATCGTCATGCAGGGGTACTTCGGCAACGAGCAGGGGACAAGACAGACAATCGAACCTGACGGCTGGCTCCATACCGGCGATCTGGCGCGCATGGACAAGGACGGTTTCATCTTCGTGGTGGACCGCAAGAAGGACATGATCATAACCGGTGGGTTCAATGTCTACCCGGCGGAGCTGGAACGCGTGATAGCGGCCCATCCGGCGGTGGCCATGGTCGCGGTCGGCCCGAAGCCGGACGAGATGAAGGGTGAGATCGCCAAGGCATACATTGTTCTGAAGCAGGGTCACTCGGCCGGTGAGCAGGAGATCTTCGACTTCTGTCGGCAGCATCTTTCGGCCTACAAGGTGCCCCGTGAGGTGCTGTTCGTCGAGGATCTTCCCAAAACCAGCACAGGAAAGATCATGCGCAGGCAGTTGAAGACGCTGGACGCGGCCTAGTACCTTGTAACCCTTATTTCTTCATAGGCCGGATCAAGTGAAACGGATCCGGCATTGTTGCCGAGCAACGGCACTCCCGAAAGAAGAAGCAGATACTTTACTCCGAGCCTCAGGTGCCTAAAGGAACATTCCCACGGCGCCGGGCCATTGGGTTGTGCTGGAAACGGTGCAGCCTTCCTTTGAGAAGGAGAATTTTACTGTGACAATCACAGAACAAAGGGAAGGAGAACACGTATGGACAAAATTGCACGTATTGACATGGGGGCCGCAGGCGGTCCCAAGGTGACCGTGGGCGACCTGGGTAACTATGTCGGCCTGGGTGGCCGGGCAATGACCTCTCTGGTAGTCGCGACCGAAGTTCATCCTCTGGCTCACCCTCTGGGCGCTGAAAACAAACTGGTCATCTCCCCTGGCATGCTCAGCGGTACTACCGGCTCCATGACCGGCCGTCTGTCGGTTGGCTGCAAAAGTCCCCTTACAGGCACCATCAAGGAATCCAACGCCGGCGGCCAGGCCGCGCAGGTTCTGGCCAGGCTCGGGTATGCGGCCGTCATTTTGGAAGGTAAGCCGGAAGGTGACGACCTGTATAAAATCGTTATCAACAAAGACGGTATCAAGGTCATAGTCGATAACAGCCTCAAGCTGATGGATAACTATCCGCTGGTAGCCAAGCTTCGCGAGGAGAACGGCGACAAGGTCGCATACATAACCATTGGCTCAGCCGGAGAGCGCAAGCTATTGGCCGCCTCCATTGCCTGTACCGACCCGGAACTGCGTCCGACCCGACATTGCGGTCGCGGTGGCGTCGGCGCCGTTATGGGTGCCAAGCGCGTCAAGGCGATCATCATTGATGACGCCGGCATGAAGATGCGTCCCCCAAAAGACCCAGACGCTTACCGTGATGCCAACCGCAAATTTGTCGAAGGGCTGCGCAAGCATCCGGTCACTGGTGAAGGCCTGCCTGCCTTTGGCACCAACGTCATGACCAATGTCCTCAACGAAGCCGGCGGATATCCGACCCGGAACTTTAAAACGGGGCAGTTTGAAGGTTCAGCCAGCTTAAGCGGCGAAACCCAAGCCGCTCTTGAAATCGAACGCGGCGGCTCCGCTACCCACGGCTGCCACCGTGGTTGCGTGATCCAGTGCTCCGGAATTTACAATGACAAAGACGGCAATTACCTGACCAAACAGCCGGAATATGAGACGGTCTGGTCGCATGGTGGCCATTGCGGCATCTCCAGCCTGGATACGATCGCAGCGCTAGACTATCTGGACGACAACATTGGTGTCGATACCATAGAGATGGGTGTTACTGTCGGAGTGGCCATGGAAGCCGGTCTGGCCGCATTTGGCGACGATGCGGCCGCCATCAGACTGGTGGAAGAGGTCCAGAAAGGCACACCGCTGGGACGTATACTCGGCAGCGGAGCCGCAGTCACCGGCAAAGTCTTCGGCGTCGAGCGGGTACCGATTGTCAAGGATCAAGCCCTGCCTGCCTACGATCCGCGCGCCGTTCAAGGTATTGGTGTCACCTATGCCGCCTCGACCCAGGGGGCCGACCATACGATGGGCTATGCAATCGCCACCAACATCCTCAAGATCGGCGGGGACGTCGATCCGCTCAAACCAGAAGGGCAGGTGGAACTCTCCCGGAACCTGCAGATCGCCACTGCCGCCATCGACTCCACCGGCATGTGTCTGTTTATTGCCTTCGCCATCATGGATCAACCGGAAACCTTCCAGGCGCTGCTTGACCTGCTGAGCTCCTTTCACGGCAGCACCATGACCGGCGACGATTTCGTGGCATTGGGTAAGAAAGTACTCTCTGCGGAGCGCGATTTTAACGTTCGTGGCGGCTTCAACAAACATCATGATCGGCTGCCGCGCTTTTTCTACGCCGAGCCGGTTGCACCGCATAATCTGACCTTTCTGGTGAAGGATGAAGAAATAGATGAGTTTTTTAACTGGTAGCGTTGTTTAGGTTTTTATAAGTGGGGAATTAGATGAGTGTATTTAAAAGCTTGGTTAACACCACGTCTGAAGAGTTTCTAAAAAACTCCAGGTCGCTGACAGACTTGGTTGCAGATCTTCGTGAGAAGTCCGCAAAGATCTGCCTTGGTGGTGACGAACGGTCGCGGGCCAAGCACATCGAACGGGGAAAACTGCTGCCGCGCGAGCGGCTCCGTCAACTGCTCGACGTCGGATCACCATTTCTGGAATTGTCCCAATTCGCTGCTTACAAAGTCTATGGAGACGATGAAGTTCCGGCTGCCGGAATCATCACCGGCATCGGTCGGGTTATGGGGCAGGAATGCATGATCTTCGTCAACGACGCGACGGTAAAAGGTGGCACCTACTACCCGCTGACCGTCAAAAAACATATCCGCGCCCAGGAGATTGCCGAAGCCAACCATCTTCCCTGCATCTGCCTGGTTGACTCCGGCGGGGTATTTCTTCCCCGACAGGAAGAGGTCTTTCCCGACCGTGACCACTTTGGGCGGATCTTTTACAACCAGGCCAATATGTCGGGAAGGGGCATTCCCCAGATCGCAGCCGTCATGGGATCGTGCACCGCAGGTGGCGCCTACATGCCGGCCATGTCGGATGAAAGCATCATCGTCCGGAAACAGGGCACCATATTCCTCGGCGGCCCGCCGCTGGTCAAGGCGGCCACCGGTGAAGTGGTGAACGCCGAGGATCTCGGTGGCGCCGACGTTCATTGCAGAACATCTGGGGTTACCGACCACTACGCCATGGACGACGCCCATGCCCTTGCCATAGCCCGGAGGCTGGTCGGCAACCTTAACCGGCGTAAAGACGTCAAGCTTGCCGTACGTGAACCAATAGAACCGCTCTACAATCAAGAAGAAATCTACGGCGTCATCCCGAACGACACCCGCAAACCCTATGATGTGCGTGAGGTGATCGCCCGAATCGTTGACGGCACGGAATTCGACGAATTCAAACAACTCTACGGCACGACCCTCGTTTGTTGCTTTGCCCATATCTGGGGATACCCGGTCGGCATTATTGCCAACAACGGCATCCTCTTCTCCGAGTCGGCCCTCAAGGGGGCCCATTTTGTCCAACTCTGCAGCCAGCGGGGCATTCCACTTATATTCCTCCAGAACATCACCGGATTCATGGTTGGCAGTAAGTACGAATCGGGTGGCATTGCCAAAGACGGCGCCAAATTGGTAACCGCCGTCGCCTGCGCCAAGGTTCCCAAATTCACTATCATCATCGGTGGTAGTTTCGGCGCGGGCAACTACGGCATGTGCGGTCGCGCCTATAGTCCGCGTTTCCTCTGGATATGGCCCAATGCCCGCGTTTCTGTCATGGGTGGTGAACAGGCAGCCAGCGTCCTTGCCCAGGTAAAGCGGGATGGTATGGAGGCGCGAGGTGAAAGTTGGTCCAAAGAAGACGAAGAAACGTTCAAACAACCGATCCGGGACCAGTACGAGCACCAAGGGCATCCCTACTACGCCAGCGCCCGTCTCTGGGACGATGGCATCATCGACCCGGCCGATACCCGGATGGTCCTTGGTCTTGGGTTGTCGGCGACGCTGAATGCACCGATTGAGAAAACGGAGTTCGGGGTGTTCAGGATGTAATAGATTCAACCAAAGACGAACTTTTGAGGGTGGCATAAATTATTACAGGAAAACAGACAATGAACGAAACTGATGTTCTTATAAATGTAGATAATCATGGGCGAGCCACGTTTACCATGAACCGCCCCGAGTTGCACAACGCCTTTAACGAAAACCTTGTTGCCATTCTAACCGATTCACTACGGAAATGTGAGGCAGACCCTGCCGTACGAATTATTGTACTTGCGGCCAATGGAAAGAGCTTTTCCGCCGGCGCCGACCTGAACGACATGCGGCGCATGGCCGATAATTCTCGCGAACAGAACATGGCTGATGCCAAAGGGATCGCGGAGTTGATGCGGACACTCAATTCACTCACCAAGCCGACCATCGCGTTGATCCAAGGGGCCGCCTACGGAGGCGGGGTTGGCCTGACAGCTTGCTGTGACATTGCCATTGCAACCGCGCGAGCAACATTCTGTGTTTCAGAAGTCAAGCTGGGACTCATTCCTGCCGTCATATCTCCTTACGTGATTGCTGCTCTCGGCCCCCGTGAGTCGCGTCGCTACTTCATGACCGCCGAAATTATGACTGCACGTGAGGCGCACCGTCTTGGTCTTGTTCATGAACTTGTTGAGGATGAACAGGAGATGGCCGCTGCCGCTGAACGTATAACGACTGCCCTCTTAAAAAACGGGCCTGGTGCCATGACTGCCGCTAAAAAGCTGGTCACGACGGTTTACGGAAGGGTCGTGGATGCTGAGCTGATCGCCCATACCGCCGGTCTGATGGCGGAACTGCGAGCCTCACCCGAATGCCGCGAAGGGCTGTCCGCCTTTCTGGAAAAGCGCCTTCCGGCGTGGGTGGCCGCGTAATACCAATTCCAGATCAAAGCCCCCTCTTCGTTGGCTCGTCTTCGGCTCCTCAGCATATTGTTTGTATGCCTTCGTCGCCTCAATCCTCGCCGCCTTGATGGCATCTTTGATTTGAAATTGGAATAACAACAGCTCAAGTAAACGGAAATAAAGGACCACCATGTTCAATAAAATATTGATCGCTAACCGCAGTGAGATCGCCTGTCGCGTCATCCGCACCGCCAAACGCCTTGGCATCAGGACCGTAGCGGTCTACTCCGACGCCGATGCTTCCGCCCTGCATGTGGCGCTGGCTGATGAAGCATACCATATCGGTCCCTCTCCAGCTCGTGAGAGCTACCTCCGTCCTGAATTGATCCTTGACGTCGCTAAAAGAAGTGGTGCTCAGGCAGTTCACCCTGGCTATGGCTTTCTTTCTGAAAACGCCGAATTTGCCGAGGCATGCGCCGCTGCGACTATCGTCTTCATCGGTCCACCAACCAATGCCATCCGTGCCATGGGCTCCAAAAGCGCCGCTAAACAAATCATGGAAGATGCGGTAGTACCGCTGGTTCCGGGTTACCACGGCGATAACCAGGCTCCCGATTTCCTGCGGGACACCGCCGGCCGGATCGGCTACCCGGTGCTGATCAAAGCGAGTGCGGGCGGTGGTGGCAAGGGAATGCGGGTAGTCTGGGAAGGCGCAACCTTTGAGGAGTCACTGGCTTCAGCAAAGCGTGAAGCGCTCTCCGGTTTTGGCGATGACCGGGTGCTGCTGGAGAAATATCTGACCAAACCCCGCCATGTGGAAATACAGGTCTTCGCGGATACTCACGGCAATGCGCTTCACCTCTTTGAACGTGACTGCTCTATCCAACGACGTCACCAGAAAGTATTGGAAGAGGCGCCGGCTCCCGGTATGACTCCGGAACTGCGGGCAAAAATGGGGGCCGCGGCAGTGGCCGCAGCAAGAGCAATCGGCTACGTCGGAGCCGGAACCGTAGAGTTTCTTCTGGATCAGGACGGTTCGTTCTACTTTATGGAGATGAACACCCGCCTTCAGGTAGAGCATCCGGTGACTGAGATGATCACCGGTCAGGACCTGGTGGAATGGCAACTCCGCGTTGCATCCGGAGAACCGCTTCCCTGCCGTCAAGATGAGCTCACCATCAGTGGCCACGCCATCGAGGCGCGCATTTATGCTGAAGACCCGGCCCGTGATTTTTTCCCTTCCATCGGGACACTTTCCCATCTGCGTACTCCGTCTGAGAGCACTCATGTACGAATCGACACCGGGGTGCGGCAGGGGGATGAAGTCAGCATCAACTATGACCCGATGATTGCCAAGCTGATAGTCTGGGACACCGACCGGGCCGGGGCGCTTCGTCGCCTGCAACAGGCTCTGGCAGAGTATCAAGTGGTCGGAGTTACCACAAATACTAGTTTTCTCGGCGCTGTGGCAGCTCATCCGGCCTTCGCCGAAGCCAATCTTGATACCGGCTTCATTGAAAGAAACCGCGAAGGACTTTTTCCCGAGGTGCAGCCGGCATCTGACAAGATACTGGCCCTGGCCTGCCTCGATGTGCTCCTGAGGCGTGACGCCGAGGCGAAGAAGTACGCTGCCTTCACAACAGATCTCTATTCGCCTTGGCATCTGACCCACGGATGGCGGCCGAACAGTGATAATCATCATGTTCTTTACTTTATTGATGGGGATGCCACTACGACTGTCACCGCTCTTTACCGGAAGAGTTGTTTCCTTCTGGAACTACCTGGCGGCCAGGTTGTCGCGCGAGGGGAGATTGACGAGACTGGCAATCTGCTGGCTGATCTCGATGGGATGCGGATGACAGCGACCGTGGTGCGCCATGGTGCCGAACTGAATATCATGTCTGCATCCGTCACCCACTGTTTGACTCTGTTTGATCCTTCAGCGCAGACAGCTGAAAGGGAAGGAGAGGGCGGATGTCTCACCGCCCCCATGCCCGGTAAAATTATTGCGGTAATGACCGAAGCTGGTGCCCAAGTCAAGCGAGGTATGCCGCTTCTGATCATGGAAGCAATGAAGATGGAGCACACCATCACAGCCCCTGCGGACGGCATGGTAGCCACGGTTAACTACACCGTCGGAGCGGTGGTCAATGACGGCGCGGAACTCCTTTCTTTGATACCGGAAGAGACTGCCTGAAATGATTCTGCCCAAAAAAGTAAAAATAGTTGAAGTTGGTCCTCGTGACGGCCTACAGAATGAGAAAACCATTGTTCCTTTCGAGGTAAAGATAGAGTTGATCAACCGGTTGACGGATACCGGGCTCACGGTAATCGAGGCCACCAGTTTCGTTTCCCCCAAATGGGTTCCCCAGATGGCTGACAATGCAAAGGTGATGACCTGGATAAGCAGGGGGGGGGGAGTTCGTTACCCGGTTCTCGTCCCGAACTTGAAAGGTTTTGAAGCAGCCATGGCGGTCCGAGCGGAAGAAGTGTCGATTTTTGCATCGGCATCGGAGACGTTTTCGCAAAAAAATCTCAACTGTTCGATTGAAGGAAGCCTTGCGCGCTTCAGCGAAGTGATCGAAGCGGCAAAGGGGCGTAACGTTCCGGTGCGCGGCTATGTTTCGTGTGCTCTCGGTTGTCCCTATGAGGGGAGAATCCCGCCGGCTGCTGTAGCTCAACTGGCAGCCAGGCTTGCCGAACTTGGCTGCTATGAGATTTCTCTGGGTGACACCATCGGCGTTGGTACTCCTGCGGAGGCACAGTCCATGATAGATGGAGTTGCTGAATATTTGCCGCTGGATCGTATTGCAGCTCATTTTCATGATACGTACGGCCATGCACTGGCTAACATTCTAGCTGTATTGGAGCAGGGAGTGGCAACTTTCGATAGTTCAGTAGCAGGTCTTGGTGGTTGTCCTTACGCCGCTGGCGCTCCAGGGAATGTGGCAAGTGAAGACCTGCTCCGCATGCTGAACGGACTTGGCGTTGAGACCGGGGTAGATCTCGATAAACTGGTCGCAGCGGGGCATTTTATTTCTGATTACTTAGGCCGTCATCACCAAGAATCACGACAAATAGATGTGCTACTTCTGCAACAAAATCATCGAGTCTCACAACCTGACCTTCATGGTGCAGGATGAGGATCTGGACCAGCTCTTCGACTGGTAGCACGGCTGATCCGCCGATCGCAACTAAGGGTCGGGAGAAGGCAAGGCCTACGGCGCGGGGCCCCCGTGATCAAGCTCTGCCTTGACCAGGACTCGGACAAGCTGTTTCGATGGTTGCTCCAAAGGTGAAACGATGAAAACAGGACGGAAACGAGCTGCAATAATGACGGCAGCCATGGAATTAGTGGCTGAAAATGGATTTCACGGGGCACCCATGGCTATGGTCGCGGAGAGGGCCGGTGTAAGTGTAGGCACCATTTACCGTTATTTCGAGACCAAGGATGATCTCATAGTCGAAACCTATGCGGATCTGGAACGGCGCATTTATAGCTGCATGCTTGAGAAGTTCCCCGACAAACGCCCCATCCGCGACAAGTTCCTCCATATTGCGAAAACCCTTCTCCTATACTGCATCTCCCGCCCGATGGATTACAAGTTTCTCGAACAGTTTCATCATTCCCCTTATGGCACCGCACACAAGCGCGAAAGGGTGTTCGGCAAAAAATGCGACAGCATCGTATGGAAGCTGTTCCAGGAAGCGATGGTTGAAGGGATCGTTGAAGATTTACCGCTGGTGGTACTTCTCGAACTGGCCTTCAGTCCGGTGCTTGCCATGGCTCGCGACCACATTCTCGGCTTCGTCGAGCTGGACGAGGAGATGATCGGGCGTGCGGTTGAAGGATGTTGGCGCGCAATCGCGAGGTAAGGCCGGCGTCAAGCCCAAAGTCCCATCATGCCAAGCAGGGAGTGAGCCAACCGGTCTTCTCGCCAGGACCTCCGTTACTTATCTATTCATGTCAGTCTGGTAACTTGGCAGGGGGTGAGAATACGTCGAAATAATTCTTCGAGTGCCTTCGAGCACATTTCAAACGAATATTTATCATCTTGGTTTAAGCGAAATGTCATGTTTTCCATAATGCCAATTATGGCATAAGCGACTAATTCTGGTTCCATTTCCAACGCGAGACCTTCTTGCTGTGCTCTCCGTATATCATCCATTACCGGCTTTATGACCGCATTATAAGATTCAATCGACTTTTTCCGGATGACGGGATCTTCTGATTGCGCCGTGGATTGAACTAACTGAAGAATTCCACCGAAATGCGGATGTTGGGTTTGAAAGTTCATCCAGCGATTCCTCATTCTGATAACGATATCAGGTTCCTTCAAAATATCTTCTCTGCTCTCCGATAATGAGAGCAGAGCCCTTATCTCTTCAACGCATTCGTGAAGCAACTCTTTCTTATCCTTGAAATAAAGATAAAACGTGCCCTTGCCGATCGATATGGCGTCAGTAATGTCACTGATCTTGACGTTCTCATAGCCATGAGTTGAGAATAATCTGATGGCTTTATCGATGATCAGATCCCTTTTGCCCGTTGCCGATTCGTCAGACTGCGTAACACCTTTCTTTGCAAGTTGTGAAACCTGCTTCGATCCTGTTTTAAAAGGACTTCGACCGCTGGCGAGCGCGTCCTTAATTTCTAAAAGAGATAGTCCCTCCTCTTCTCTGAAACGGCGAATCATTAAAAGGGTTTTAAGATGGGTTTCGTCGAAAAGATGCATTTTGGAACTAACCTTTAAAGGTGGCGGCAACAGGCCAATTTTAAGATAGTTGGTAATAGTAGGTTTGCTTAATCCCGAGGAAATGCACAGATCGGAAATTTTCATTGGTTTCATGTGTGAGGCTTGCTCCGTAGGCATGTTCGTTCTTCCTTGTTTGATGAAATGTTCGACACCCGAAAGCACAGGAATGTCTGTTTTTAGCTGACCGGATAGTCAGTCAGCCTGCCGTTATAGTACATTTCACTATTGGAGTATGTCAAGTATTAATGGCAATTTAAATGGACTAAAAAATGTGTTTAAATGATATTATGAAATGTAAATAAATATAAAAAAGTTTGTGAATAGGATTATATATTTTAGAATATATAGCATAATATTTCTAACATACCGTATTTATTGAATTATAAAAAATGAAAAATTGTTTGACAAACTATTGTATTTTGAAGTAATGTTGTAATTAATGACTGGCCGGTCAGTCTTGTTGGCTGATCGGTTGCTTGCTTGCCGGAAGGAGGTTTGTGTGTTGACTGTTGGAGATATCGCTCTAAGTATGGTGTAAAAAATGGATAAAACTAAGGGACAATAAACTGGAGGTCGTATGAATAATTTACAACCAGGGTGCTTGGATGGCGTGACTGTTCTGGATTTTACCTGGGTGCTGGCTGGTCCACATGGCACCAAGATGTTGGCGGATATGGGTGCCACGGTGATCAAGATCGAACAACACCCGGTGGGAGCCATTGAACGCTACCTTTCGATGAGGGTAGTACATGATGGCGTACCTCAGTCCAGCTATTCCATCAACGTGAATCGCGGCAAAAAAAGCGTGTGTGTCAACATGAAAAATCCTAAGGGCATGGCTGTGATCCATGATCTGATCAAGAAATGTGATGTGATAGTGGAAAACTTCTCGCCGGGTGTGATGAAACGGCTTCAGCTTGATTACGAATCCGTGAAGAAGATAAAGGAAGACATTGTCTACTGTTCCATTTCCTGCTTTGGCCAATCGGGACCCAAAAGTCATATGTCAGGATACGACATGATAGCGCAGGGAGCCAGCGGTTGGACCAACCAGAGCGAGCAGATTCAGATCGCGCCGGTGTCGATTGGTGACACTCTTGCCGGTATTCACGCGGCTCTGGCCATTTCGGCCGCTCTGTTTGCCAGACAGATGCAAGGTGTCGGGCAGCAGATAGATATTGCCATGACAGACTGCCTCTTTTCCCTACATGAAAATACCCTCCCCTGGTACACGATGGGGCAGGCGATCGGTAAGGATGTAAAAGTTCCGAAGATTGGACGTGTACACCCCGGATATGCCCCTTACGGCATTTTTAAAGGGAAGGATGGGTACCTGTGTCTAGCCGTGTTGGCTGCCAACCGTTGGGACCCATTGGTTAAAATGATGGGTGAAAAGTATGCCTGGCTGCTCACCGATCCGCGCTCCGAATCGGTCGAGGCGCGCTGCGCCAACTCGACTTTTGTCAATGGGGTCATTGACGAGTGGGTCATGTCCATGGATTCCGTCAAAGAGGCGGAACGTCTTCTCCTACAGGTGGAAGTGCCATGCACCAGAGCACTTTCTATCGAAGAACTGGCGGATGGAGATCCACACATTACTGCTCGGGAGATGATGCCACTTGTGGAACAGCCTTTCATCGGTCCTATGAAGATGTTCGGAAGTCCCCTGAAGTTCTCGGAAACCCCGTCCTGCATCCGGGGACATGCTCCATTGATTGGAGAACATAACGATCACGTGCTGGTCGATGTCTTGGGGTTCAGTGAGGAGCAGGTGAAGGCTCTCTATGACCAGAATGTCATAACCCATGAAGATGCAGTGGACCGGTTAAAGGACAGTAAGTGGTCGCAGATGTGAACATCGAGAAAGCGGCTGTCGAAATCGGATTTTTTTTGAGTCCAGCATGACTGACCACCCAGTCAATATAGTGTCAAAGCACAAACCATAAGGGAAACAAGAACAACGGTCGTTTGACCGAATATAGGTAAACTAGCCGGGCAGGACCCGGCAAAAGGAGAGTCGCCATGTCAAAACCCAAGGCAGGTCAGCAAACCCTCGCCAATCTTCTCAGCCCGATCAAGATCGGGCCCGTCGAGCTGAAAAACCGCATCGCTCTTGCTCCCATGAACGAGACCCTTTCCAACGGCCAGGGACAGGCCTCCGAGCAGTGTCTCTCATATTTCGCGGCCCGCGCCAAGGGCGGCACCGGGCTCATTACCACCGGCGCAATCATGGGAACCAAGCTCAGTTCCAACTTCGTCTGGGGGCGCAACCTTTACTGCTTCAACCCGGGCCACATCCAAAGCCTCGCGCTGCTCACCGACCGGGTGCATTACTTCGGGAGCAAGATCGCTGCCCAGATGAGCATCGGCTTCGGCCGCCAGGGGCACTCCTACGACCACGAGATGCTCGCCCCGGCCGCCACCGGCGGGCTTCCCTACGAGATGTCCATGGACAAGCAGTCCGACACGTTGCACACCGGGTTGCGCAAGAGCGAGCGGGCGCGCGAGTTCCTGACCGGGCAGATGACGCGCGAGATGACCATTGCCGAGATCCATCACGAGCAGAAGGAATTCGCCAACAGCTGCCAGCTGGCCCTGATCGCCGGTTTCGACGTGATCGAAATCCATGCGCCGCACGGTTACCTGGAGCACCAGTTCCTCTCCCCGTTCACCAACAAGCGCACCGACATGTACGGTGGGGAATGGCGCAACCGGAAGAGGTTTTTGAATGAGGTGATGGAGCAGATCCGCTATGCCTGCCCCGGCGTGGCCGTCGGCGTGCGCATCAGCGCCGAGGAACACTTCGAGGGAGGGCTTACACGCGAGGAGATGATCGATCTGGCGCTGGACTTAGAGGCGCGGGGCGCCGATTACATCAGCCTTTCCGATGGCGGCGGCTATGAGGAGGCCTGCCATCTGGTGGCTATGGCCGACCGGGTCGAGCACATCCCCGACTGCGCTGCGGAATTCAAGAAGGCCCTGAAGATCCCGGTGATCGCCGCCTCGCAGCACGATCCGGTTAAGGCCAATACCGACATCGGGGCAGGGAAGTTCGACATCTCCGCCTTGGGGCGCCAGCTTTTCATCGATCCGGAGTACGCGAACAAGGTCGAATCCAACCGCGCGGACGAGATAAACCGCTGCCGCCGCTGTGACATCTGCCTGACACGCTGCCTGGCCGGAACCACCCCAGCCTGTCCCTTCAACCCGTGGCTTGGGCGCGAGTACGCAAGCGACGAGTTCCAAATCGGCGCCTGGCAGAAGCACGAGCGCATCATGCCCCCCTCGCCGCCGATGCCGGCTCTGGAACGCCCCTGGTGGAAGCCGGAACTCACCCTCCTGGAAAAGAACTGGAGGAAGTTCCGGGGTCCCGGACCCAGGTAGTAGGGGTCCCATCCCCACAGCAACCCTCCCCTTGAAGGGGAGGGGGTACAAAGACCACGGAGGTTGAAGATGGCCGCTGAATTCGTAAAGGACAACTACTTCAAGATCGACCCCGAATGCCATCTGGTAGGGGACATGGCGCCTCTGATGCACTTCCCCGGGGTTCAGATGTGGTGGCGCGCCATCGACAACATCAAGCGCGCGCTGAACACCAACATGCCGGCCCGCTGCTTCGAGGGGCTGGAACCCGACGAGATGAAGAAGAATGTCGGGCCGGAGGCGCTCCTGGCGGCAATGGACAAGTACGGGGTGGATGTCGCTTGCCTGCTGCCCGAGGCGATGATGGACACCACCGGATACTCCAGCCGCTGGTGCACCAACGGCGACATGGGGAAGATCGTCGAGACCAACCCGCACCGCTTCGTGTACGAGCCGAACCTCTCTCCCATCAAGCACCGGGGGGTGAAGAACGCGATCTGGGAACTGGAGTACTGGGTGAAGGAGAAGGGGGCGAAGATCTTCAAGTTCTATCCCCCGGAGGACACCTACATCAACGATCCCGACCTCTGGCCCTTCTACGCCAAGGCGGAGGAACTGGACATAGTGCTGGATATCCACACCGGTTTCAGTTGGGTGCCGCCGGGGAAAAGCAAGTACGGGCAGCCGCTACTTTTGGACGACGTGGCGAGGGACTTCCCGAACCTGAAGCTTGTCGCTTTCCACATGGGTTACCCGCAGTGCGACGAACTGAACATGGTGGCCATGGGGCACCCTAACGTCTACCTCTGCCTGAGTCTGCTGGTCCCTTGGGCGCTTTGCGCCCCGAGGAAGTTCGCCAAGATCATCGGCGAAGCGCTGCGCTTTGCCGGCCCGGACCGCATCATCTGGGGAACCGACACCCCCGGATTTGCCTTCCAGGTGCGCTGGTCGGTGGAGGGGCTTCGGGAGTTCCAGATCCCGGAAGACATGCAGCAGGACTACGGCTACCCGGCAATAACCGACGAGGACCGGCACAAGATCTTCGGCGGCAACCTGGGGCGGCTGATGGGGATCGACACCAGCAAGCGCAGGGTGCCGGGGTTGTAACTAATTTTACGGAGGAACACATGTCAAAAGCGGAGTTTGCCATTATCGGTACCGGGGAAGTCCCCTGCGGAATATATCCTGCCCGTAGCGAGTTCGAGATTGCCTATCGCGTGAGCAAGATGGCCATCGAGGACGCTGGCATCGACAAGAACAAGATCGGCGCGGCCCTCACTGCGGTACACATCATGGGGAGTGAGTACAACACGGAGATGTTCTTCGGCCGTCTCCCCGAGGCCATCGGCGCCAACAACTGCCGGGTGGTGGCGACCACGGTGTCGGGGGGCGGGTCGAGCTTTTCCATCCGCAAGACTGCGGAGGGTATCCTCTCCTCGGGCGAGGCCGAGTACGTGTTGGTGGTGCATGCCCAGCGTTTCTCGCAGTTCACCCCCAACGAGCAGGCGGTGTTTTTCGCCCACGCGGGCGCCGACCTGGAATGGGAGGTCCCCTATGGGATGACCTACAACGCGCTCGCCGCGATGATGACCCAGGGGTACATGGAGTACACCGGCACCACCATAGAGCAGGTGGCAAGCGTCTGTGTCGCCTGTCGCAAGTGGGCGAACCTTCAGGAAAACGCCATGTTCCGTGACAAGCAGCTCACCCTGGAGGAGGTGTTGAAAAGCCGCACCGTCGCCTATCCGCTTACCGCCATGATGTGCAACGTCCTTTGCGACGGGGGCAGCGCCTACATCATGACCACGGCAGAAAACGCCCGCAAGGTCTGCAAGAGGCCGGTGTACATCCTTGGCGAGGCCTCGGACTATTCGCACCGCACCATTACCAAGTCAAAGATGAAGGACCTGGGCCGGATGCACGAGTTCTATACGCCGGTTGCACAAAGGGCCTATCAGGCGGCGGGCCTGGGGCCCAAGGACATGGACATCTTCCAGGTCTACGGCGCATATCCCTTCGCGAACCTGATGTTTCTGGACGCGATGGGGATTGTGGAGCCGGGACGTGCTGGAGAGCTTGTAGAGTCAGGAGAAACGAGCCCGGGAGGGAAATATCCCGCCTCCACCAACGGCGAGGCCCTGAGTTTCGGACATACCGGCACCGGGGTCGGTTTCTCCTGCTTCGTGGAGAGCGTGCGGCAGTTGCAGGGAAAGGCGGGGCGCGCCCAGGTCGAGGGGGCGAAGTTCCTGATCGAAGACTGCGGCGGCGGCGCCTTCATGGACGTGCACTTCACCATCATGGGCAACGAAGACCCGAACCTGTAAGGAGAAACAATATGAGCATGAAGGAAACTCTCAAAGAAAAACTGGGGCTTACGGACAAGGATTTCGAGAAGCCGCTCCCCAAACCGACCGCCTGGTCCAAGCCTTTCTGGGACGGGGCGAACCAGGGGAAGCTGCTTCTCAAGCGCTGCAAAGATTGCGGTCATATCGACCACCCCCCCTATCTCTTCTGCACCGCCTGCTCCAGCGAGGAGTGCGAGTGGATCGAGGCCTCCGGCAAGGCGACGCTCTACGCCTACGCGGTCAACAGCTATGGCGTCCCTTTTCCCTTCGTGGAGGACCTTCCCTATGTGCTGGCGATGATCGATCTGCCGGAGGGGCCGCGCATGATCTCCAACGTGGTGCAGTGCGACCCGGAGGGACTGAAGAACGGCATGCAACTGGAGGTGGTGTTCGAGAGAGCCTCGGAGGAGATTACCCTGCCCAAGTGGCGGCCGGTGAAGGGGCAGGCGATTAACTTGGAAGCGGTGAGAACTATCAATGGAGAAGGCAATGACCAAAATCTATGAACGCCTGAGATACGAGCGCAAAGGGGAGCAGGGCGAACAGCTCTGGCTCACTCTGGACAACGAGCCGATGCGCAACGCCATGGACGACTTGATGCAGCGGGAACTGATTGAGGTGCTGAAGGAGGCCTGCTACGACAACTCCATCCGCTGCATCGTGATTGGCGGGGCGGGTCAAAAGTCGTTTTGCAGCGGCGGGGACATCAAACTCTTCGAAACCCTCACCATGGTTTCAGGCTACGATTTCGCCTACGAGCGCGGCAACACCTTGCAGCAACTGATCAGCTACATGGAGAAGCCGGTGATAGCGGCGGTGGGCGGGATGTGCTTTGCCGGCGGGCTGGAACTCGCCCTGGTCTGCGACTTCATCTACGCCACGGCGAACGCCACCTTCGGTCTTTTGGAGATAAATCTGGGGCTTCTGGCCGGCTGGGGCGGCACGGTGCGGCTCCCCCGCGCAATTCCCGTGCGCCGGGCCAAGGAGATGCTCTACCGCGGGGAGATCATCTCCGCCACCGAGGCCCACCGGTTGGGCCTGGTGAACCGGGTGTTCGAGACCCGGGAGCAGATGGACGAGGCCCTGGAAAAGACGGTGGCCGAGATGATGGCCAAGCCCCCCCTGGCGCTTCGGGCCACCAAGAACGTGGTCAACAACTCGCTTACCTGCGACAGCATCGAGGCCGCGCTCTCCATCGAGCGAGGCGCGACCATGTGGCTTTTGGCCTCCGATGATAGCAAGGAAGGGGTAGCAGCCTTCGTTGAAAAGAGAAAACCAGAATTCAAAGGGAAATAAAGGAGTGTGACATGGATTTCGCTTTTACGGATGAGCAAAACCTGATTCGAGAAACGTACCGCGAGTTCTGCCAAAAAGAACTCAACCCGGAATATGTCCGCTGGATGGATGAAAACTGCGACTACCCGCCGGACGACCTGCTGGAGAAGTTTGCCGCACTGGGAACTATGGGCGCCACCATTCCTGAGCAATACGGTGGCAGCGGGCTCAGCATGGTCGATAACTGCATTATTTATGAAGAGATCGGCACTGCCAGTGTGGCCGCATCAATGGGAGTCGGCATCTCCACAACCTTCGGCGCCAAGCCGATCCTGGAAATGGGAACGGAAGCGCAAAAACAGAAACATCTCCCCCGCATCGTTGAAGGGAAGGAAAAGTGGGCCCTGGCGCTGACCGAGCCTGCCGGTGGGACCGATATCCTGGGGGCGATCCGGACCACGGCCGAAAAAAAAGGGGACCGCTATGTTATCAATGGCCAGAAGCTATGGATATCCGGCGCCCATAAGGCCGACTACCTGACCACTGTCGTCATTACCGACAAGAACGTTGAGCGCAAGAACGGTTTGTCCGTGTTGATCGTTGACGCCAAAACTCCCGGCATCACTATTCGCCCGGTCAAGAAACTCGGTGTGCATGCCTTCGGGGTTAACGAGATCTTCTTCGATGATGTGGAGGTTCCGGTCGAGAACCTGCTCGGCAAGGAAAACAAGGGGTGGTACCAGCTGCTCACTACATTGAACCCGGAACGGATCAGCACCTCGCTTCTCTCCTTGGGTATTGCCAAATCCGCATTTGAATACGCCTTGAACTACGCCAAGGAGCGCATGGCGTTTGGGAAGACCATTGGTTCGTTCCAGATTCTTCAGCACTACCTGGCGGATATCGCAATTGAGACGGAGAATGCCCGCAACCTGATCTACAAGTGTGCCTGGCTCTATGATGCCGGCCAGAGGTATGACGTGGAGGTGTCCATGGCCAAGATCGTGGCCTGCCGAGCTTCTGAACTGGCTGCTCGCTACGGCATGGAGATTATGGGAGGTTTCGGATTTGCTATGGAGTACGACATGCAGCGTCACTTCAGAGACTACAAACAGATGATGTTTTCACCAATATCGGACGAAATGGCCAAAAACTACATCGCGCAGAGTTTTGGGCTTCCCAAGAGCTATTGACCCTCACAGCAGTGCAGGCAGGCAATAGTGCAACTCCAAAAAACAGGAGGAATGAAATGACTAAGTACAGACGGAGCAACAAAGAGGTGCAGGAAAGCAAGGTGGGCTGGTTTTGTTTGGCTATCCTTACCATGGTCGCGTGTCTTGGAGGGTACGGCACTGCCGTAGCCTTTGAGATTCCCACGGGCAACAACGATGCCAAGCTTCGTTGGGACAACACCCTCAGGTACACCTACGGGCATCGCGTCCAAGACCGCAATCAGCAAATCATGGCGAACCCGAATCTCGACGACGGCGATCGCAACTTCGGAGTGGGCACGGTCATGAACCGGGTGGATCTGCTCTCGGAAAGCGATCTCATCTACAAGAAGGAATACGGCGTCCGGGTCAGCGGCGCCTTTTGGTACGACCAGCGGTACCGCAGCGGTTGGGACGACAAAAGTGGCGCCACCTCAAATCATCTGGTCAACGGAATTCAGGCGCCGGGCATAAGCAATTATGCCGACAGGTATTTCAGCGGTCCGAGCGGCGAGCTCCTCGACGCCTTCGCGTTCGGCAAGGTCAAACTCGGATGGATACCCGTCAACATCAAGGCCGGTCGCCACACCGTGATCTGGGGAGAAAGCATGCTGGGGATCTCGGGAGCCCACAGCATCTCCTACGCACAATCCTCAATGGACTTCGGCAAGGCGCTGATGCAACCGGGCGTGGAATTGAAGGAACTGTTCCGCCCTCGCGCCCAGATTTCCATGCAGGCACAGCCGGCCGATACCTTGTCCATCGCGGCGCAATACTTCCTGCAATGGGAGGCGAACCGCTTTCCGGAGCCCGGAACCTATCTTGGGACCGCCGACTTCCTCGGAAACGGCGGCGAATCGCTTCTCGCCGGCCCCCCCTTCCATCCCTATGCGGTAAACGGCGGCGACATCGAACCCCACCAGGCAAAAGATTACGGGGTTAGCGTGCGCTGGAGCCCGGAGTTTCTCGTCGACGGCACCATCGGCTTTTATTACAGAAGATTAACTGATACCGGCGGGCAGTTGCACCTGCAACTGGGGGCCGTACCCGTCCCCGGAGCTCCCCCCGGAACGTTGGCACATGGAGTCCCTGTCTCCTATCGCTGGGCATTCCCGTCGGGAATCGATCTTTACGGAATCAGTTTCGCCAAGCAGTTTTCCGGCATCAGCTTGGGCTCTGAGCTTTCCTATCGCAGAAACATGCCGCTTTGGAGCAACGCGGCAACCATCGGACCTTATCCCGGGTTGACCTCCAGCTCCTTTCCGGGAATGGGGGAAACCCTGGGCGCTCGGGGTGACACCTGGCACGGCGTGGTCAACCTAATGTATGTGGTGCCAAAGAACGTGTTGTTCGACACGGCGATGATCATTACGGAATTCGCGTGGAGCCGTCTCGATCACGTTACGCAAAATCCGGAACTTTTCAAAAGCGGCGGCGCATATGCATCCAATGACGCGGCGACCAAGGATTACATAGGCGGCCAGCTCAATTTCCAGCCGACGTGGTACCAGGTCCTTCCCGGGATGGACCTCTCCATGCTGCTTACCGGCAATATCGGTTTGAGCGGCAATGCGGCCGTTGCCGGTGGCGGGACCAAAAATGCGGGTTCCTATAGCGCCGGGATCACGGCGGACCTCTACCAGAAATACACTGCCAACCTTTCCTACGTCGGGTTTTTCGGGCCGCTCGCCGCTGATGCGACCGGCGCGCTACAGGCGGGAAATACTTCAAATATCGCTCTTAAAGACCGCGGCACGGTTTTGCTGACGCTGAAAACCTATTTTTGATAAAGGAGAAATAACATGAGACTGTTGAGAAGCTTGACACTGATATCCCTGGCACTTGCTTATTCCGGCTCCGTATTCGCAGGTGTCACCAAGGAAGAGACGGCGCAGTTGGGAAAAAAACTGACGCCAATGGGCGCCGAAAAGGCAGGCAACAAGGAAGGTACTATTCCCGCGTACGACACCAGCATTTTTGGCAACCACGAGAAGAAGGGGATACTCTCCAAAAAGGATCCGTTTGCCAACGAAAGGCCGCTTTTTTCCATCAACGCCAAAAACATGGCACAGTACGCGGACAAACTGACCGAGGGCGAGAAAGCCCTGATGAAAAAGTACCCGACCACCTTTCGGATGGACGTGTACAGAACCCACCGAACTACCGGCATACCGAAATGGATCAATGACGCCACCATAAAAAACGTCGGCAAGGCGGTCCTCGTCGATGACGGCAACGGCATCAGGAACGCCCAGGCTTTCATCCCGTTCCCGATCCCGAAAAACGGCCACGAAGCCATGTGGAATCAGCATACCGCGTACATGCCCACTTGCCTTAACAACATGGTCTCGGCGTACACCGTCGATTCCAACGGGCGGCCGGTGCAGAGTGCGGTTGCCGAGGTGATACAGGAATACCCTTATTGGGACATCAAGAAAAAGGACGTGACCTACTTCGCCGAGGTCACGCAAAAATTCATCGGACCAGCCAGGCGCGCAGGTGAAGGCGTCATGGTGTTTTCGTCGATAAATCCAATGGAATACAAGGTTAAGGCGTATCTGTACCTCCCGGGCCAGCGCAGGGTAAAACTGGCCCCGGAAGTGGGATTCGATTCCCCCGAACCGGCGTCCTCCGGAGCCACCACCTATGATGACAACCTGCTTTATTCCGGCTCGTTAGAGAGATACAACTTCAAGCTTATCGGCAAAAAAGAGATGTACGTGCCGTACAACAACTACAAGATGCAATATCACTCGACACCTGCCGTCTTGTTTCAAAAAGGCCATATGAATCCCGACTACCTGCGCTATGAACTGCATCGGGTCTGGGTGGTAGAGGCTACCCTGAAGCCGACCAGCCGCCACGTGTACCACCGGCGGGTATTTTACATTGATGAGGATTCGTGGTGGGCGGATGCTTCCGACGAGTATGACGCCCGTGGACAGTTGTACCGGGCAGGGTTTGCGTACATGACCCCCAGCCTGGAGTATCCCGCGCCTCAGGCGCAGCCCATTGCGCATTTCGACCTGATAACCGGCCAGTACACTATTAACGGGTATGCCGGGGAGAAAGGGTACATGGAATTCACCGACAAGATGCCGCCAAGTCACTGGACCCCGGGCTCGCTGAGCGGCAGCGGGGTTCGCTGATTGAGCTGGCTGTTCCCGATGGTGTGAGGCTGTTGGGAACAGCCCGGCAGAGCCACTTATCGTTGTTATTTAGCTTGTTATCACAGGAGCAAACGTATGAATTACAGAAGATGGCAGCATGGCATTATCCAGGGCATGTTCCTGATGTCCACGGTCGCCTTCGCCACCGGTACGGCGGATCCGGTCTACCGGGATGTCCTCGACACACCATCTCGCATGAGTAATTTAGCTTCGGGAACATTGCTTAACAGCATTGTGTCGAGCGGCAAACGCCTGATTGCCGTCGGTCATCGCGGTCACATTGTCTATTCCGACGATCAAGGTAAAACCTGGACGCAGTCAACGGTCCCGGTCGGCTCTGATCTTGTGGCGGTATATTTCCCCTCGGATAAAAACGGCTGGTCGGTCGGTCATGACGGTGTGGTTCTCCACACCGCCGACGGCGGCACCACCTGGACAAAACAGCTGGACGGCCGCATCGCAGCAGAGTTGATGTCAAAATATTTCAGCAACAGCGAGCAGGACGCTGGCATTACCATGCAAGCCGACATCAAACGCTACCAGGAACAGGGACCGGATAAACCCTTTCTAGATGTCTGGTTTCAAAACGACACCACCGGCTACATCGTCGGCGCTTTCGGATTTATCTTCCGCACCGTTGATGGCGGCAAGAGCTGGATACCCCTGCTCAACCGCATAGACAACCCCAAAAACTATCACCTCTATGCAATCAAACCGGTCGGTTCCGACCTGTATATCTGCGGTGAACAGGGCAGCCTGTTCAAGCTTGATGCCACCGGATACTTCAAGGGAATCAAAACCCCGTATACCGGAACATACTTCGGTATTACCGGCAAGCCGGGCGCCCTGATCATTTACGGCATGCGCGGCAAGGTCTTTCGCAGCGGCGATAATGGTAAAAGCTGGAAAAACATAGAAACCGGAGTACCGGCCGGCATTACCGGTTCCACTATTCTTGAAGATGGCCGCATCGTCCTCGTAAGCCAGATCGGCAACGTCCTGATCAGCGATGATAACGGCGCAACGTTCAAGCACCTTAAAGTTGAAAAAACGCTGGCCGCAGCAGATGTAACATCCGTTAACAAAGACACGCTCGTTATCGTCGGTTTCAGAGGCGCAAACATAGTTCCTGTAAAGTAACGTAAAAGTTTAGGAGAACACCATGGCAGCTGGAATGGATAAAATTGTCGACATGCCGGTAGTTGAAAAACTTGAAGACTTCGATCAGAATTCCGGTAATGTGCTGGAGCGTCTGGTATTCAATAACCGGATGGCGGTGATGGTCATCTGTGCGGCAATAACTCTGATACTCAGCTATCAGATGACGAAGCTGGTCTTCAACGCCAGCTTTGAAAAAATGATACCGCAGAGCAACATCTACATAAAAAACTACATGGCCAACAAAACAGAGCTGCGCGGCCTCGGCAACTCCATCCGCGTAGTTGTTGAAAACCCTCTTGGAGACATCTTCGACCCTGCTTTTCTGGAAATCCTGAAACAGATCAATGATGAACTTTTTCTGGTGCCTGGCGTTGACCGTGCCTGGATGAAATCCATCTGGACTCCCTCCGTGCGTTGGAACGAAGTCACCGAGGAAGGCTTTTCCGGCGGCCCCGTTGTCCCCGACAGTTATGACGGTTCTCAGGCCAGTGTCGAACAGGTCAAACTGAACATCCGGCGCTCAGGCATAACCGGTCAACTGATTGCCAACAATTACAAATCGGCGTTGATTTTTGTCCCGCTGCTGGACAAAGACTCAGAAACCGGGAAACCGCTTGACTACAGCCTGTTTTCGAAACATATCGAAGAGGTCAGAAAGAAATTCCAGGCTGCTGCTGAAGGTAAAGGCGTCGAATCGGCAAAGCAGGGCGCCATGGTCAAGGTTCACGTCATCGGCTTCGCCAAGCTGGTCGGAGACCTGCTTGACGGTCTGATGCAGGTGATGACCTATTTCGGCATTGCCGCCATCATCGCCTTTATCATCATTTTCCTCTATACGCGCTGTATTCGCAGTACCATTCTCGTCATCTCCTGTTCCATCGTGGCCGTCCTCTGGCAGCTGGGATTGATATCGACCCTCGGTTTCGAACTCGATCCCTATTCCATCCTCGTCCCATTTCTGATCTTTGCCATCGGGGTTTCCCACGGTGTCCAGAAGATGAACGGCATCATGCAGGATGTGGGGCGTGGCACCCACCGGCTTGTCGCCGCACGTTACACCTTCCGCCGTCTGTTTCTGGCGGGGATGACCGCGCTGCTGGCTGATGCGGTCGGATTTGCCGTACTCATGTTCATCGACATCCCGGTTATCAAGGATCTGGCCCTCACCGCCAGTATCGGTGTCGCCATCCTGATCTTCACAAACCTGCTGTTGCTGCCGGTACTGCTCTCATTTACCGGCGTCAGTCTTGTCGCTGCCAAGCGGAGTCTTGAAGAAAACCGCGATGAGAGTGCCGGCAAGGGAGCGGGACAGTTGTGGAGTCTGCTCGACCGTTTTACCGAGCGCCGCTGGGCCACCATCGCAATAACCATTTCCGCCATCCTGGCCGTTATCGGTTTTGCCGTCAGTCTCAACCTTAAAATCGGCGATCTTGATCCCGGCGCTCCGGAGCTGAGAGCCAATTCACGCTATAACAAGGATAACGCCTTCATTACCTCGAACTACTCACTCTCGAGCGATCAGTTTGCAGTGATCATGAAGACCGCTCCCGAGGGATGCCTTAAATATGAATCCCTGATCGAAGCAGATCGTCTTGCCTGGGAACTGAAACAGATTCCCGGAGTCCAGACTACCATCTCACTGACCGATATGGTGCGTCAGATCACCTCCGGAACGTTCGAGGGTTCCCCCAAATGGTTCACGCTATCGCGTAATCAGCAGATCCTCAATTTTGCAGAACAGAACGCTTTGAACAGTAACCCGGACCTGTTCAACCCTGATGGTTCAGTTATGCCGGTCATTGCGTACCTGACCGATCACAAGGCAGCAACACTCGATAGGGTAGTTGCGGCGGTGGAGAAATTCTCCGCCGATCACAGCACCAAAGATCGCCAGTTTCTGTTGGCGGCCGGTAACGCCGGTATCGAGGCAGCTACCAACATCGTGGTCAAGCAAACAAATCGTACCATGCTGTTGTATGTGTATGGGGCGGTCATTGTCCTCTGCTTCATCACATTCCGCAATTGGCGGGCGGTGGTGGTCGCAGTCCTGCCGCTCATGCTTACGTCAATTCTCTGTGAAGCCCTGATGGTCGTGCTCGGTATCGGGGTAAAAGTGGCAACCCTGCCGGTTATCGCCTTGGGTGTTGGGATCGGGGTTGACTATGCGCTCTATCTGTTGAGCGTTCAACTGACCCAGCAGCGCTCGGGACTCCCGCTGGGCGAGGCATACAAGAATGCGGTTCAGTTCACCGGCAAGGTCGTCGGTTTAGTCGGCATCACCCTCGCCGCCGGAGTCGTCACCTGGGCGTTTTCGCCGATTAAATTCCAGGCGGACATGGGCATCCTGCTTACCTTCATGTTCATCTGGAACATGTTCGGAGCGCTGATCCTCATTCCGGCCTTGTCGCACTTCCTGCTGCAAGGGGTGACAGCTGACGTACCGGTAGAAGAACAGGTGAATCAGGAAAATATCGTAAAAAGTGAAGCATTCTAAATATCAAACATGAAGGGGAAGCTATGAGAGAGGCAGTCATCGTATCCACGGCGCGCACACCGATCGGCAGGGCGTATCGCGGGGCGTTTAATAATACGGAATCAGCGACCCTGGGCGGGCATGTGCTGCGTGCAGCCGTCAATCGTGCCGGCATCGAGGCGGGCGAGGTCGAAGACGTGTTCATGGGGTGCGCCCTGACCCAGGGCTCCAGCGCCATGAATATCGGGCGTATCTCCTTATTGGCGGCTGGCTTCCCGGTTACCGTCAGCGGCATGACCGTGGACCGGCAGTGCTCTTCGGGCATGTATGCCATCTCCATGGCCTCCAATATGATCATCAACGAAGGTCTGTCCATTGCCGTGGGTGCGGGGTTGGACCAGGTCAGCCTGATCCAGAATGAACGAATGAATCTGCACCGGCTGGTTGACCCGAATGTGGTGGCGGCCAGTCCGCATGCTTACATGCCGATGCTGGATACCGCCGAGGTGGTTGCCAAGCGTTACAATATCAGTCGCCAAGCCCAGGACGAATACGCCTTTCAGAGCCAGCTGCGTACTGCTGCTGCCCAGGCGGCCGGCCGGTTCGACCGGGAGATTGTTCCGCTTACCTCTTCCATGGCGGTGGTCAACAAGGAGACCAAGGAGGTTACGTTTGAGACGGTTACCCTGACGAAAGACGAAGGGAACCGGGCAGACACTACTTTGGAAGGGCTCTCAAGCCTGAAACCGGTCAAGGAGGGTGGCTGCATCACAGCCGGCAACGCCAGCCAGTTGTCCGACGGCGCATCGGCCGCCGTGCTGATGGAACGCAAGCTGGCTGAACAGAGGGGTTTGCAGCCGCTCGGGGTCTATCGCGGTATTGCAGTAGCCGGGTGTGAACCGGACGAAATGGGGATCGGCCCGGTATTCGCCATCCCTAAGCTGCTGGCACGCCATGGCTTGAAGATGAGCGACATCGGCCTGTGGGAGCTGAATGAGGCCTTTGCCGTGCAGGTGCTCTATTGCCGCGACAAACTCGGAATCCCCGACGAACTGCTTAACGTCGACGGCGGCGCAATCTCCATCGGCCATCCGTACGGTATGAGCGGCGCCCGGATGGTGGGCCATGCTCTTATTGAGGGTAAACGTCGTGGCGCGAAATATGTTGTCTGCACCATGTGCATCGGTGGCGGCATGGGGGCGGCGGGACTGTTTGAAGTGGCGTGATGCCGGTTGGAAGATTGATTCTGGAGGTATGAAATGATTTGCGAATCGATAACTGAAGCGTTGTCAGGTATTCAGGATGGCGCATCGATAATGGTCGGTGGTTTTGGGTTGGTGGGGATTCCCGAAAATCTCATTCTGGGGCTTAGAGACAGTGGGGTCAAGAACCTCACGGTAATCTCCAACAACTGCGGCGTTGACGATTGGGGCCTGGGTCTGCTCCTGCAAAACCGGCAGATCAAGAAGATGATTTCCTCCTACGTGGGGGAGAACAAGGAGTTCGAACGCCAGTACCTGTCCGGTGAGCTTGAGGTGGAGCTGGTTCCGCAAGGCACTCTGGCCGAACGGATCAGGGCAGGCGGCGCCGGCATCCCCGCTTTCTACACCCCGGCCGGTGTTGGGACGCCGCTTGCGGAAGGGCGGGAAACCCGGGTGTTCGACGGCAAGGAATATCTCCTGGAGACCGCCTTGAAGGCGGACTTTTCCCTGGTCAAGGCGTGGCGCGGAGACAGCCTGGGAAACCTGGTTTACCGGAAGACAGCCAGGAACTTCAATCCGATGATGGCGGCCGCCGGCCTGGTAACCATTGCCGAGGTGGAGGAGATGATGGCGGTCGGCGGTTTTGACCCCGATCAGGTTCACACCCCGAGCATCTATGTGCAGCGGATCATTTGTTGTGAAAACCAGGAAAAACGGATCGAGCGCAGAACAGTGCGCGGTTGAAAAGGAGAACGGTATGGCGTGGACACGGGAAGAGATAGCGCAGCGGGCGGCGCAGGAGATTGAGGACGGCTATTACGTCAACCTGGGAATCGGCATGCCGACCCTGGTGGCCAACTATATCCCTCAGGGAAAACAGGTGGTGCTGCAGTCGGAAAACGGTCTGCTCGGCATCGGCCCCTATCCCACAGAAGCTGAACTGGACCCGGATCTTATCAACGCCGGCAAAGAAACCATCACCATGATCCCGGGCTCCGCACTGTTCAGCAGTGCCGAATCGTTTGCCATGATTCGCGGCGGGCATATCGACTTAGCGATCCTGGGTGGTATGGAGGTGTCGGCCAACGGCGACCTTGCGAACTGGGTGATACCCGGCAAGATGGTCAAGGGAATGGGAGGCGCAATGGATCTGGTTCATGGCGCCAAACGCATCGTGGTCATCATGGATCATGTGAACAAGCAGGGTGAAGCGAAGATCCTCAAACAGTGCACTCTGCCGCTGACGGGCAAGGGAGTGGTTAACCGGATCATTTCGGACAGAGCGGTCATGGATGTAACCGAGAAGGGGCTGCTGCTTGTAGAACTGGCGCCGGGGCATACCGTTGAAGAGATCCGGGGATGTACCGAGCCGGAGATACATGTCTCGCCAAAACTCACGTTAGGTCGCAATCGGTGGGAGCATTAGTAAGTTTCAAATTCTTTTCTGCGCTTTTCAGGCAGAAAATAATTTGGCTAACGCACTACCCAGTTTATAGGGGTTGTACGCCGGCATTTAGAGAGGAGTGGGCATTGATGAAGAAGGTTCTGGGGATAGTTGCCTCAAAGCGGAGGCTTGGCAACTGCGAAATCATGCTGAAGGAGATCTCCCGTCGGATATCCACTCCCCATGAGCTGCAGTTGCTGCGTCTGCCGGACTTCCGGCTCGCCTACTGCACCGGCTGTTTCCGCTGTCTTGCCGGCGACCGAACGTGTGTGCTCAAGGACGATCTGGAGCAGATCCTTGAAGCGATTGCCTCCGCCGATGCCATCATCCTTGCTGTTCCTTGCTATGTCCTGGGAGCCCCCGCATGTGTAAAGACCCTTCTCGACCGTGCCCTTTCCTTCTATGGCAAAGGAGACCGTCTCTGGGGCAAGCCTGCAGTCGGCATCGGAGTCGCCGGGCGGGAAGGGAAGGAGGGGGCGACGCTGCTTGACCTGGAGCGGTTTTTCGCTGTCCTGCAGATGGAAAACCGCATGAGCAGAATCGTGTATGCGGCGCTTCCCGGCGAGGTGGTCCTCTCGGAGCCAAACCTGGAGGTAGCCGGGCTGCTGTCACGTGCACTGTTCGGGAGCGTGGAAAAACGGAACCTTCCATGTTGCCCGCTCTGCGGCGGCGAAACATTCCGCTTTCTCAGTGACAACCGTGTCCGTTGCATGCTTTGCAGTGCTTCCGGGACCATCTTCGGGCAGGACGGCGGCTTCAGCGTGCAGGTGGATCCCAGGGAGCATCAGTTCCTGATGGGTAAAGAAGAGGCGGCGGAACACTGCGCTGACCTGAGCGAGACCAGAGAACGGTTTGAGGCGCAAAAGGCGCGGCTTAAAGGACTTGTCGCCCGGTATGTCAACGAAGGGAGCTGGATCGAGCCTGGAAGAATCACCACTCAACAGAAGGAGCAGTTATGACAGCACAACTGAAGGATGCCTATGATGTCGTCATTGTTGGTGCAGGGCCTGCGGGTGCCTCGGCAGCAAAGACGCTTAAAGACTCGGGACTCGACGTTGTTATCCTGGAGAAATGTCGTCTTAAAAGAGACAAAATGTGCAGCGGTATCATCCTGCCGAGCGCACGGAAGTTCCTCGCGGACCACTACGACCCTTTACCGTCGCATCTTTTCACCAATCCGCGCGAACTCAAAGGAAGCAGATGCCTCTACACCACCGGCCCCGACCGTGGCGTGGTGACCTGCCCGGCGCTGGACCTGGGCGAGGACGCCCCTAACCCCGATACCGGCTACAGCGTGAACCGCTTCGATCTCGACTATTGGCTTTGCGAAGAAAGCGGCGCAGCCTTGGTTGACGACTGCCTGGTCGTGGATTGCCGGGAAGAAAAAGAGCACGTAGAACTCAAGGTGAAGCAGTGTGGCACCTACGCACAGGTAAAGGCAAAGATCGTAGTCGGCGCAGACGGGCCGATATCGAGGGTGCGCAGGTCAATCGCCCCGGAAATGGATGACGCCGTGCATTGGATACCGCTATACGAGGAACATTATGAAGGCAGTATCACCCTCGAAGCGGACTGGATGTATTGGATCCTCGATCCGGCGGCGTTCGGGAGTCTCCTCAATAAGGACGGGATACTCCACCTGACGGCCGCGGCAACCCCGCGAGCGACCGCACGGGGGATGGTGAACTTTTTCGCCGGTTTCCTCAAGGAGAGATACGGCCTGAAGGTAACCAGGACGGTGCTCACCCGTGGCATCGTCATGAACACAATGCCTTACCTGGAAAACTATTTCCTCGGGAAGGGACGCATGCTTTTGGTGGGGGAGGCGGCTGGGTTCGTCAGGGCGCTCGACGGTATCACCAGCGCCCTCGTTTCCGGTAAGGCAGCCGGGGAAGCGATTGTCAAGAGTATGGGCTCGGGAGAGGCTGCGTTGTCGTGCTATGCGGGCCATCCCCTGGTTAGTGCGGAGTGGGCGGAGTGCAAAAAATTACAGCCGGGGTTGATGAAGCGCGGCTTCGCGATGGGATAACGATAAAGGATGGGGAGAGAAAACCATGAACTATCAGATCACTGAAGAATGCATCTCATGTGGGGCCTGCTATCAGGAGTGCAAGATCAACGCGATCAAGAATGACGCAACTCCATATGCAATTGACCAGGAAATCTGCGTCGCATGCGGGGCGTGTCAGTTCATCTGCGACTTCGGTGCGATCGTGACGTCTCAGGCGTAACGCGCCAAGGGAAGAGCTTATGATCTGCACTGATGGCGACCGCGGCCTGCCTGAAAAAGACTGACAAACAGACGCTTCCGGTCCTGTGGACTTGATGATGACTGAAGCAATCGCTTCAGGATAGTCATGCGGAGCAAAGGGAAAAGTGATGCGTATCGGTATTATAACTTGCAGAAATATGACTGACGATATGGGGTGTTCCTCACTAATGTGCCTGGATGAAAGTCGGGCAGGAAAGGGTGAATTCGCACGTTACGCCGAATATGGCGGCGCTCAAATTGCCGGCATCATTAGTTGCGCCGGTTGTCCGACCGTCTTGGCCCCGGAGAAGATCCTGCGCCGGGTTCGTACACTGGTGGCAAGCGGGGTGGAGGCCATCCACTTCGGCAATTGCATGGAGAAACTCTGTCCTTTCAAGAAAAAGTACGAAAGCATTCTGCGGACTGAATTTCCGCATATCCAATTCGTTCACGGTACCCACGAAATGGGAACGGATGATCAGGAAGAGGCATTGTTGCATTTCGTCGGGGAAGGACTTCGTCAACAGCCGGTTTCGATGGCAGATTTAATAATACACCTGGGTAAGGCTGGCGAAGACGATCCGGGACGTTGAGAGCCCTTCGTGCCTCCTGGTAAAGATTTGAGCGAGATGACTGTCGTGGAAGCGAATGTGGAGAGTATGCGGTGAAGATAAAGCTGAACATTGACGGAAAGGAGATTACGACCGCTCCAGGGGAAAGTGTCCTTGACGCCGCCCTCGCGGCCGGCATCTACATCCCGAACCTCTGCCATCACCCGGACCTGAGGCCCACCGGCGCCTGCCGTTTGTGTGTGGTCGAGATCGAAGGGGTGGCAGGGCTCGCTACCTCCTGTAATACCCCCGCCACGGCCGGCATGGTCGTCAGCACAAAAAGCCAGGGCGTTGAGAAGGCGCGCCGGCTTGCGGCGGAACTGCTCCTGACCGTGCACCCTTCCGAATGTGCCACCTGCCCCAAGTACGGCCAGTGCGAGTTCCAGTCCATCATCCAGTTCCTGGGGGTGAGCGACGCCCGACTGCGCAAACGCTTCAAGTCCATCCCGGTCAACAGCAGCAATCCTTTAATCCACCATGATCTCAGCCGGTGCGTTATGTGCGGCCGCTGTGTCAGGGCCTGCCAGGAACTGCGCGGTGTGCAGGTACTCAACTACGAAAAGAAAAACGGTGAGACCCGGATCGGCACGGGACAGAACCTCCCGCTGGCCGATGCCGGATGCCGCTTCTGCGGGGCATGTGTTGAGGTTTGCCCCACCGGGACCCTCAGATATCGTGACGGCCTGCTCCTCCCCGGAGTCGTTCGCGATGAGGCCCTGGTTCCCTGCCGGACGACCTGTCCGGCAGGGATAGATATCCCTCGCTATATCAGGCTGATCCGTGAGTACCGGCCTGCCGAAGCGGCGGCAGTGATACGAGAGAAGGTTCCTTTCCCGCTGGTGCTCGGTCATATCTGCAACCACCTCTGTGAGTCAGTCTGCGGGCGTAACGAGGTGAACGAGGCGGTCTCCATCCGGGAACTCAAGCGTTTTGCCGCTGAGCGCGACGATGGACGCTGGAAGAAGGCGGCAAAACATGCCCCGTCCACCGGCAAGAAGATCGCTGTCGTCGGCAGCGGCCCTGCCGGTTTGACCGCCGCCTATTATCTGGCGAAACAGGGGCATGCGGTAACCGTGTTCGAGGCGCTCCCCACACCGGGCGGCATGCTGCGCTTCGGCATCCCCGAATACCGGCTTCCCACTGAGATCATTGCGGATGAGATCAAAGAGGTCGAAGCGGCTGGTGTGGAGATCAGGTGCAACAGCAGGGTGGAATCTACTGACAGTCTGCTTGCGGAAGGGTACAGCGCGGTTCTGATCGCCATCGGCGCCCATCAGGGGGTCAAGCTTCCCATTCCCGGCGCCGACCTGGAAGGGGTACTGCTGAATGTCGATTTCCTGCGAGAGGTGCGGCTCGGCAACCAGGTAGACGTTGGGCAGCGGGTCGTGGTTCTGGGTGGCGGCAACGTTGCATTCGACTGTGCTCGTGTCGCCCGGAGGCTCGGCGCCGCCGACGTCCGGATCGCCTGCCTGGAGTCGCGCGAGAAGATGACGGCCAGCTCCGAGGAGATCGGCCAGGGAGAGGAAGAGGGAATCATCATCCATAACTCCCGGACGTTTGTTGCCGTTGCCGGACAGAATGGACGGGTTGCCGGTGTTGAATGCCTTGACGTGGCGACATTCTCTTTCGATGAAAACGGTCGGCCGCAGATACAGACAGTTGCGGGTTCCGAGCATACACTCCCCGCCGATACCGTGATCTTTGCGGTCGGACAACGGCCTCTGAATGTGGAGAGCTTCGGACTTTCCACCGGTCGCGGCAATGCCCTGCTGGTTGACCCGGAAACAATGGAGACCGTCAGAAAAGGGGTCTTTGCTGCCGGAGATATCGTTACCGGCACCATTTCGGTCATCGAGTCGATCACCTCGGGGAGAAAGGCGGCTGCGGCCATTGACCTCTCCCTTGGCGGTGACGGTGATATCTCCGAGGTGTTGGCGCCGGTCGAAGAGCCGAACGGCTGGATCGGTCGTGCCGAAGGGTTTGCCCAGCTGTCCCGGTGTCATACCGGTTGCGAGCCGGTGGAACAGCGGAGCGTCTCGTTCGTCGAAGTTGCGCATACTCTTGATGCGGAGAGCGCCTGTCGGGAGTCGAACCGCTGTCTGCGCTGCGATCTCAGGATCGGGATCACAAAGAAGAAATTCTGGAGCTCCACAACTGTTGACGAGGCTTCCACAGCGATGAATTCAGAGTCGCGAACCGTGGCGAGAGAAGTTACGGGACTGGAACCACTGTCTGCAGTCGAGGTCCAATGGGGCTGTCCGTCCCTTGACTCTCTCATCCTCCCGCCCGACCTGCAAGGCATGCTTTCCACCATGGATGCTGCTGATTCCCATTCGCTCATCAGCCCGGCCGGGGATCTCTGCATCGTCGAGTTGGCCCGAAGCGCCGTTTCCTTTCTGAAAGGGGAGTCGTGTGGCAAATGCGTGCTGTGTCGCGAAGGGAGCGCGCAGCTTCTTGCAATACTCACCGACATAACCATTGGCAAGGGGAAAGGGGAGGATCTGGAGTTGTTGCAGGAAATCTGCGAGGTCATGCTGGAGGGTGCCGTCTGCGAGACAGGAGAAACGGCCGCCCGAATCGTCCTGGCCGGGATCACCCGGCAGCGGGAGGAATTCGAGGCCCACATCAAGAAAAAACGCTGCCCGGCGCTGGTCTGCCGCAAATTTATTACATACCACATCCTGGGGGAGAAGTGCCAGGGATGTCAGGCCTGCGTCGAACAGTGCCCGGAAGGCGCCATCGCCGGCGAGGTGGGGATGATTCATGTGATCGACCAGGATGAGTGCACGCGCTGTGGCATGTGCTTAAAAGTCTGTCCGGTTGAATACGGCGCGGTGGTCAAGGCCGGTGGTGTAAAGCCCAAAACTCCTGACGAACCGATTCCGGTTGGCAGTTGGCGAAAACGGTAGTGCGGGAAGAGTTGTCCGTTACGTAGATGAATAAAGCATCAACACAAGGATCCAAAAGGAAAAACGGTATGAAGATCAAGAGCAAGCTGGTTCTGAACTCGGTAACCATTTTGATGCTGATGGTGGTGATCGCCGTGGCTGCGGTTATCGGCATACGTTTCATTCAGCTCAACATTTTCAAGTTGACACAGAAGTCCACTCCCTACCAGATAAAGACCTTCAACCACCAGCGTGTCCTGCAGGCCCATACCTCGAACCTGCTCAAGGTGGCGGCCTCCGATTCGCTGGAGGCGTTCAAGCTCAATGCCGTCAAGAGCACGGAATCGCTGGGCGACGAGATCAAGGCGGCAGACGAACTCACCGCCTTGGGATCGAGCAGCGACTACGAGCACGGCAAGTTCACCGACATCACCAAGTCGATCGAGGCCATCACCGCGAAGAGGCTCGTGCTACAGAAGGAATCCCTCGCCGCCGTCTCGGCCATGAAGGGTAGCCTGGCAAATGCTACCCAAAAACTACAGGCTCTGGACGGCTCTGTCAGGAAACTGCAAAAAGGCGCCACCGACAAGATGGTCAGCAGCATCTACAACAACGCCATCGGCAACGAACAGATGACCATCGTTGCCGAGGTTACTGACGGCTTGAAGGATATCGCCAGCTACTGCAGGCAGGTACTGCTTGTGAGCAGCAAGGAAACGCAGGAGAGCATGTACGCAAACATCTCAATCCCGCTCAGCAAGTTGCAGGGGGTGAGAAGGATAAACTGGACGGAAAAAAGAGAGAACGAGAACTTCGTGAAGAGGCTGGAAACCATCAGCGACAAACTTTCCGCCGCCAGAGACGAGCAAGTGAAGTTTCTCAATACCAAGGACGCCGGCGCCCGGGCGGCTGCTGCCAAACTGGTCAACGAGGCCGAAAAGGAAGTTGCCTATCTGCTGACTTGCACCAGGGCAGAGGCTGAAAAGTCAACCGTAGGGCAGATGACCAGCTCGGAAGTCATGACCAACAGCGTGGGCGCTTTTTCCGCCACCAACACCGTCCTCATCCTCTCTTCCGAAACGCTGCTTTCCAGCGCAGTGATAGATTCCCTGATCAACTACAGTCTTTCGGTCAAGAACTTGACGGAATTCGACAAGGCGGTGAACACCATCCGCACCGAATTCGTCAAGGTAGACACCAATGCCAAGAAACTCAAGGGACTGCTGCAAAAGGGCAATTTCAAGAACGAGACCAGATTGTTGGGGGAATCGGTCGCCGCGCTCAGTGCTGTCAGGGTGAGTTTTCTGGATAAGGGCGGTGCTGCGGACAAGATCCGTGCTTCCCTGAAAAACGTGGAAGATGTCGCGACGCTCAATCAGCAGGTGAAGGGAATGGTCGCTGCCCAGATGGAATTAAGCAGCCGCGACGTGGCAGTCGCCCAGCAAAGTCAGGAAGGGACCGTGAAGGCGGTAAAGGCGGCGGTAACCACTACCACCACCCTGATCATCGTGATCGCCGTGCTTGCTGTGCTCGCCTCCCTGATTCTCGGACGTTGGACAGCTGTTTCCATAACCAGGCCGATCGACGAGTTGTCCAGGGTAGCCGCCGGGTTCGGTGCCGGAGACTTCAGCATTCGCATGGACGAAAACAGGAAGGACGAATTCGGCAGGGTTGCGGAGCATTTTAACCAGGCAACGGCGAAACTTGCCGAGATAGCGAAGCTCCTGAAAGATGCCATCGACAAGCTTGCCGCCGGCTCGGTAAGGCTTAAAAGCACTGCGGATTATCTATTTAAGGGCGCGCAGGAGCAGGTCACTCAGACCGCTCAATCTTCGGTCGCCATGGCCGAAATAAGCGCCACCGTGCAGACCGTAGCCGGCCATGCCCACGACTCAGCGGCCTCTTCCAAGGAGGCGCACGTGATGGCCACCACCGGCAAGGCCGTCGTCACCGAGGCGGTGCGCGGCATGCACGAGATCTCGGAAGCGGTGAGAACTGCTGCCGGCAGTATCGCCAAGCTGAGCGAGAACTCGAAAACCATCGATTCGATCCTGAGCGTGATCGACGACATAGCTGACCAGACCAATCTGCTCGCTCTGAACGCGGCAATCGAGGCGGCCAGGGCGGGAGAACAGGGAATGGGCTTTGCCGTAGTCGCCGACGAGGTGCGCAAGCTCGCCCAGCGGACGGCGGAAGCGACTCACGAGATCGCCGGGATCATCCATGTCATCCGGGTGGACACGGAAAGCTCCGTCTCGGCCATGAATGACGGCAAGACCAAGGTGGAAGAGGGGATGAAGCTCTCCGGCGAGGCCAGCAAGTCGCTCGATGCCATTGTGGGTGTTTCTGAGCACGGCGTGGGCATGGCGCAACTGATCGCGACCGCCACCGACGACCAGTCAACGGCATCGCGAGAGGTATCTCAGAGCATGGAACTGATAGCGAACATCTCGGGCTCTCTGAAGGATTCCACGGTGGAGATCAAGGATGCCTCTCGGGAGTTGTCGGAGATCGCCGGTGAATTAAACAGCATGGTGGCATGGTTCAAAGTAGCAGCCTGACAGAGTGTAGCTGCGAATGACGGTTTCCCAGCTGAGTTGTCCGTTACGTAGATGAAAAATGTATCAAAATAAGGATCCTGAAAGGAGAAACAATCATGAAACAGGTGGAAGCGGATGTGGCAATAGTTGCGGCGGGTCCTGCCGGTCTGGCAGCGGCGGTGGCTGCTGCGGAAAAGGGTGCTCGAGTCGTCGTGTTCGAGAAATCCAGCGTCACCGGCGGCTGCGGCAATATGGCCATGGGTCCGTTTGGCGTTGAAAGCAGGCTACAGAAGAAACAGATCGTTGGGCTCACCAGGGACGAAGCCTTCAAAATACACATGGACTACAACCATTGGATCCCGGATGCGCGTCTGGTGCGGGCGTTTATTGACAAATCGGGCAACACGATCGACTGGCTGGAGGATATGGGGGTGGAATTCATCATGGCGGCCCGGCATTTCCCCCTGTCCGAGCCGACCTGGCATATCCTCAAGACTCATGGCGGGGCGCACGGGACCGGGGCGATCATTTTCAAGGCGTTGACGGAGAGGGCCGAAGAGCTCGGAGTTCAATTCTTCTTCAATGCGCCGGTAAAAAAGATCCTCAAGGAGAATGGCCGGGCCGTCGGCATCCAGGCTGTTGACGCGACCGGAGAGACTGTTCAGGCCAACGCAAAGGCGGTTATTGTCGCGACCGGCGGTTTTGGCGGCAATGCCGAGATGATCAAGGAGATTACCGGTTACGAGTGGGGCAAGGACCTGTTCTCGTTCAAGATCCCGGGAATCGAGGGAGAGGGGCTCAAGATGGCTTGGGAAGCGGGGGCTGCCAGGACGCATATGATCCTGGAGATGTACTGCTCCGTGCCGAGGCAGGGTGACTTCTGGAACCTGGACGTGGTTTTCCGCCAACCGAACCTGCTGGTAAATCTGGATGGCGAGCGTTTCTTCAATGAAGAGGTGTTCCAGAACAACACCTTTGCCGGCAACGCGATCTCCGGGCAAAAAGGGCGCTGTGCCTTCATGATCATCGACGATGCGATCAAGAAACAGTATGTGAAGGGTAATTTCGACCAGATCTGTTTCGACATTCCTATCGAAGATGCGGCCGAATTCGACGACGAACTGGAGAGGGCCACCGAAGAGGGAACCAGGGACTTCTTTGTCGCCGATACGATCGAGGAGTTGGCTGAGAAGGCTGGGATCAATGTTGATAATCTTGTTAAAACGGTGGCCGAATATAACCGGGCCTGCGCAAGCCGCGACGCCCTCTTCAACAAGAACTATGCTTATTTGAAGCCGATCAGGAAAGCAAAATTCTACGCCGGAAAACTGGTGCCGAGCGGGTTCGGCAGTCTGGGCGGGATCAAGATCAACCACAAGGCGGAGGTGCAGGATGATGCGTTCAATGTGATTCAAGGGCTCTATGCTGCCGGTACCGACGCCAATTCCATCCATGCCGACAGTTACACCTTCATCATGCCGGGCAATACCATGGGGTTCGCCATCAACAGCGGCAGGATAGCTGGTGAGAGCGCCGCTGACTTTGTTGATTCGCTCGCTTGATCGCTTTCAGATCGATTTGATAACAGTAATACCTCCTGAAAAAGTATCGTCAGTTTATAGCAGGTTCTTTTCAGGAGACACAAAGGAGATCATCCATGCTGCGTCTGATTCTTATGTTTTCCTCACTGATTATTCTGCTGATGTCCCCAACGATGTATGCCGCAGAAAAAACGACTGCGACTGCAACTGTTTTAGAAGAAAGCGGCGAAGCTAGACGCGCCAAGGCACTCCTGGCTAAGGCGATTGATTACTATAAAGAAAACAAGGGCCGGGCCCTCGCGGCGTTCTCTCGCTCAGGTGAGTTCATCAACGGTGATCTTTATGTCTATGTGCTTGGGATGAATGGACACATGCTTGCCAGTGGCGGGTCTTCAGCGGCGTTAATCGGCAGAGACGTATCTAGCATGCTCGATGCTACAGGCAAGTCATTTTTTCGAGAGATGATCGATACGGCGAAAGGTCCCGGTACAGGTACGGTGGAATATAGGTGGCATAATCGAGCAGATGGGAAGGTTGAGCGCAAGGTTACTTACTTCCAAAAGGTTGATGACCGAATAATTGCTGTCGGATTTTTCATTCCACGAGCAAGTTCTGAGCAGGCCAATTCATTACTTGAACAAGCGGTGAGAGCAGTTGAAGAAAATCCGCTTGATGCCTTTGTAGCTTTCAATGACTTGAATGGTAAGTTTGTTCAGGATGATCTTTACGTATTTGTCGTTGATCTGAAAGATATAAGATTTCGCGCGCACGGAGCCTCTCCTCGTCTTGTTGGAACGTATGCATTGGACCTGAGGGATCCTACAGGTAAACCAATCATCAAGAAAATGATTGCCATTGTAAAGACAAAGGGGCGTGGTTCTCTGGACTATAAATGGCGTAACCCGGTCACTGACAAAATTGAATCGAAGCATACCTCATTGCGCAAAGTGAATAACTACCTTGTTGGTGTTGGTTACTACATTCGATAAGGTCATGATGTAAATTAATGCCAGAAAATAAACGTATAGTCCGTTCGTCATGCAGGATGTGTCATGGTGTTTTCCAGGTACTGGTGCATCTGGAGGGGGAGCGGGTCGTAAAGGTAACCGGCGACCCGGACAGTCTCACCAGTAAAGGATATCTCTTCCCCAAAGGAGCAGCATCTCCTGAACTTCTCTATCACCCCGACCGGTTGATGCATCCGCTCAAACGAGTGGGGAAACGTGGCGAGAATAACTGGAAGCGGATATCCTGGAACGAAGCCAATGATGAGATCGTTGCCCGTTTCAGCGCGATCAAGGCGGAGAGCGGGGCCGAGTTAGTTGCTATCTGTCAGGGTACTGGCCGTCCCTGCGTAGCGCAACGGCAATGTAAAGGAGTCAAAGAATGGAGATCCCTCTCTGGGTGATGGAAGGCTGGTTTTGCATCTACAAATGGTTCTGAGCAAAAGCGACTCAAATACAATAATAATGGAGACCGTTATGATTACGCAACCGATGAGACTGGATAAGGGGGCCTGGATAAAAGGGGCCTGTGCCGCAGCAGTAATGAGTGCTGGAATGAGTTATGTCGTAACATATTTCTTGGTCGGCATGCCGGCCCACCCGATGGTAAATGCGGTCAATAACGCGATCAGCGGCGGCATTAGCGGACTCCTTTCAGCGTTGCTTGCTACTGCAATGTATCTGAAGGCGATGCAGAAATGAAATGGGTCATGAAGGTGCCGACAATCTTAAATTGGCCTTTAAGCAACCGGTGGCGTGGATTGGTGTTTTTGTGGTTTTTTGTCTCATGTGGGTATTGAATGCATTTAACGACCGGTGGTACATGGAAACATAGTCAATATTTCATTGTGTCTGGTGGTGGCGGGATTCTTCCAGGCATGGGTCGTACCAAATGCCATGGCATTCATCTCGATGCATTATCCGCCGCATATCAATGGGAAAATTGTGGGTATGTGGGTGGGGTTATGTGTCTTCGGCAGTACAGCGGGGGGTATTTGCGGCTCGATTGCTCTGCGGGTTACCGGCAATTATCATCTGTCTATAATCATTGTTTCAATTGTGGCCATCATTGGCCTGGTTGCCTCTCTTTTCCTGAAACCTCCCACTGTCTTTGCTCTTGGTGAGAAAGGCGACCGTTGAACTTCACTGAGGGACATTGCGAAAAGTGGACGAAGCTGAATTTCATCTTTGATCCAAAATTGAAATACCCAGTTCATGGTTGCGTCTAAAGATTATCCTGATTCTGCCGATGAAGAAGCAACACTGCAGGATACGGAGTCTGTTATGAAAATTGATGAGCGGGTGTCAAATTACATGGAGTTATTAAAAAATGAACCGGCGAGATCAGGAGTGCCTGCCGCGCATACCACCGGGGCACAAACTGCTGCTGAAAGCCCCCCGGACGCTGTGGATCTATCCTCAACGGCTGTTCAGTTGGCTGAGGATGAGGCACGTCGTGAACGCCTGAACATTATCAGGCAGCAGCTGGCCGAAGGTTCCTACAACATCAGCGGTAAAGATGTTGCCGACAAAATATTGAACGTGCTCAAAGGGTAGTTTCCAGCTCCCTGCCGGAGCATCAACACCACCCTCACTTCCCGCTTGACCTGGACTACCGCCCACGCTACATTCCCTCTGTGTAGTAATCATACTCATTTGTGTTCATACCCTGGACACAACACAAGGGATATTATGCCGATACCTCCCCGCGTCAAAGAATTCCAGAGCGCAATTGCTTCCTATGGTAAGGAAAATCTAGGCGAATTACTATACGCCCTGACTGAAAATGTAATGGAACTTTCGAAAAGTGAGCAGATCCGCGTCTATCTGGAAGATCTGACACGGGGTACTCTTACCTGTGTACATGCCACCGGAGTTCACAGTAAAGATGCTGTTGAGTCAACATTTCCCATTGTTTCGAAGGAATCAATTACTTCCAGCGTCTTCGTCAGCCAGTTCCCGGTAGATTTTAAACTGACCGATGCCAGCAAAAGCTCCCCGGACCATGAATATGCGCTTCGTTTCAAATTCCGCTCCAGCTACATAATCCCGATCGTCAGCCTTGGAAAATCGATAGGTGTGCTCTGCATTGACCAGGACCATCCGGGGGAGGTGCTGGACAATCACGCGAAAGTACAGCTGGCTGAACTGGTCGGCATTGTGGCAGACCATCTTGATCAGGCCAGAATTTATCATCAGCAGGTTGGAATTGCCCGTCGTCTTGAAGAGATCAAGGCGCGTGAAGCGGCCGGTATGATGGTCAGGTCGGCGGTTAAGCTCATCGAAAAAGTTTCTCTGGCGGCGGTGCTGGTACCGACTCATCAAGAAGGCTTTGCCGGAGTTCTGGAAAATCTTGCCAGCTTTTCTGTGGATGAACATTTGAAAAAAACGTATGACAAGCTGGGTGCGCTGGATCTCCGCAAGGGTATGTCGCTGATTTCAAATTATATTAACGATCAGGGCGTTATTACCGATGAACGGCTGCTTAAGCCGCTTTTTATTGCCGACCTGACCCTGCACAACCTTCAGAAACGGGCGCTGACCGAATCAATGGAGCTTCGTTCGTTGTACGTTGTCCCCCGCTACAATCCGGAAACGCGTCGCATAATCTGCCTGCTGAATTACTATTCTCATGATTTATACCAGTTCAGCGATTTTGAGATGGGACTGTTGCAGACGCATGCAGAAATGGTCGAAAAAGTTATCAGTGAGGTTGGTGGAGAGCATCTTGAAATCCGGGTGCTTTCTGAAATCAGCGATCTTCTGAATGAGCGGACGGAGAGCCTGCAACCGTTTCTGACCAGAGTTCTTTCCAAGGCAACAGAGCTGATTGGTGCAGACACCGGCAGCATAGCCGTTGTAACAGAACGGGACGGCATAAAATGGCTGGTGGTTGAGGACGAAAACGGCGTGATAACTGGCGCGAAAAACAAAGAGTGGCTGAAAAAGTATATCCCGCCACTTAAGGTTGGGAGTGTTAATCTGCCAAAGGAAGAGCGAAGCCTGACAGGATACGTCGCATTTAGCAAGCGGTCGAAAATAACGCCTCGTGTTGAGGCGGAACTGCAGGGGGACGGTTTCCATCGTTCTATGAGTGCGCTTTTGAAGAGCGAAATCGCCGTTCCGATTATTTGTGATAACGAAGTTATCGCGGTAATCTGCCTGAACTCACTGCAGTACGACTACTTCCGTGAGGAGCATCGCCGAATTCTGCAGATCATCGGTACGCTGACGGCACGCCACATATCAGATCTACAGCGCATCGAGCGCCTTCAGGGAGAGGTAAACCGTCTTACCACAGATGTTGCCTACAAAGATCCCCACGTTTCCTCATATCGTCTTGGGAATATCATCGGCAACAGTCAGAAATCGCAGGAGGTCGTAGATTTTATCAACACGGTCTCGCCGCCGCTCTTCAATCGTGTTGTCTTCTGGTCGCGCAATATTCTGCAGGAGGCGACCATCGGGCTCCCGTCAATTCTGGTAACCGGTCAAACCGGCTCCGGCAAGGAATTTTTCTTCAACAACCTCTACAATACGCTTAACGAACTGTATCGCCGGAATATCAATCCCAAAGGAGAGCTGCCGGTCAAGAAAACAAATATTGCCGCGTATTCGGGCGACCTGACCTATTCGGAGCTGTTCGGACATAAAAAAGGTGCTTTTACCGGGGCATATACGGATCGCCGCGGAATTCTGGAGGAGAACATCGGCGGCATCGTTTTTCTGGACGAAATTGGTGATGCCGATCCTAAAACCCAGGTACAGCTGCTCCGCTTTCTGGATAACGGCGGTTTCATGCGGCTCGGAGAAAATACCGAGCGCTACAGCAGAGTGCTGCTGGTGGCAGCAACCAACAAAAACCTCGCCGACGAGATCGCTACCGGTCGCTTCCGCGAGGATCTTTACCATCGTCTTTCCGAGCTTTCTATACGCCTGCCGTCACTCAACGAGCGCCGCGAAGACATTCCCGACCTCTCCGTTCACTTTCTGGGTAAACTTTACCGTACCTATCGTGCCGAAAATGATACCGGGGAGACACCGCCATACCTGGCCAAAGAGGCAAAAGAAATTCTCATGCGCCACAGCTACAAGGGTAACATCCGGGAGCTACGGAGTATCCTGCTGCGGGCGCTGTTTTTCAGGCGTAAGAACGTCATAACCGGTGAAGCGATCAGCGAGGCGATAGCCGGCACCGTGCGCCTGGAAGAGCGCACACCGTCATCAGCGACGCATGACCTGGATCAGAGACGGGCCGGTGAAATTATTGACCGGATCGAAGCGGGCGGGGATTTCTGGGCGGACGTGTATGAGCCGTTCTCCCGTAATGATATTTCACGGGAAACGGTGCGCTTGGTTATAGAGAAAGCACGAGCCAAAGCCGGGAAAACGATGCCTGCGGTGGCGCGGTATCTGAAGGCGCTTTCTGGAGGTTTGGAGAAGGAGGAAGAACAACGGCAGCTGTTCCGATTCAAGAATTTTTTGTACAAGACGGTGAAGCTTGGGTAAAAACGTGAAGCCGATCTGAAAGCATTATCGATATTTTTACACCAACAGCAAAATATGTGTGATGCCTGTTTCTTACAACAGGCAGAATTTGCGCAATAAACAAGCAAACGAATGAGCCCCGCCTGTACAGGCGGGGCTCATTCGTTAATCAACACGTTCGGCAGTGTTAATAGACGCCGCCCGGAGTGTAGCCGCCCATGCTGCCACGGCTGCAGGCACCAGCACCACCACCGGTAGTAACCCTGCCTCCGCAGGTCGGAGTGTATGTGGTAGCACCAATGCTGCGTATGGACTGTACGCCTGTACCGTTGTACCAGCCTTCACTGCGGATAAATGCATACCCATTGTTAACGGCAGGGAACGCCTGGTTGTTACCGATAACACCACCACGCGCATTATACCCATGCGCATCACCTGCCCCCCATGGTCGAGTACGACTGACATCTGATGCATGGCAGAAGTAGCAGCGGTTTCCAAAATACGTCATGCCACCATCTGTGCTGGAGGTAATTGCGGAACCGGTACCATGGTTTGAACCGGTTGGTGATACATGGCAATTAAGACACAAGTTGCCTGTCGTGGTTGCCGCATTTACATAGACGTTACCGCGCAGAGGCACAGCATCGGTTCCGTTAACGGCTCCACCGTGGATACCGGAAGAGGTCAGAATGGTAGCCGCGGTTGAACCGTTCGGTGCATGGCAGTCCCAGCAGGTGATCAGCGGACCGTATGTTGTTGTGGTCGCTGTCTTGGTGACACCATTCCACGGGGTGACCATTCGTGTGCCTCCGGTGTTGGTATAGCCGCTGTTCTGGCGTACCAGAACCGGATGGAATGATTTGTTGGTCGAAGCAAACTGTGCGGCAACGTTAAGTACGCCACCACTCGGGTTGGCGCTGACTGTGCCGGCAAATGGTTTCAAGGCGCTACCACCGGCGACTTGAGCCGAGGAGCTGAGTGCACCGTCTGCATCATGACATTTCAGGCATTGGTTGATCATGATGGCTGCGGTATCAGCTTCGATAGTGGCACTGCCGAGGTTACGACTGAAGCGGATCGGCTTGGCGTCAGTACCCGTACTGGTGTAGGTGCCTGCTGCTGTGGTAGTGCCGCTGTGTGTCACGCCCTTGATAGTCAAACCGGTATCCGGGTCACGAAGTTCAACGTAGCCGTTTTTATGATAGGTACCGTTGGGTGATCCCGTGGCGACGTCGCCTTCCATATGGCAAACGCAGCAGTCGTTGTTGGTAACGGCAGTGCCTCTGGAACGGATGTGTTTCGATGCGAGTGAAAAACTCGGTACAATGGCAGGACGCGTTGTTACCGCAGCGTTTAACGCGGCAGCAATAGGTGAATTTACCACTGCGGCATGGCAGGAAATACAATCGCCGCTTGCCTCTACAGTCCCGTTTATATGCAAAGCTGGATTGTTGAAAGTTCCATCGACATTCACATGACTATGGCAATTATTGCAGTCACTAATAAGAGCAACGCCGGCATGGGTTCCCGTTGTCAGCGGCGGCGACGCATGACATTTACTGCAGTCGCCCAGAAGGGTTTTAGCACCGGTCAGGTAACCGGTATTGTTCCAGACTACGGCTCCATTTGCTGTAGCGGGAGGGGCGTAAGTGTCTCTGCCATAGTGACAATAGATGTTGGAGCAGGTGACGGTAGTTGCGTTATAACTGGGTGCGGTACCGGTACCGCTGGTAGCAAGTGTTCCAAAATTTAATGAACCAGCGCCATCCATGTGACCGGTAAAAGACGCGCTGGTGGTATTTACGTTTGCATGGCATTCCGTACAGGCAATCGGGTTAGAAATAGTATTCAAACCCCGCAGATGGGTATCATGTGCGCCAACCTTAGTATCAGTCGCAACGGTTGCACCGCTTGTTGAACGGCCGGTACCGACTGGGGCAGTACTTACATATCCTGGTGCAGCCGTTTTTGTATCTGCAGTATATTGTGCTGACGATGTTCCACTAACTCCGTGACACTTGGTGCAGGTAGCACTGGTTGTGCTGGTGCCCCACGTCGGACTTGATGACCCGTGACAAGTGGTGCTGCTGCACGTGCCGCCAGTGAGTGTCGGGCTGGTAGAAATTGTTATCGGCGATGCCTTTGAATATGTTCCGCCAGCGCTTATTGCCACTTCAATTGCGCCACTTGCGTGATCCATCCGGGTCGGATTTGTGTGGCATTTTGTGCAATCAGCAGCCAGGGGTGCATGTCCCTGATGCGACCCCTGAAAGGTGCCTGCAGAGGCAGCGCGATTAGCATCAACCAGCAGATTGGGTCCGGCGGGGTGACCGTGGCAGCCACCGCACGTGGTAATACTTCCACCAGGAGCAACGCCTCCAGCGTAGGTAATAATTACCTTTCCCTCAGCACCTGTCCCTCCATTTCGGCTCGTGCTTATTCGAAACCCACCGCCGCCGCCACCACCAGCGGAGACACCTGACAAACCGACCGCTTGAGGAGAAGCAGGGAGGCCAGCTGCTCCATTGCCTCCACCAACAGAAGTTCCAACACCTGCTGAGCTGCCTGATGCAGAACCACCACTACCGGTGCTTCCTGCCCCACCACCACCAGCACCTCCTGTAGTATTTGCACCTGCAGAACCAGAACCTCCTGCAAAAAGAATGGTTCCAACTCCACCGGTCACAGAGCCAACCCCACCAGCTCCATTAGTGCCTACACCCCCAGCACCTCCTCTTGCAACCACTACGGTTGATGCAAATGTTGAGCTCCCCCCAGAAGCCGCAGCAGTGTTGCTCGTTGTTCCACCGGCACCACCGGAACCTACAACGATGGCATATGAATTTCCAGGAACTACAGTAACTGTTGAAGAGGCAAATTGCCCTCCGGCGCCACCACCACCTCTAGTGTTATTAGTACTACCACCACGACCACCACCACCACCACCACCCCAAGCCTGAACAGTTACTGAAGTCACACCAGCAGGTGCAACCCAAGTAAACGTTCCCGCTGTAGAGTATGTATCTGTAGCCGCAAGCGCTTTTGCCGGGTTATACCACCCTTGGTAAGAGAACACCGACATTGCAAGGACAAGAAACAGAACTATACTGGTTTTCATACACCAGCCAATTCCATTCAATTTTCTATTGATTATTTTCCCCATATTAATAATCCTCCCGCACAAAAGTACGTCAATTAGACCAGGCTGGTGAAGTGAAATAGTGACAACTTAAGTTTGAGCACGTCCGAGCGATAGTATCATATCCCGGGTTGGTTCCCGTCACGTATAACAACGATTGCTGGGCTGCGTTACTTGGAGCCAACATATTGCCGCCATCGTTAAAGTTGATGCTGCGGTTTGCATCGTTATGATTGGCAGCGTTCACCGTGTGGCAGGTGCCACAAACATACTTGGGATTGGCTACTCCAAAAGTCTGGTTAAGCGGGTCAAGCGGGGTACTTATGTTGAGTCGTGCCTTGATGTAGTTGATGTGTTTAGCATGTGCACCCCAGCCGGTATTGCCGGCGGAAATGGCATTCATACCCCACGTGCCGGTTGTTGTATAACGGTTGGTCGGTGCACCACTCCACACGGACCCGACACTGTCGTAATCATGACAACTGTTGCAGTTTCCACCGGCTGCCTGCAAAGCACCATCAATATGTTTGGTCTTGTCGTTGAATGTCAGTCCGTCGCTGTTGATATGTGAATGACACCCGACGCAGGTTGCCGCAATTTTACCGGTATGGCTGGCGGTCAGCGGCGGATAGCCGTGGCACTGGGCACAGTAGCCGCTGCCGGATGTGCCGGCAGGGCCGCCGCTGCCTAATGTGGAGGTGGTCGGGAAGCGGGTTCCCCAGACCGGTGCGGTTCGTGCCGGGCTGTTCTGCGGGATAAGCGTTGTATTGCCGCCGTGGCACCAGGTGGTGGCACAGGTGGTCGCAGTTGTTGTATTCGATTTTGCCAGTGTGCCGTTAAAGGCGACCAGCGTGGTGCCGTCCATATGACCGGCAGCGGTTACCGTCGCCGGAACGGCATGGCATTCAAGGCAGGCGATGGCGCTGCTGATGTTTTTGGTTCCGGAGAGGTGGTCGCTATGGGCGCCGGTATGGGCGTCCGTGTTGGCGGTCACTTTCGGAATTGCGGTTGAGTAGAACGGGTTGGTCGCGGCTGAACCGTGACATTTCTCACATTGAGTGGCTGAGTAGGGGAAACCGTTGACCGGGGCGGCAGTGGTGGCACCCCAGGTTGGTGCACCCTGGCCGTGGCAGTAGGTTGCGGAACATGTGTTGGTTGCCAATGTCCAGGCAGGGCTTGCACCCTGACCGGTGAAGGCGACGGTAACGCTGGCTGCAGTCGCCGCAGTCCGGTTGCTGGAGCCATGGGTAACGACCCCATTACCGCCGCCGTTGTGGCAGGTGGTGCAGGCGGAAGTGACTGCCGCATGCACCGCATGTGAGCCGGCGATATTCGGGAATGATGTGCCGGTTGGCAGGCCGTTGGTTGCCGTTGCGCCGTGACAGTCATAGCAGGATGACGTGCCGGATGGCGCTTTCAGACCGCCGATGTGGCAGGCCTGGCAATTTGGCGCCGTTCCTGCGGCAACCGGGTAACTACCCGCTGTGTTGCTGTGGCAACCGGTGCAGCTAGACCATGGTGTCGTACCGGCAGCGCTCAGATGCAGAGAACCGGAGTACGGGAAGACATGGCCGCCGCTCGCATCAATTGTCCCATTTATATGCTTGGTTTTGTCACTGAAGGTCAGGGCATCGCTGTTGATATGTGAATGACACCCTACGCAGGTTGCCGCAGTTTTACCGGTATGGCTGGCGGTCAACGGCGGATAGCCGTGGCACTGGGCACAGTAGCCGCTGCCGGATGTGCCGGCAGGGCCGCCGCTGCCTAATGTGGAGGTGGTCGGGAAGCGGGTTCCCCAGACCGGTGCGGTTCGTGCCGGGCTGTTCTGCGGGATAAGCGTTGTATTGCCGCCGTGGCACCAGGTGGTGGCACAGGTGGTCGCAGTTGTTGTATTCGATTTTGCCAGTGTGCCGTTAAAGGCGACCAGCGTGGTGCCGTCCATATGACCGGCAGCGGTTACCGTCGCCGGAACGGCATGGCATTCAAGGCAGGCGATGGCGCTGCTGATGTTTTTGGTTCCGGAGAGGTGGTCGCTATGGGCGCCGGTATGGGCGTCCGTGTTGGCGGTCACTTTCGGAATTGCGGTTGAGTAGAACGGGTTGGTCGCGGCTGAACCGTGACATTTCTCACATTGAGTGGCTGAGTAGGGGAAACCGTTGACCGGGGCGGCAGTGGTGGCACCCCAGGTTGGTGCACCCTGGCCGTGGCAGTAGGTTGCGGAACATGTGTTGGTTGCCAATGTCCAGGCAGGGCTTGCACCCTGACCGGTGAAGGCGACGGTAACGCTGGCTGCAGTCGCCGCAGTCCGGTTGCTGGAGCCATGGGTAACGACCCCATTACCGCCGCCGTTGTGGCAGGTGGTGCAGGCGGAAGTGACTGCCGCATGCACCGCATGTGAGCCGGCGATATTCGGGAATGATGTGCCGGTTGGCAGGCCGTTGGTTGCCGTTGCGCCGTGACAGTCATAGCAGGATGACGTGCCGGATGGCGCTTTCAGACCGCCGATGTGGCAGGCCTGGCAATTTGGCGCCGTTCCTGCGGCAACCGGGTAACTACCCGCTGTGTTGCTGTGGCAACCGGTGCAGCTAGACCATGGTGTCGTACCGGCAGCGCTCAGATGCAGAGAACCGGAGTACGGGAAGACATGGCCGCCGCTCGCATCAATTGTCCCATTTATATGCTTGGTTTTGTCACTGAAGGTCAGGGCATCGCTGTTGATATGTGAATGACACCCGACGCAGGTTGCCGCAGTTTTACCGGTATGGCTGGCGGTCAGCGGCGGATAGCCGTGGCACTGGGCACAGTAGCCGCTGCCGGATGTGCCGGCAGGACCGCCGCTGCCTAATGTAGAGGTGGTCGGGAATGGAGTCCCCCAGACCGGTGCCGTTCTGACGGGACTGTTCTGCGGAATAAGGGGTGTATTACCACCATGGCACCAGACGGTGGCGCACGATGTACCAATTGCAGGTGCTATCCCAGAAAACGTCACATCCTTTGCGCCGTTAACATGCGCACCTCCGGCAAGCTTGGCAGCACCCAGCAACACGGTATTAGCACTGACTGTCGCTGCGTGACAGGTGACACAGCCATACGAGTTAGCGGTGATATGCTTGTCATGGGAAGTCGAGTATGTGGATGTGTCGTGACAGGTAGTGCATTCGGATGTCTGACCGATTATGGAACCTTTATTATTTCCCCAGGCCACCGTATTGATACCGCCTTTATATGTCCCTCTCCCGCTGCTGTGACAATATACACTGCTGCATGTGGGTGACGCATAGATAGCTGAAGTCCCGGCTATTATGCCAACAGTCGATTTAAAGACATCCGTATAGGTGCTTCCGGAGTTATGAGTATTTCCTGCATGACACTCAGAGCATGAAAAGTTGTATTGTGTACCTCCCGCGTGACTTGCGTGCGGCGTCAATGATTCGTTGAAGGTTGTATATCCCGCTGCTTTGCCGGTAGGGCCGCCGGAACCGCTTGTCGAAGGAGGTTGCCCGTGACAGCTGGTACAGCCGCCTGCGCCGACACTAAAAGATCCCGCTGGATCATTGTGATTATGACACATGGCACAATCTAAATGCCCGGGTTCTACGGCACCGCCCGACAGGTGGTCGAAGGGGGGATTATGGCAACTCTGACAAACACCTCCGCCACTTGCACTATAGAAATTTTTAGTTGTCGTTGAGTTGTATATAATACGTTTGCTAATACGCCCGGCAGTTGTGTACGTAAGGTAGCGGCGCACGAGATACACATTTGGCGTTGTTTCACTGCCTGTTGCCGCTGGGTCATATTCTACATGGCCGGAATGACAATGGTTACACTGTACGGCAGGCTTTCCACTCCGCAGAGAAAGATTGTGATTCATTTTTCCGTTATGGCAGTTTGTGCAGATATTTAGGTCACTGGCACTTTTCCCATAAGGACTTACCCGCAGAATATACCCGTCCCCGCTGCTCAAATTGGCAAATTTACTGCTGCCGTCAACCGTACTGCTGCGTGAATCGGTAAAGTGGACGCCATGGCAGGTGGAGCAGGAAACAGTGCCGTTCTTTAGATAGTTATTAAGGTCTGCAGAAGGATTTGCACTGTTGGCAGCAATTGGCTTGAAACCGGTTTTTGAACCGTCATATACGACCCCTACCGGATGAGTCCCTTTCGTGTGATCTGTTGTATTCCGGCTGCTGTGACAATCGAGACACATCTGATCCCGGTCGTTTGCCATACGTAAAAATTTGCCGTTGGCATTGGAATGCTGATTGTGACAGCTGACGCATGCCAGTTGTCCACCGGTTCGTGAAAGCAGGCCGGAGGTCGTCATTTGCGCCTGAACGGGAGGCCGAGCCCCTGCTTGAGGGTTTGTGGTAGAGCCGTCCCAACGGTGTGAAGTCTGATACGTTTTGGAGATACCGTCTGTTGAGTGGCCGTCAAAAGGATCTGCAGCATCAGCCAGGGTGATCGGTTTGCTGCCGGCGGCAGGATCGCCGGGGCGATGGCAGGTCAGGCATACGTTGTTATAGCCGGTACTGCCAAGGGTGAGATGACTTGTATGGCAGGTCGAACATACAAGACCGGCAGCTTCATCGTAATGTGGCGGGGAGACCGTTGTTGCTGCAAACGCGCCAACAGTAAGCAGCAGAGCCTGTACCAAAACAATCAGAGCAAATGATGTCGATTTCTTCATAGTTGACTCCTGAACAACATGAACAACAAACGGTCTATGGGTGTAATCCATGATGTTAAACGATGCATGGTATTAATATCCAAAAGTGACGGAAATATTCGGGAGGACGGGCGGGCTCACCTGTTTAAGATCCGATCCTCCAGGTCCTATCGGCTCAAATACTGTTGGAGTAATTGATGAGAATTGCGCGGCACTCAACGTGTACCCCGGCTTGACATCGCATATAAGTCTGGCAAAGACAACGTTCGCAGCGGTGTTGCTCACGTTTGTTGCGTAGAATGTTACTTCATTCGTTGCCGAAGCATACGTAGGAAAAGATATCAGGAAGTTGTGAACACCAACCAGAGCCCCGCTGATTGTGATACTGCTGCCCTGGTCAGTGGCTACGGTAACTCCTTCGGGAAGCCTGGCTGACATGGTTACCCCCTCTGTCAGGGCATTTGCATTGGTATTGGTTGTAAATGTTGCAAACTCAACGATGGCCGTTTTCTGCGCACGAGGCACAACACTTTCGCCTCCCCCGCCTCCACATGCCTGAAGAAAGATACAAAGGGCAAACAATGAAATACCGGAACATATTTTTCTCATAGAAACTCCGTTGCATGGCGCCGAGTTTATTGTTACCACGACGACAAACCGATAATTTTTTCCAGAATAACGACGACATCTGACATACGAATTTGGTTATCTGTAGTTGTTTCACCATGAGCAGCAGGACCGATATCACCATGCAGCATCTGCTCAAACGACGGTTGCGGATCAAGTCCCGCCAGCACCCTCAAGGCTTTGAGAGCATCGGAAATATCCACCACTCCATCAAGGGTTATATCACCATTCCTGCTGCTCAAACCCGCAGGTGAAAAAGCCTGGATATTGAGGGTCACCGGGTCGTAGACAACGCCGGTCAGGTCGAGAGTAGCCACTCCGCCTGAATAAATTACTGTGCCGACCGGCCCGTTTTTATCTTTAGCAGCCAATACCGCCGCAGTGACCTTGATGGGAGACGTTGACACCGTCGTAATTACCGGCGGAGTCGGGTCATAGAGAATAGACCTGGAGCTGGTTGATGTTGCTCCGGCGGCGTCTGTGGCACTTACAGTGACCGTGTAGACGTCGCGCGAGGTCATGACAGGAAGGGCAATCGAGAAAGCTCCTGAAGCAGAAGTTGCCACCGATACCGGAATGCCGTTTACCCGGGCGGTAACCGTGGCGCCGGGAGAGGCTGTCCCGAAAATGGTGGAATTTGCTGTTGCGACCGGTGAATCTTTTGCCGGCGACGTAATTGAGAGAGAAGGTACGCCTGGTGAGTACGCTACTGACGTCATTGCTGTTGCAGACAGATTGGAAGGAGTCGTTGCTTTGACTTCAAAACTGTTCATGCCGGGGGTGAGCTGCACATCTGCACTCCAGGTCGTTCCGCTGACCGTTGCATTCTGCATCCCGTTTATCGTAACGCTGCTGCCGCCGGTCACTGTCCCTGCCAGCTTATACAGTGCCGTCCCGCTTACGGCAGCGGCTGGAGATGATACTGTAATTTGTGGGAACTGCGGGTCGTACACAACAGAAGTGGCTAACGGCTGGCTCGCGGAGCCATAAGAGTCAACCCCAGAAACAGTGATACTGTTGCTGCCGATCGTGAGCAGAAGCGGAAGGGAAAAAACTCCGTCACTGACCGGAACAGCCTGAGTCACCCCATTTACGGTGAGCATCATAGTCACGGCGCTTGAGGAACTTACGGTGCCGGAAATCGTCTGCATCGGAGTGCTGAAAACACTGCCTGGTGAGGGGAGGCGTGTGGCAATGACCGGTATGCTGGTATCGAGGATTATGGACAGGTTCACCGTGCTGGTCCCCATGCCGGATTTACTGGCTGCTATATTGAGCGAGTTGGCGCCACTGCTGAGCGGAACAGTAGTACTCCAACCGGTTCCGGTAACAGTTGCTGCCGCACCGTTCACGGTGACACTGCCGCCCGAGGTGACGGTTCCGGAGAGAGCCAGGGTTGATTGTGATGTCTGTGACGCAACAGGTGATACGGTCAATCTCACCGGGTTGGCGGTTGGCGCAATAGCTGTTACCTGAACCGTTCTGGAAGTGGCGAACCCTTTTGCATCAGTTGCGACAACAGTGATGGTGTTACCGCCGGTAGCAAGGGCAATATTTCCATTCCAGAGGGTACCGTTGATCGATATTGATGTGCCGGTTGCTGTGCCTGAACTGATTGATATCGAAGAGCCGGTTGTCGTTCCTGAAATTGCCAGCGTTGCAATGTTGGTTGCCTGGGGGACGGTATCTATTTGCAGATACGGACCGGTTGCCGGATCGGCAACACCAAAAAGGGAAAGTTTACCGGTGCCATTGGCGACAACAAGTCGGCTGTTTTTATCAAAGAGAATATCCGAGGGAGTTACCAGCTTACCTTCAGTGACGCCGTAGCCGCCGATATATCGGATAAATTCACCGGTAATCCCGTCAATAACCTGAACCGTACTCTGATATGAATCGACGACATAGATTCTCTTAAGTGATTGATCTGAACCGTATTCAAAGGAAACGGATTGAGGTGAGGTGAATTTGAGCGGTCCAGCGCCGAAAGAACCGATACTTTTCTGGTACACACCGCTTGGTGAGAAAAACTGGATCCGACCGTTACGAGTGTCGGTCACCGCAAGTTGATCGGCCGCTTTTTCGTAGGTAATGCCGGTTGGCTGCAGGAACTTGCCTGTGGTGGTACCGGCACCGCCAAAGCTGTTGGCAGTACCGTTGCGTGGCGTGTAGTTGGCATTGAAGGCTTGGACATTGTTATTACGGCTATCCACAACAAAAATATCACCTGTTTTTGTTACGGCGATACCGTTTGCTTTACCAAAGACTCCGAATTGGCTCTGCTTGACACCACCAGAGGAATACACGGCAACAGAACTCCCCTGGCTGACGAGTATGTTTCCATTTGAAGCAATCGCAATACCAAGAATTCCGGTAGTTACCGGAATCGTAGCCGCATAGCTCCCGTTGCTGGCAAACTTGACAACGCCGCCTCCACGCGGGTCACTCACATACAAGGCTCCGCTGCTGTCAGCAGCGAGCCGAACCGGTGTGCTGAGACCCGATGAAACAGACGTGAGCGTTGTAACATCAGGTGCGGTGGCGGCAAATACCGGGTTCGTACACGGTAGCAAGCTCACAAGCAAGAGAGCTGAATAACAGATGAATCTGTGCAGAGAAGCGGTCATAACTATGTCCTCCCCGATTAGGGAACGGTTAGTGGTGCTGCGTAGCGGAAGTATATTCATTTACGGCCAATTCTTTGTGCCACTGTGACAGCCGGTGAACTGCACCCCCTGTGGAGGCGGGTTGCTTACCATGCAGCTTTGAGCAGTCGTATTATAGTTGAGATAGCTGCGCAACGTCGTGTTCGGCTGGGTCTCAAAGATATTTGTGGTGACATTGCCAAAATGAGCAGACTGAATAGTCATATCATGACAGTCAGTGCAGAAAACTCCCTTAGCCAGATGCAAGGAATGCTGTCCGGTATGATAACCGGGATATGCCGCTGCTGACTGGTGACAGCCGGTGCAGTTGGCAATTACATCCAGACTTGTCCCCCAGACTGGTGACACCAGGCCACCGTGGCAGGATATGTTGCTGCAGGTAGTACCGTTAAACGAGGCCGTTGAGCCGAAGTCAGCAGCAAACGCTATAGTCAGTGTAGTCGCGTGATTCGTTGATCCACTTCCCCCCCCTGTATGGCAGGTGGCGCAGTTTCCGGATATTGCGGTAAGCGCAAGGTGAGCGGCGTGTGAACCGGCCCTGTTCGGAGTGAGCGTTCCATTGGGGGGATTACCATGGCAGGAAGCACATTGACCAGCTATCGGAGCTACTCCTGCCACGAGTCCGGCATGGCAACTTTTGCATGACGGTGAATTATTACCGGCACTTCCCTCAAAACCGGCGCCATGACAGAGGGCACAGGCATTTGACTGGTTGCCGGATGAGGAGTGCGCTTTCCACGGCTTTGGATGCGCCATTTTTACTGCATGGCAGCCTGACGATTCACAGCCGGCCGGTAATGAGCTATAGACAAAATTGAAGCGCGGATTACTTCCGGCGCCACCTGTTTCTCCGTGACAATCCTGGCAGATGGTCAAATCTTTTTTGGCCATGGCGCCATGTGCCGTATTGAGATTGGTTGTGCCCTTAAAAGGAACCGGATGAATGACTGCGCGCGGACCGTGTCCGTCAGCGTGGCATTGGCCCAATCCGGCCTGGTTGAAGCAGTCAACTTTGGTGATGCCGCCCCTCAGTTCCGAGCCGTGGCATTCACGGCACTGATCACGATTCTGCTGGTAGGCCGCCCGGTGGGCGGTCAGCCACGTATCCGGATGCTTATTGACGCTGCTTAACGCCGGGGCCTGATTATTAGTGTTGCCGCAGGCAAAAAGGGCACAGCACACTGCAGATACGAAAAACATTCTGGTCAAAGCGGTAATTGAGGGCATCTTTCACCTCTCCTATTTATGGCACGCTACACAGCGTTCGTTATTTGCTCTGCCGTGGCAGCGGTAGCAGCTGGCCGGGTCGAGTTTGCCTTCGATCTTGTGCATAGTCATGAAGTTGCCGCGATGCGGCATTTC
>JAQTZV010000045.1 GCA_028687585.1 Desulfuromonadaceae bacterium | reverse complement strand
CGCCGTATCATGTCTCATCCAGCAAAGCGTATTGAACAACTTCTTCCAGACAACTGGCTCGCCGAAAAGCAAAACTCACCAGCATAATTCTATTACACATTCAAGATGGTCTGCAGTTGACGGTTACTTTACAATTTCCTCGACGGAATCCTGTTCACTGACCATTTCCTGGATGGCAATCCCATGCCGCAGCTCTTGCTTGATAACCTTGGCTAACTGTATTTTTGCTTCCTGCTGGCTGTTGAAGTAATTCGTGTATTGAACCTCGGGAAACAGTCCCGACGAGTTCATTGTCATCAGGTCGACAGGGTTGGAGACAAGGTGCAGAACATGGAGTTTCGAGTTGTGTTTACGGGCGAGTGAGACGCCGACTGTTATTGCTTTTCGGCTGTACGCGTTCATCCTGCTTATGACAAGAATGTTGTTGAATATTTCCATGGATTGCTCCTTGATTATAATTGTTCTGTGCGACAAAAAATTCCGGTATTTAAAAAACCCGCCGGAGCGGGTTTCATCCTGCATTTTACCTTTTCATCTACTTTACAAGCAGGTCATTTTTTACTGTTTTAACCGCTGTAACACTTCGGGCAACCTCACCTGCTTTTGCGACGCTCTGAGCGGAATCTACAAAGCCGCTTAGCTGGACTGTCCCCTGGTATGTCTTGACATTAATCTGCAGTGTTTTTAGTGATGATTCGTCAAAGATTGCCGCTTTCACCTTGGTTGTGATGACGCTGTCATCGACATACTCGCCCGTGCTTTCGTGTTTTGGCGTTGCAGCGCAACCCGTTAAAGCAGTTATCAGTGCGCAGCCGGCCATGAATCCCATAATCCGATTTAATTTACGCATAATACATTCTCCTTTTTATCAGACTCGTTGGAATAGTTCATACGCATCAATTGCGTTTGAATCTGTTTTATAGGTCTGGCGACCCCTTAGATTCTGCCCATAAATAGCAGAATGATCAGCACCAAAAAGACAAGACCAAGTCCGCCACTCGGGTAGTACCCCCACTGCCGGCTGTGCGGCCAGGCGGGCAGCGCTCCCAGAAGCATCAAAATAACGATGACGATCAAAATTGTTCCTAACATGGCGCGTTCTCCTTTTTTGTTTGGCTTTTGCTGATCAGTACGAAGTCTGTGTTATGACATCAATATATTGAGCAAATAGCGCGCCAGACCCATAGTGAGAAAACCAGGAGTGTAAGAGCCTGATTATAATAATGAAACTGAATTGTGTGGATTGATAAGGAGGGAAAACTGTGAGAAGGACCTGTCGTATAATTGCATAACTGCCATATATGACAGATTGCGTTGAGGCTACTTATTGATTGCATTGCGTTTACCGTTTACAAGTAGCTGGGGCCGCGATACTGACAAACCGACTACGATCACTATCACGCGTTTTGCATGTACTTCTGTTTTAACATATTTGCAGATTGCGATAATTATTGTATTAAAGAATGCTGAAAAGGATTTGCTTACAGACAAAAAATAGTCAACCAGCAATTAACCTAACATAATAATGGTGAAATCGAATGGATCAGCCCCCAGTTTTTTTCGACTTGGTACCTTTCCGTGTTCGTCTTGGTGTTACTGGCCACCGTACGCTGCCGGAATCTCATACTTTGAGTGATGATATAAAATCAATTCTATCCAGCAGATATGTGGAAGCTTTTACGTCTGACGCCCAACAAGCGTTGACTAAAGCTTTTGATACGCCAATTGCGTTTACTATAGTTTCCCCCTTGGCGGAAGGAGCCGATAGACTCGTAGCTAATACGGTTCTGGATTGCGGTGGACAGTTGGAGGCATTGCTCCCTATGCCAAGGGAGGAGTATGAAAACGATTTCCATACTTCCAAATCTCGCCAAGAGTTTGCCGACCTTCTTGACAATGCTCATCGAATTGCGTGTACAGACTGTGATGGAACAGTCAATGATGCTGATTATCGTCACAATGCTTATCGCCATGTTGGTGAGGAGACGCTGGAGCGGTGCGATATTCTTATTGCCATCTGGGACGGTAAGGAGGCTCAGAGTGATTGCGGCACTGGGGCAATCGTAAAATTGGCACGAGAAAAGAGTAAGCCGGTGTTTATCCTCACTCCTGCCAATCCTGGCAGTGTAACGTTAGAAAATGAAGGCGTTCTCCCGGCAGATTTCATTGCCGAGTTGAATAAATTTAATGCCTTCCGGATTAGCAGGAAACAGATGACGGATTACTGTAACAATGAATTTTCCGATCTCTTAAAATCAACATCTGACACTCCTGCCAAAATATCTGCGGTTGAACAGATTCCAGTCCATTTAAAACAATTAGTCCGTGAGAGACTTATCCCCAATTACTGCCGCGCCTCTCTCATCGCCAGGAAAAACCAAGGGCGTTACTTCTCTACCGGCAAACGAGCCTACTTCTTTTCAACTATCTCGGTCGCCTTCATGGCCGGCGCTATTGTTTTTGCCAAGCTGCCGTATCTCTCACTTCCGGGCTATATGATCGAGCTGGCGCTCCTTATAACTCTCTATGTAATGATCCATCGCGCTGTTCACGGCCGAGTGCATCATTTTTGGTTGGAACATCGCGTTTTGTCAGAACGACTGCGGATGGCGTTCTATTACGTTGCCTGCGGTGAGGTTCCTCTTGCCACAGAAAAGGGGAAGACTATCCACCGACGGAATCGGAGTTGGGTGGAACTGGCTTATCGCGAAATCCTTTACCGTTTACCGGAAATTGCGCGACCGGAAGAACCGCCGCTGCAAGTGTATGGAACGTTCATTCAGCAGTGGTGGCTGGCAGGGCAACACAGTTATCACACGAAGAAAGCGCAGACGGCAGCTCTTCGAAACAAGCTCCTGAAAAAATTAGGGATGGGGTGTTTTGGGCTTGCCATTGTTGTTTCGGTGATTCATCACCTGTTTGCCATCGGGGCGGTTGCCGGTTGTCATGTGGAAGGTGTAACGCTCCTTGTTGAGGAACTGCTTTCTATCGTTGCTGTCACCCTGCCGGCTGCTGGTGCAGCGGTGAACGGCTATCGCTCACTTCTTGAACAGTCTCGTATTGCCTCCCGCAGTGCCGGTATGGCACATCACCTCGAACTTATAATGAATCGACCTTTGCCGAAGGACTCTACCGAATTCCGGCATTACCTTGAGCGCATTGAGGAATTGATGCTCATGGAGTCTCACGATTGGTTGGCGCTTATGGAGCATGCGGAGTTGGAGAATATTGCGTGAAATGCAGGTTGTTTGGTTAAAATTGAAGGAAATACTATTGTTATTTTATAGACCGGAGCCATAGCCGTTGGACAGAGGGTTTTATGTTCAATACCAGAAAAACAGGTGAGAGGATTGAATTCATTTTCTGTGGCCATAATTATTTGGCGGCAAAAAATGGGTCGCAGATATCGATCGCCAAGTTTTTATTAACCAGATGGAAACTGGCATGAGCTCACCTTGTGATGGAAAGCCATCAAAAATTTATCCGTCCGAGTTTGATCTTATGAAGCATGCCATGGAACTGGGGTAAATACTTCCTAATTACGGTTTTATTGGCGGTGCCGGTATTCACGAGTTCCACTTTGTACCGAATGGAGAATTTTGCGAAATTGAAGTTTATCATCCTTACAATGGAAAGAAATGGCACATTAGATCACAAGTGAACAATTTAATCCTGGAACAGGATGTCGATGATCCAGATCCTTTCAGATATTCAGGATTCCAGTATATTTTCCCTTATGATCGAAAACCAGAAGCCAATATACATGAAGAATTGATTGGAATGAAGCGCGTTATTTCTGATCGGGAATATGCTTCTCTAAGAGAATGGGAAAGATGGAATGAAGAACGGGCACTAGCAGGTTGCTATAGATATATTTTCAAAACAACCAGCGTCGGAACCGGGATGCAAGTGGATGAAATAGAAACAAATATGTCGACAGATATTACTGATTATGACGGTTGGTGACTAACAGCGCTAACCATACGTTTCTTCTCGAGTAATTATACGTCCAGCAAGCGAGAAACATGGATGATTATCTGAAGGATGCACATTGAACTGATGGATACAGATGAGACATGGTGCAGCGTGAAGATTGTTGAAAATGTGCTTGATAAGCTATTGCGGAACTTATGCGGAACTTATATGGGGTGGACCATGAAACCATTCGTTGACCACCTGAAATCTCGATTGAGCGATGACGATTATTCACTGCTCTCAGCTCTTGTTGCTGCCCTTAGCGAAAAGGCAAATCTTGAGAAACTCGACGCCTTTCCAGTATGGCGCGCCGCAGTATCGTTACCGCTGGAGTAACCCATTTTTCTCTCATTCGCACTGTTGACAACTTTAGTCACACCAATGTCAGTATAGGAGAACATTAATGTCACTTTCTCGAACATTCGTCGGATTCAGCAGTGCTGATATAAAAGCCTATCATTTGATGCTGGCTTGGAAGGCGCATGAAGACATAGTTTTCGACTTCTGCGACTGTCAACTACAGAACGAAATCAGGTCGGAGGATGAGGCATACATAAAGAGCAAATGCCGTTCTCGTATCCAGATGGCAGGTACATTCATTCAGCTCATCGGTGCTGACACGCGATACAAGTACAACTATGTCAGGTGGGAAGCTGAAGTTGCTCTCGAAAAAGGGTGCCGCATAATTGGAGTGAATCTTGATGGTTGGAGACGCATCAACGAGGAAACCTGCCCGCCAGTTCTACGAAACAAGGGAGTGATGTTTGTTCCCTTTTCACCAAAGATCGTTGCTCATGCCCTCGAACATACGCAACGTCATGATGATCAGAATTGGGAATTCAAGGATGAGATCTATACTCGGCTGGGATACGTGCTAACCGGAAATCGTGCGGAACTGCCGCCGAGACCATTTCCGTTTCGGTAGGGATGATTGATGGTTTGTAGATCACAATACGGTTTGCCGAAAAGGTGGGAGAAGTGTTGGTCATGACATGAGATCGGCTTAGGATGCGGAGAAACAGACGTTGGAGCTGGATAGTTTACTTGCTTAGCAAAATGGAGTCTTATCGATGAGGAGCACCTGGAAAACCGTCCGCGTCTTTATCAGCAGCACGTTCCGTGACATGCAGGCAGAGCGGGATTATCTGGTAAAACGCGTCTTCCCCGCGTTACGGCAAAAGCTGGATCCGCACCGGATTCATCTAGTGGATATCGACCTGCGTTGGGGCATTACCAAAGAGCAGTCTGATAACGATCTGGTTCTAGGGTTCTGTTTACAACAGATCGACGAATGCCGTCCGTTCTTCCTCGGCCTTCTGGGTGGGCGCTATGGATGGGTACCGACTAAATTTCCGGTGGAAGTGGGCAAGAGATATGGCTGGACACAAGACCTCACTGGCAAGTCGGTGACGGAACTGGAAATAATCCATGGCGTCCTAAATGACCCGGCAATGCATGGCCGCGCCATTTTCTGTCTCCGCTCCGACCGTTTTATTGAAGCAATCGATGACGAGCAACAGAATAGGATCTATGTGGAAGGTCCAACTGACGAGGAGATAATCGAATTTGGACCAGAGGAGGCTAAACGCCGAGCCGAGAAGCGCTCTATGCAACTCATGAAACTCAAGGAACAGATCCAAAATCTGTTACCTTCGATGCCGTTGCTGAAAGACTACCCCTGCGAGTGGAACCCTACAATACCTGATCCGGTTTCAAAAACATCTGGGAGACTGGACGGTCTGAAGATATTCGGAGACTGGATTATTGAGAAGCTGGAGCAGGCGATTCTCAATACAACGGAGTTGCAGGAGCATCTCACTGTCGTCCGCACGGAAACGCGGGATGAACTGGCCGAGGAGCGTGACTTCCACGAGCAGTTCATTGAACGTCGCACTCGCGTCTATGTGCGGCGCAAAAGCCTCCGCAATCAGTTGGCTGATTATGTGAAAGCTGACATAACTCAAACATGTCTTGTTACCGGGTCGTCAGGTAGCGGGAAATCGGCTTTGCTGGCACGATTTGTAGGAATTTGGAAACGGGCACGAAATAACGAAATAGTTATTACCCACTGTATTGGTGCCAGTCCGCGTTCTACAAGCCTGCGTGAAATGCTGCGTCATCTATGTATGGAATTGAAGGACGCACTTAAACTGGGAGACGAGATCAAGCAGGATGTCCGTGAGCTTTCCGATCAGTTCCGTGATATTATCGAGAAGGTACCTACCGAATGCCGAGTCGTGCTCGTTTTGGATGCGCTCAATCAGCTTGATGAAACCGACAATGCCCATTTACTATACTGGCTACCGACACGGATTCCACCACAGGTGCGGCTGGTAGTCAGTTGCATTGATGACACCGATCGAACTTACAAAGAACAGCCGGCGCTTGCTGCAATGCTCAGCAGGAAGCCACATGTCATCGAAGTTGGCGATCTTGATCCTAAGGAGCGGTTACATGTTATCCGGGAAGTTCCGTCGGTGGCTGCCAAGACCCTGGACGAGACCCAGATTGAAACTCTCCTCAGAAATCCTGCGACTAAGAATCCTCTGTTTCTTCTTGTCGCTCTAGAAGAGCTGCGCGGCTTCGGCTCTTTTGATGAACTGGACAGGAAAATTGCTGTACTGCCACATACCGGCGACACGCTGACGGCAATATTCCAGCAGGTGATCCAGCGGCTCAGGGAAGACTTCAACTCGGATACGGTCAAGGGCGTGCTCACGCTGCTTTCCTGCGCACGGCGCGGGCTTTCAGAGCGTGAACTGCTGGACCTATTTGAAGGGGAAAAAGTTAGCATCGAGGATAGCACCAGCGACTTGTTCCCGATCCTGCGCCAGTTGCGCCCCTACCTACAATTCCGTGGCACGCAGTTGGACTTCTATCATCAGCATTTGGCGAAGGCTGTTAACGGGGAGTACTTCAATAATATAAAATCAGGAAAACTGGAAACTCATAAGCATTTGGCTACCTATTTTTACAATAAAGCCGACCCGTTGAAGGACAATTCGTTCGCCGGCGAAGTTCACGCCCTGTCTGAACTCCCTTTTCAGATCAGTTCAAGTGAGCAACATTTGGTGGTGTCGGAATTGCTGCAAGACATGCGATATCTTGATGCCCGTTGTTCTGCGGATACTGTTGTCTCATTGATTGATGATTTCAGCTTGTTGGGGAACCATATGGATGAGTCGACAGAAAGTTTCAAGGTTTTTCTCCAGCTACACCATGAGAAGTTGATGAAATTTCCATCTGCATTATTTTCATTAGCCCATCATGAAGGGCGACAGGTGGTTCGCTCAGCGGCACAGAAACTCGTTGCCCAAGGTAGGTGGAAAAAACCCTGGTTGAGAACCGAACGAGTTCCGATCTCCACACCTCAGTTGGAGTCCGACCGGGTGGCGACTATTGAGGTTCTGCGGAAGTTGGAGTTCAACAGAAGTAGTGCCGTTACATTTGCAACTGAAGCCGGAATCGTCTTTAGAGTGAAAAATCTTGGCGAAATTGTTTTCGTCCACTTGCACAGCATAGAACCTGTTCCCCAAGTACTTATTGTCCGACGTAATAATCGCCCTTTAGCCCTGTTTGCAAGTGCTGATGCACGTTATCTTGTCATCGCTTACGATATTGGTGAGGCTGATGTGATCCTTATATCATTGAATGATCACAGCTTGCTGGTTGCGCAGTCGATAATCAGAACAGTGTCTTACCATATTCCCGAACTGGATGCACCGGTTATGGTTTGGCGTGGCAGTGAGCTGTTTTTTCAGCCTGACGAGACTGCCTTTTCTCGGCTTTCCTGTGGATCGGTTCCGCCTATGCATCACAGGCTACCACTCCCTCCCTCTGTCGTAGGAGAGCTTTCAGGCATTGTGTTTTTGGAGGAGCTACTTATTGCAGGCCTGCGTTTCGGTTCATCCGGAGGCATTATAATATTTGACTCAACCGATGCTAGGATGGTTATTCGTCATGACCGTGTTCATCCAATTCAGCTTTGTACTTGTAGTGACTCGGTCGTGGCTGTTTCGTGGTCTGATCGTCGTTTAAGCTGTTACGACGTTAACCGGCAGTTTTCCTTGCTGAGTGAGATGCACATCGAGGAAAATGTGCTTCAGTTTGCCTGGTATAATGACTCGTTTGTATGGTCTTCATCATCGGGAGGTTTACATATCTGGTGTCCTGACGACGGTGCGCCCATCAAGACTCGCTTTGTCGGAGACGAGTCCGTTTATCCCAGCAACCTGCGAATTACCACGTGGCAGCTTGTGCCCCTTAATGACGGTCTCCTCGCAACTGTGACAGATGTTGGCGTAACATGCTTTCGTCCCGTGTATGCAAAGTCTGTTAGCGTACCCCCTCAACTATACGCGGTGATACAACTTTCTGATAGGGCGCTTGTTCTGCAAAAACGGGATAACGGGGCATGGCTCGTTGACATTGATCATGGAGTCCAGACCTTTGTAGCTGATAACAGGGGGATTCCTCTGTATCCTGTCTGTGATACCGATGGTCACTACTTTTTGCTCGCATCTCATAGCGACGGCAGTATCAAAATTGATCTGAAACACTTCCGGAATGAGGCGTGTGCCAATGTGCCGATGGGGATTACTTCAGTAGCAGGAGATAAAAATGGAGGGTTCTGGTTGGCTGATCGCATGGGACGTATTCATCGTCTTGAGCCTAATGGGAAGTGCCGCATTGAAACCACTCTTGACCTGCGCGGAGCAAGTGGGGCCAACCTCTTATGCACAGGAAAATACCTGATCTGGTTCGGACAGTGCTATTGGCATCATGAAAATGGTGAGGACACGGCACATGCTTTGGTGGTCTACCAACGCGGTATATTTGGCCTCAAGCTGGTTGGACAACGAATCTTTAAAAAAAGTGAGGGGCACATCCAGGCTTTGGATTTTGATGAGGTGACTAGACAGTTAGTCCTCGTCGTCCAAAATAGCAAAAAATATCCCATTGCATTTTTAGTAGGGACTTTCGATCAGCTTTTACACGAAACTGAATGCCAACTCCCCTGGAAGGCACCAGTAGACAAGATTCATCGGATAAGCATTTCTTCGGGTGGAGAAATGCTTCAGATACTCTGCGGAGATGGGATCTGTGTTGTACTGGATCTGAAGCTGATGAAGGTTATCGTTGCGATAACCCCGACAATCCCCTTCACAGACCTCGCCCGTAGGTCCGCCCTCGGCTCTCTAGCAATGATAATTTCGGGCAGGAACCAATTATATTCATGTTTTTTGGAGGGGAATAATGAACAATAAAAGTACTCCCATTGATGTCGCGGTAGATTTGTCTGACAAGAATCGGTTCCGCTCAGCATTGGCTGTCCTACAGGAAGCTAACGATGCATCCACTCATCCCATTCAATCACTTATTTGCACTTATAATCTTGGTGCTATTCAGTGGTCGCAGGTTGGAAACGGTCAGGCAGCTCGCGAACTGTTTCTGGAAGCAATACGCATTGCCAAGAGTGGCCAGGTACCTGTCAATAATGATGTTGTCAGTACCATCTTGGGGAATAGTTGCGAAAATCTTATGCTCCTGTCCCTATCCTACGAAGAGTATGAAGATTGGAGTCGCCAACTTCGAGAACTTCAGCCTACTAACGACATTCTTCGTGGTCAGGTTCCGAAATTTCTCAATGCTCGTGATGAAGGCCTGCCTTGGTCAGATATGCTCCAGCATGTTGCTATGAGCTATTACAATCGGAATGACCCCAAGACCGACATCGGTCGTTACGGGTGTGGCGCAGCTACCTGGCATCTGCTGTTGGCAAACCGCAATGAACAAAATAAACTTCGGAATTGGCGAATTCTTCGAGAGGATTGGCAAATCGCCGTTTACGAATTCGGAGCACTGACGATGAGAATTGCCTCTGATGCCATGCTGGTCATGGAGAAGTCGTCTCAGGGAGGTGATCTCACTGAGTGTATGTTTATAGTTGAACCTGCCGTAACCTTCGTGGATGAATACCTTGCAGTGGATCCCAACGATGAATTGATAGGAAAGCTGAAATCAAATCTATCGCAGTTCATTAGTAGCGCTAAATACCAAGACTCCAGTACAGCATCTCCCTTCTCTCCTAATGTCAGTCGTGGCGGTGCAAAAAGTTTTCCCGACAGTTTATATTACACATTAGCTACGAACCTGCTGATCCTAGGATTGATATTTGGCTGGTTTAAAGGCGGAAAGGTGTTTTCACTAATAGGAGGAATCATAGGTTTGCTTATTGCGGCAGCTATGTACCTGCCAATGCGAATAAACTTCAGGTCCAGTCGATGCGAACATTGCAGTCGAGGACTCAAGATCGGTCCCCCGATGGCCTCTTATTTCTCACAGCCAGGCTCAGTAATGCTTGACCGCAAAGCTTTGGAGAGTGGCCGTGAAGGTGTCGGACGCCTGTGCAAAAAATGTGGGCGAATTGTTTGCTCTTCTTGCAATCATCATGTCCCCTGTGCTTGCGGCGCAAAGGAGTTTCGAGGTGTGCGGTTGATGTATCCGGAGAGCAGAGGCATGTAATACACAAAAGGCAATCTAAAATTCAGTTTATGGAAAACACCATGGATAAATTACTTGACAACATAAGGCGTGGCTATGTGGCCAAAGAGTTGTGGATAAGATCAGGTCAGCGAATTTGCCGTAGCTTCCTCGGTTATTACCCAACATTTGAATGGGCACAGGCATGTGAATCCATGATCAAAGAAGTAATTAATGTCCAACGGACTCGTGGTTCCATATTACAAGGTGAATTAGTGCAAAGTTTTTTACTTCGTCTGACGTGTGAGCAATTTAGAGCAAATGAAATTAGCGCAGATGAATACTCTGGTTTCACCGATAATATTAATGAGCTATGCCATCAGAAAGATCTCTCAGAATCAACAATGAAGCTTTCTTACAATTCCATTACAGCAAAGGGCAGATTGCTGAAGGTTTGCTTAGAGATTGGCAAGAAACGCGCTATTAATGGCAATAAAATCTCCGTTCATAAATTAATGACTACAGATATCTCGGTTCCACTTGACAGATCTTCATCACAGGGGTCATACGAACTGATAACAAACTCTCCTGAGTTTCATATCGCTGCTGCAAGTTATTATGGTGATTATAAATACTCCAATGCTGTCAGTGAAATAGTATTTAAGCACTCTTCGCTTGATGAAGCTTACGCCATTCTTTCCGCTAAAGAGTTATTGAATGAGGCCGAAACAGATTTTGTTAGAGGATATAACCACATGAAGAAATCTTGTTCCATTGATTGGAAGGAATGGCTTTAGAAAGTAAAATTAAATCCTGATTAGGCCACCGTTGAGGTCAAGGTATACTTATTAGACATTTGCTGACAACCTGACAGGAATTCTGGAGTCACAATACACAATTTTCCATATTCAAAACCAAAGCATGGAACGGAGATTGGAATCTGTAAGGTGTGATTTCAAACCTCAACTGCACTTCTACACCCAAAGAGGTCGGCCATGCCATTCAGATTCTTCCTCACCCCTCTGCTGCACGAAATCCACTCCAAAACAACCGATAAGACTCTTCCGTACTTACTTTTGCCCTGCCTGCTCGCAGGTGGTTGAGATGACCATTTGGAAGGATAACATAACGACCATTACGGCAACGGATTGAACAACCGAGTTATATGATTTTGGCGGAATGCCATATGAATAGACATTGATTTATTCTTACAAAAAGATACTATGGCGTTGCCCGGTTCAAGATCCACTTCTTCAGACTTTTTTGAGTTGCAGGTTGAAGTGGAACCAATTCAAAAGCAGTGAATTGAAATTATATCAATACCGTCGAGTCGGGATACATTCAACATATCAAGGAGTACGAAGCCATGCCTAAAATCATCGTAGCCGGAGACCTTGTCTGTGACAACAACATCGTGCATTACCCGGCGGCAGCAACCACCCACTACCACCTGTTGCCGTCCCGGACCATGATGCGCAAGCGACCCGGCGGAGCATCATACCTCAATGATATTATCAGCCTTGCCTGTAGCGATATTAACCAGCCGGTGCCCGAAGCCGCATGCGCTCCGCGTTGCTCTTCTGATTTATCGTCATGCCGGACCTGTAACGATCAAGTCTCCGGAACGGATATCAGTTTTGCCGACAATGTCTTTCAGGTTTGGTCGCTACAGGAAAAGGAATTCGGCGACAAGAAGAAAGTCTGGCGGATCAGTGAGTTGCTGGGGTGCGAAAAGCCGGGGACTCCCCGGCCCCTGCTTTTGCCGGAGCCTCCTTCTGAACCGTATATCCTGGTGCTGGACAATCTGGGCATGGGGAGCTTTGACAATCTGGCTGCATTGAAGGCGTTTATGAGCGCTGCCGTGCCGCAGAAGATCGTCCTGAAAATCTCATCATTGATAAAGTCGGAACCGTTGTTCGACCTATTGCTTGACCATGAAGAAAACGTGACTGTTGTCCTGACGGCCGAGGCGCTCAGGGAACGCGGCGCAGCAATTTCCAGGGGGCTGTCGTGGGATCGTACCATTGAGGAGGCTATCAAAGAGTTCACTACCGGTCTTTCGGCGGTGGATTTGGCACGGTTCGAGCGAGTGGTTATACTTTTTGGTTGCGAGGGTGCTGTCAGCTTCTCCCGTAATGTTTTGACCTTTGCAGATACCAATCTTATTCCGACGGAAGTCGTGGCGCCACGGGTCGTTCTGGAACATTTTCTCTATCATCCACGGGAACATGAAGGGGCTTTTAAAGCCAAGAGGCCCGGTACGGCATTCGGCGCGACCTCCATCCTTACCGCCTCTCTGGTACGCCATATTCTGAAACCAGAGGACTATCCGATCTTTGTTGCCGTGGGGCGCGGTTTAGCGGCGGTACGCGTCAATCATGAACTTGGTGGCGGTGACGAAAATAATTTTTATACCGATACCGCCCATCAGGCGATCAAGGCAATTCTGCACACAGATGTCAAAGCAGAGGAAAAACCTGAAAACATATTCGGAAGCGCCTTTAATCACCCTCTTTTTACCGCCAAAACGGATGATTTCATGCACTCTGATCTGCTCCATGATGTGACCGGTTCCGGATTGGAATTTGTAGCGGCAAAAGCCCTGGAAGTGATTTATGACGGGGTTGGCAAGGCATTGGGCAAGGTGCCGATGGCCTCTTACGGCGACTACCTTACTGCCGACAGGGAAGAGATTGAACGGATCAACAGCGTTCGGAACCTGATCATCCAGTACCTGAAAAACGGCAAAGACAGCCGTCCTCTTTCCATAGCGGTGTTCGGCCCTCCGGGGTCAGGCAAGTCTTTTGCCATCAAACAGCTCGCTCAGGAACTGTTCGGCAAGGACAAGAAACCGCTTGAATTCAATCTTTCCCAGTTCGGTGGCAAGACGGAAAACCTGCATGATGCGTTTCATGTCGTCCGGGACGCCTCCATCAAAGGACAAGTCCCCCTGGTATTCTGGGATGAGTTCGATTCTGATAAGCTGATCTGGCTCAAGGAGTTCCTTGCTCCGATGCAGGATGCTGAGTTCCGCTCCGGCAGCCTTACTCATCCCTTTGGCAAGGCCATCTTCGTCTTTGCCGGGGGTACGAAAGATACGTTCGAAAAGTTTGACCTGTCAAACGATGCTGATATGGTCGCACGAGAAGGTTTCAAAAATGTCAAGGGACCTGACTTTGTCAGCCGCTTGCGTGGTTTTGTCAATGTGAAGGGGCCAAATCCTGTGGAAATACTTCACGACGGCGAAAAGTCGGGTGAAGTCCCCTATCAAGAACTGGCAAAGCGTGAGCCTGCCCATATTATCCGCAGAGCGATGCTGTTCCGTAACCTTTTGGAGCGGCAGCGCCCGAATCTCATCGGCGTTGGCAAGAAGGCACTGGTCGGGTCTGATGTGGTTCGCGGGTTCCTGCATGTTGAAAAATTCAGGCATGGTGCCCGCTCCCTGGAGTCGCTGATCAGCATGAGTGATCTGGCGGATGCCGGTCGCTTTGGAGGGGCGGCGCTCCCCAATTCCGACCTGCTGCGACTGCACGTTACGGATGACTTTCTCGGGCATGTGCAGGAGGGGCAATTGGACGGACAGCTCACGGAAGTTCTGGCCGAAGCCTGTCATGAAGCCTGGAAAAAATTGAAGATCGGCCAAGGGTGGACGTATGGTACCGATAGGAATAGAAAGGAACACGAATTACTGATTGAATACGCAAAGCTGACCGAGAAGGGAAAGGAAGCCAACAGGCTTACCGCGAGACTGACTGAAGCAAAGCTTCGGGAAATCGGCTTTCAGGTTAAACGGGCTGATGCCTGCGGGGCGGCAGTGAATACTGTCGCGGATTTTACTAAAGAGGAACGGACAAAATTGATGGTAATGGAGCACGATATCTGGCTTCGCGACCACTTGATCAAAGGATATGTCTGGGGCGCGACATCCAAAGATGACCTGAAGCTGCACATGGATGTTGCCCCGTTCGATAATATGCCGGATTCAGAGAAAGAACTTGATGGAGCGATTGTTGATGCCATTATTCCGGCACTGAAGGTGAAAGGGTACTCCGTAATCAGGGCATAGGTGAACAAATTTGGCGTGATAATGGACAACGTCCCATTATCACGCTTTCTTCGGCCACTGAATGCCCGCCGCCAGGCGGAGTTTCTTGGCTTTGCTGCCGAATACGGCTGCTGTCGTCAACGCTGCCAGCCACCCCACCACAATTGCAACCTGGATGGCGCCGGCAATATCAGCATTGAACCCGCCTCCGGAAACTGCGATAAAAATGACCAGCATTTTGATTACAAATGCACCCCATGTCGCCCACAGGAAGATGTCGGTGGCCCGCAACTGTGCATTATGCCATTCAGAAAATCTCGCAGGATCAATGTCCACGTAGTCACCTGATGTAAGCCTTCTCAGTTTCGGTCGTCTCACCGCATACACAATTCCGATTATCAGCAGCACTATTTCGATCATCTCATCTACCTCGCTTTCTCTTATTTACTTTTATTATTTACCAGCCATCCATTCTACAAGCTTGACGTTGAACCAGATATAGAGAGGGATAAGCGCAGCCAGAGTCAGCACGGGAAGTCCAATTCCCAGCCAGTAGGGACGCTTGCCTTCCGGCTCGGCATCCGGCGCCGTAGTCATGGACTTTTGTTTGCAATGGCCAACGATGGTGCCGACAACCATTCCTCCCGGAGCGCCGAACATGGCGCCTACCAGCATGGTAGCAAGGGCGGTAATGAAAAAATTGGCCTGCACCCCGAACTTGAACGTCATGAAGACAACCATTGCAGGGGCGAGGGGGAACTTTTTGGAAAGCAGCAATGATCCGATTACCAGCAGCCACACCAGGCCGGCTGTTTCGTTAGCGGTGAATATGGTGATCGTTGTATCTACCGCCTTCAGAGCAAAACCGGCAATAACCCCGTACCAGGCATACTGCTTTGTGAAATGCCAGATCGGTCGATACAGAGCGCGAAGTTCAGAATATCCGGCTACAAACTTTTCAACCGGAACCCAGGCGGATTCGAGGCGCTTCTCAGAGGCATCAACTGTAACCTTCCTGACATTCAACTCCCTGGTCACAAGGCCACCCAAGATTGCTTCGCGCAGCTCCGTCACTGAGTCAAATGTCATGGTTTCGTCATTGCACGAAACTACCTCGAACCGCACACCCGGTGGATTAATTGTGACTGCTGCAGCAGGCGCTTCGTCAACAATCTGCGGAACGTTCACAAAACCAGGTTGAACTGTACTCGCAACTGCGCCGTCATACCCGCAGTCACATCTGGCAAGACTTGCGTGGTTTTCTGCTTCACACACCGGACACATCCATTTCATAACTCCTCCTCCGTTATTTCGATTTGATCATTCTGAATCGCTCCATCAGCGTTCACTATTTTATTTCAGTGAATGTGCCAAATATCTCAATTAAAGTATTTGCTATACAATACGTGTGGTTACCGACTTTATAGTTGATATAATTATTGTTATGCGTTGAGTTATGGTGCAGAAAGCTTTGATATTTGGCATTGTAATTGTCTTGAAATTGAAGATGGGTATGGAAATTAGGATGAGTTGCCAAGTATAGATTTCCCTAAGGAGGAGTGCAGAACTTTGCTTTGATATTCATACCAAAACGGATGATTTTGGATTCGATTAATGACCATTCGGGAAAGGAGTGGATTTTGGTTTCTTGATATGATGCGAAAAATGGACCCCGAGGAGTTGCAGGCGATTATAGACGTCTTGTATCCGCCGGAAAACCATGATGCAGTTATTCGCTTGTCCAGAACTTGCGAAGACAAGACTTCAAATCTCAACACCGAAAAGGGTGAAAACAGACCTGTAAAACGTTTTGCAGGAGCATGGGGCGAGCTTTAAGAACGTGGCCAGATCCGGGTTTAAGATCCGGATCTGGCTCGTCTTGCCAGTCGTTACTTTGCCTCGCTGGCAAACTTCACGACCGTGGCCCAAACATGGATATGAGTCACTTCAGATACCGAAGACTCCATGGAATCGTCGATAATAATAGCGTCACCTCCCAACTCACACCCTTTTTGCTTCAACTCCTGAAATCCTTCGCCATCAAGCGTCACTTTGCCTCCGAGAAAGAAGTTTCTCTGCATATGCGACTCTAATTTGCCCACAACGTCATATGCATTGTCTGGCTTTAAATCCTTATAAATCCTAATGTCACATCCCTCCGGCTTTGCCGGGTATTGAGAGGATAATTTCGAAACTCTGGTCTCTGTTGCGCAGGCGGTCAGTGCCAGCAGCGCCACTAATAAAACTATTGATTTCAGTAGATCAACAATCATGATAAATCTCCATGCAATTGGTTACGCGGTAATGAAGCCAGTGAGCAGCTCTGATGTGCCGTCTTACTTTTTTGCGGCCATTTGCGCCATTTTGTCGACGATTTCACACGACCACGCCCGCTGTCCGGCACCGCCGACAAGACCGGTTTTGGTAGTTATCGTGGCAAAGGTGTTGTTGGCATCAACCGGCTGCAGCTTAATCCCTAATTCTTCTCCGCCACTGCCGACAAACAAGCCGATGTGTCTGTTTCTTTGTGCTTTTAGAGTTGTTTCAGTAGTTTCTTCCAGTGTCGCATCGACGGCGACAATAACTCTTTCGCCAATCTCTCTGGCTTTTTTGAGATCTACGCCAAGCAAAATCGAAGCGTCATAGCAATTTACATCCTTGACGGGAGCATTGGTCTTGTAGTTGTTGTTGTAGGTGTATTTGCTGGTAAGGGTGCCGGCGCATCCGGATTGCAGTGCTGCCGCTAAAACTATTCCCATCAATACTGCTGCTTTCTGGTAAGACATGTTGGTATCCTCCTTGTGGTTGTTATTGTGGCGATCTGTTTACTGCGAAGAGTTGGTAACCATATGTTTGCTGGCAGACATTTTAAAATACGGCATAGATTCCGGCCATGAAGCCACATGGAGTGACGTCCTGCGGTTTTGCCTTCCATTTTGCACCCATGGCGTCAGTGGTCACTTCGATTTTGGAAGCATCGTAAGAAATTTCCATGCCGAGGGAAAACCCGTTTTTTTTGAATAGTTCAATGCCGACTCCGCTGAAAAGACCACCGCTTTTTGATGAAATGTAGTCTCCTACTGTAATCGGATAGCGGTAGCCACCTCTGACATACGGTGAAAATTTGCTGTCTCTGAACAGTGTGTAGCGGAGGTCCACGCCGAACGGGAGTATCATGTTCGTGTTTGTTCCGCCCCAGCCGTCACTGATTGACATATAGATAAACGGTCCGATGCTGCCTCCGATTCCGAGTCCGGAATCGAAAGAATAGTACGGGTTAATTGCTAAACCGACCGGCAGGACAAAGTCGTCGGTTACGTTGTAATTCTCCTTGACCTTATCCATGAGCTTGCTCGGCCCGGACGTATAGGTGATCCCTACGGGAACCCTGAATTCACCTGCACTTGCCGTTATGGAGGCTGTAAAGCTGATAAAAACCAACGCTGCCATCAAAAGCTGCCAACTGTTATTCATGTCTTTCCCCCCTTTTTGTTAATAAAACAACGGTGATAAAAAACCATGCAAATTGCCTGCTCAAGGAGGCTCGGCAGGTCCCTCCGAAGCATATTTGAGCATGGTTACCACTAATTCCCTGACTTTATCGTTTCTTATTTTTCTGAATCGCTCCACAAGTGTTCTTTCCGTAGGACCCATCAGCAATACCTGCGCACCAGGCACCCATCGGCCATGATCGCCGAAGAAAAATCCAGGAGAGACACCCAGCGCCCTGGCGATGGCCTGGAGATGGTCAACCTTTATTCTTGTTTTGCCATATTCATAGCGCTGCACCTGTTGGCTTGTGACACCGATATATTCTGCCAGTTTTTCCTGCGAAAAGCCGAGTTCACGGCGTCGGCACCGTATTGCTTCGCCGATTTCAGCAATGGAAATATTCATTTTCCCCTCGTGGTGGGTGTAATTCCCCGCGCATTTTATTGGACTATAATCATCTTGACCACAACACGGCATTTGATAGGCGCAAATATATGTGCGTGGTATGATGTGATTTTCATCTTTTACTGGATGGCCCATCCTTTTTCGACTAACCTTTTAATTACCGGCGCCGTGTTCGTCTTGGATTTGTATCCGCAAGCCGCGTGCCGGTAATCTCAATTGCAGAAGTAGCGTTGTTTTTCAGGTGGTTATGCTTCACATTGATTTCTTGCAGAATATTCGTGGTTGAGATATAAGGTTTGTTAATGTTGAGTTAGCTGTACTTGAAGTCGTATAACACATGGTATGGCGACAAACAGACGGCACGAGGGAAGCCACAGGAAGATTCCATGAATCAAACGTCTGAAAAGAGTGACAAGACACCACTCTCCAAAGGAGAGCCCAATTTGACCGAAACCCGCCAAACCTGGAAATCCCGACCGGTTTTCATCAGTTCCACATTCAAGGCTATGCATGAAGAGCGGGACTGGCTTAGACATCATGTTTTTCCGCGTTTTGAGGAGGAGCTTCGTAAGCGGTACCACTATCTGGAGCCGATTGATTTCCGGTTGGGGGTGGAGATCGCTGATGGAGGGACGCTCGGAGCAGCAGTGGTGGAACTTCCGGCAGACCTTGCCGTATCGTTCCCCCTCTTGAGGTAAGAGGACCCACAGGGCCGGGGGAGTTATGAGACTGTTTTACTTTTTATCAAGTGAATTTCATTCATCAAGAGGATGCGCGCCATGTCACTCAACGCAAATATCCAACAAATCGTCGGCAAGAAAATTCAATCGGTCATCGTGAAGCACAAAGACCAGCGCATTAACCGGGATCTACTCTATCTGGTTTTTTCTGACGGGACAGGTATGGAAATTTACGGGGAAGATGTTAACAATGCCAGGGATTTGTCGAGTAGTGGGTTAACCATTGCCAAGCATATCATGAAACCTGATGGACCAACGTTCGAGTTTCATTGCGAGGAATAGCCCGTTAAAAGAGGTCTCCTGACCAGTAATAATACCTGCTTCGTTGACTAATAAATATTTCAACGGTAATTTATCATAAACTCAATCAACCTTCTCTCCCGGAGGTCTCCATGTCAATTAGCATCCTTGAAATAACATCCTCATCAACGTTAGTACGAAAAGAACTTTCCGATCTGAACGTCGACACAGTCCGCGAAGCAGCAGCCATCATAAACGAACGCTCCACCTGGGTCGTGACACTGAAGGTGAGAGATGAGCTGGCAAAACTTACCGATGTAATCGAGGACCGGGGCAAAAAACACCCGGCCATCGAACTGACCCGCACCATGAAATCAAAAACTCCTCTCATACCGATGATTGAAGGGGAATATTCCTCGGGTGGTAAACTTCGCCAAAGCGTTCAAAGATTTCTGGGAAAGGTGGGAGATGGCCCGCAGCGACTGTTCATCATTGCCGTGGCAGATGATCTTTTTGCTTCGCTCAACAGGATGGCTGTCGAGCATCACCCTGAGATGCTCCCAGCGGTTTCCTTCAGTGGTAGGAACGGCATAGTACTTAACCTTCTGGAGAGATTGAAGGAGCCACCGCAACTTTGTGAAGCTTTTATCGGCTCCACCGCTGATGCCATGGCGGTTCGGCAGCTGATCTTGCGGGCCGCTCAGGTTGACGATACCGTGCTGATCATGGGAGAGACCGGTACCGGTAAGGAAGTCGTGGCGCAGCAGATTCACAAATACAGCTCACGGACCGGCCATAAGCCTATAGCGGTCAACTGCGGCGCCTTTCCCAAGGAACTGCTGGAAGCCGAGTTGTTCGGACATGTCAAAGGAGCTTTCACCGGCGCCATTGGCGCCAGTGATGGACTCTGGTTGGCGGCTCAAAACGGGACCCTTTTTTTGGACGAGATCGGCGAACTTTCTCTTAATCAACAGGCAAAACTGCTCCGGTCTCTTCAGGAGAAAACAATCAGAAAGGTGGGCGGAACATCGGAAATTCCGGTGAATGCCCGCATTATCTGCGCCACCAACCGGGATCTGTATTCCATGGTCCAGACCGGCCAGTTCCGCGAGGATCTCTACTATCGCCTGCGCGGCTTCCTGATCACCAACCCGCCGCTGCGGGAGCACCGCGACGATATTCCCCTGCTGGCCACCAAGTTCTGGAAGAAAATAACAAGTAACGATAAGGCCCTACTCCCGGAGGATATTACTTCCGCCCTGAAAACGTACGCTTGGCCGGGGAATGTGCGTGAACTCTGGATGGTGCTGACAACGCTGTTTTCCGTCTATCACTCCGCTCCATCACTCGATTTGCGGCATCTACGTGCGGTTTTTGAAATGCATGAGATTGATCTTGCCCTGGAGACGAAACTGCCGGATGCCAGCTCCAGTCTGCGCAGGGAGCGCTTTGCCACGTTCCGCCACCTGCGGCAGGTCTATGAAACCTTTCGTGCCGTGGAACACCGGCTGACCCCCCTGCTGAGAGGAGTAAAACCGAAATCCGGGCAAATGCCGCAAATCTCCACCGGCATTGCCAATCATCTCAACGAGCTTGCCCTGTACGACCAGACCCCGCAGCAGTTTTCTTCCCACACCTATGAAAATATCAGTCGCCTCCGTTCTCGCCTCATCCACTTTCTTGCCGAGTACGAACGAGATCCGGCACTGGCCGTTGCGAGCCTGCGAGATGGCACCCGCAGCATCATTGAGGATGCGGTAGCTGATATTCTCGGGGAGATTGAGCAGGTGCTGGCGGGGAGTCTGGGGTAGAGTTCAGGCTGAAGGTTGAAGGTGATGCGAGGTTGGAAAAGCTGTTTCGCGCAAAGGCGCAAAGCGCGCAAAGATAGGCTTAAGTAAAAACCGTTGCACGCGGATAACATCCACTGCTGTGATTGAATGATCTGGAGGAGGTTGATATGGTATCAATAATTGACACAAAAGTCCGCGTATTCATCTCTTCTACCTTCAAGGACATGCACGCGGAGCGGGATCATCTGGTTACGGTGGTTTTTCCAGAGTTGCGCGAGCGATTGGAGAGGCTGGGGCTGGAGCTTTACGACGTTGATTTGCGCTGGGGAGTGCCAGAAACCGGGGTTGACGGCGAAAAAGCCAATCCGTGGGAGTATTGCCGGAAGTGGATCGACCGGGTGGAGCCGTTCTTTATCTGCATTCTCGGGCAGCGATACGGCTATATTCCTGACTCTTTTGATATCAAGGATAAAGATGATCGCTCTGTCTTTGAAAAAATATCCATCACTGAGATGGAGATTCGTCATGGTGTCCTTACCGGCAGGCATTCCAAACAGAGTTCATTCTACTTCCGTGACGCAGTTGTACCAACAGATGTGCCATCAGATGTGTATGAGACCTTTGTGGACTCTTCAGAACAAGACCGTCTGAAAAAGCTGAAATCAGAGATTAGAGAGTACACCACCAAGACCTTCCGTCCTGCGTGGGATTACCCCTGCACCTGGACCGGCAGCGGTTTTACCGACCTAGGCGCTTTTGGCAATCTGGTATTAGAGGATCTCTGGTCTGGAGTCCTCCGTGACCAGCGCTTTATTGCCAAAAATGTTTGGGAAAAGGTTCTTGGCCATAACCCCGATGACGATTTCCTCTATACTGACCACTCCACTTCCATTCCACCTGAAATTGCCGATCAAATAATTGCTTTTGCTAAGCCCGAACCGATAGATCCACTGGATGCTGAAGCGGAGCAGATGGCCATGTTTGCCGAGGCGCGGCTTCGTTTCTTTCAGGGGAGGGAGAAGGAACTTAAAGAACTGACCGATTTCATCAATGACCAAAATCCCGAGGCAAGTCGCATCTGCATTGTAACCGCCCTTCCAGGTCAGGGGAAATCCGCCCTCCTGGCCAAATTCTCAACTCTTGTTCCTCAATCAACCTTGCTGATTGCCCACTTTATCGGGGCTACTGAACGTTCCGCCGATGCCCGCTCGCTGTTGGAGCGGTTGGTGAATGAACTTGACCGCAAAGGGATGCCGCATCCAGAAGAAAATGAGCAGTTGCTCGACCTAGAAAACCTGCGCAAGCGACTGGCCGACCGGCTGGAAAACTATGATGGTGACCGGCGTGTGGTTATCCTGATCGACGCGGTCAATCAGCTCACCACCGGCCATGACCTTACCTGGCTACCTATGCGTCTCGGTGTTGGTGTCAGGATCATACTGAGCAGCATTGTCGAGCCGGAGAGCGTGCAGGATTCACCTCAAGAGCGAGTATTAATGGCGATTGAAAAGCGACTCACCAAACCATTCCAGATAAAGCTTTCGGCGCTCGATGGGAATGACGTCCGTGAGATCATAAAAAACTATCTGGAAGAACGCTGCAAGGTCCTGGACCAGGACCAGATCAACGCCATTGTGCAGTTGAAACAGGCCCGCACCCCGCTCTATTTGATAGTTATGTTGCGTGAACTTTGCACCATGGGTGGCGATGACATGCATCGCAAGGTGCTGGAAATCATAGGCACACTGGAGCATACCTGCCCCGATACCGTAGCTCTGTTTGAGTGGGTGCTGTCAGGGCTGGAAAAGGCATACGGCGGTGAGCAGGTTGGGGCTTGGTGCGGCTATCTGGCTTTGGGCCGGGTGGGGATGGCTGGAGTGGAATTACGGGATTTGCTGCGCCGCACACAAGGTGAAGAGGCTGCTTGTCAGGCGCTCCGGATTGAGCGGGGCATCCGCGCCTATCTGCAAAAGCGGGGAGGGCAATGGGACTATTACCATAATGAACTGCGTACTGCTGCTTGGAGGAGATACAGGCTAGATGAAAATAAACTCCTTATGCATAGGGAGATTGCCGTCTATTTTGGTGAGAAATGGCGAGAACCCAATACCCATGCCATCAGCGAACTTCCCTATCATTTGGCTAAGGGCGAGGAGTGGGCAAAGGTTGAGGATACTCTTACCGACCTCAACTTCATAGCCGCCAAGTGCAAGGAAGGGATAGTCTTTGAACTGGTGAATGATTACCGGCTGGCATTGGAAGTCATACCTGAAAACCAGGAGATTCTTCAGCAGGAAAGGAATCGGCAGACTCGCTTACAAAAATGGACGGATGAAATTATCGCCTACTCTAGGGCTTGGAGCGAGCGTCGAGATCAACAGGCTAGGGGAGAAGTTGTGGAATCGTCTCAACCACAATTACCCGACCCGTCTAATTCGTGCAGCAGATGGTCTGATACTGAAATTGACGCTGCACATCAGCGTCTCATAGAATATCCCACTAGTCTAGACCGACTGAATTCCTTTGCAAAATTTGTTAAATCAGAATGCTATCAACTCCAGCAATTCGGTAAGCGCGAAGGATTTACCATCCAGCATGCCTTCAACCATGCTCCAGTCGGACCGGTGCATATTGCAAGTGCTGGGATGCTTCCCATCTGTAAAACTCCGATTATTATTCAATGTTGGCCCCAAAATGCAATTTACAACCCCATGCCTGCTTTACTCTCAACACTTAAAGGCCACGTTGCAGAGGTTATGAGTGTGAGTATGACACCTGATGGACGACGTGCGATATCAGGGAGTTGCGACAAAACAATACGCGTGTGGGATTTGGAGAGTGGATTTTGTATAAGGACGCTTGAAGGTCACAGCGATTGGGTTTGGAGTGTAAATATTACACCGGACGGGAAATGTGCGGTTTCAAGCAGTGAGGATAAAACTCTGCGTGTATGGGATTTGGAGAGTGGTGAATGTCTGCGATTGCTGTCACTTGAAGGTCAAAGTAAAAAGAAATTTGGGAATGTAAGCTGTACACATGGAAGTGAATATATCCTAGACGAGGCCATACAGATAATGCATCGGCATAGTGAAAGAGTTTGGTGCGTAAGTGTAACACCTAACGGCCGATGGGCAGTCTCTGGGAGTGATGACGATGCACTCCGAGTTTGGGACTTGGAACGCGGTACTTGCTTGCATGTGTTGGAAGGTCACAACAGCGGGATAAGATGCGTAAGTATGACTCCTGACGGGAGACGCGCGGTGTCGGGGAGTCACGATTGTGACCTCCGAGTGTGGGATATTGAGAGTGGAGTTTGTCTGTGGACTTTAGAAGGTCACAACGACAAAATCAGGAGTGTGAGTGTGACTCCTGATGGACGTTGTGCGCTAACAGGGAGCGAAGACAAAACATTGCGAGTATGGGACTTGGAGAACGGTACGTGCTTGCGGACACTGTATGGACACAGCGAAGCAGTCACGAGCGTAAGCGTAACGGCAGACGGACGACGTGCTGTATCTGGGAGTAAGGATAATTTGCTGCGTTTGTGGGACTTGGAGATCGGAGTATGCCTGCATACGTTTGAAGGTCACAGAGCATTGGTTGAGAGTGTGAGTATAGGATTAGAAGCACATTGTGCGATTTCAGGAGAGGGGGGAACCCTTCTTCTATGGAATTTGGAAAATGGAGTATGCGTACGATCATTGGAAGGTGACGGCGACGGAGTCAGGTGTTTGTTCGTTGCACCTGATGTTATGCGTGCAGTATCGGGGGGGATGGATAATAATTTACGAGTTTGGGATCTGGAGAGCGGGAAGTGTCTACATACTCTTGAAGGTCACAGCGACATTATCTGGGATGTAAGTTCGACATTGGATGGACGACGTGCGATATCTGGGAGTCGCGACAAAACAGTACGCGTGTGGGATATTGGAAGCCAGACATGCTTGAGAACCTTGGAAGGCCACAGTGCCGATGTTAAAGTTGTATGCTTGACATCTGACGGTTGTCGTGCGGTTTCGGGGAGTGAAGATAAAACGCTTCGTGTATGGGACGTGGAGAAAGGTGAATGTCTGTTTGAGTTGGAAAATCACAGCAGAGTATGGTGCATAAGGGTGACACCTAATGGACGTATTGCTGTGTCGTCGGCCGACGAATTTAGCCAACCCCTGCGTGTCTGGGACCTAGAGAACGGCACTTGTTTACGGAATTTGGAAGGCCACAAAGGTAATGTCTGGTGCATTAGTTTAACATCTGATGGGCGAAGGGTCGTATCGGGGAGTGAGGACAAAACCCTGAAAGTATGGGATTTGGAGAGTGGGGTGTGTCTTAAGACACTGGAAGGTCACAGCGCAAGAATCTGGGCCGTATGTTTGACAATTGACGGTAAACGAGCAATTTCGGGGAGCTTAGACAGCACCATTCGTGTATGGGATCTGGATAGCGGAATGTGTATACGGACGCTTGTTGGTCACAGTTCCTGGGTCCAAGAAGTCCTCGTAACAGCGGATGGTCGATTCGTTGTTTCAGGGAGTTATGATAAAACCATTCGTGTGTGGGACTTGACCAGTGGAGTATGTTTGGCAGTACTTCCCACATTTGGGCTTCGGGGATCGCTATCTATTGTTTCAAATAGAATTGTTGGCATCAACTCCGGCACATTGCTTCTCGCGAAAATACGCAGTTTTGAATATGGCCCAGAACTAAAACCGGACCTCGCAATCGAATCCTATGAACTTATTCTTCGTCGTGGCCTAGAATATGTGAGTAGAGAGAAAGGTAAAGCTCACGAAGAAACCTTGGCGTACTTGACAGCACTTGCGGTTCATCTGGCGAAAATGGGCAAACCTGCTGAAGCAAGTGACCTAGCTAAGGAACGTGATCTAATCGATAGCAAGATTAGAGATCATCCTAAGAATTGAAAAGCGGTGGATATTCCCTTTGCCCATTTTGCTTCGGAACCCAATCGGGCGATGCAGATGAATATGGAATAACAGAAGGCGCTGGCAAAATGGAGCGCCTTGCCTTGTGGAAGCGCCTTACAACCACCAAACCGGGACCCCTGAGGGGGGACATTCTATAGTCAACCTGTCAAGCCAAAATATTGCTCTTTTAAAATCTTATAGTTAGCTTTTTAATTGAATTCTGGACGCACTTCTCCCTTGATTTTTGAAATGGCGAGTTTCTCACTTT
>JAQTZV010000017.1 GCA_028687585.1 Desulfuromonadaceae bacterium | reverse complement strand
AATGGACCCTGCCGATCAGGGACTGGAAAGCCGCCATGAATCGTTTTTCCATTCTATTTGAAGACAGAATGCCAAATCTTTAAAACCGAAACCCAGAACCATTTACACAAAACTATTTACAGGTCCGCTTTGAACAAAGTCAACAATAACTATTGATTATAAAATCACATAGCTCCATTGTTTTGTTATTCATGTTTGAGACCAAATCCAATCTAAGTTCATTAAAATCATTAATAAAAGTTGGAGAGTGGCACTGGTCACTTTTTTGCTTGAATTGCTCAAACGATCTAAGAAATGATTTGTGAAAATCTTTCTGTTTATCAGCTAGCGGGTAACTCAGCCCTTCCAATAATTTTTCTTCATACATGAACTGCAATTGATAAAGTTGTTCAAGCTGGTTTATCAAATCACCTGTGTGCTCACAACCACAATTTGTATCCAGTATATCGTCATTAATAGACTTCACACATTCATCAATTTTATTAAAATGTATATTCAGTAAATCAACAGTAGGATTTAATTTGTTGTTCCAGACTAATGAAGCCAAGTTACACCTCCAGTAGTAAAATTTATGCTGACTTCCTAGCTGGAATTATATCATGCCACTTTATAAATTTAAAAGAAGATTTAAATAGTCTTGTTTGAGTTTATACTCTTGTCACGCCGTGATAGTCAATATTCGGTGGACAGCCATGACAGTTGCAGGTGAGGGTGTTAAAACAAGTACAGATCCTGCTGGAAGCTACTTTTGTACGAAACAATAACAATTCCTACTGCACGGCTTTTGATGACATAGCACCACCAATCGCCTGATACAGAGTCGTACAATTATTGAGCCTGCTCAGGCGGATTACGGCAAGTGCTTCGGGGCCGATTCTGTTTAAGGAGGGTCTGCCTTCCGAGTGGGTTCTTTCGTGCAGCCACAAAAAGAGCAGAAGGTGACGGTTACTGCCAGCATTCAAATAACAATAATCTTATGCATACACACGCTCCTGTATGATCATTGAAGGAGATATCCGCCGCAGCTTCAGACGTTTGTTCTCACTGCCGGAAAAAAAGCGCGAGCGATATCAGCAATGGAAAAAGATTGAGATACGAAAAAAGTGATTTTTCATGGCGAAGCAGGGTCAATACGATTAAGGGAAGAAGGAGTGAGGCATACCAGACGGATACCTGTTTTTCAATAATACCAAAGACGGGTAACAGCATGGCGGCTGCAATTAAAGCCGTAATCCAGACCAGCATAAAGCCGAAGCCGGTTTCCGAAGCATTAAACAGCGGAATTCCGGCCGCCCGGTAGTCATCGGCGTAACGGCGCTGCAGCAGCCAGAAATGAGGGATCTGCCACAGGTACATAAGCCCGGACAGCAGCACGATCCGGTAATCAAAGAAACCCCCTCCCGCCAGACTCCAGCCGATTACCGGCGACAGTGCTCCGCAGATAGCCCCGACCAACAGGGCACATGAAGTATGGCGCTTGAGTGGGGTGTAGACCAGCAGATACCACATCAGCGCCGCGACTCCGAACAGCGCGGTGTACAATCCGCCAAACTCCCCGAGCAATACCAGGCCAGCCATGACTGTACCTGCGCCGATAAGCGAAGCTGAAACAACGGATAGTTGTCCCTGCAAAAGCGGACGGTTTCTGGTACGAACCATCTGACGATCAAGATCCTGCTCCAACACCTGATTGATGGCCGATCCACCCGCGGCCAGCAGCGCCACCCCGCAAAAAAGAGCAGACAACGGTAGCACCACCACCGCTGCCGGGTAGAGCAGGTACCCGCCAACCGCCGTAACGGCATTCAAAAGCGCCAGTCGGGGCCGGAGCAGTCGTGACAGTACTCCAATCATTTGAGTACCTTCAGGTAGTCAACAATTGCCTTGATTTCATCTTCCTTGAGTGTAAACGACGGCATCACAGGAGGCGCCCCCTTAACCACGTCAGCATTCGGTTCAAGAATCGAACGGCGAAGATACGTTTCATCAACGGTAATTGTCCGCTCGGTGCCATTACTGGCAACCGTTTCACTTCTCCCCCAGATCCCCTTGAAACCCGGTCCGACCTTGGTCGTATCGTCAAGAGAATGGCACCCGAGACAGCCATACTTCTCAAGGAGTGCTTTGCCTGCCTCCTCTGTTTTCTTCGCTTCTGAATCGAGCCAGATGGCGAATTCCGCTTCCGGAAGCACCTCAACTGTGGTTGTCATACCTGAGTGACCAGTGCCGCAGTACGAGGAGCAGAACAGATCGTAAGATCCGGGCTTTGGAGCCACAAACCAGGCGTAATTGGCCATGCCGGGCACGACGTCGCGCTTGACCCTGAAGGCTGGCAGAAAAAAGCCGTGGATCACATCCTGTGATACCAGATTAACTTTGACCGGTGTACCAACCGGCACGTACAGCTTGGGGCTGACCTTTCCGTTGGCATAGGCAAAACTCCACGACCACATGCGGGCAGTGGCGGTCACCTGCATGGCACCTTTCGGCACGGTACGCAGGACCAGATACTCCTTCCAGCCGTACCAGAACATGGCCAGCACCAAAACCGTCGGCAGCACTGTCCAGATAATTTCCAGCCGGAGGCTTGACTCTACCTGAGAAGTCGGCTGCGGTGCCCGGGAGCGGTGATAGCGCCACACAAAGAAGAGCATAGCCGCAGTTATCCCCAGCAGCAGCACCAGACAGGCACCGAAGAGAAACATGAAGACCGGGTCGATAGCCTCGGTAGTGGATATAAAGCGAGTGGGGTCCACGTTGTTTCCTTAGCGATAGAGTACGTCGAAAAAGGTGAATCCGATAAATATTGCCAGGGTTACCAGCGTCAGGAACAGCAACCAGCGCAGCAGGCGCCCTTCATACTTCATATGCATGAAGACAGCAATAACCAACCCGCCCTTGACACAGGCGATAGCCAGCGCCGCCAGAACCTTGTAGGCTCCCAGTTCAACCCGGGTGACGCCGACCGTCAGAGCGGTAAGTGCCAGTAGAGCCACCCAGACGAATGCCAGCTTGCGATAGCTTATTATGTGCTGCTCTTCGCTCATAAGTCAGACCTTCAGAGAACCAGATAATAGAGCGGGAAGATGAATATCCAGATCAGATCGACGAGATGCCAGTACAACGCGCCGTTCTCCAGCAGGATAAATTCCCGCGCATTCACCGTTCCTGTATTCACGCGGGATGCAATCCACCCCAGCAGCGCTCCGCCGATCAGTACATGCAGACCGTGAATTCCGGTGGTCATATAATAGAGACTGAAAAAGACCGACTCACCCGGCGCTCCAGCCTTGAGGTGTGCGGACCCGGGGTAGATGCCGTGACCGATCTTGGCGCTCCATTCGAAATATTTGACGGTCATGAAACCGGCAGCGCAGATGATAGTCCCGGCGACAAGAGCTACGGCGCGGCGCGGCTCGTCACGCTGGATGGCAGTTACCGACATGGCCACACAAAGACTGCTGGTGAGAAGAATAACCGTATTGGCACTCCCCATAATCCAGTTCAGCTGTTTCCCTCCAGCTGCAAACTCATGCGGATATCGTTTGAGATAGACTGCGTAGAGCAGGAACATTCCGCCGAAGAGCAGCAGCTCGGTGAAGAGAAACAGCCACATGCCCAGTTTAGCACCGTCGTAGTCTTTGTGCGGCGGGTGACTCATGGGATTCCGCTCCCTTTGTAGTCATACGGCCCGTGGGTAACCACCGGCTCCTCGACAAAGTTCTCAGTTGGCGGCGGCGTAGGAGTACTCCACTCCAGCGTCGCTCCACCCCACGGATTGCCGGCGAACGGCTCCCCCCACCACAACCCGCGGAACAGGTTGACCAGCATGATGATCAGTCCCGTGACCAGAATCCAGCTGCCGACGGTAGCCACCAGATTGAGGGTGGCAAACTCCGGCAGATAATCGTAGTAGCGGCGCGGCATCCCCTTCATACCGAGCACCTGCATGGTAAAGTACATGAGGTTGAAGCCGGTGAACATAAGTGCCCAGCCCACCAGTGCCGGTTTCTCGGCGTAACGGCGGCCGTAGAATTTAGGGAGCCAGTAATGCATGGCAGCAAAGAAAGCAAACCCGGTGCCGCCGAACATGACATAGTGAAAGTGCCCCACCACGAAATGGGTATCATGAACATGCACATCAGTGGCAGCGGCCCCCAGAATCAGACCGCTCAGTCCGCCGATGGAGAACAGCAGGATGAAAGAGAGGGCAAACAGCATGGGCGCTTCCAGCGAGATTGAGCCTTTGTAGAGGGTTGTAACCCAGTTAAATACTTTGATGGCCGAAGGGATCGCCACGATAAAAGTCAGGAAAGAAAACACCAGCACGGCGGTGTCGCTCATGCCGCTGGTAAACATGTGGTGCCCCCAGACCAGCGAACCGGCTGCGGCGATAGCGAGAGTGGAGAAGACGATCATCTTGTATCCGAAGATCGGCTTGCGCGAAAATACCGGGATAATGTCCGAAATAACCCCCATGGCGGGAAGGATCATTATGTAGACCGCCGGGTGGGAATAGATCCAGAACAGGTGCTGAAACATGATCGGATCGCCCCCCTGTACCGGATCGAACAGGCCGGTGCCGAGCATACGCTCGGCCGCCACCAGCACTAGGGTAATTGCCAGAATCGGCGTGGCCAGAATCTGAATCCAGGCGGTAGCATACAATGACCAGGTGAAGAGCGGGACCCGCATCCACCCCATCCCGGCGGCTCTTAGGCGGTGAATGGTGGTTACAAAGTTGAGACCGGTGAGGATGGAGGAGAAACCGATAATAAAGACGCCCAGCACCGCAAGGGAGACATTGGTGCCGGTACGTGCGCTAAAGGGAACGTAGAAGGTCCAGCCGGTATCGGGAGGGCCGCCTCCGGTAAAGAGCGACGTCAGCACAATCACGGCGCCGATCATGTAAATCCACCAGGAGAACAGGTTCAGGCGCGGAAAGGAAACATCCCGGGCACCGATCTGGATCGGCATGACCAGGTTGCCGAAGGAACCCTGAAAACCGGGAATGATGAAGAGAAATATCATCACCACCCCATGCACCGTAAAAAGGGCGTTATACGTCTGGGGACCCATGATGGTCCGCCCCGGCGCCATCAGTTCGATGCGGAGCAGCAGGCCGAGCAGCACTCCAACCAGAAAAAATCCGAAGGTGGAGTAAAAATAGAGCAGGCCGATACGCTTGTGATCGGTGGAAAAGATCCATGAGGCGATGCCGGTCCGGTTGGTGTCACTCCAGAAACCGCCTCTTCTGACCCGTGTATCAAGCTCTGACGCAGCCATCATTTCTCCGAAATTCGTTATTTACGCTTTCTGCCGGTCACGATCAGAAACACCAGAAAACTACCGGTGCTGAGAATCACCACAGTTGCGCTGACCCGCAACAGGTTGAAAACGTATGTATTCCGACCTGTATCAAATGTAAAGCAGTATTCCATCATCTTGCGGATTGTGGTGCCGGATGTCCCGCTACGCGCTTCAATCAGCGCCAGGGACAGATCCTTGGGGAGAAAAGTAGTACCGTACAGATAGCGAACAATCGTGCCATCGGAGGAGACGATCATGCTTGCCACGGGATGGATAAAATCCGCACCGCGCCGTTGAAAACGGTATCCGACCGCTTCGGTAAACTGCCGGATGTTTGCCGCATCCCCCGTCAAGAAACGCCATCCCCCCTCAGGAAAGGGGGTATGCATCGCCGTCAGATAGACCCGCTTGAATTTTGCGGCCAACTGCGGGGTCTCGTTTTCGTCAAAACTAATTGAGACCACACGATAATCACTGCCGGGAACGCTCTTGATCTGCGGCAGGACGTGAGCAAGCCCCCACTGCAGGCTGTAACAGACATTGCTGCAACTGTAATAAACCGGAAGTATAATCGTCGGAGTGGTGACAAGGTCGGCGAGACGGAGCTGCTGCCCGTTCTCATCACGAAAAACAAGGTTTTGCGGGAGTTTTGCGCCTAATCGCTCATCTACCGTGACAGCTGAATCCGAACTCTGTTCTCCCGTATGGGAGATCGCACGACAGGGGCAGAGCAGCAACAGTGCAATAAGCAAACCTGCCGAAATGATGCGAACTGAAGTCATTGTCTTCAAAATTACCACCTGAACAACACGCGTATCCCTGCTCCCACCAGAAATCACGTGGCATGCACCACCTGCAGGAATCATTTGACAAACGTCCCGCGCTGGTACTCCTCGAAGGCAATCGTCAGCTCCTCCTGAGTGTTCATCACAACCGGTCCATACCAGGCTACCGGCTCTCCCAACGGTTTCCCGGCGACTAACAAAAATCGAACCGGCTTATCAGTTGTCGTTATTGTAATTTCTTCGCCGGAATATTCAAACAATACGACCGTTTCAGCCGCGCACACGCAGCGGCGCTCGGTGTCCGACCAGCAATGACCGACCATCTCGTAGGCATACGCGTCACGTTGATCATCAAAGTATGCTTCACCTGCCAGAATATAGGCAAAAGCGGTATGTCCGGACGGCAGAATATGAGTGAACACGGATCCGGCCGGCACGCCGATATCCAGCATTTCCGGCTCGATCACAATATCCCCCACAGGTCCCCTTACCCCCTCCACTTCACCGGCGATGATTTTGACGGTCACTCCGTTTTCAAGTGTAACTTCCGGTATATCTGCCGCTTTAACATCCCGGTAACGTGGCGCCATCATCTTCTGACTGGCCGGCAGATTAGCCCAAAACTGAAAACCCCACATAGTTCCGGTAGGACTTATCTGCGGCATTTCCTGATGAATAATGCCGCTCCCCGCCGTCATCCACTGCACATCACCAGCACCGATGACCCCTTTGTTCCCCATGCTGTCTCCATGCTCCACAAGCCCCTCCAGCACATAGGTAATGGTTTCGATACCACGGTGAGGATGCCAGGGAAATCCAGCCAGATACTCATCCGGATTCGAAGTATGGAAATCATCCAGCATCAGAAACGGGTCAAATTGCGGCACCTGAGAGTAGCCAAAGGCTCTCTTCAGGTGGACGCCGGCTCCCTCGACAGTGGGAACACTTTTGAATATTTTTGCAATGCGGCGTGTGGCCATAAACCTCTCCTTTCCGTACATTTAAGGAATCTCCGGGATGAAGCGGGAACATATTTCCGTATCGATTTGATGCAGGTGCAAAATATGCTGTATGTTACGGTGTGCCCGTCTCGATATCAATTTATCCGAGGTAAGGTGAAACAAACTCATAGCTACAATTCATGAAAAAGGGAAGCGCAAAACTCGCACCTCCCTTGTATAGCCGGTCTGTGATACCCGTCTTGATTACGAATGAAAAGAACCTGTTTCAGCACGCTGCTGTTCCGGGCATGCGTGCAATGATAAATACATCAACGCTGACAACGTCGTTCACCAGATGCATGCCAAGTCGCTCATACATCTTGCCTGAACCATAACAAACATTCCAGAGGGTACGATCAAAGCTGCATGTTGCCTGCGCCTTGATGCTTCCATCCTCTTGCGCTGCAACAATGGCCGGGAAGCTGATTGCATGTGCTGAATCCTTGATCGTCAATAACCCGGTTATTTCCATGTTGGGTGTTCCTGGTGTGCATGCGGCAATTGCTGCTGCACCGCGCAACTCAAAGGTTACCTCAGGAAAGTGTTCCACATCGAAGAAATCCTCTGACGTCAGATGGCGGAGCAGCATACTACGCCATCCCTCATCCTGAAGATCCAGATTTGTTATGGCATTCATATCAAGTACAAAACGACCCGCTTTCGGGCGACCATTTTCCAGAACAACTTCTCCGGCAGAGATCTGAATCCGGCCATGATGACGGTTATTGATATTGCGTCCGCTCCATTCGACCACGCTTCTTTCAACGTCAAGAATATACATTCCATCATCGACGACAGCAGCAGATAAATCGGCCGTCACTGCAGGCTCTAATGGATACCCAGCCGCCAGCCATGCCTGTAGTCCGCCTTCCAGAATAGCCACGTTTCGGTAGCCGGCATGTTCCAGTTTCCCTTTGGCCGTTCTTGCAGTCAGCGTCTCACCGCTTTCATCATACACAATTATGGCCGCGTCCCGATCTGGTACGCACTCTGCTATTCGATCCAGAAAAACCATCTCATACACACAGGCGTTCCCGGAACCGGGAATGTGCCTCATGGCAAAATCCTCCGGCAAGAGAACGTCTATGAGACTAATTGAACCTGCAGCGATTAACTCCTGCAGTTCATAAACATTCACTGTTGCTTTCATATCACTCAACTCCTTTACTTAAAGCTTCCCCGATGTCCGGGTAGTCGGTCAAGCAGCTTTTTTCAGCGCCGAAGCGTCAAAGATGCCGGCAAAAGTTTCTGCAAATTCCTCAATAGTAGTGCGTGTTGTATCCTCAGTTGCTCGCGGTCGACCGACTGCAAACAACCCGTACCTTTTCCCCTCGTGCCAACAATATTTCAGTTGTCTTAATTCTTATATTTCCAGTTGCTCCGACAATGACTAACATGGCGAACCTCCTGTCTGTTCTTCTTATGGCTAATTACCGGTTACGCGTCACACATAACCGACGACTTAGTACAGGACCATTATACTCCTGTTTATCCCGAGTGGTGGTAGTACTTTATGGAGAGCACTGGTTTGTTTCAATTTACCATTTTCCATCAGGGCGACTTGAGAGTATAATCTGATCGTAAGTAACTGGATTTTAGCAGTTAATACGGACAGAGAGAGAAAAGTTATCGGTATAATTGACCATGGGTGAAAAGAATTCTTGCTGCGTCGATGAAAACAGTTCGTTTATATGCCTATCATGTGGCAATGTACCTCTCGACATATACTGGTGCGAGACCTGCCAACGCCACATGCCGGAAAAACGTTGTCTGCTATGCGGACTGAAATGCAGAAAACAGGTCTCACCACCCTGGAAGAATCCAACCGGATATTACAGTGATGACCAAGAGGAGGTGTTATCATGAATGCATTCATGTCTTCTTTTAACTCGCATTGTTATGCGGCAATGCGGATTATTGTCGGTTTTCTGTTTCTTTGGCATGGTGTTCAGAAGCTGTTTGGTTACCCTGTCGCAATGCCGGCAGGAGTTCCCGCGTTCATCACCTATGTCGCCGGACCAATCGAGCTGGTGGGAGGCGTTCTGGTTATGATCGGATTATTCACACGCTATTCGGCCTTTCTTGCGAGCGGCCTGATGGCCTTTGCGTATTGGATGGCGCATGGTACAAAGGCGCTGTTGCCTCTACTGAACAACGGGGAACTTGCAGTACTATACTGTTTTGTGTTCCTGTTTATTTCCGCTCAGGGAAGTGGGATATGGAGTGCGGATGCACTCCTGAACAATAAACAAGAGGATGACAATGCCGGATAAATTGCGACTGAGGGTAAATCGTATAGATGCTTGAATATACAGGTATACACATCAAGCTGTCAGCTCGATAAAGAGTTGAAATAACCGTTTCACGGTAAAAAAAATATTAAATATTTTGAGGTTTTTTAAAATGGTACTAGAAGAAAAAATGTACTCAAAAAAGATGGTTTACTGGTCATTCATATTTACCACCATCATTGGGCTCTATTTGACGAGCAATGTAAATTATCTGCTTTTTCATAGTATTGTTGAATTATTCAGCATTGTTATCGCGTTTACCGTATTCGTAATAACATGGAACTCTCTTGGCTATATTAATAATCCGTATTTAATTGTTGTTGGCGTTTCATACCTTTTCATTGGCGTACTAGATTTGCTCCATACCTTATCATACAAAGGAATGCCGATATTTGTTGACTACGATTATTATGCAAATCAGCTTTGGATTGCTGCACGATTTTTGGAAAGCATTACGCTGGTAACGGCGTTTTCACTTTTACAAGGGGGGAGAAGTGTCAAAGCGGGGATATTATTTGCGTGGTACGCTATTATAACTGGAATACTAATAGCCAGCATTTTCTACTGGAAAAAATTCCCCGTCTGTTTTGTTGCTGGCAAAGGGTTGACCGATTTCAAAATTTATAGTGAATACGTTATTTGTTCCATTCTGCTCGCAGCCATCTATTTACTTATAAAAAACAGGAATCTTTTTGCCGACTCTATTTATAGGTTCTTACTGCTGTCAATTATTTATACAATTATTTCCGAGTTAGCTTTTACCTTCTACATAGACAATTACGGCATTTCTAATTTTATTGGTCACTACTTCAAGTTGTTCGCATTCTTGATGATATATCACGCAATTATTTCATCTGGAGTTGTAGAACCGTTTAACCTGATTTTTAAAGAGTTAAAATTAACGAATGATTCACTCCAGAAAGAAGTAGACTTAAGAAAGAAAACTGAGATTGAACGTGAATCTGTCATCAAGAATTTAAAGGAGGCATTGGATGAGATAAAAGTTCTCAAAGGCATATTACCGATTTGTATGCACTGCAAAAAAATTCGTGATGATTCAGGGTATTGGAGTCAACTTGAAACGTATATTCATGAGCATTCAGGTGTAGATTTTAGCCATGGAATTTGTCCCGAATGTATGGATACACACTATCCTGGGCACCGCAAGAACGGTGGAAAATCGACTTGAGGAAAGGAGTGAGGGTACAACAATTTCCACTCTTCAAACAATTAATTGCAAATTCAAGATTCAGCAAACGACAAGACCTGTCCTAAATCCTCAGGTCGGGCTTATTACGTTGAAATGACGCTGAACTCCGTAAGACCGAAAAACCATTTACACAATCAGATAGACAGGCCCACTGAGGGCCACTGCTTTTTACGTCCGTTCAATAATAGTCACCACCATGCCGCGCTGTATTTGTCACTCTGCGCAACAAGAAAGGCGACTGATATCCTGGCTGAATCCCTGGGCACAAAGTTTAAGACCCTCACCGATAGAGGGGTAGACGTGCGAAGTAGATGCAACATCAGCTATCGTTGCCCGCATGTGCAATGCCAAAGCAGCCTCGTTGATTATCTCCGCACCTCTATGGCAAACCAGATGAACACCTAAAATACGCCCGGTAATCCGGTCGGCAATCATCTTGAAAACCCCGGAAGTCATTCCGGTGATATGCGCTTTGGCAATAGCACTAACCGGCATACAGTTAGTAACACAATCATAGCCTGCCTGCCGGGCACTCTCTTCAGTATGCCCTACCATGGCGACTTCCGGGTCGGTAAATATGGCCATAGGTATCGCAAGATAATTCATGGCACAACCACATCCCCTGTTAAACATATCATCCACTGCAACAATTCCTTCTTTTGCGCCAACAGTGGCTACCATCATTTTGCCAACCACATCTCCGGCGGCCCATATTCCATTTTTTGTGCTGCGCATCTGCTTGTCTGTTATGACGAAACCCTTGGCATCCAGCGTCACGCCTGTTGTTTCGATGCCAATATCAGATGTCGCCGGAACAGTGCCAACGGCAATGAGAAAGTTATCGGAGGTAAATTCATGGTGCATCCCTCCAATTTCGGCAGATACAACGGTCACCCCACCTACCCTGTCCAGAAAACAGAGATTTGCATTCGTAACTACCGTGATACCTTCCTGTTCCAAAATGTCCTGTATTGTTGAAGATAGCTCCCGTTCAATAGTTGGCAGTATGCGGGAGCCATGCTCAAGAATCGTCACCCGGCAACCGAGACGATGATACATCTGACCCAACTCAACTGCGATAACGCCACCTCCCAGTATTACGAGCGATGCAGGGAGTTTTTTGGCCAGCAGGGCGGTGCGACTGGTGTAATAGGGGCATTTCTCAAGACCTGGAATATCCGGGACACGAGGAGCGCCGCCAACGGCTATTAGAAATCGTTCAGAGCTGTAACGACGGCCATCACACTCAACAACATGAGAATCGACGAATCGTGCGGCCCCTTTAACTAATTCAAGTCCATTCACCTTTTTCAGGACGTCAAGGTAGCGTTCCTGCCGTAACCTGGCAACGACAGCCTCCCGGTGCCTGAAAAGATGCTCCACATCAATGGTACGTCCCGTATCGTCGCCGATAATACCAATGCTACTGCCAAGATGTGCTTCATGTTTGAAAAGTGCTGCGTGAATCATGGTTTTGCTGGGAACGCATCCCCAATTCACACAGGTACCACCGAGTACACTCTTTTCAAACATCAACACCCGCACGCCATAGCTTGCAGCTCGAATTGCTGCTGCAAAAGCGGTTGAACCGGAACCGAGTATTATCAGGTCGTGTGATTTATTCATCTGTACATCCTGCCGTACAATCCCGTCAACACCGCCACGCTATGCAAGGCTGAACTCAGATTCACCCTGCAAACAATAACTAACTATCAGACATGAATAGACCGGGACGTATTTTGGATCGTTGTGGCCCCATTATACCCCTGCGAAAAAAAACGGAGTAGTTAATTGTCCTCTCTATTAGGAACCTGACGTTCCGCTACCCAGCCCCACAATAATAATTGAACAAACTATTGTTGACTTTATTGGTTAAGATTATTTGTGCCATAAATGTACAAAAATGATATTATGGAACCAGTAGAGGGGATAAAAAATTTGACAGTAATGTCAAGCAGGGGGAGGAGATTGAAAAATGAACATACTTGAAAGCACGATAGAAATGAAGAAGGAGACGCAGGCACACTATGAGCGTCTTGCAGATACGGTCGCTAATAAGGAATTGAAGCACTTGTTTTCGCTGTTTGCCGCAGCGGAGGGGGAATACGTTGAAAAGTTGATGGTTTTGGAAAACGACGTGAAAATTAACGACACGCAGAGACTGAACGAACTTGATGATACGGTTTGTCTGTACAGCCCACATGTCGATCTGGTGACGCTTGCTGAAACAATGAAAGACGATCCTGATGCCTGTCGTTTAGCGGAACAGGAAGAGAATGAAATGATCGAGTTCTTTGACTTCTTAAGTAATCAGACGGGGAGTGAATCGCTGAAAAAAACCTGCCAGATGCTTGCAGGTAGAGAAAAGGATCATCTGAAAATGCTCGAGGAAATATATTTCTTCGTTGAGCAGCCCAAATCATATCTGGAATGGGGTGAATTCAGCAATCTCAAAAGCCTATAGCATGAAATAAGGAGGTGAGTTCCATGACTGCAAATAATTTTTCACAGGTGTGCTATCGAACAGAGCAAAGGGATGAGAGTGTACCGCTACTGAACATAAAAAACGGTCAGTCGGGGTATTCTTTCGGTTGCACTGAGGCAGGAGAAACAGTACAGGTCAGGCTCACGACTGGCGAGCTTGATTCCTGGTCCCGCAACGAGTGCGTTGAGAACTTCTCTGAATCAAAATAGTGCCAAATAATACCCGTACCATTACTCGACTTTCTGCAAAAGGGGAATATTTGGAAGAAGTGGAAGGTGGTGACAGGTATGAAAAAAAATCTCACAACCAAGATTCTGGAGTCGCATCTGGTAGGTGGTGCGCTGATTCCGGACACTGAAATCTCGATTAAAATTGATCACACTCTGTTGCAGGACGCCACCGGCACCATGGCGATGCTGGAGTTTATTGCCATGGAGCTGCCACGGGTAAAAGTAGGATTGGCGGCACAATATATCGACCATAACCTGCTACAGACCGATTACAAGAATGCCGACGATCATGCGTTTCTGACATCGGCAGCCTTGAAGTATGGCATGCACCTTTCCAAACCGGGCAATGGCGTTTCCCATCAGGTGCACCTGGAGCGTTTCGGAATTCCCGGCATGACGCTGCTGGGAGCAGATTCCCACTCGCCAACAGCTGCCGGACTGTCGGTGTTGGCTATCGGCGCCGGAGGATTGGATGTTGCGTTGGCAATGGCCGGACACCCTTTCAGTCTCCCCTGTCCGAAAGTCATGGGAGTCAAGTTGACCGGCACACTGCCGGATTGGGTTTCCGGCAAAGATGTGATCCTTGAAATGTTACGGAGACATACTGTTAAGGGGGGAGTTGGCAAAGTCATTGAGTATTACGGACCTAGCGTAGCAACACTCTCAGTTACCGATCGTGCTACCATCGGCAATATGGGAGCTGAACTGGGGGCTACCTCATCAATATTCCCCTCGGATGAAAGAACACGCCAATTCCTCGTTTCACAGGAGAGGGGTGGAGACTGGCGACCACTGGCGGCCGATGAGGGGGCAGAGTATGACGAGTACGATGAAATAGATCTTTCTACAGTAGAGCCACTCATTGCCTGCCCCTCGTCTCCCGACAATGTCGTTCCTGTCCGTGAAGTTGCAGGAACGCAGGTTGATCAGGTCATTGTGGGAAGTTCGGTGAACTCGTCATACAGGGATCTCATGACCGTCTGCCGGATAATGGAAGGGAAGCGGGTTGCTCCGGGGGTACACTTTCATATCAATCCGGGCAGCCGTCAAGTGTTGGAAAATGTTGCGCAGGATGGTGGTATTCTGACGTTGTTGATGGCAGGCGTCAGCATCCATCAGTCTGGCTGCCTTGGATGCATCGGTATGGGGCAGGCTCCGGGGACAGATCAGGTCAGTCTGCGCACCTTCCCGCGCAATTTTCCTGGCCGGAGCGGTACGAAAGGCGACAGGGTATATCTCTGTTCGCCGGAAACTGCGGCAGCATCCGGAATATTCGGCGTCATAACTGATCCGCGTAAACTTGGAGATACGAAAGCATATTCGGCGGTACAGAATCCTGAGAAATATCTTCTGGACGATTCCGGTATCATTTTTCCGTTGGAAGACAGTGCTGACATCATGATAAAAACCGGGCCAAATATTGTACCGTTGCCTGATTTCGAGGCATTGCCTGAAACACTTGCAGCCACTGTCGTCATTACACTTGGTGATAACATTACCACTGACCATATCATGCCGGCCGGAAACAAGGTACTGCCGCTTCGTAGTAACATCCCGGCCATCAGCAAGCATGTTTTTGAACAAATTGACGCGGATTTTCCGGCCCGAGCGCTGGCAATCGGCAATGGAATCGTCGTTGCCGGTGAAAACTATGGCCAGGGTTCTTCCCGCGAGCACGCCGCAATTGCACCCCGTTATCTTGGAATTCGCGCAAAGATAGTCAAAAGCTTTGCACGAATCCATAAAGCCAATCTGGTCAATTTCGGTATCCTGCCATTGATATTCAAAAGTCCGGCAGATTATGAATTTTTCAGGCAGGGAAATATAATCTCCATACCTGCTGTCAGGAATCTTGTTGAAAGCGGAGCTACTGAAATTCCGGTCGTTATCAACGGCAGGGAAATAATTACGCTGCTGGAGCTGTCACACCGTCAGCGTCAGGAGCTGCTCGCCGGCGGGACCTTGAATTATGTGAAACAAACCACTAGTAAAAGCTGACAAACCCTCGGCAGAGCAGATTGTTATTCAAACATAATCAGCCTGGGTTAAACGGCATTACACATTGTCGGCACTCCTTCTTTTTTTAGTCCAAGAATAAACGCTCTCCCTGCTGTAGCGCAAATGAGTTGATAGCTCTGTCTTCATCGCGGATATCTCCCCAATCTTCGGCGACAAGTCGCCTCATTGACTGCATAACGTGTTTGGCAAACTCCTCATTGCTGGCTATCAAATCATTAATAACGCAATTGAATAAATTACATTGACTTATTCATGGGGAATGCCATAATAAACCAAACGTTCGGTTTTTTAATGGGGGCAGAGATGAAAACCAAAGGCGAAATGACTCGTGAAAAAATTCTTGAAGTTGCACGAGAGCTTTTCAACAGCAAGGGTTTCAATGCAACAACGATTAGTGACCTTGTTGCGGCCACAGGCATGCAGAAAGGGAGCCTGTATTTCCATTTTGCAGGGAAAGATTCCATTGCACGCGAGGTTTTGAGCGAAGCGACGGCTGAGTTCATGAATTTTCTGACTAAGGTTCTTGGCGGTGAAAATCCCGGAGCATCTATTGATACATTCTTTCAGTGTGCATTGGAGAAACACTTGGGTACTGGATTTGTCGGCGGCTGCATTTTCGGCAACACCGCCTTGGAAATGAGTGATTCTGACTCTGAGTTTGCCGGAGTTATCGATACTGTTTTTGATGAGTGGATCGACAGAGTTGAAGTCGTTGTCGCTGCGGCACAGAAATCAGGGCAAATCAGAACCGACATCAGTAGTGAAGCTTTGGCAAAACACATCATCGCCACTATAGAGGGTGGCATCATGATGTCCCGGCTCAAAAAGGATGAACGTCCGATGAAAGAGTGTCTTGAGACATTACGAATCACCCTAGATTTACACAATTAGACTAAGAGTTGCGCACACAAATCAGAAAAGGAGGAAAGACAAATGTCAAGAATTGATACGTATGACGTAACGACATCCACACCAGAAGTAAAAGAGGTTTTTACCGAAATTGAAGGTGCATTCGGGAAAGTACCGAACCTTTTTCTCACCTATGCCAATCACCTGCCGTTGCTCAAAGCCAACTGGGACAAAGTAAAAGCAGTAATGGGAGCAGGAACGTTAAGCCAGAAGACTAAACAAGCCATTGCAGTTCTGGTATCACGTGATAATGGCTGTGCTTATTGTGTGGCCGCTCACACGGGAGCGTTGCGGGCAATTGGAGTGTCTGAGGATGAGATAAAATCTATTGAAGAAGAGCTGGAGCAGGCGAGCTTCACTGCCAGGGAACGGGCACTGATATCGTTTGCCCGAAAAGCAAACACCGCACCATTGCGAGTTCCCGATGAAGAGTTTGCTGCGCTCAAGCAAACAGGCGCTACCGATGCCGAGATTATTGAGGCGTTGGGCGTTATGGAACTCTTTACAGCCTTCAACAAGTTTCTGGATGTTCTGCAGGTCGAAGTTGACTTCTGAAAGATTACAACAGAAACATTACCAGCCGGGTCAATTGTAGATTTGCCGTACCAGTGAAAAGATGATCTGCGTGAGCGACAACTGCGCAAGGAAGCTCACTGATACGAACAGTAAATACAACACAAAAATGGACTCAAGGAGATCAACCATGAAATCACTATTGATGGCAATAGCGTTGTTAATGCTGCCGGTACTGTCCATTGCCGCCGATAACGGCCTGAAAACCGTTCCCAGCAGTTACAGTGTGGCTGAAACAATCAATCGTCTGGAAACACTTGTCAAAGAGAAAAATATTACTGTCTTCGCCCGCATAGACCATCAAGCCGAGGCGGCCAAAGCAGGCCTTATCATGAAAGCCAGTCAACTGCTGATATTCGGCAATCCGAAGGCCGGGACCACTTTGATGAAGGTTGCTCCGACTACAGGAATCGACTTGCCTCTCAAAGCTCTTGCCTGGGAAGATGCCGACGGCAAGGTATGGTTAAGTTACAACCGGCCTGACTTTCTCAAGCAGCGTCACGGCCTGAGCGACGATCAGCTCAAACCGCTGGTGCCTTTGGGAGGATTAATTGAGAAATCGGCAAAATAATTTTCAAACATGTAAGCTCACCGCCATCTTTTGCTGTCTCGTTCATAGATACTGAATTTAGACAGTGATACGAATCAGGATCAGGTTATGAACGAAATCAGGACTGAAATAACCCTTGAGGCACCGGTTGAACGCATCTGGGAACTGCTTGCCGATTGTGGTCTTTACCCGAATTGGAACCCGGTTATCAAGCAAGCTTCAGGAAAGTTAGTTGAAGGGGAATATTTGAGTTTTGTTGTCGCCCTTATTGAATCAGCTCCATTTGAGATCAATCCAAAGGTGCTTTCAGTGGAGCCTGACAAAAGCTTCTGTTGGCAACAGACCATATTTTGTGCCTGGATTTTTAACTGGAAATACCGTGTCGGGCTTGAAGTTATCACCGCTGACAAGCTGAAATTCATACAGTGGTTCACATTCGGCGGGATCATTGGTCCGCTCTTTACCTTGGCGATGAAGTCACACGTTGCCTCCGGATTGGCACGAACGAATGAAGCGTTGCGACGTTGGGGCGAGAAAGGGAATATCCAATGCCTGAAATGTTGAGGGTTTTTGGGTTGACTCAGACAGGTTCCAAAGGGTGGAGATGATTTATGGAAAACAAATACTGGTACATCAAACGATCAATAATATCTTTTCCGTCATATCCAATGAGGAGATGGAACGGCCGGAATTCACCTCATTACAGTTGATTATGCCGCGTTGAGTCGCAACGCAAAGCAGATATCCTGTCAGGATGGAGACGTCGCAAATGACAACTAAATTTGACGTATTACCCCATGATGCACACAATGAAACCCTGGTTGCCAATGTTCACCCATCAGACTGGGTTAATCCCGAGCCTGCGCCATGTTATAACCTTGTGGTCATCGGTGGCGGCACAGCCGGTTTGATTTCGGCTGCCGGTGCTGCCGGATTGGGGGGGAAGGTTGCCTTGATCGAGCGGCACCTGCTGGGCGGCGACTGCCTGAATGTCGGCTGTGTCCCCTCCAAAGGTGTCATTAGTGCCTCCCGCGCTGTCCACCATGCCCGTAACTCTGCTGAATTCGGAGTTGTGGATGGGCAAAAGCTGAGATTTGACTTCGGCGCCGCTATGGAGCGGATGCGCCGATTACGGGCGGATATCAGTCATCACGACTCCGCCCGACGTTTCCGGGACGAACTGGGAATTGACGTATTTATTGGTCAGGGTAGCTTCAGCGGTCCCGACACGGTTGCGGTGGCGGGCAAGACCCTACGCTTCAAGAAAGCCGCCGTCTGCACCGGCGCCCGTGCTGCAGCCCCACCTGTGCCGGGGTTGGAAGAGACAGGGTATCTTACCAACGAGACCATATTTTCCCTGACCGAACTTCCACCCCGCCTTGCCGTTATCGGTGCCGGTCCCATCGGTTGCGAGATGGCCCAGTCATTTGCCCGCTTTGGCAGCCGAGTATCCCTTATAGAACTGGGAACACATATTCTTGGTCGTGAAGACGCTGATGCCGCAGAGATCCTCCATGGTACGTTTGTCCGTGAAGGTATCGACCTGCAGCTTGGGGTGAAAATCGCAGGAGTTGAAACGAGCGGCAGTGACAAAATTCTCCATCTTGAACGTGACGGCAAGCGAATAGATGTAACGGTAGACGCCATACTGGTGGGAGTTGGGCGCGCACCAAATCTGGATGGGCTTGGCCTGGAGAATGCCGGCATCACGTTCGACCGCTCAGGAGTCGTGGTCAATGACAATCTGCAAACCTCAAATCCGAATGTTTATGCCGCAGGGGACATCTGTTTTCCGTTCAAGTTCACTCACACCGCCGACGCCATGGCCCGTATTCTGATCGCCAATGCCCTGTTTATGGGAAGGCAGAAGATTTCCGCTCTGACAATCCCATGGTGTACCTATACCGACCCGGAAATTGCCCATGTCGGGATGTATGAAGGTGATGCCAGGGAAAAAGGGATTGAATTGACCACACTCACCGTACCTCTGTCGGACATCGACCGGGCTGTTCTTGACGGTGAGGCGGAAGGGTTTGCCCGGGTTCATCTGCGTAAGGGGAGTGACAAAATCCTTGGCGCAACCATAGTAGCCCGACATGCCGGGGAGATGATCAATGAGTTTTCGCTCGCGATTACCAATGGACTCGGAATCTCCGCTATCGGCAAAACCATCCACCCGTATCCGACCCAGGCCGAGGTCATTAAGCGGCTGGCTGACGCCTACAACCGCACCCGGTTGACACCTTTTGTAAAGAACCTGCTTTCCGGCTGGTTGAAGTGGCAGAGGGGATGATGCTATGAATATTAAAAAGGCCGCACTGGCTCTGGCCGGTATCGTTTTTGTCATACTGTTCTTCTATTTTGACCTGCAACGCTTTCTGACGCTGACGGCTCTCAAGGCTAACCGCCAGACGCTGCTTGAATATTATGCTGCACACCAGCTGATCATGGTGGCCGGATTCATGGCGATCTACATTATTCAAACCGCACTGTCGCTGCCGGGGGCAGCAATTTTGTCACTGGCAGCAGGGGCAATCTTTGGTTCGATAATGGGCACGGTTTACGCCAACATCGCTGCGACGGCAGGCGCTACTCTCGCCTTTCTCGTGACCCGCTATCTGCTGCGTGATGTCGTCCTGAACAAATTCGGCAGCAAGCTGGAGGGGATGAATCGGGAGCTTGAGCAGCGCGGATTCAGCTATCTGTTGTTTTTGCGATTGGTACCACTGTTTCCGTTCTTTCTGATCAACCTGGCTGCCGGACTGACCCGTCTACCGCTGCGGACATTCTTCTTTGGTACCATGCTCGGCATTATCCCGGGGGGCTTTGTCTATGTCAATGCCGGTGCGAGCCTGGCAACCATTGATTCTCTCTCCGGCATCGCCTCACCCCGTGTGCTCGGCTCATTTGTCTTGCTCGGACTGTTTGCCCTAATACCGGTGCTGTACAACAAGTTAAAAAAAAGGAAATAGACCGAGGTAGTGTTATGACTGATTTAACAGGAAAACTTGCGAAGCCTTTTTCCATTCACGACAGTAATGGCAACCTGCATTCTCAGGAAGAATATAAGGGGAGTTGGCTCCTGATGGTGTTTCACCGGCATCTTGGTTGACTACCGTGCCGGACGCACATTACGCAGTTGCGTGATAAGGAAGATGAACTTAACAGACTGAATGTGAACGTGGTTGTCGTTACCTTTGAAAATGACTTTCTTGCCCGTTGTTATATTGAAGATACAGCACTTACCTGGCCGATTTTTATTGATAGCACTCGTGAGCTTTATAAAGGCTATGGCATGCTCGCTGCGTCTTTCTGGGATATCTGGGGAATTAAAACCTGGCGGGTCTATTTCAAGGAGCTGCTGAAGGGCAACAAACCGAAAAAGTCGGATGGGGATATCTATCAAAGAGGCGGTGATGTGATCATCGATCCGGAAGGGATTGTTCGCTTACATCACATTGGCGAGGGACCGGCAGATCGACCATCCGTTGAGCAGATTTTAAAGGTTATCACCGCAGGTTGAGTAAGAGTTCCATCATCAAGATCACGGAGTAACTTAAATGTCGAATGGTGTGACCTTTGCCCTGTTGAGCATGATCTTCGCCGGCATCTATGATGTCGTGTGCAAGAAATATTCTGCCAGGGAAAGATCACGGGGAATGTACGTTCTCGGGATTGGAGTGACCTGGGCGGTGATGCAGCTGTTCTGGATGCGGCTGAACGGTGCCCCGTTTCGTGCAGAGAGTGCAACTATAAGCTACGGACTGATTGCCGGGGTTCTTCTAACGCTCTCTAATTTGTTACTGATTGAGGGGTTGACGCATATCAATGTCAGCCTCGGTTCAACAGTATATCGTTTGAACACCATCGGCGTGGTTATTCTGTCCTATCTGGTTCTGCACGAGTCCGTCGGCCAAATAAAACTCGCCGGAATCATTCTCGGAATCATTGCAGTTCTGCTGATGTACGGTGCCGGCAAGACATCAAATACACATGGAAAATCCGCGCTCTTTTTCTGGATAGTTGTTAGCGCCTCCCTCTGCAGGGCGCTCTATGGCATTGTTTCAAAATCCGGTCTGTCCGCGCAAGCAGACGCTCAGTCGATGCTCCTGATTGTTGCCGTATGCTGGGTAGTCGGTGGGGCTTTATATGCCAAATGTATCGAAAAGAGATTCATCGTTACACAAAAGAAAATCGTCTATTCGGCTCTCTCCGGTTTTCTGGTGTTCTGCATCGTTAATTTCCTGATCCAGGGGCTGAAAGTTGGAGAGGCAAGCATCGTGATACCGATTGCCAACATGAGTTTTGTTATTGCCCTGCTGCTTTCAGCAGTGCTGAAAATTGAAAGGCTTACGACAAGAAACACAGTTGCAGCATGTCTGGCAGTATTCTCAATACTGTTACTGTTCAATGCTTGAAAATAAAGGAGTAGTTAATAATTATGGTGCCTCTATTCAAAGACCGTCTTCAGGCGGTTAATCCGGACTACGAAACCTTTAAAAGTCTGCAAACCCTGCAGGTCAACCTTGGCAATCTCTGCAACCTGCACTGCACTCACTGCCATGTCGATGCCTCACGACGCGGGACGGAAGTCATGAGGACAGTTGTCATGGACCAGATTGCCGAATTTCTTGCACGTCACCCCGGTCTTACTCTTGATATCACCGGCGGCTGTCCGGAGATGAATCCGGATTTCCGCTACCTGATTGAACGAACTGAAGGGCTGGCAACACGTCGAATGCTGCGCAGTAATCTCGCAATCATGGCTGAGCCGGAGTGGGAATGGCTGCCGGAGTTTTGTCGCAGCCATGAGCTGACCATTATCGGCTCGCTTCCCTGCTATCTGGAAGAAAACGTTGACCAGCAGCGTGGTAACGGGGTCTATCACAAGTGCATTCGAGTACTGAAGCGGCTTAATTTCCTTGGCTATGGAACAGATATGGAGCTTGATCTGGTCTACAATCCGGGCGGAAACTTTGTTCCAGGAAGTCAGCAGGAGTTGGAAGCTGCATACAAGACCGAACTGTCAGTTACTCACGGTATTGTCTTCAATCATCTGTTCACGATCACTAATGCTCCGATTGGGCGTTTTCGCAAGCATCTTGAAGCCACCGGCACATTCCCAGACTATCTGCGGATGCTTGAAGGGCGTTTTAATCCCGAGGCTGCGGGCAATATCATGTGCCGTACCCTGCTTAGTGTCGATTGGCAGGGAACAATTTACAACTGCGATTTCAATCAGGCTCTTGGCATGCCGATTACCGCGGGTGATGGTTCCGAAATAACAATTTCAGAACTGGACGACGCAGGTATGATCGGAATGCAAATTGATCTTGCCCAGCACTGCTATTGCTGCACCGCTGGTGAGGGCTCCAGTTGTACCGGGGCACTCGTACCATGAAAACATTCTGGGCTTTACTTGCTATTGTGAGCGTGTTTGTGTCACTTGCGAATGCGGATGAAATTCACGTCAGTCGCTTTGCTACAGACGGCTTGACCGGTTGGGAAGCAAAGAGTTTTAAAGGAAAGACTGACTACCGTCTGGTAAAAGAAGATAGCCGGACGGTAGTTAAAGCTACCAGTCATGGTTCTGCGTCAGGGATGATACGGAAAATCAGTTTTCAACCTTCAAAGCACCGTTACTTGCGCTGGAGTTGGAAAATAGCAGACACTATCAAGAACGGTGACGAGAAACTAAAAAGTGGCGATGACTATGCTGCGCGTGTGTATGTCGTCTTCACTGGCCGATATTTTTGGCAAATGCAGGCGATTAACTACATCTGGGCGAATAAACTGGCCAAGGGGCTCACTGTCCCGAGTGCGTATTCCGCCAACTCCAAAATGGTTGCTGTGGAATCCGGGAATGGGAGAGCCGGGCAGTGGTTGACCGAAGAGCGGGATGTCTTTGCAGATTATCGCACCCTGTTCGGAACCGACCCGCCAGAAGCCGAAGCAATTGCCATCATGACCGACACTGATAATACCGGCGGGAGTGCGGAAGCATGGTACGGGGACATAACCCTCTCAACAGTAAGTAAATAGCTCTCAATGCGTCAATCTCGTAAAAAGCTACTATCCGTTATCACTCCGGCCATCAATTTTTGGAGTTAGTGTAAAGGGAGCAGGCTTGATGAGACTCTACATGACAGGATCTGCCGTGGAGAGAAATCTCTGCGCTGACTTAATCGCCTTGTCGCGTAGACTCGTCATCGCTGCAGTTCCTTTGGCAGCCTGTTCAGCCACCCTAGTTTTTTCACTCCCCACAGACCAATCATAATCGCCTCTGCCGCATCGTGCCTCAGTGAGGTTGGGCGCGGGGCTTCAGACCATTCTATGACGCGACGGGCGATTTCTCCTGCGTGTTTCTTTGATTCCACTCCGGTGCGTTGTTCCCGAGAATAGAGAAACATCAGTCGCCACTCACCGGCATTAATCCGGTAACAAGAAAGCATCCGGCGTTCTGCTTCTTTCTGCCATACCGTTGCCAGATTGCCACCTCCCTCGACGACAATTGCAATAAGGTCAGGAATTGCATCCAGTATTCCTGGCACTCCGCGTCTGAGCCGTTCCGTAGTGCCAAAGTTATGCGACCGGTACCAGCAGAGCCTGCCGTTGTCACAATAGAGTGCTAGACCAGCTTTCAGCCCCAGGTCAACTGCAAGTAGTGATGACATGTGATCGTTGCGCCGGTCGGGATACCTGTTGCATTTTGTCTTCCCTCATCTGGATTTATTTACTCAATCATCTGAAAATCATGAATCTTCTATTGAACCTATCGCTGCCATTTATGTCCTTCCACTTCTCTTGGGGCGTTCTACCGCCACCAAACTGAACCATCACTCCGTCCTCTCCCTGGCAGGAACAATACCATCCTCGTTTATCTGTTCCGTAAATTATTTTTGCACCCATTTGCCGTTCTGAAGTTGTATCCACCAACCCGCTTTCGCAGATTCACGTTTTGTTTCTGCATATGTAGCAGCTGCTTTGCCTATGGTCTGATCAAGAGCGGCTTTTGTCGCTTCTTGTTTGGTTATCTTCAATATAGCTTTTGCCATGCCGCCGACAATCGTCTTGCGGCTCTTATTTTCCGAGCTGACAATCACTTCATCCTGAGAGGTTACTTTCGCTTTATCCCGCACAGTAACCAGACCCTGACTTGTTAATCCGACTGCTCCGCTGTTAAAGAGTGCATTCAGCGCAGACTGTCGCTGGTTCATTTCCGCATAGGCACTGGCAACCTCAGGCATACTTCCCAATTCTATTGCCAGATCATCACCATTTTCAGCAGCATGGGCAACAGCGGTCAAGGAGAAATTCGGGAAAATTATTGGCAGGCTGCTCTGTGGTCCAGGTTGCGGTGGTTTTGGATCCAGAGATGGTTGTTTTCCGCCAACGGGCATATTTTGTCCGTCAGTATTAAGGAGCATTTCGTCCAGCGATTTATACGCATCCTTGACTGCCTTTTCGGGGAAATAGACATTAACGGTAATTATTGCACATGAGACTAAAAGTCCGCATCCTCCAGTCAACAACCATTTCAAAAGTTTCATTTTTTTATCCTCCCATTTGATTGTAAGTAACTATTGCAGTTACTCGGCCCACTTGAATTCAGTTGTCGGCGGAGCGCCTGAGGTGGCTTCCCCTCCTGTAGCACCTGCAGTGCCCGTGCCGCGTACTGTTGCCTCTTTGACAGATTTGAGTAAATGATCGATTGCGATCCGGTTCTGGCTGGGTGCAATAGAGACGCTCAGATCCCGGACACCTAAAATATTTGTATGTGAAAGGTCAAGAGTGTCAAAGCTCAAAAAACCTTTATCCAGAGTGGCCTTTATTCCTGCATGATCATAGGACCTATCGGAGCTGAAGAAGAAACCGCTCAGTTTTTTCCCTGACAGTCGCTGAAGAAATTCCTTGCTGACAAGCATTTTTTCACCGGCTGTCTCCCGAGCCCAAAATTCGGTAAAACCGGTTATATCTGATACATGCGTACCCTTTCCCTGAATGCTCACTATTCCATCTATTTTTCCGGATAAATATCCCGTAATAGCGGGAAAGGCTTTACATATTTTTACCAGACTGAGATTGTTGAAAAGCAGATCTCCACGATAGAGTAATCCGTTTTGTACCGTAATAAACCCTTTTCCCAAAAGAGCGCCTTCATAGATTGAAGAATCAAGAGATACTATTTCTGTGACACCTCTGTCAGCTCTTATCCGAATTTTTACAGAATCCACACGTAATCCACCGAGACTACCTCTTCTGATGTTAATGGTTTCGCTGTTTTCTGAGGTCTGATGAAGCTGCTTCACGAGGGTATCATAGTTCTGTCGATTAAAACTTGAAGTAGATGGAGGCGTAACGTCTGCTCTGCCTGCAAGATAAAGAGACAAAGGCAGCACACCGCTAATCCCCGATACTCTTATATTTTCCGTGGGAGCATCAATGGTTATATCCGCCAGAGTGACAGCACCATCAGCAAGAACGCTGCCTTCCAGTAGTATGACAGAGCCTTCTGCTGCGAGAATCCCCTCCACCGTAGCCTCCTGCAGAGATCTTGGCAGAATATTGAGAAAGGAATCGACGACATCAGTAAGTGACGTTCTTGGAACATTGAAGGCAACCACTCCTTGACGTTCTTGCAGAAAAGCATTCTCAATCGCACCGCTTGCCTTGACTGCAACTTTTTTTCCGGTGGTAAGCATTGCCTCATTAATTACCAATTTTCTGTCGGAGACATCACTATCAATTTTTATCCCGCCAGCCGAGAGAACCTTTTTACCTGTTTTGCCTGTCAACTCAATATTTTCACCATTTGCCGCAATATGGCAGAAGAATCCCTTTGATAAAGAATAATTGCCATTGCAGACTGCGGCCAGCGTCCCACCTGAAAATGTCATATCTCCCGGTAGCCCGGCATACTTGTTGATTCCGGTTAATTGAATTCCTTGTGCGTTGATTTTGAATACCACCTTGTCCTGCAAGGCAAAGGGATTGAAAACCGCGGTTCCTTGAACCGAACCGCCCAGCAGCGCTGTTTTAACATCCGCTGTGCCCCCTGATTCTAAAAATTCTGCATGAAACCTGGTAGCGCCCGACTCTTTCCCCTGCCAGATCATTTTTTGAGCGTAGAGTTCTGCTGCGCCTTCCAGCCACTTCGCACCCGGTTTGTAGAAATATGCGCCCCGGATATTTCCGGAAACTTTTTTAAGGAGAGCATCACCCCGACGCATGTCGCATCCGGTAAAATCCGCAGTGACCGGAAAGCGCACTGTTGCTGATGAAACCTGTTTTACCGGTATCCGTGCCGAGAGATGGCCAAGCGTCACCGATAAATCATTGGCCGTAACGGTAGCATTCTCTAACAGGGCCGTTCCTTCCTCATAAGAGAGTCTGCCGGTAAATGATACACCCTGTGCCCGTGCTGTTAATGCCGGTGACTGGGCCGTAATTATTTTGAAATGTCTATTGAGTGTAACTTTGTAGGGCGCATCGAGGGTTTCAAGCATCGCTCCCCCTTCTGATTGCGTCTGCATTACTTTACCGGTTACCGTCAGGGAATCGCCTATGCCGGAAACCGCAGCAGTAACAGACAGGTCATTGAAAATATGCCGCTTGTCCTGAATCAGCAAGCCATGTGAAAAGCGAAGATTTCCACTTGCTGCGGAAATTCCGTCAACAGAATTGCCTGACAGATGCAGAGAACTTTTTCCCAATGTACCGCCGACAGCAAACGATCTGCGCTCCAACGCCGGAATCAGCGGACCTATTTTGCCAATATCAATTTCATCTGTCCCGATATCGATCACGAAATATCTTGCCTGTTTCAGGCTCTTCACACTCCCGGAGGCCCTGACAACAAGCAACTTGTCCAGATCTAACGAGAGATTCTCGAGAGTAAGTTGACCTGTTTGCATATCATAGTCGGCTGAAAGAGCAAGATTACCACTGAAAGCATCGTTCTTTTCGACTGCAGGCATCACTGCAGAGCTGAAACGCATTTCCCCCGAGCTGCGAACGTTCCCTTTGCTCAGAGTTGCAGTTAACTGAAGTTTGGCATTTCCCTTTTCAGGCAGATACATGCTGTCGACCTTCAGTAAGCCGGAAAGACTATTCAAAGATACAGCTGAAGATGATAACACGATCTCAAGCTCGGGATCTTTGCTCAAACGCGCTTTTCCTGACATAACATAATGATTACGGCCGGTATCATCAAACTCCATACGAAATCCTGATGTGTTAGTCCCTTTTGTTGCAAGGTTAGATATGTTCAGAGTCAACACAGCAATTTTCTGATCATTTATCTGCAACGTCCCTTTTGTTATTGTAATTTTATTAATAAAATACTCGGTGGATGATGGTTCCAGAGATGATAACCGACGGAGCATCTGGTTAACATTCCAAACACCGGCATTGTTACATCGCAAGTCCAGGTTAATTCCCTCCACTGCTATTCTCTCAATAATTCTATCGTCAGACAGTAACTTGAACCACACAGGTTTTATGGTAATGGAATCAATTGACAGCAGTTTTGGCCGTGAAAAGCCCGCAGGATTATCGAGAGATACCCCCTTCAGGTGCAGTGCGCCATCTGAAAAAAAGACGTTATTTACGACAACAGGCTGACCCAGAGTATCAGAAAGCATACGGGAAATATGTGATGCCGCCTGAGGAGTGGCAAGGTATATTTTCAGAACTGCAGGACCAAGTATTGCCAGAACAATAACGGTTACAATAAAGTAGAGCAGGGATTTTTTATATGTTCTAACATTTGAATTTTCCATGCGGAAAGCTATCCTGGCAAAAGTTGTTTTTTGCGTCGTAAAAAAATTGACACACCCTTATCCGATGCAAGCAATGTGGAGGGGGGTGGAAATATTGTTGCCTCCCGTTGTTGCGTTACTCGCTTCTCATTATGTCTGCACACTTATTATAATAAAACCATGATTTCAAATCCGAACAACCGTAATGGAACAATCGTATATTCAAGCAGGCTCAAGCCTTACAAGCATATCAGCAATTATCACTCCAAGATAGACCTGCAAAAACAGAGAATGTATTGTACTGATTTAGAGGAGAAAATAGAAAGATACTGGGCCAGTTGCAGGGTAACCCGCCAACTGGGCCCATAATGTTTAACATATCTGCCATATATGACAGCAAGGAGTGGGATACCACCAAGGCTTGAAGTGGATTCCTGTTACTCTGCCGAGTCCAAGCGGATAGGTCTTGAGCCCCCTGACAGCGGTGCCTGCCGTATATTCAGCTACGGGAGGATCGAATTGACTGATGATGCTCATTGGGGAGGAGACCAGAGCAAAACAGAGTAAAGGTAAGTTGACACTTCAGCTGAAGTCCTCCGATCAGTGTGAGAGCTTCCCGTCTATCCTTTGTCTTGAATGAGAGTGGCAATTTCTGCCGTTCCTGCAAAAAAGTGATGAACATCCAGTGGTATCCACTGCCTGAAATAATAGTGACCACTACGGGTAAGAAGTTGCTTAGACACAAAAAACCTGTTTTCTCACAGTCTTAAAACTGTGAAAAAACAGGCTCTCTTTAGCTGAAATCAATCTAACTCTTTGATTTCATTATAACTGGTGCGGTGGAATGGAATCGAACCATCACGGAGTTGCCCCCGCCAGCCCCTCAAGCTGGTGTGGTGCCTTTTTGCGCTTGACTTTGCATAAACATTTATTTATAAAATACTCATATTTTACAGCATGTTAAATTATTTTTGTTTCTTCGTGTTTCGGTATGTCGTAAAATATTTCTGCTGTTGCCAGACACAATTTAGTGGAAAAGTAGTGGAAAAATGTGGAGAGGAGAAGCCGTGATTTTCTCTGATCGGTATATTAAAAACCTAAAAGGTGAAAGTAAAAAGTACGTTCGGAATGAAGGGAGAGGTTTTACGCTCGTAGTCATGCCCTCGGGTACAAAAACTTTTTACATCAGGTACACGTTTAAGGGAAAACAACAAGAACATGCTCTGGGTAAATATTTATCCAAGAGTGAGAACGATAAAACACCTACTCCAGGATTTGTGTCCCTAGCTGAAGCCCGCACTGCTTTCAACGAATGTGTTGAAATGCTAAAAAGGGGTGAAAATCCAAAGGCTAGGAAGGTTGTAGTTGAACAATCAGTTGAATTACCAGATGAACTACCAACTGAACTACCTGTAGTCGATACAACCTTCGGTAAGATGATGGAGAAGTTTCTAGAATGGTCGGAAAAGAATCACTGTGATAAGTGGTACCGTGATACCAAGTATACTCTCAAGAAGCACGTACCCAAGGAGTGGGAAAACCGTCCGATTGCTGAAATCAGAAAAATTGACTGCATTGAACTGATGGAGAAAATTGAGAAATGTGGTAAAGGGGCTGCCAGAAACGCTCAGAAGGCTATCAGAGGTGTGTTTACATATGCAGAGGAGCGTTGGTATATAGACACTTCGCCCATTGTTAAGCTAACGAGGGCTGTTCCATCGCTGAAACCTGTATCTAGAAAGAGATACCTCAGCGAGGCTGAGATAAAAACAGTATGGGACATTTTATCTGACGGACTAGAGAACAGCCCTACAAAAAGAGCTATTCTTTTGATACTGGTAACAGGACAAAGATCTTCGGAGTGCGCTGGATTAACCGACTGCGAAATAGATGGGGACTGGTGGACCCTACCTCCTGAACGCAATAAGATGGAGCGCTATCACACGATCTACCTGACTGAAACCGCAAAAAAACTTATTGGTGATGCTGAAGGTACCAAGTTCCCAGGAATAGATGGTACCAACCCTCTGAAGAGAGTATCGCTTTCGCATTATATTTCCGACAGAAAATATTTTGGCTTGCCGAGATGGACTCCCCACGACCTACGCCGTACCGCCAGAACCCATATGGGAAGGATAGGGATTCTGGACGAACACGCTGAAGCTGTTGTGAATCATGGAAAGGAAGGAATGACTGCTATATACAATCTATACGGATATGACAAGGAGAAGAAAGAGGCTCTCCTAAAGTGGGAGGCTGAATTACTTAAGATCATTGCTGGTAAGGAAACTGTTGCTGCTAGCCCAGCAACGACTGGAGCCGACTGACTACCCTCCCCTTTTAATCCCATTGGGTTAATTCCCCGCCACTTGCGGCGAGTCAAACATCAACTATAGGTTACAAATACCCCGCTGCTTGCGGCGGGGTATTTTATTGATGAAATAATTGAAAAAAGTGCGGAATCACGAAAAAGGAATCCATTGATTTGTGGAAAGGTTTTCAATTTTCCATCTATTGGTTCAAGCCGCCGTTCCTGCAAAGCAATAAATTCAGAGCACTCATGCTCATAACAACTTCATTATTTTGATTCAGCTATTTGTCCGCCTTTGTTATTCAGCTTTTCCTGCTCAAGCTGGTTCACCAGATCCAGCACGTTGAAGAATCTGGCTTTCCTGCCGTTTCTGATGCTTTGCCGGGCAATTGCAATGGCAAGATGCGTTTTGCCGCTGCCGGTGCCTCCCACCATAATGACGTTGGTATGATCAGAGAGAAAGTTCCCTTCGTGGAGGTGGCGGATCTGCATTTCATTGGCCAGCGACTCAAAGAAGTTGAAGCAATCAAGTGCTTTAGGCGAGGTCAAAGATTACAGTCAATCTTAACCTGTTTATGAACGGACAAAGGCGAAGCTGGTGACACAAATGTTATATGTTATACCGACTTTTAGTTGTTAACTCAATTAAGAACAAATCGTATCGGCACAAGAACCATGGATGAGACAGCTACGCCATTACTGGTTGCCGGCTCAAACGTAGACTTCCGAATTGCTCTGCTGGCCGCATCTGCAAAGCCGTATCCGCTTGTTTCAACGGTATCAATCCCCTGCAGCTTCCCTTTTTCATCAAGTGCCAGCCGTAACAAAACTTTCCCCTCTTTTCCGAGCTTCCGGGCCAGGAATGGGTATACCGGCAATTCCCTATGGATGAAGCGTGCCGCTCCGACATCGCCCAACATCATTACCTGGTTTGTCGCTTGAGTTTGAAATGATGCACCAGATGCTTTATTTCCAGCAGTATCCTCTTCTGCACGTGCTGGAAGAAGGGCGACTGCTGCAGAGCTTGCCATGGTAGTCGGTGAAGTAGTTATCTGGACGGGGCTTGATACTGCAGCGTCGGGGATATCCTTGGACGGAGCCATCTTGACTTCAGCATTCCGGTCCGTATGCAGAGAGGCGGAGAGTGTCTCCCTGTGGGCAGGTTGTAAACGACTCATCTCCTGAATCGGGGAGGACACGTTTTTGTGGCTATCAGGCGGAAATGATCGCGTCGGTTCCGGTGTCTTTACCTCAAAGGATTCGACGATAAAAGCGTCAACGGCCCGCATGGCAACGAGTGGAGACGGTGATACATTTTTCATCAACACAAGCAATCCGATGTGAAATATCAGTGAACCAATGACACATTGCTTCCAGAGGTTTTTCGCTGTCATGATATTCTCACTCTCTAGGCACCGGCAACGGCAAGAGTTCTGCAGAACGTCCGGCTTGTTCTCATATAGGTGCTGATTGACCCGTTCAGATCGTAGGTGTCCTGCACTATTTCATCCGTGAGCACTAAAGCAGGTTCTCCCTGGGTGACCAGACGTCCATCTTTCGCCAGGAGCAACCGGTCAAGGATTGCTCCCATGCCGATATCATGGAGCGACATCAGCACGGAGACCCCTTTTTCGCGGGCAATTTCTTTAAGCAGGTGAAACAGATCAAATTGATACTTGATATCAAGGCTGGCAAGAGGCTCGTCCAGCAGCAACACCTTGGCACCCTGAACCAGCGTCATGGCAATATAGGCGCGTCTTCGTTCGCCGCCGCTTAATTCAGCCAGAAATTTGTGTACCTTGTGATGTAATCCGACGATATGAAGCGCTTCATCCACGGAGATTGCCTGTCCCCCTTCGTGCGGGTACTCACCCATTCTGACCAGTTCACCGACACGAAACGGTGCCTGCAAATCAAGTGTCTGCGGAAGATAGGCAATCTGTTTTGCCCGCTCTTTCCCGCTATACGTACCGATAGCTTTATCCCCGACCATAACGTCCCCTTTTTGCGGGGAGAGCAGTCCGGCGGCAAGTTTCAGTATCGTTGATTTTCCGGCTCCATTTGGACCCATCAGACCAACGAGCTCTCCTGCCGCCAGAGAAAACGACAGTTGATCCAAAAAACTTCTCGAACTGTAGGAAAAAGTGACCTTTTGAAACTCAAGCGTGTTCATTGATAGATCTCCCGTAACGCGGTCAGGCGCCCTTTTTTTGGCCCAAAAGGAAAATGAAATAGGGGGAGCCGATCAGTGCGGCAATTACCCCGGCGGGAAGCTCCAGTGGCGCTGCGACTGTTCTGCCGACGGCATCGGCAAGGCAGAGCAGGGTGCCACCGGCAACAACCGATAGCGGCAGAACAACTGAAGCGTCGGATCCGACATGACGGCGGACTACGTGAGGTACAACGAGTCCTATGAAACCGACGACGCCCCCCATGGAAACGGCTGCGGCCGTCATGAGAGAAGCGGCGATAAAGAGAAAGAACCGTTCCCGCGTCGGGTTGAAACCGAGGCTATGAGCGATGTCATCGCCCAACGTTAATGCGTTCAGCCCCTGTCTCCGTGACAAAGCCAGAGCCAGCCCGGTCAGTATGAAACAGAGCCCGACAGGCAGTAATTCCCAATCAACCATGGAAAGATCGCCGGACATCCAGAGCAGTGCCCGTTTAAGGCCATCATCCACGGACAGGGTCATCACCAGCAGGAGTAACGCGGAGAGGAAAAAGCCGATCCCGACTCCGGCCAGGAGTAGTCGTTCCGGTTGCAAACCATTCCAGCCACGCCCAAGGAGTACGACGGCAGCGCCTGTTGCAATTGCGCCGCAAAACGCCAGTATCGGCACGCTCAGCGTAAAGAGGGAAATGCCGAACATTAGACCGAACGAAGCTGCAAGCGAGGCGCCGCTGGAGATCCCGAGTATATAGGGGTCGGCAAGCGGGTTACGAAAAATCCCCTGCAGGATGGCCCCCGATGCTCCGAGTGCACCTCCCATGAGCAGAGCAACGGCGGTCCGTGGCAGTCGTATGGCAAGGAGCGTTCGGCACGTTTCCACATCCATGCTGAATGGATTCAAAAAACGTGGACCACTGGCGATAGAGGCAATAATTATGCACACTGAAGCCGCACACAGTATTGATGCGACGAACAACCGGGAGCCGTTGCCCGGTTTCATAGCATCTTCTCGCAGCGTTTGAGATCTTCAAGGCCAGCCGGTATCCGTGGGCCGGGTCGGTACAGTGCGTCGTCCATGTAGCAGACCCGGCCTTTGCGTACGGCGTCGAGTGTGCCTAAACTCTTTAAAAGCCCTTTGGAAAGAGTTTTCATATCATTATGCCCCTTGCCGATCAGAATCAGATCAGGCTGACGCTCAATTACCGCCTCAAGTGAAAAGCGGGGATAGGGGACCTTGGCGTCGGAAGCGATGTTATGTAAGCCACGCATCGCCATTGCATCATCCAGAATGGTTCCGGGGCCGGCAACAATAAGGGGGCTGGGCCAGATAACAAAGAGAGCTTTTTGGGATTTCCGGCCAGCTCCCTGTGATGGTTTTCCACTCTGTGAAGTGCCGAGATTCCGGATTGACGTTTCAATCTGTTCTGCCAGACGATTGGCGGCAGGCTGTGCCGCCAGAGCTTCGCCCATCTTGCGAATGCCGTCAGGGAGATCGGTCAGACGCCTGGCCCAGAACACATGTGTTTTAATGCCGAGTTTCGCCAGGTGATCAGCAATGGTTTTCGGATTCCCATCTCTGTTCAAGACCACAATATCCGGCTTCAGGGCAACTATCGCCTCTATGGAAGGATTTGCCATGCCGCCGATCTTCGTCTTGCTGCGAGCCTCCTCGGGGCGATCACAGACAGAAGAGACCCCCACCACCTGCCCACCCAGGCCAAGCGAAAAAATGATTTCGGTCATGGCCGGGGCAAGCGAGACGATCCTCTTCGGTGGCGGTGCGCTGCAGAGCGCTGCCCCGCTCCATCCGCAGATGAACAGCAGGCAGAGAATTACTCTCGCAAAGATGCCAGGTTTTTGTCGCATCTAGAACGATACCTTGACGCCGCCAAAAGCCGATATTCCGGCAGTGCCGTAGCCGGTAATCTCTTCATAGTTTTTGTCGAAAAGATTGTCCACCCGTCCGAAAATCTGGAGATTTTTGGAAATATCACAGGAAGCGGCCAGATTGGCGAGCAGATATTCACTCATTTTTACGCGTGCCGCTGCATAGGTAGTCGGGTCGTACACGGTATTGAAGCGGGTGCCGACATAGATTATGCCGAGGTTGAGGGTGGCATTTTTTAAAAAGCGGTAGTTTCCGTCAAAACTGATTTTATTCTTGGGCCTCAACAACAGTTCCAACCCGGTTTCCTTGTTTTCTGTCTTTGTATAGGTATAGCCGGCCCGAAGCATAAGTTCGTCACTGGGGCGCACGGAGGCGGTTAATTCAACACCTTGAGTCGCAGCTCGAGCTATGTTGTCGTATTTGTACAGGGTGCTGTCGAAGTTGATCAGGTCATCAAAGTCGTTATGGAAATAGGTGGCTCCCATGGTTATTTTCTCGCCCGGCAGGGACTGCTCGACCCCCAGGTCCCAGCCGGTGCTCTTTTCCGGGTTCAGGTTTTTATCACCGTAGTCGGGTGCGTAGAGCTGATAGAGCGATGGTGCCTTGAAAGCGGTACCGTAGCTTCCCTTCACGGTCGTATCGGTTTGCTTGAAATTATAGGCACTGGTGAAGCGGTAGGTAGCTTTCGATCCGAAACTGCTGTGGTCATCGAGGCGAACTCCCAGAGTTGTGAACCAGGCATCCCACAGGCGCAGCTGATCCTGAAGATAATACCCGGTGGTACGGGCGGTATGCTCTTCCCAGGGGCTGCTGTAGGGTCCCCAGGAGCTTTCCGAGTAATAATCCGATTTGGCGGTCTCTTCCTTTCTCTCAATTCCCAGAGTCAGAGAGTTGGTTTCATGGAGATGCAGTGTATGCTGCCAGTCGACTGTGACGCTCCGGCCATTGAAGGAGCCGCGAGAAAGATCGCTTGGATGGGCTGCATCGATACCGTTGGTGAAATCCCTGTTCAGATCGTTGAGCGACACTCCGAGTCGCTGCTCCCAGCGGTTATCGAACAGGGCGAGATCGGCCTGGCTTCTGAACGATAGCTGCTCGGACTTTTGGACATAGTTCGGATCGTCTCCCCCGATACCGCCATTGTTGTCGAGATCAGTCCGGTTCTTCAGGTAATTCAATATGAAGTCAATGGCGAGATTATTGGTCGGTGTAATCCCCAGCCGGCTCTTCACCGAACTGTTCTGGTTGCCGTCGTTTTCAGTGTTGCCGTATTTTTTTCCGGCGGCAGAGAATCCTTCCGAATCGAAGCGGGACAAACCGAGCGAATAGTTGTAGCGGTCGGTGCCTCCGCTGATGCCGGCTTTTTCGGTGGTGGTATGGAACGATCCTCCCTGGGCGGAGAAGAAGCCGGTCGGATCGCCCGTGCCGCGTTTGGTGATGATATTGATGACACCACCCATAGCGCGGGAGCCATAGAGCGTGCTCTGGGGGCCGCGCAGGATCTCGATCCGTTCGATATTGTCGGTGGGCAGATTGGCGAAGTCAAACCCTCCGCTCGGAGAAGAGGGGTCGTTCAGTTCAATGCCATCCAGCAGCACCAGGGTATGTTCCGAATTGGCCCCCCGCATGAACAGTGCGGTGGTACTGCCCGGGCCGCCATTCTGCACCACGTCAAGGGAAGGTACGCTGCGCAGCACGTCAAGCAGAAACGTCTGTTGGCGCTGCTCGATCTCCCTGGCAGTGATGACCGTTATGGAACTTCCCACCTCGGCTGTTGCCGTCTCCAAGCGGTTGGCGGTCACCACCACCTCTTCCATCCGGGTACTCTTCTCCTCGGCACCTGCAGTTGTGCAGAATGTCATCACCAGGGCCATTACCAATCCACACTGCTGTTTTCTTCTTTTCTTCATGATTATTCCTCCCTCGAAGTTATGAATGGAGCGGTCTTCCGGCTCAGGGCCACCTACTTGCCCGCCTTCCCAGGATATTCCCAGTGGCTTTTCGCCTTGCGGCGACGGGTGTTCGTTCCCATTACGGCTGCGGGGCAGCGGGGGAATGGCTCAACCAGAGCGGCACCCCTCTTCCTCACTTCCATTCGGTTATAAATACGTTTTTAGCTCGATCGTTCCTTTTTGAATCCGTTCTGCTTACCAAATGCCTCAATAACCACCTCAAATACGGACTTCCCAATAAGTACTTGTCTATGCGCCGAACCATCAGGTTTATTTCCCATAATCCGTCACGGCTTCCTTGGGTGGCAGAAGCTCTCGAATTTATGTCCTGTAGCAACCGAGTGTCGGCAGTAACAGCTGAGAGAATGGAATAACAAGAGAACACCCAAAACACATATAGAACCTTTGTTCATTAATTCCCCTGTGTAGAAAGTCTATTTGACTACGCTGTGATTCAAAAACATCTAAAAATTCCACCCACAATTGAAAAGGTACAAAAAAGTCCGCATGAGCAGAAGCAACATGCGAACTTTTCGTATTCAAAGTCTCTACAGCACGTAACCACTCTTCCTCATTTCCGAGAAGTTTTTTGTGGTACAGATCATGGCAGGTCTTCTGGCTCGCGATTCATCCTCCGGGCGCCTTCCCGATCTTTCGATCAGTGACATTCTGCCCATTGTCCTCGCTTACAGCGGCGGATCCGCGGGGGATTTGCACCCCTCTTCCCTATCAAGCCCTTGCGGGCACCGTGATTCAATATTCATTTTTCACAGTAGTTCTTAGGTCGGCTCCCTTTTCACATCGACCACGATCACTTTGAACTCGGGAGTCATGGTGTCCAGATCCCCTACGCAACCGGTCAGGTGATTGATGGCCACCTGCGGGAAGTGGAAGGTGGTATGGAGAACGCTGGGATTGATATCCCAGGTTACCCTGGCCTTCAGTGAGGTTTTTCCCCGCGGTGAGCTCACTTCAACGGCATCGCCATCCCGGATGCCCTTCCTTTCGGCATCCTGCGGATTGATCATCAGGAGATCCTCGTTGACCAGTTCCACGTTGGGGGTTCTTCGCGTCATGGAGCCGCAGTTATAGTGTTCCAGGATCCGGCCGGTCGTCAGGATGAACGGGTAGTTAGCGAGATGTTCCAATTCGGGCGAGGGCTGATACCGGAAAGAATAAAACCGGCCGAGCCCGCTCTTGAAGACGACGTCGTGGAGGATAACGGTCTCATTGCCCTGTTCGTCCACCGGCCACTGCTTGCCCATCTCTCCGAGATTTTCCCAGGTGATGCCCCGGTAAGGAGCAACCAGCCGGGTAATCTCTTCCAGCACACCCTGGCCAGAATAGGGCGCTTGCGGATACCCCATGACATTCATGACTTCAGCTATGATCTGCCCGTCTGGCCGGGTGTTTCCCAAGGGCTCGATGACTTTGTTGACCCGTTGCACCCGCCGCTCGCCACTGGTGAAGGTGCCGTCCTTTTCGTAAAAGCAGGAGGCCGGCAGGATCACATGGGCCCGCTTGGCCGTCTCGGTCATGAACAGTTCCTGCACCACGAGAAACTCCAGGTTCTCCAGACCCTTCCTGATATTGTCCGTATCGGGATCGGTCTGCATGATGTCTTCACCCACAATCCAGAGCGCCTTCAGTTCACCCATGATGGCAGCATAGATCATCTCCGGGATCCGGTAGCCGACCTTGGCGGGCAACGGGACACCGTAATGCCGTTCATAAAAGGCCTGGTGCTCTTTCTGGGTGATGTCGAGATATCCGGCGCCCTGGTGGGGTTGGGCGCCCATATCGGCAGCCCCCTGCACGTTGTTTTGTCCCCTGAGGGGGTTCACGCCCACGCCGCGCCGTCCGATGTGCCCCGTCATCATGGCGATACAGGAGAGCAGCATCACCGAGCGCGATCCCTGGAAATGTTCCGTCACCCCCAACCCGTGCACACACAGGGCACGGTCGGTCTCGGCGTAGAGGATGGCGGCCTGCTCGACCAGCTCTTTTTTTACCGTGGTGATCTTTTCGATTTCGTCCGGATTAATGCCGTTCAGATATGATTCGAACTCGGCAAACCCTTCCGTCCGTTTGGCGATGAACTCTCGGTCGATCAGGCCGTGCCTGAGGATGTAATGGGCGAAGAGGCTGAAGAGCGGCAGATTCGTGCCCGGCAGCGGCTGGAGATGGAAATCGGCATAGCGGGTAAGTTCAGTCTTGCGCGGGTCGATCACGATCAGTTTATTACCCTTGAGGATCTGCTGCTTGATCCGGGCGCCCACGACCGGATGGGCCTCGGTCGGGTTGGAGCCGACCACCATGATGAGCTCGGCAAAGGGGAGATCCGAAAAGGAGTTGGTGGCGGCGCCCGTTCCGAAGACCTGCTGCATGCCGAAGGCGGAAGGGGCATGGCAGACCCGCGCACAGCCATCGATATTGTTGGTGCCGATCACCGCCCGCATGAATTTCTGCATGAGGAAGTTTTCTTCGTTGGTCGAGCGGGAAGACGATATTCCGGCGATGGCATCGGGGCCATGTTCGGCCTTGATCCGGTCCAGGTTCTGCTTGATAAAGGCGTAGGCCTCATCCCAGGTGGCTTCCACATGCACGCCATCCTTCTTGATCAGGGGTGATCTGAGTCTGTCGGGGTGGTTGTAAAATTCAAAGGCAAAGCGCCCTTTGACGCAGCTGTGTCCGGGGTTCACCGCGGACCTTTCAGCCGCCTCCACGCCGATGATGCTGTTGCCCCTGACGGAAACCATCATATTGCACCCCACGCCGCAATAGGTGCAGGTTGTTCGCACCACACGGTCCGCCCGGGCGGTCTTGGTTCCGTAGCGATCATACAGGGCATTGGTGGGACAGTTTTGAACGCAGGCGCCGCAGGAAACGCATTCGGACTCGCTGAAGGTTTGATCGGTGCCTTTGATGATGCGGTTATTATAGCCCCTGCCGTTGACCGAAAAGACGAACTGCCCCTGCAGCTCGTCGCAGGTCCGCACGCAGCGGTAGCAGTAGATGCACTCGGAAAAAGCGGAGCGGATGTAGGGATGGCCGCTATCCGGCCTGTTATCGGTATGGGTCTTGCGGTTCGCGATCTGCGCGAATCGGGAGCTTGTGACGTCGTGGTCTTTCAGAATTTTCTGGAAAAGTGTGGGCCGCTGATCCGCCCCGGCCGCGATGCTCTCTTCAGGGTAATCGCTCAGCATCAGTTCCAAAATGTTTCTTCTGAGCCGCAGGACGCTTTCGCTGTTGGGATAGATGCGCATGCCGTGCGTCACCGGGGTATGGCAGGAGGCCAGCATCCGTGTGGGCGCATCGATTTTTCCTGCCGCCTCCACCGTGCAGAGCCGGCAGGAGCCGCACGGCTCCAGGTTGTCGGCGTGGCAGATAACCGGGATGCAGTCGTCCCCCTTTGCCCGTCTGACAAAGGCCAGGATGGTTTCGCCGGGGCGCATCTCAAAGCAGGTGTCATTGATATAGGCGCTTTTGCTCATGGCCTGTCCTCTGAAAATCCGATATGCCGGGAAAGCTCTTCCTGAAAATATGTGAGGACATTGTTGATCGGGAGCGGCAGCCCGCCGCCGAGGGCGCAGAGCGAGCCGTGCTGCATGGTCCAGAGCAGATCGCTCAAAAACTCAAAAGGGATCTTTTCATCGTTCTCGATCGCGTTGTGGACAAATTCATAGCCCCGTTGTGATCCGATGCGGCAGGGATAGCATTTGCCGCACGACTCATCCCGGGCAAATTCGAGCAGATGGCGAACAAAGCGGATCATCTCCAACCCTTCCGGGATCCCCACGACACTGGCGTGCCCCAGGAGAAATCCTTGGCCCTGCAAAGACTCGAAGTCCAGGGTCAGCGTATCGAGCTTGTCCAGGGGGATGATTCCTCCCAAGGGGCCGCCGATCTGCACGGCCTTGAGCGGGGTGCTGAAGCCGCCGCCCAATTCGGAAAAGATCCTGCCCAGCGACGTCCCGAACTCGACCTCATGGACGCCCGGCCGGTTAAAGCAGGCATCCAGGCAGACCAGCTTGTTGCCGGTGGAGGTGTCACTGCCGTAGCGGGCATAGGCGGCACCGCCGTTTTTCAGGATCCAGTACAGATTGGCAAAGGTCTCGACATTGCTCAGCAGGGTCGGCCGGTTGTAGAGGCCTTCGCTGGTCGGGTACGGCGGGCGCACCCTGACCTCCGGTCGCTGCCCCTCGATGGAATTGATCAGGGCCGTTTCTTCCCCGCAGACGTAGGCGCCCTTCCCTTTGCAGATGCGAAAGGTGAAGGAGGAGTATTTTTTCAATTCGTCGATGGCGGCCCGGACCCGTTCCATGGCCTCGGGGTATTCGTGACGTATGTACAAGATCCCTTCATCGGCGTCGTTGGCGAGACCGCATACCAACATCCCGAACAGGACCAGGTGGGGTTGTTCCTCCAGAAGATATCGATCGGAAAAGGCGCCCGGGTCGCCCTCGTCGGCATTGCAGACCACATATTTGGGGCAGCCGGCGGCAGCGGAAAAGGATTCGAGTTTCAGGTAAAAGGGAAAGCCGGCCCCACCCCGCCCCCGGAGTCGAGCGGCCTGCAATTCATCGATCAATGGTTGCGGCCGGTCGGCGTATGAGGCTGCCAAGCGGCAGATCTCCTCCATATCCGCGGCAGGAGGCATCAGCATGGTCTCTCGCACCAGACCTGTGGCCGGGATCTGCCCTGTCAGAGATCGTTCGCTGCCATTAATCAGTTCGGCAAGATGGTCGATGTCGTTGCCGGAGTAGGTTTTGTTGTTATACATGAAGCTCTTGTTTTCATGGCAGCGTCCCAGACAGCAGACATGCCCGATTTCATCCCTGGTAAAATGCCCGGCCAGGCGGGTGCGCACCTGCTCCTGGGTGCCGGCCACCAGGCAGGCCGTTCCGTTGCAGACATGCACCTTTTTGTCCGCGTTTTCAGGACGTGTGAAATCGTAGAATGACTGGGAACCCGCTTTAACGGAAGGACTGAAAAAGGTTTTTTCAGAGCATTCGGCTTGATGGCTGTTTCTGAGAGACAGATGGCTGAGATTTTTTGACATGTATTCACCTTATGGTCATCAAAACTAACGTCGGCTGATCCAATCAGCCGTGGTGTGATATAATCGCAAATGCGCTATGGTTGTGAATGCTTTCGTGGTTGACCGATTTGATCCGGTACCAGGAGATGCGGGGCTCGCTCTTCAGCCGGAAGGCCACCGTACGGACGATATCCTCGACAAACATGGGATTGGCATAGGCCTGATCGGTGACAAACTTCTCATCGGAGCGTTTGAGCAAGGAATAGACCGGCGCCGAGGCGGAGGTTTCCGCAATGTCGATCAACTCCTCGATCCAGACGAACTGCCTCCGCCCCTGGGGATTGAGGGCGGCCCGCACGTCTATGCTGATATGACCTCGCTGGTTGTGAGCCCCCTGGGCGCTCATCGCCTTGCTGCACGGACAGAGGCTCGTTACCGGCACCTTGACCCCGAAGATGAAGTCGTCACCGGTGGCGCCCGACTCGCCGATAAAGCTGCATTCGTATTCCATCAAGCCCCTGGCCCTGCTGACCGGCGCCCTCTTTTCCAGGAAGTAGGGGAAACTCAGCTCTACGCGGGCGCTTTCCGACTTCAGGTGCCGCTTCAGGTCATGCAGGATGGTGGGGAGAGTATACATGGCGATGCCGCTGCGGTGCCGGTTGAGGATTTCCACGAACCGGCTCATGTGGGTCCCCTTGAAGTTGTGCGGCAGGTTGACCGACATGGAGATGTTTGCCACGGTCCGCTGTTTGTCGTTCTTCTTGTCCAGGACAATGATCGGGTAGCGCAGGTCGCTGACCCCCACCTGGTCAATCGGGATATTACGATCATCATGGTTGCTTTGGATATCGACCATACTGTTTATCTCCGATGCCTGCTGCGCCACTGGTTCACTAATGTGAGGTTCGCTTAGCCGATTCAACCGTATTGTACAGGAGCATGGTGATCGTCATGGGCCCGACACCACCCGGCACAGGAGTAATGGCAGCGGCATGGATACTGGCAGCGACATACTCTACATCACCTACCAGTTTTTTCTCGCCAACACGATTAACTCCAACATCGATAACTATTGCACCATCCTTAATCCAATCACCCTTGATCATCTCGGGCTGACCGACGGCTGCGATGACAACATCCGCCATCCGTACTTTGGCCTCTAGGTCTTTTGTCTGGGAATGACAAATAGTTACGGTTGCGTTCTGCTGCAGACACATGGCAGCCACCGGTTTCCCGACGATATTGGAACGACCGATTACGACCACCTCCTTGCCCGCAAGTCTAACTCCCTCATACTGCAACATCTTCATCACACCGTACGGCGTGCAGGGCTGAAAAAGCGGCTTCCCTACCACCAATCGTCCAGCGTTGTAAGGGTGAAAGCCATCCACATCTTTTTCAGGTAAAATACTTTCAAGTACCTTATCTGAATCAATATGTTTGGGGAGAGGCAACTGCACAAGTATGCCATTGATCTTCGAGTCGGCATTGAGCCGGGAGATTAGGGTGAGTAATTCCGCTTCTGACGTTTCTGTACTAAGCTTGTATTCGTCGGAAAAAATCCCCACATCATGACAGGCTTTTTCTTTCATACTCACGTACACTTTGCTGGCAGGATCTTCGCCAACCAGTACTACTGCCAGGCCTGGCGTAATGCCTCTTAATCTCAATAGATTTGTATCTGAAGTAATTTCTTTGCGAATCTTTTCAGCCAGGATCTTTCCATCGATTATACGGGCCATGATGCTCTCCGATCTTTCTCAGTTATTGCCCTACGGCTATTTTATTCTGTGAAGCGGGTTCATCCATTCGTCCTCTGGGAAAAGACGATATCGTGGAGCGATTGCACACAACCGTTACTTGGTGCAGATAACGCGCATCGTCGAACGGGCTCCCTGCCAGGGTTATAAAATCGGCCACCTGCCCGACCGCCAGCATGGCCGCATCCACTCCCCAGCGCGTGCGGGGCAGTGAGGTTGCCGATCTCAGCACCGCCTCCATGGGGAGGCCGGCCCAGGAAAAGCAGTCCAACTCGTCGATCAGAGCTTCTCCGTGTCGGACGCCGTTACTGCCGGCATCCGACCCGGCCACCAGCGGGACGCCCAGATCGGCGGCCATGGCAACATGTTCGAAGTGGGCATCGATGATGCGCCGCAGATGAGCCACTGTCGTCACGTCCCAGCCGGCGATCTCCGGACGCTGCCATTGAAAATAGACCGGCGAAAAGGTCGGGACCCAGGCGATCCCCTGGTCGGCCATGGCCTTCAGGATGTCGCGGTTCATGAAGAAGCCGTGTTCGATAGAATCCACCCCGGCAGCCACCGCCGCCGCCAGCCCCGCCAATCCGCTGCAGTGGACAAAGGTGCGCAGACCTAGTTCTCGAGCCATTGTGACGATGAAGCGCAGCTCTTCCGCGTCGAACTGCGGCTCCCCTTTCACCAGGCCGGCCTTGAAGTCGATGATGCCGGTCAGGATCACCTTGAGGTCGTCGGCATCCTTGCCGATCTCGCGTACGGCGGCGGCGATCTCGTCGCGGTTGCCTACCTCGCGCGCCATGAAGCTACCGTAGCGCCCCGGCCGCCGGAGGGCCCACCCGGCCGAGCGGACCGTGACGGAGCCGGATTCGAGCCTGATATCATGATTCACGCCATAGCGGTCCCCCGCATCCACCACCAGAGTCACACCGGCCGCCAGGTTCGCGGCGATGTTGGCACGGGCAACGGTCAGCATCTCCTCGCCGGAGGCGTTCAGATATTCGTTGCGGGCGGTGAAGTCCAGCTGGCCGCCATCTAGAAAGAGATGGCTGTGCGCCTCTACCAGTCCGGGCATGAGGAACTTCGTTTTCTTTACCGAAATGCCTTTTTTGATCATATCGTCAGAGAAATCGCACTTCACAATGCCAGTGATTGATCCCTTCTCGACGACTACAGTATAAGGCCCACTGGTATGATGCTTTTCGCCATCAAAATAGGTATCAGTCACGACCGCATATTTATCCATGCTTTGAACTATGTTCATGCCTTGTAAAACCTCCGCACTTGCTTGAGTGCTTTGCTACCAGTCAGGTCGATAAAGTCCCTGAAGGTGTTCAAGACAAAATTGTCCTCAGGTAATGTCTTGTAATTTTTCCAGGGAGTACCGAGTATGGTATTCATGCCATAGGGGACCGCCATGGTCAGAAAGGCACTCTCCAGCTGCTCTTTCAGGTTCGTACCGTCAGCCGCATTGACAGGAAGTTGCTGACCAATATTGCTAAGTCCGCCGGAGATGTTGATGCCCTTCAAATCGGGATCACTACCGATTAACCGGATTCCCTCAAGAGTGGCGCGGGTCATCCCGGTAGTGTCTACGATGAGGGCGCTAACGGAGATATCCACGAAAACATCGCTGATTTTTAAACCATGATCGCGCACCAGTCGCTGTGTGGCTCGCTTTGCGGTAGCAGCGATCTCTTGTCCGTTCTTGTTGGGCTTGGCAACGCCGTCCTCCAGGCGTTCCGTGCCCATGAGGATGACCCGAAATGGCCTAATTTTAAGCAGATCCAACAGATCCCAACGGGTTTCTGCAATGGAGTTGATAATAGGCAGTTGTCCGCCCGCCTTCTCCTGGTCATAGGCTTTGAGGCATACTTCCTGAACATCGGCTCCCGGAAAGTCAAAGGAAAGCGGCACTGACACTACAGCCTGAATTGCTTTGATAACCTCAGCCATGAATTGCGGATCGCTTTTGGCTCGCGGTCCGACATTTACGTTCAGCGCAAAAGCGCCTGCTTCGACTTGCTTGACGGCCAGGGCCTGGATGCCGGCAAAATCCTCATTGTCGAAGAGGGCCTTGGTACTTTTGAAGCCGGGGTTTATACGTTCTCCGAGTACATTAAGTTGAAAGTTATTCATACATACTCCTCTAAGGGTCTATTTAATTCCGATCCTGCTGATGAATGTTTTCTGGAAGCCGGCTAAATTGTTCAATTCTATATGGGAACTACGCTTGGCTATTATTACAGCTTTGTCCCGTACAGCTGACGAAACGAGCGCCATCCGCACACCAACACCTGCTGCATTGCCAACTTGACTAAAACGATCTATGGGGAGAGATGGAAACAATCCGATTTCAATGGCGCTAGTGACGTCAATGTAGGCCCCAAAGGCTCCGGCAATCACAACTTTGTCAAGCATCTGATCCTGTAAACCCGCTTCTGCCAGAAGCATATCCTGGCCGGCACGAATTGCAGCCTTGGCGAGTAAAATTGCATGTATATCATTCTGGGTCACGGTAACATCAGGTGCCAAAGAAAATTCTAGAAGGCCTCCATTCCCACTGACATTTGGCTTGTCAGGGGTTATATAGCCACGGCTGGTGATTACACCGGCCTTACGCAGAGTGTTTAGTGCATCAAGTACACCGGAACCACACAGTCCGACAGGATGTCCGCCACCAATCACCTGGGTCATGATCTGACCGTCACTGCCCAACCAAATATTCTCGATTGCTCCTTCAGCAACACGCATACCACAGGAGATGTTGCCACCTTCTAGAGCAGGGCCGGACGCAGTAGAGACTGTGCTGATCGAACCATTATGAATGAGCGAAATTTCTGTGTTGGTGCCGATGTCGATTAGCATACAGGTACGGTCGCTCCAGATATGCTCCGTAGCCAACAGGGCGGCAACATGGTCTCCACCGACAAATCCGCCAATATTTGGTAGAAAATGTGCATATGCCCCTGGCATAGCGTTCAGATCGAGATCCCTTGCTCTGATGTCGATGGCGCTGCAGGTTGCAGGTACAAAGGGTGCACGACCCAACTGTGATACCGGTAACCCAAGCAAAAGATGATGCATGGCTGTGTTACCACAGATACTGATATCGGCGATTTCAGCCGGATCCGCTGAAACCTCTTCACACAGTATGGATGCAAGGGAGTCAATGGCATTTACAATGGCCAACTTCAGCTCTTTACCACCATCCGGGTTTCGAATGGCGTAATTGATACGGCTGATCAGGTCGGCGCCGAAGCCTGACTGAGGATTCTCGACACCGAGAGAAACCAAACATTCTCCACTTTCAAGGTCAACAAGAGATCCAGCAATGTTAGTTGTGCCAAGGTCAATCGCCAGGCCGAGAGAACGGGTTTCGGGAGGAAGAAAACCGATCAATTCACCCATCCGTATGTTAGCCCGTAAGCACCAGTCGTTCCTGCTCAACATATTCGGTAAGGATTCCAAAACTTTTTCATCAATGCCTGTTACCGTGCCTTCACCTAAAGCGGAATATACTCGCTCCAAATCAAACTGCCCTTCAATCTCCAGCCGTGAATCAAGCTTTACATCTTGAATCCTGACCAGCGGAGCAAAGTCGAAATTAGTAATATCATCAAGGAATGCAATATCTTTCCTCATTGCAGAGGCAAGGGCTCTGGGGGAAACTTCCACAAGGAGATCACTTTGGGGCCGAACAAGACAGGCGCGGACCCATCTCCGGTCCTTCTCTGAATTTTCCTGATGTGATAAATCTGATTGCATGATATCGGCTTGACCTGTGATAATTCGAATCTTACAACTTCCACAAACGCCGCGACCACCACAGGCGCTTGCAATACCAATCCCTACCCTGCGGGCACTTTGCAGAAGTGTCTCGCCTTCAAGTGCCACGACTTGGCGATCAAGGTTGGCGAACGTGACCGAATATTTGATCGAAGTTTTTTTCACCGAATCCGATATCTGCATAGATACCTCCGAATGGACTTCTCAATTGCTCACTGGCCTAGATTCATGCTGCCTGTAAGTGTTGTTGGCAAAAATTGACCGCATCGACCGCATTCAGGCCGAAACCGTCTGCGCCGGTGTAAGCCCTGATAGTATCGTCGATCTGGCCGCCCCCAATCTGGATCTTCATGCCATCCCGCAGTCCAGCCGCCTCAATAGCTTCAATCGTCTCCCTCATGGAATCGAAAGCCAGAGTGAGAAAACCGCTCAGGGCAACTACCTGCGGCTTGAAGGCCTTAATCTCCTCGACAAAGGTGGCCACTGGCACGTCAATCCCGATGTCTTTGACTTCGAAGCCGTTGATATCGAGCATAAAGGTGACGATGTTTTTGCCTATATCGTGCAGATCTCCATGGACCGTACCGATCAGTACCCGGCCAAGTTTTTTGGCCGGCTTGTCCGGCGATTCCTGAAGTAACGGTTTTGTCATGACACCGATCTGGTCGAGCACCTCGCCAGCCAGGATCAGCTCAGGGAGGAAATACTCCCCCTGCTCGAAGCGCTTGCCGACGATATCCATTGCCTCTCGGCAAAGTGCGAGCACCCGTAATGGGTCTGCACCGCCATCCAGCATCTCTTTCGCCAGCGCCAGTGCACCGTCTTCCTCCATGTCCGCAACAAGTTCAACCAACTTTCTATCGTTCTCTTCCATCTCTCACCTCGTCGTGTAATTATTTTTTATGCTGCCATTTCGTTACCGCACCGCAATAGCTCATTGTTGGTTCCGTTGCCATATAACACTCCAGATTCGATTATAATTTCAGCAAGGACGGGTTCATTCTTGTGGCCCATGAGATGGACTCCAGCAACCCCAGTGATTTCCCGCAGAAATTGGATGGTCTCGATACAGATTTTTATTCCTTCTCGTTTCGGGTCCTGCGACTGTTCCAGACGGTGAATCACTTTTTCGGGAATGCGCACCCCCGGTACATTGCCGTTCAGCCAACGTGCGGTGCGCACCGACGGCAACGGTCCGATGCCAACCAAAAGATGGCAGTGATGGTCAAGCCCATGCGCCCGCACCTCAGCCATGAATTTTTCAAAAAGTTCCAGGTCAAAGCAAAACTGGGTCTGAATAAACTGAGCGCCGGCAGCTATCTTCTTTTCCAAATTCACGATGCGCGCCTCAATATTCGGCGCAAAGGGATTTGCGGTCGCGCCCAGGAACAGATCTGGCTGCGAAATCAACCTGCGGCCCGAGGCATAGGCACCTTGGTCCCGCATGCCGCGGACGATTTCCAGGGACGAAATAGAATCCAGGTCGAACACAGGTTTTGCCTGAGGATGGTCGCCCGAACCGACGCCATCCCCGGTGATGCAGAGGACGTTGTGCACCCCCAGTGCCGCAGCACCCATAATATCGGCCTGCATGGCAATCCGGTTGCGATCGCGGCAGGCGGACTGAAACACGGGAACAAAGCCGTCGGCGGCAAGAAGTGCTGAGGCCGCCAGGCTTGACATATGGCAATTGGCTCCGGCGTTGTCCGTCACATTCACGGCATCCACCAACCCGCGTAACACTCCGGCACGCCGTAGCAGATCCTTCGGATTAACCGAATCTGGCGGCGAGATTTCCGCTGTCACGATAAAACGTCCCGACCGACAGATACGCTCGAACGGAGCCGGCTCCCGTACTGGTAAGCTTATGGCTGCAGGTGCTGCTTTTTCCGGCTCGGCAGTCTCACCCACGATCAAACCCAACCACGTGGAGGAACCTCTCTTGCTGAAGTCAACAGGTGGCTGAATGCGGGCGATGGCACCTCCCCCCGCCATCCGTTTGGAGCCGTCAAACGCTTCCAGCCAGACACACGGCATATCCTGGTTTACCTCGCAGTTGCCATCGGCTGTCACCCCGCCGCATGGGCCATTGCGGAGCTGTTTCGCGCAATTCATGGGGCAGGCCATGCCGGTGGAAGATAGCACGCACTGTCCGCACATCTGGCAATCGAAAATAGTTCCCTTAGCCGTTTGCTCCAGTGAGGCCAGGCACCGTTCGGCGCGTTTGCGGCCGAGCAAGCCTATACCCGGTCGATGTAAAGGCATCAGCTTGCAGAAACTGCTATAAAACAGTTCCATGCTGCGTGCATGCCGTACCGACCAGTGACGAATACTTTTCATGACGTACACTTCCTCGTTCTTTTGACTGAATTTACTTTATCAACGCGTCCGCATTGCCACCAGCCTGGCATTTGCCGCGTGCGCGTGATGGGCACTGATCGCAGCGGGACCAGGAAACAGCGGGGAGATCTATGCCCACACCGAATACCATGGAGCCGGACTTTAGGGGGGTCATCAGATGGTCACCTTTTAAACCAACGCCAATGTTTTGAGCTTTGGCCAGGCGCAGTACGGTGCACTGGGCGTCAAGCTCCAACCCCGGATCACCTGCGTGAAGTTCACCAGCCATTGTGAGCTTCTGGCTGGTAACATCGGCATGTATCCGGTCGCCCGCTACACGTGCAGTAGCAAAAAGAAGTTGATTGGCCAACTCATCCAATGCAACAGCAAGGCTGGCTCGCTTTTCAGCAAACAACACAGTAATACGCTGCTCTATCTTGTTGCCAATTGTGGCTACGACAAAAGCCAGCGCTGTCAGTTGCCCAGACTCGGGGATCAATTTCGGAGCGGAGAGTGTGGCGCCTTCCAGGTACAGAATTTGATTGCCCTTCGCTGCCGGTTGAGTCAACTTGGCAATAGAATAGCTGTAAGCAGCCTCCAGCAAAGATTCATCTCTCACCATGGCAATGGCCTGCCGTCGCAAACTCTCTCTAGCCAGCGATGACCGTCCGGACAGCGGCATATCCTCTATGTGGCTCAATACATCAAATTCTTGCGATAAAGGCATCTGCGTTAACCTCTGTGTTTTCAGGAAGGTTGGAAGAGCGTATGTGACTGAGCCTCTCGGCCTGTCGGAAAATCTCTTCTTGCCTCAGTCAGCTAACTCGGCAACTTAATAATACAGTGTTATACACAATCAGTGCCAACTTCAAACCCACAGACAACATTTTGAAATATAAGGATATAATATATCTATTGCATGTAGTAGCAATATATGGCATTTTATTTTTGCCATATATTGCTACTTGTCATTATATTGCCATATATTGCGATGTTGTCACAAAAGGATAAACACATGATCGATAAAAATGAGTTTTACAGGGAGTTTTCGTCCAAAATCTTCAGCAGTCCAATAATTGACACAGCTTTGAAGAGCGTGAATGAGCACCTGAAAAAGATCTTGCCCCTGGAGGTTGTCTTTCTGGTGCGACGCGACGAAGCTCTGGAATCATTACGCGTGATTGCTAACGCTGCAGTTGGCACAACCGCTTATCCGAAAGAAATCATTCCCACCCCCCAGTCCCTCTGGCTCAAACTTCTTACCTTTGATCGGCATTCACCATACATTGGAGATAAAGACGATGAGCTATCCTGCCAACTATCAAAATTCGCAAGATTGTCAGCTTTTTCACACCTGATCGTACCACTCTGGCGCGACAAGAATTTGCTCGGATTTCTCTCGATAATTGCCAAGGGAAATGGTCAGTACAGTATGGAACATGTAGATTTGTTCCATACTGTTGCCTCTCCTTCTGCCGTCGCATTGGCAAATGCCATCGCCCACGAAAACCTGCTCCGTTTCCAAGAAAGACTGATCGATGAAAATCGTTTTTTGAGCAACGAACTGCTGCACACTAGGGATGCTGAAATAATCGGGGCAAATGGCGGTATGAAACACGTACTCGAGCTGGTTCGTCAGGTCGCTCCGCTCAATAATACGGTGCTCCTTCTGGGGGAAACCGGCACGGGTAAGGAGGTCATTGCCAACTCGATCCATTTTGCTTCGCCACGCAAGGACGGGCCGTTCATAAAGGTCAATTGCGGCGCTATTCCTGAAAACCTGATCGACTCGGAATTGTTCGGCCATGAGAAAGGTGCCTTTACCGGCGCAGCAGGAGAAAAGCGAGGGCGTTTTGAACGTGCCAACGGTGGCACGATTTTTCTGGATGAAATTGGAGAATTGCCGTTACAAGTCCAGGTACGTCTGCTAAGGGTGATACAGAACAGGGAAATTGAGCGAGTTGGGGGGACCCGATCGATCCCTGTTGATATCCGGATCATCGCCGCCACTCATCGCAATTTGGAAACCATGATTTCTGAAGGTAAGTTCCGAGAGGATCTCTGGTTCCGCCTGAACGTGTTTCCTCTGTTCATCCCTCCATTGCGGCAACGCGTGGAAGATATTCCCAGCCTGACGCATTATTTTCTCAAACGCAAATCGCGCGAACTGGGATTGGGAAAATTGCCTGCCATTGCCCCTGGTGCCCTGAGTAGACTGGCAGACTACGATTGGCCAGGTAATGTGCGTGAACTTGAGAACCTCGTTGAACGCGAACTGATTCGTAACCAGGGGGGCCGCATTTTATTCGACACATTGGTGCCAAAGAAATTATCCACTTCGACACCCACAGAACAATCTATTGGCAACTTAGTGACAACTAACCTCGACGAGGTAATTTCAAACCACATCAACATGATTCTGCATATGACCGAAGGTAAGGTACATGGGCCACATGGTGCAGCAGTTCTTCTGGGAATTAAATCCAGCACGCTGCGGGCCAAAATGGATAAACTGGGAATTCGGTATGGTCGCAGGAAGTGAGTAAAAACTGCATTTGCTGCCTTGAAAAAGGGATTCGCTGAAGATCAAATTACAGCAACTTCCTCGAAACCATTAGCGTCGAATTGAATGCCAGCATGCTTCTACTGAACGTTCGATCATGTTCTCGTCCAACTGAATGAATCCCAATGCATGATTACGTGCAAGAGCAAATAACGGACCGAATCCCAGAGCAAAAAGAACTGCAAGAGGTAGATCTTTAACTATCTGCTCATCCTGCGCGTCGTGAAACAACGTAGTGGCAATATCCTTATTCTCACCGAAAAACATTTCTCGTTTGCAGGCAACACCATATGGAGAAGAGTGAAACTGCTCCAAGAATTTAAACTCAATTGGGGAAGAGATGAAGTATCCAAGCAGGGCTTTTGCCATATGGAGGAACCTCTCGCAAATGGAGCTACTTCCTTGGGATTGATCATTCGCGGGGATGTAAAGCGTTTTGTGTAAATGGTTATTTCGGGGTTCAGATAATCGGCAGTAATTTTCAACGCCATAAAGCTGACCAACCGGATCCGCAATTCAGGCGGGCTGGCCAGCCATATAAAGTTTGGCATTTGATTTCAACTCTATTTTCAAGGTAAGATGCTTGAACTACTACAGCTTAAACTGCCTCACCAACCGTTGTAGTTCTTCGGCATTACCATTCAACTGTGCCGCTGCGGTTGCCGATTCGTGAGCACCTTGCGAAGTCTGCAGTATAACCTCGGTAATCTGCATCATGTTTTTGGATATTTCGCTGGTTGTGGCTGTCTGCTCTTCGGCTGCTGTGGCAACCTGGTTTACCTGCATTGCGACATCATTGACCTGCGCCAGGATATCTCGTAGCGCCTCTCCCGATTTTGCAGCTTCCACCGTGCCACTCTCTACCTGTTGGACGCCTTGCTCCATGGCAGCCACAGCACCTTTTGTTTCTTTCTGGATGGCCTTGATCATTTCACCAATCTCTTTGGTGGCGCGGGTGGTACGCTCTGCAAGAGCGCGTACTTCATCTGCAACAACCGCAAAGCCTCTTCCCTGTTCACCAGCACGGGCGGCTTCTATAGCAGCATTTAGTGCCAGCAGATTGGTCTGGTCAGCGATGTCTTCAATTGTACCGATGATGGCTCCGATCTGGTCAGAACGTGCCCCCAGACTTTCAACTGTCTTGGCGGATTCCTGCACTTTCTCGGCAATCTGTTCCATAACAGCAACTGTTTTCTCAACAACTTCAGCGCCATTACAGGCTGATTGCGAGGCGCGTTTTGCTCCTTCTGCCGCCATCTGGCAATTCTGGGCAATACTGCCCGATGTTGCCGATATCTCTTCTCCAGCAGAAGCAACGGTAGCTGACTGGGCTGCCACCTCCTCGGCGCCAGTTGCAATGTGCTCTGCAATGGATTGTAGTTGATTTGCAGCAGTAGCCACTTGGGATGAAGAGCTCAATATTTGGTTGATTACGGTGCGAAGGTTTTGGGTCATAGACTTCATGGTAGCCATCAATTGACCGGTCTCATCTTTAGAAGTAACCTGCACCTCAACGCCCAGATCCCCTTCTGCAATGCACTCGGCGATGCATATAACTTTGTGCAGTTGACCGGTTATGTTGCGGATTAAAGTGAAAAAGATCGAAAAAACAATTAAAATGAACATAATGCATAGTGCGATGGATACGATTGTTGCGGTGGTCAGCATATCGGCTGCACGTTTTTCAATTTCGGTGTTTTCAGAATTGCAGAGAGTTGCAATCTCATCAATGACTTTTCGATGGGCTCCGTAGGCAGGAGTCAAGGCGTCGGTCATAATTTTTTCGGCTTGTGCTTTATTTCCAGTTGCCAAGGCAGGTAAAAATTCCTTTAACGTTGTGTCGAAGAATGAGACAGCCGGTTTATACGATTGTTCAAGTAAAAGAGTTTTTATTTTTCCTGCGGGAAGTTCTTTTGCCCAATAAGCATGTCGCTCGTCGTATTCCTTGCGCAGTTGAGCAAAACGTTCCTGATAGGAAGGTATTTTTGAAATATCTTTTTCTGACAATGCCTGACAGGCAACAAGATAGGCTTCAATAGCGTATTCAGGAGGTGGCAATATGTCCGCAACCAGATCTTTCCCCCTCAAGATATCTTGATATACCGGGCCGTTGACTTTAATCCGGTTGGTAGTTACCCCAATCGTTGCCATTAGAACAATCATGCCGACAGCAATCAGAATCGCTGTTAAAACCAGCTTTACCTTGATGCTCATCAATTAATCTCCTTGTTTAATCTGATATTTGTTCAGTTCATTGTTTGGTGGTTAGAATGAAGTCTCTGAATATTTAATGAATTTAATAATAATGACTTTCCCCAGTATTACATCAGATACTTATTCCCCATTTTAGAAGTTTGGAGACCTTTCGTTAAACATGATACTAAACTGATTCAATGCGGGTTTTCAGTCTCTGATTGGCATAGTCCATTTCTTAGCAATGTTTTTCAAAGCCAGATAAAGCAACTTGAACATGGCTACGTCATTGGGAAAATGACCTCGATTCTTTGTGACCTTACGAAGCGACATGTTAAGCGACTCGATGGCGTTGGACGTGTAGATTGCCTTGCGTATATCCTTTGGATACGAGAATAGCGGAACAATCCACTCCCAGTTGTTTCGCCATGACCTTGCTATGGTCGGATGACTGGAATCCCATTTCGCAGCAAACGCATCGAGGTTTTTCTCTGCCATCTCTACGGTTGGTGCTTGGTAAATGGTGTTCAGGTCTGTCGCTACTTCTTTACGCTGCTTCCATGAATCATAGTTCAGGCTGTGACGCACCATATGGACAATGCAGAGCTGAATCTGGGTATTTGGATAAACTACTTCAATTGCCTCAGGGAAGCCTTTGAGTCCATCCACACAGGCAATGAAGATTTCTTTCACTCCACGGTTCTTCAGTTCCGTAACAACCTGAAGCCAGAATTTAGCACCCTCATTTTCAGAAGTCCACATACCAAGAACCTCTTTGATTCCATCCATATTGATGCCGATAGCAAGGTAGACCGCCTTGTTGATGACCTTGCTGTAATGACGCACCTTGATTCGGACAGCATCAAGGTAGACAATGGGATAGACCTCGTCCAGCGGTCGATTCTGCCACAGCAAAACCTCTTCACTGACAGCATCGGTAACTTAGGAAATTCGGGCAGGAGAAACATCTATCCCGTAAATTTCCTGTAGATGCCCTTGAATATCACGGGTCGTCATGCCACGGGCATACATGGAAATTATCTTGTCATCAAAGCCAGTGAAGCGGGTTTCACCTTTGGGTAGAATGAGCGGTTCAAATGTCGAATTGCGGTCACGTGGGGTAGTAATATCGAGGTTCCAAAATCGCCAGAGATGGTTTTCTTATAACCACCGTTTCTGGAGTTGCCAGCATCAAACATCCGTTGTTTCAACTCTGAATATGTTTCAACAATGAGAGCATCTTTGGTTTCAAAATAGAGATAAATCGTACCGGTACCTATACCTGCCGTCTCCGCAACCATAACCAACTGAGTTCCATGAAAACCATATTCAGCAACCAATTCCAAAACTGCCTTCATAATTGCAACTCACTTATTTTCTCTTTCCATTTATATCCCACCTGTTGCAATGAGCGCTTATTATTTGCGCAGAAATTTTGTCGGCCGATGCAAACAGACTCCAATCACTGCATTCCAGAAAGCCTCCTGTCCTTTCAGACCGTCACTCTGAACTTTGAACTCTGAACTCTGAACTTTGAACTCTGAACTTTGAATGTTTGACAGTTGCCTGCATGCCTCACACAGTTCCTACAACTGCGATTTTACCGGTCGTAGCCATGGCGACCTGTTTTATATTTATTGGCCTATAGTTCCGGTTGAGAACAATACCCAAACCGTCGGGAGATTTCCTCGGCTGCACTAACGACCATCGGCACCAACTCGTCGCGCATCCTTGTCGAATCAAACCGCATGACCGGCCCGGATACGCAGACCGCGCCGACAACAGTACCGTAATGACTGCGAACAGGCGCCGCAACACCCCGAAGCCCCGCATCAAACTCCTCATCCTCAATCGCATAGCCTTGGGCAGCCACAATCTGCAGATGGTTCTCGAATTCATGAGGGTCGATAATGGTATTCGGCGTATGCCGCCTGAACTCCATGTGGGGAAGAAAATTGTGCTGTTCCCGTTCAAGGTTGCCGGCAAGGAGCACCTTGCCGGCTCCTGTACAATAAGCCGGGGTCATAATTCCGATTCGCGGCATCACCCGCACCGGATGACTGGCCTCGACCACATCAATGTAGAAAATTTGATCCCCCTTCTGAATGGCAATGTTGGAGGTCTCACCGCTTTCTTTTGTCAATAATTCCAAAACCGGCTTCGACTGCTGATGGAGCACCTTCTGCATGTCCATTGAATTTCCGAGCTGCAAACACTTGTAACCCAGGCGATATCCGGACCTGTATTCGTTTTGCTCAATATAGTTTCGCGACTCCAGGGTCGCCAGAAGTCTGAAGATGTTGTTCTTAGGGAGTCCCAGACGGCGGCTTAGCTCCGATACTCTCAGCTCGGCAATGTTCCCAAAAAACAGTTCCAGGATATCAAAGGCATGCGCCACCGACTTGACGGTATAATCGAACCTTTTCCTATTTCTGGATTGGGCTCCTGAATAGGCAAATGAGGCATTGGCCCGTGAAAATGGTTTCAATGAAGCATCCAAATAGTGCATAACCACATCCCTTTGCTGGTCAACAATGAGACTGAAACCAGACCCACCACTTCCTGCGAGACAACACAACTCCGTCGATATATATTGCGATCAAGTAGATGTCATGCCACCATCCACAACGATCTCTGTACCGGCAATCCAACTCGACAGGTCGGAAGCCAGGAACAGAGCGGCATTAGCTATGTCAACTGGTACACCGGTGCGGCCGATCGGGTAGCCGGCCAGCATTTGCTGTTGTGCATCTGCACGATCCATGATTACGCCGAGTCCTACAAAATCATCGATCAGTTTGTTCCCCATGTCGGTGTCCACCAGTCCGGGATAGATGGAGTTCACCCGGATGCCATACCCGAGACGGTCGCACTCAATCGCCGCCGACTTGCTAAATAACCGCACGGCACCCTTTGAAGCCGTATAGACTCCTAAGGCGGGGGTGCCGATCAGGCCGGAGACGGATGACAGATTGATGATGCTGCCCCCATTGCCGGCGGGACCGCCGGGACGCATGGCCCTGATGGCGTGTTTGTGTCCGATGATCATCCCCGTGACGTTGATGGCGATAAGCTTCTGGACGTCGGCAAACTTGACGTCAGCGATCATGCAGGTCTGCTCGATGGCGGCGTTGTTAACGAAGATGTCAAGGCCGCCAAATTGTTTGATGGTGAGATCAAGGGCGGCTACCCATCCCGATTCATCGGTCACATCATGGCGGATGAAGATCGCCTTGACACCCTGCTCGCAGATACACGCCGCCGTGGCCTCGCCCCGCTCCACCTGCACGTCGCCGATGGCAACACTCGCACCCTGCTCCGCGAAGAGCTGTGCTATGGAAGCGCCGATCCCTGCCGCCCCCCCCCGGATACATAGGCGACCCTACCCAATAAATCGATCTTCATGAGTTTCTCCTATCTGTACCGGCTCTTGCCATACCGGTTTGCTGATTTTTAATCCCATCATTATTCGTAACAATTTTCCTAACGGAACTCTGTCAAGCCCCCACAATCTGTTGTCTGCTGAAATTGACCGCATCAATTGCGTTCAGGCCAAAGCCATCCGCGCCGGTATACGCCCGGATCGTCTCGTCAATCTGTCCCCCGCCAATCTGGATCTTTACCTGGTCGCGTAACCCGGCGGCGGCTATCGCCTCAACCGTCTCCTTCATGGAATCGAACGCCAGGGTAAGAAAACCACTCAAGCAGACGACCTGCGGCTTAAAGGTCTTGATCTCCTCGATGAAGGTTATCACAGGAACGTCGATCCCGATGTCCTTGACTTCAAAGCCGTTTATATCGAGCATGAATGTGACGATGTTCTTGCCGATGTCATGCAGGTCGCCGTGCACCGTACCGATCAGCACCCGTCCCAATTTGTTGGACGGCTTGTCCGGCGAGTTTTGGAACTGCGGCTTGGCCATAACGCCGATCTGGTCGAGCACCTCGCCGGCCAGGATCAACTCGGGCAGAAAATACTCCCCCTGCTCGAAACGCTTGCCTACAATGTCCATGGCCTCCCGGCAAAGTTCGAGCACGTGCAACGGATTGGCCCCGCCATCCAGCATCTCCTGCGCCAACGCGAGCGCATCATCTTCTTCCATATCCGCAACCAGATCAACCAGCCGCTTTTCGTTGTCGCTCATGCATCACCTCGATTTTCAAAAATGCTATGCAATACTTTCTTGGCCGAATGATATGTTATTTATTTTTATGCATGCTCTCGGCGCTGGCCGCCGCAGAATCCATTTGCTGTGCCAAATCTCGCGGAAGCGTGTTTTTCATCGCTATGGCGTAAAGAATAACGAGTATCACCGACAAGATGGAAGCAACTGCAATACTCGATCGAAATCTCAGGTAAGCCCTGATACTGCTAAAATTCAGTACCAGGTGTGCTAGGAGTCTGTCGGGCTTAACCCGAAAGCTCTCTGTTTGATTGTTAATCGATTTAACTTGCTGATATTATTTGATTTACTTGCTGTTTGTGCTTGTATTATTCCGTCTTGCTATGCTATATTCCCTTTGTAAATCAGGTAGTTAATCAAGGGGTGATACGCATGAAGGTAACATTCGCCGAGGTTGATAGAGAAACCCTCTTTCTGTTGCCTCCATCGGTACAGGACTGGCTCCCCAAAGGACATCTGGCCCGTTTTGTAGTCGATATTGTTGAGCAGCTCGATCTTCGTTCTTTGAAAGCATCGTATTCTGGCCGTGGTTCTCAGCCTTACAACCCTGAGATGCTGGTTGCACTCCTGTTCTACGGATATTCCACCGGAGTCTTTTCAAGTCGCAAGTTGGAACGCAGCACATTCGACTCGGTAGCATTTCGCTATATTGCTGCCAACAGCCACCCCGATCACGATACGATTGCCAGTTTCCGGCGGCGATTTCTGCCTGAACTCAAAGGACTGTTCGTAAAGATTCTGATGATCGCCCATGAGATGGACGTTCTGAAGCTCGGAGCTGTCAGCTTGGACGGAACCAAGGTCAAGGCTAATGCTTCCAAGCACAAAGCGCTGAGTTACGAACACGCCAATAAGCTGGAAGCACAAATCAAGGCAGAAGTAGCTGAACTGCTCAAGAAGGCCGATGCTGCCGATCATGCAGACATTCCCGATGGCATGAGCATTCCCGAAGAGCTTGAGCGTCGTACCGACCGTCTTGCGGCGATAGCCGCAGCCAAGGTCGAGATTGAACGCCGTGCCGCTGAGCGCCATGCCAGTGAGCAGGCAGCATACGATAAAAAGGTTGCCGAGCGTGACAAACAAGAACGAGAGACCGGCAAGAAGCCTCGGGGCAAAAAGCCAAACCCGCCGACCGCCGGCCCAACAGCCAAAGACCAGGTCAATCTGAACGATAGCGAGTCACGTATCATGCCAACCTCTGGTGGAGGCTTCGAGCAGGCATACAATGCCCAGGCCGGGGTGGATACCAAAACAATGCTGATTATTGCAAGCCATGTTACCCAGCACACCAACGACAAGCAGGAAGTGACACCAGCACTTGAAAACATTACAGCATTGCCGGAGGCACTTGGCAGCGTCACGGAATTCATTGCCGACTGCGGCTACTTCAGTGAAACAAACGTAGCTGTCTGCGAACAAAGCCGGATGACCCCGTACATTGCAGTTGACCGGCAGAGCCACAATCAACCCTTATGGGATCGATTCCGTGAGCCGCCCCCGCTGCCGGACGATGCCGATACTGTTGCCAGAATGAAGCACCGGCTTAAAACAGTTGCCGGTAAAGCAGTCTACGCAGCTCGAAAACGAACCGTTGAACCGGTATTCGGAATCATCAAGTCGGTCATGGGATTCCGATCATTCCTGCTCCGCGGGTTTGAAGCTGTGCAAGGCGAATGGGATCTTGTTTGCATGGCCTGGAACATAAAACGGCTACATGTACTGGTAAAAGCGATTTAGAAAGAGCAAACAAGCTTTAAAAACGGGTTAAACAGCAAACAGGCATGAATCGACCGGATCGAATAACCGGGAAATACAACAAATCTTAAAAACGAGTCTTCTGACTTTGTTCATGGCTTTAAGTGCAAGTCAGGCAGACTCCTAGTGCCGTCAAAATCATCAGCAAGCCGAACAGCTTATGTACAGGGTGCATTTGTATCGTGAACGATGGCCTTTCAATGACAAACATCAGTGCCCCGGATGTTGCCATGGCTGCAAATGTGACAAGCATTGTCATTGCGACGATTTTGCGAAACATGTCCGTTTCCTTTCGGCGGGATTCACACCCGTTGGCTTACACTGCCTTGCCCGGCCGCACAGCAGGTTTGACACATCAATTCATCTCGACGGCATGACGATGCGGGGATGCGGGGAGAGTTGATACCAAAGCCCCCTCGTGCCGATCTCGGTGACCGTCACCAGCATGCGGAAACGCGGGTTGTCATCCGCTCGCTTCACCGCCTTCTCCTTGTCCGCCATTTGAATCACCCTAACCCTCTCCCTTGGGGAGTCTACTCCTATTCTGGTTGTGTTCCCGTGTGAGAGATAGTGACTTTCAAGACATGGTTGGTCAGGCTTCTGTCGGAGCAACTGCAATAATGACTTTCTTCATGCTAATTTCCTCATTACTTTCCAGAGTTTTTCTTGTCATTGAGCAGAAAATGGGACAACGCCGGGAGCTGGCCTCTTATCCGGCATACCTGCCGTATTTCTTCGTGCTGGCGAGGAATGCACGGATCGTTTCCGGGTTTGCATGGTCGATAACGGCACCCGGCGACAGAAAAAACCCTCCTCCAGGTGCGACATCCTCGATCAACTGTCGGCAATAGTCGTCCACCTGCTCACCGGTTCCCGTCGCGATCAGCGAGGAAGGGACGTTCCCCCCAATGCACGCTTTCCCTCCCAGCTTTTTTTTGGCGACCCTTATGTCCGTGCGGTCGAACATCCATCCGATCTTTCCTTTGGGGAGATCGGAACCTGCGATCACATCCAGCTTTTTGTTGTAGTTTCCTTCCACAAACGGCATAGGAACCATACCGGCGTCGATGATCCCCTCCAACAGCCGTTTGAAACTCGGCCAGTAAAATCGGGCGAACTGCTCTTCGGACATGAAGGTGTCGTCCCCTTTGTGCAACGGTATCTGGACGAAAGGTCGACCGCTCGCCATGCACCCCTCGGTTGCCATTCTGATGGCGGCCGGGGTTATGGCATCACAGGCCTCTATCAGGGCGTCCGGTTGCCGGCGCATGTCGAGCATGACCCCCTTGGTGCCGCGCAGGGTATCGCCAATGATGTCAAAGGGCGCGAGACCGAAACTGCCCGCGAGGTTCGGCGCGCCCCAACGGCGCTGAATTTCGGCCCCGGCGAGGAAGGCAGGACCCATCTCGGCAAGACAGGAATCCGCCGCAGCAAGGAGTGTATCGAGCGCCTCACGCAGCGGACCTGCGGCAAAGGGTATCAGCATGAATGGCATACTGGTCGACTCCACTCCGGAGAAAAGGCTCGGCAAGTGTTCCAGCCCCTTCAGGTTGTCGTACACCCGCGGGTACCAGGTGCGCAGAAGGAACCCCTCCGGGTCATCGATCAGCGAGGCATACTCGTCGCGCTTCATGAACTCGCTCTCAACGTACTGGAAGGGGGTGTGGTCATTCAATGCGTCGGCTCGGGACCCGCCCGGCCAGCGCATCATCCGAGTGCCCAGCCGTTCGTGCATCCGACCCGGCATGGCGGTAACCAGCGTCGCGTAGTCGGGCTGAAACGCCTCGTGGAATCGGATCGCGGCCCCGGCTGCCTTGGGAATGTCGTAAAAGTTCTCGGCCTCCGAGAGCCCCGTGAACTTGGTGACGTATCCGTAGGTGAGTAGTTGGCTGGGGACCCGGTCCGGCTCTTTCAACTCGACCACGTCGAACCAGCGCTGGACCCGGCGTCGATATGTGCGGGCAACCTCCACGGAGGCAAACGTTTTGTCTGCGGTGTCCAGCATCAGGTTCTTGAAGAACCGGTACTTCCCATCGGGAGGGAGGGACTGGAAATCCTCGGGGAAAGGCACGGGCTTAGGAGCCGGGGACAGCCCTCCCGGAGTGGGCGAACCGGCGTGAGGCGCTCCCCAAATGGGCTTTTCCATCTGGAGATATTCGATCTTTTCTGACATAGGCTCTGTCTCCTCTTTACTCGACTATATTTTTGAATGCCGCTCTCAACAAGTTCTGTCTTGGCTGCCCGATCTCATTTTATTACTCAGCTTTGATTGGGACGGCTATGCCCCCGGCATCACCGCCCGAGCCCTGATCGTCCCCTTCTCCGAGCGCGGGCATGAGCTCACACAGAGGGGAAGCCGGCGCCCTAAGTCCCGCCGCCAGCACCAAACCGGTCAAGGCTGCCGCCCCCACAATGAAGATGGAGACGTGATAATTTCCGGTGTGGTGAAGGGCAAACGCGCCGACAATGACTCCCAGGGTTCCCCCGAACCCTCCGATCCCGAAAGACAGCCCCGCGAGCCGTCCCGCGATGTGGGCGGGGTAATGCACGGAGTAAAAGGCCAAGGCACCGGGAATCACCCAGGCCTCGAAGAAACCCGCCGCGACCAGACATCCTGCCAGGCCGGGCATCCTCGTGTGCACGATCGGGAACACTAGGGACAGCGTAGCAGCGCCAAAGAGCAGATACCCGATCATGATCACCGGACGGGTGCTCCCCCGAAACACCTTCTCGATGACGTAACCGCTGGTGACCGATCCCGTCATGGCTGCGAACTGCACCATCATCATGAGCTTGCCGCCGAGTTGCGGCCCGAGGCCGATCCCCACCGGCGGCGCGATGGCCAGATACCCGGGGGTGAGATCGTTAAAGGCGGCATACACCCAGGCAAAGCTGAACATGATTGCCACCACGAGCCAGGTAACCGGCTGTCGGCAGGCCCGCGAAAATGCACCGTCCTCGAATTCCTCCGCAGTGCACGGTGCCACGGCGGGTCCGGGACCTGCAAGCATGGCCAGCACCAGCACGAGGGCCACAAGACACCCGACTGACAGTAACGCCAAGGCACCTTGCCAGGTGCCGGTCGAGGCGAGTGCCGCAGGGGCGGCCATGAAACCCACTGCCAGACCGAGAGTTGACGACATTCCCTGGAAGCCGGTAACGATGCCTCGCTGCTCGGGAGGAAACCAGGACGTGGCGATGACCACGACCGACGAAAGGATGCACCCCACCCCGAGGCCCTGGATGAGCCGAAGCGCCACGACGCAGGCGAAACTGTGCCCGACCCAAGGAAGAGCAAGGAAGGGGGTACCAAGCAGGAGAAGACTCCCCGCGTAAGCTTTGATCACGCCGTATCGGTCGCACACTGCGCCCCCCACCAGGCTCGACAAGGCCATGACCAGGTTGAACGAGCCCATCAAGCTGCCGGTGGCGACCCCCACACTGACACCAAGATCCCTGGCCAGAACACCGATGAGGGAGGCGGGGGCGATCATGACGACCACGGAGGAAGACGTGGCCATACACTGCACCAGCAGCACGAACCATCTAAACCTGGAGTAAGCTACCACTTCGCTCATATCAGCACCTCTTCCGCCGTTTCCACCGGCTCTGTTTCTCGGGCAGCAACCACCCCCGCTCCAAGCTGCGCAATATATCCCCAACGCTAGAAAGGGCGCGCCGACCATTGTCTCAAAAAAACGTGCTCCCCGTCTGATCTATCCGGCATGCCATATCGCAGCAATAGCTCTACAAAGAATCCAGTATCCTTGGTCCAAACCTTGTTCATGACCGCTTTCCAAAATAGTCTGTGCTGGAGCAAAAGCCTGTTTGACTCCAACGAAGCGGTAATAGACGTCGGTTTTCCAGTACGTGGGCACCCAGACGTGTATTAGCTCCCATAACCGAACCGTGTTTTATATACATTTTGTATATTTATTGTCCAGCTGTCAACTATTTTTTCATGATCTGAGAAAATATATTCTGGTCAATAGATTGATCGACCTGCGTATACAGCCTTTAAAACCACTGTAATACATCTAAATAAAAGCGATCATCTTTCAATCATCAAGTCAACTCCACACAATCGCACTCGTTCGAGCATCTAGCCGCACTCGCCCAGATATTATACTTTTATTGTATTTAATGTATCACAACAACACACCCCGTTATATCAACTGTGGCACGTGAACACACCACAAAAAGCAGGATTTACGGGATTAACTTTGGCTTATTGACCAATCCGCTACGTATATGTTATACATAATGTACATTTTATGAGCGATCAGTCCGGTGGTCACCTAGGGATGATAATGCGAAGGGACAATCGAATGATTCGTTCACGAGCACATCGGACATTTGAACCGACGATCACGGCGATGCGATGTCACCGCCCGATATTTTCTTGCGAGGAAAAATAAATGACTTCCAACACAACCACGTCAGTAGACTTTACCAAAACGAGATCTAAGAACTACAAGGTTCTGCTCGATGCGGCGCTTCGCCTATATGCGACCCGAGGACTCGATGTCGTTTCAGTCCATGAAGTTGCAGCCGAAGCCGGCGTCACCCACGGCACTGCCTACAAATACTTTCGTAGTCGCGACGACATTCAACAGGCAGTTTGCATGCGTCTCATCAGCGACATGGTAGAATATGTCAAAAATGCTCGCGCCACAGTCAACGATCCCGCCGAACGAATCTCCATAGAAATTCGCACTTCTCTTGGCGCCTGTGCACGCAACCATGACTGGGGAAAGCTGTTTCTTCGCTTTTCTATTTTTGCCCCGGACTTCGACAAGGTGACACAACCGGCGTTGCGCGATTTGCGGGCAGGTCTCGATACCGGTCGCTTCCGCTATGGCACCGAATCGGCAGCTCTCGCATTCCTCACGGGTGCCATTACCTTGGGAATGCGCCCTATAGTATTCAACGTGGCGCAACCTCACCACGAGGCTGAAGTTGCCCGTCTGGTGCTGACCGGACTCGGCGTGCCACCAACTGAGGCACAACGCATCGTGTCGCTGCCGTTGCCTGAAATACCCGAGATCGTGTGCTTCGAAGAGAGCTCCAAGGTGTCGCCGGATTAGAGGTTTGCCTTCGACAGGGCCGCAGCAGCCGTTCTTGCCATTTGCAGATACCCGGCATCGCTTGGATGTAAGCGGTCGCCGCTGTCATACGCTGCCAAAAGCTGCGTTGGATTGTCCGGATCCCGTAGGGCCAGATCGAAATCGATTACCGCATCAATGGCCGTATTTGTCCTAATCCATGCATTGACGGTTTGCCGGGAGGCTTCGCCTGCGGCGGAGTCGTATCCGCAGCCGGCATAGGGCGTCAACGTACCGACCAGCACGTTCAGTCCCTTCGACTTCGCGGCGGCAATAGCGGTAGCCAATGCCGCCGTTATTTGCCCTGCCGTCACGCCTTGTGCCGGGATCCACACGCCGACGCCCAAATCGTTGATTCCGAGAAGGATGGCGACATGCGTGACGCAGGCGACGTCGAGCGCATCGCGTTCGAAACGTCCCGAGCCGTTCGGACCGACGCCGTCGCGCAACCACCGATTGCCCGAAATGCCGGAATTGACGACACTTACCCGGCCAAGCGTTCCGGCTGACTGCAGCATTTCGTCCAATAGATCTGGATAACGACGATTTGCATCAACTGTGGAACAGAACCCATCCGTTATCGAATCTCCGAATGCCACAAAAACGTTTATTTTCTGCCTGCTAAAGACGTCCGCACCGGCGAGCCAATAGTACGATTCGAGGGTATGTGCGCCCGCAGCCGTCGCGGTTGATAGCGTGTTCCCGTAGGTCACGTAATTCGTCTGTCTTGAGGGGGAGTGGGATGTGGCAACCTTTGTGTTCTCCGCAAAATATATACTGACTACAAGGTCCATATTCTTCATGGTCGGTAGCGGTACCGAATCGCTCCACCGTTCTGCTCCAGCCGCCAATACCAATACGCATTCTCCGTTAAAAGTAACGTAACTGTCCGAGTCAGGATCTATCGCACCATTTCCCAGACTTTTTGCAATCCGGACACCGCTAAAAGTAACCGGCTCGGCGCCGAAAAGATTGGACAATTTGATGCGAACGCAGTCTCCACCTGCAGACAGACGGAAGGTCTGCCGTAGCGTCTGGTTTTCAAACGACATAGGAGTCGGAGCCGGGAAACCCAGCGCCAGGATCTCCGGTGCCGGCATTTCGTTATAGTCATGTTGGGACACCCTCCAACTAGCATACCAATTACAACGTGTCGAATAATCCTCGTTATCATACACTTCCATTACCACATCCTCCTTTCTCCTGGTGTCAGCGATTACAACACGAATCTGGAGCCTAACTCTCGGTACGTCACTGAATACTCTTTTTCACCGACTCCAAGGCGGTCAGTCCCAGTTGAACACTTTCATCGTCCCCTTCTTCTCAAGGTGCAGGTGCATCGCGAACACCTTGTCGAGCAAGTGCGGCTGGTGGGCACCTTGTTTATTTAAGCACTCCCTCAAGGCGCGGTCGTAGTACTCCTTAAGGATCGGCTTGTACTCAGGGTGAGCACAGTTGTCTATCACAACCTTCGCCCGCTGCCGCGGAGCAAGCCCTCTGAGGTCAGCCAAACCCTGCTCGGTCACTAATACGTCCATATCGTGCTCGGTGTGGTCCACATGCGTAACCATGGGGAGCACGCAACTGATCCCATTGGGGTCGGTTTTGGTGGACCGGGTCGAGGGGGTGTGCATGATAGAGAGGTAGGCATTACGCATAAAGTCACCGGAGCCCCCAATGCCATTGATGATGCGGGAGGCGCAGGCCACCGATGAATTTACGTGCCCGTAGATGTCGAACTCCAACGGGGTGTTCATAGCGATGAGTCCGAGCCTTCTAATCGGCTCGGCATGGTTTGTGATCTGCTGAGGCCTGAGAATGATCTTACTTTTGTAGTCGTCCCACCTGGCGAAAAGGCGCCTGACCGCGGCCTCTGAAAATGCGAAGGAGGCGGCCGATACATAGTCAAGCTTGCCAGAGTCGAACATATCCAACAGGATGTCCTGGAAGACCTCGGTCCACACGGTCAGTTTCTCAAAAGGTGAGTTTATTAACCCGCCAAAGACTGCATTGGCAATGGTTCCCACCCCAGACTGCAGCGGCAGGAGGTTTTTGGGCAGGCGGCCGTGCCGCACCTCAAATTTGAGGAAATCGACGATGTGCTCAGCGATCTGCTCAGATTTACTGTCATAGGGGCCGAATATTCGTCCCAGAGGAAAGCGCTGCGACTCCACTATCGCCACGATCTTATCGGGATCGCAGGGGATACAGGTGGAGCCAATGCGGTCTCGTACCTGCTCTATGGCGTACATTTTCTTGTAGGGTGGACGTTCTACCCCCAGACAGTCGTGGATCCCTTCCAGGGAGGGGATTGAGGTGTTGATCTCAACAATCACCTTCTCCGCCCGTTCCAACAGTTGCGGGATGATACCGATGGATAGGGTGGGAACCAACCCATTATCGGCTGTGATGCAACTCGCTTCGATGACCGCGACGTCGATTTTCCCCTCGTTTTCCAAGGTGTAGAACCCATAGCCGAAATCCTGGGAGTACATCCCAAGGTGGCGGTCGCCGAAGTCGATCTCGCCCGCATTGATCGCCTTGCGAATCGAGTCTCCCTGCTGGTGGGGCCAGCGCCGATTGATCATCCCCAGTTCCGCCCAGCGGTCGTCCACGTCGATACCTATGGAGGCACCAGTGAAGACGTTGAAGCACAGCTTCCCCTGAAGAAAGTTCCGTTCCACATGCTCCGCCAGTGCAGCCGGCACACACTTGGGGTTGCCTTCAGCAAAACCGGAGAACCCAAGGTACATCCCGTCTTTGAAATATGGAACGGTCTCCTCCGCCGTCTTTATCTTCGCGTGCAGTTCAGCGTTGCGAATCCGCTCCCTGAAGCCGGAATCATGTTTAATTACTGCAAGTTGCATTAGCCCTCTCCTTTGTACCCACTTTGACTCTAGATAGCACTTTTACCTACCTTAACAGTTCGTCAAGTTTCCGGGGATCGGTGCCGGTAACCAAACGGCCGTCGATGAAGATGGTCGGGGTTATTCGAATCCCTACCTTCTCCGACAGGGCAACATGCTCCAGGGATAGCGACTGGGTCGCCTCGGTGGCGGGCTCAGAGGTTTCTGGGATTTCATGAGCGAGCATAATCGAGTCGTAGGCCCGGACCTTGTCCTTCGCCCCAAGTATGAACTGGATCTTGGTGATGGAGCCTGGGGCCTTTATCGGTGAAAAAAATACGTACTGCGTCACATCCGGGCGTTTGGTGAAGTATTCAGCTAACTTCCAGCAAAACGGGCAATCGGGATCGGTGAACTCGATTACCACATGCTTTCCCTCGCCGATTTTCAGCGCCTTGTCAAGCGGAAGTTCTCGGGCAACCTTCTCCATTGCCTCGGCCGCCTTGGCCGCTAAAATTGCCTTGCGCTCCTCACTCTTAGGCTTCAAATCCTTGCCTAGAATGTCCCCTATGATGATCAGATCCTTGGCCGGATAATAATAAAAGATTACATTCGAGCCGGAAACTACCTCCCACACACCGGGTATGTCGGAGGGAGTCATACTATCGATGCTCTTTACTTGCGGAAAACCGGCGCGCAGCGCAGCCTCGGGGGTGACTGCCGATGCTCCCCCTACGAGACAAACAAGCATGGCCAACGACACAAGACCTGCGACGAAACCACTTCTAATGTGCATATACAAACTCCTCCACGGCAAAAGTGACGTCGGAATACGACAAAGTTGCTAATCAGGACGATCTATCAGCTTCATGTGCTCTTCGGGAAGCCTGTCCCCCTGCACAGTGATCTTCGAGAAAGCACTCTCGATTTCCGTGAGGTCGGCGGCGGTAAGTTCGACTTCGCATGCGCCGAGGTTTTCTTGGAGCCGTTTCAATTTTCGGGTACCGGGTATGGGCACGATCCAAGGTTTGCGTGCAAGCAGCCAAGCAAGGGAGATCTGGGCTGGTGTCGCATGCTTGCGCCTCGCGAACGCGCCCAGCCATCCGACGACGGCGAGATTAGCCTTGACGGCCTCGGGCGTGAAACGAGGGCAAGTTGTCCGGAGATCGGAGTTGCCGTCGAAGACATCCAGTTTTCCGGTGAGAAACCCCTGCCCCAGAGGGCCCCAGGGGATGAAGCCGATCCCGAGTTCCTCTACCGTAGACAACACCTCTACCTCAGGGTCTCTAGTCCAGAGCGAATATTCGCTTTGGACTGCGGTGACCGGCTGAACGGAGTGTGCACGACGGATCGTTTTTGCCGCCGCTTCGGAGAGTCCGAAGTGCCTGACCTTCCCTTCCCGGATAAGATCCTTCACCGCTCCCGCCACCTCTTCGATAGGGACAGCGGGGTCTACGCGATGCTGGTAGAAGAGATCGATGACGTCGGTTCTCAGTCGCCTGAGGGACGACTCGGCGACCTGCCTGATGTGTTCCGGGCGACTGTTCAAGGGCGGCCCGTCCTTGGCGGCTGACGGCTCGAGATTGACCCCGAACTTGGTGGCAATCACCACCTGCTCGCGAACGGGGGCCAGCGCCTCGCCCACGAGCTCTTCGTTAGTGAACGGGCCGTAAACCTCGGCGGTATCGAAGAATGTGACGCCCTGATCCACGGCGGCACGTATCAGCGAGATCATCTCCTGCTTATTTGCAGGAGGACCGTAGCCGAAACTCATTCCCATGCAGCCGAGCCCGATAGCAGAAACCTCCAGATCGCTGCTGCCAAGCTTTCGCTTTTTCATACTCAAAACTCCTGTTCAACCTGGGAGTACCGGTGGGCCTAAAACTCGAACCTTTTACTTTGATCAGGAATAAAGCCGTCGATCGATGCCCTGCCGTGTTCCAGGTAAAAGACCTTGAAAGCAGGGTTTTCTGGAGTCTGATAAATATCCTTCAACATCGGATACCGCTCAAAACATTTTTCCTTGTAACGAGCTTCCTCGGTGAATTTGATTTCGCCGCGGATACGCAACCAGCGCATATCTTCGCCGGTCCGGGTGAATTCGATATATGGGCACACGGTCAGCTGCCGGTATACTTCCTTCGTGCCTGAGGTACAGAAATAGAATCTGCCACTCTCCTCGAACATAAAGCCAAACGGTCTGACCCTGGGTTTGCCGCCATCCACCGTGGCCAGACTACCGAAACAGGGAACCGCTGCCAGCATTTCACGTACTTCGTTCATAACTAATCCTCCAATCTTCTTAGCCTTTCCGAGACGTCGGTCGTTAGCCGAGCCTGCCCGTTCCCTACTCGTACACCACATCGCCGTTTTCGCTTTTACCGATAACATGGAATATGCCCGGGATCGGGGTGATCCTGTCGGAGCAAGCATCGGGGAATGCGAAACGCGCCTGCCAGTGCAGGCCAAAACGTATTGCCTCCATGTCCGGATACCTGCTCTCCATGTAATCGACCAGTTCGTCCCCGGTCTTCGCTTGTGCCAGCCCGACTTCGAAATCCTCTAGATACTTGATCGTGAAATCAATCGCGGTCGTGCCGTCCACCATGAATTTATCGATCGGAACGTGCCCGGGAACTACGATGCGCGGTTCCTTTTCGCGCAGTTTCCGCAGGTCGTCCCTCCACAAGCTACGCCGCGCCGCATCACTTTCAATGGTCCAGGGATGGGCACGGTAGAAGACGGTATCCGAGGTAATTGCCACACGCAGCGACGGGATCCAGACCAGTGTTTCATTGCCCTGGTCGCCCTGCCAGCCATCCGATAGCTCCAGTAATTTCCCCTCTATCTCCAGGCGCCCGTCAGCAAGCGGCATTGGGAAGTGCAACCGGTCCGGCACGTTTTTGCCAAACAGTTTCCCCCAGAGCTGAATCTTGTCGTCAGCGCTGAGAACGACGTCTCTGACGATGCTTTGCAGAGCAACGAACTTGGCATCTGGAAAAGCATCCTGCACAATCTGGGAGCAGAAGTGGTGGTCCGGGTGAAATTCAGGAATGATCACGTGGGTCAGGTTCTTGCCGGTTTCCAGTATGCCAGCGACCAGCCGGTAGGCATCGCTTTTCAGGAAAGCAGTACTGACCAAAACGGCATCCTTCTTTCCGTAGATGAGGGTGGAGTTCCCATTGAAGCTGTAGAAGCCGTGAAAGAATATTTTCAGCTCCAGGTCGTCGGGAGTTGGCCCTTTGAGTGTTATCTGGTTATAGACGATGTCGGTGCTGTTTTTCCCGAAACAGACTTCGGGTGAATTTTTCAGATCTTTTATCAAGAGAATATCCCCCTTTTCCAACCGAGCCGGATTTTGATGTCCCGGTCGGGCTATACACCCCATTTCACCCCGGCGTTGGTTAACGTGGCACCAGATACATCAACGACTGCCGAGCCGCCGTCGATCAAAAGGACCGATCCCGTCATGAACAACGAGTCATCACTTGCCAGGTAACTACAGATCCCGGTGATTTCCTCCGGTTCCGCAAACCGGCGCAGAGGAATACCGGAAGATACAATCTTGAACACACCCTCCACATCAGTATTGAGAGTGTCCTTCAGAGTACCAAGTGAATGCTCAATCATATCCGTCCTCGTTCCGCCGGGGCATACCACGTTGCTTCTCACACGGTAAGGGCCATAGTCCAGGGCAACCTGTTGAGTGAGCATGATCAGGCCCGCCTTTGAGGACGCATACGCGGGCATGCCGGGCAGGCAGCGAAGCCCCCCCAGTGAAGACACGTTGATGATCGAACCGCCTCCATTCTTGATCATATGGGGCAGGGCGGCCTTCATGAGCAGGAATGGACCGGTAAGGTTTATCTCAATGACCTCACGCCAGCGGTCTGGATCAAGATCGACAACGCTCCCCCCCGGATCTATCCCGGCGTTGTTCACGAGCACGTCGATCTTCCCCCCGAAGGCCACGGCGGTTTCCACCATGCGCCCTGCGTCTTCGAACTTCGAGACATCGCCTGTGCAGACCGTTACGGAGCCGGACGGAAGGGATTGCGCCACCGTCTCAAGTGATCCAATGTTACGGCCGGTTATGCAGACCTTCGAGCCGTCGGCGACGAAGCGCCGTGCGATCGCGGCGCCTATCCCCTGGCCTCCCCCGGTGATGAGTGCTACTTTTCCGTTCAGATTCATGAAAGCCTCCCTTGGGAATTTATATTGTTACGCTTGGCCCGCACCGTGCGGCGGTTTAGTAAAACATGCCAACCCCATGCGAACAATGGGCTTGATTGTCAGCCCGGACTCCGAATCGGCAATCGCCTCGTTAATCTTTTCGAAGGGGTAGAAGCGGATCATCCGGTCGAACGGAAAGAGGCCCTTGGCGTGAAGATCCGCCAAGAGCGGGATGAATACGTCGGGATCGGAGGAACCCTCCACGATGCCGATCAGGCGGCGACCGCCGCTCATGAAATGGACCTCGTCGAGGTTGATTTCGCTCCCCATGGGCGAGGCCCCCAGGATGCCGCAGATGCCGCGCGGAGCCAGGCTGAGCACGGCTGTGCGGATGACATCGGACAGGCCGGTCGTGTCCAGGGCGAAGTTTACCCCTCCACCGGTTGCCGCCAGGATCTCGTCGGCGGCACTGGCTGTTTTGGGATTCACCGTGTGGGTAGCCCCTACCCCACGGGCAAAGGCGAGCCGCTCTGCGTTCGTATCCACGGCAATGATGGTCGTGGCGCCGACGGCCTTGGCCGCCATCACGGCCGAGAGCCCGACCGAACCGGTGCCGAAGACGGCAAAGGACTTTCCGGCCGTCACCTTGAGCGCGTTCATCACGGCGCCGGCGCCGGTCTGCACGCCGCAGGCGAGCGGCCCCATGATTTCGAGCGGCGCATCATTGGGCACCTTGACCACGTTTACTTCATGACAGAGGGCATGACTGGCGAAGGAGGACTGGCCGAAGAAGTTGCCGTGAACCAGTTCACCGTCACTCGAAATGGCACTGGTGCCGTCGGCGCGATCGGCAAAGAAGTTACGCGGAAAGAACTCATGACAGTAGGCGGGCTCATGATCGGCGCAGCTCGGGCAGGCGCCGCAGGAGTTGAAGGTCATGACCACATGGTCGCCGGGGGCTACCTTGCGCACCGAGCGCCCGACCTTCATGACGATTCCGGCCCCCTCATGCCCCAGGACCACGGGCTGGGGCGTGGGCAGGAGACCGTCGCGGACAACCATGTCGGTATGACAAACGCCGGTCGCAACGACCCGAACCAGGATCTCGTCGTCGCGGGGGTCTTCCAGGTCAAGGGTTTCCAGGGTAAGGGGCGCGTGGGTGGCCCGCGCCACGGCAGCTGTAATCTTCATGCGGTTTTTCTCCTTTTATTGAAACGATGTGTATATAATTTTTTCAAACTGTTGCAAGAGCGTTCAGGCACATCAATTCTGCTAGCCTCCTGCCAGCAACGGGAATATGTCAAGGACAAGACCATCGCTCAACACAAGCCCCATGGGGGCATGCCGCCCGTTTACAAGCACCATACCGACGTCCTTTTCGGCAATCCCGAGTTCCGCAATCACCTGACCAAGCGTGCCCCCCTCGGGAACATCTCTCTGCGCTTCCTTGAATAGGCCATCCCTGAAGGTGGCAAACAACTTGACGGTGATCCTCATAATGCCGCGGTCTCTCCCTAACCCTGATAAACAGGATAAGTGCGTTAACGAAGTTATTTCCTGCCTGAAAAGCGCAGAAAATAACTTCTAACTTACTAATGGCTCATCACAGCTTACTCGCCAGCTCGTCCTGCCTGTTTGTCCCGCGCCCGGGCAAGAGGGGACACAGGATCAGAAATCCCAGAATTCGTCAATTTCCTCTCCGGTAAAATCCCACACAGCGTTATGCGGCAACAGCGGCTCCTTAAAAAATTCCGGCAATCGATCATCCTTACTGGAAAGACCGGCGGCAATATTGAAAGCGCGCTCGGTTTTAAGAACATTCATGCCGAGTTCTCCTATCCAATCGGGGGTGAGAGCCAGGCCAAAACGTGCATTGATCAACTCCATCAGGGAAGGAACAAACGTCGGATCATCCGCCATCGGAGATCCGACAAAAAGACACAGCCCGGCCGAGTCGACGATGACAGTCCCAATCTGAAGATGTCGTGACAGTTCGACCTGTTCGTCCTTCTTGAGCGGATCGATTATGCGGCCGCCAGACCCCATAAGGTTGTGACTGATGGCGTAACCGGCGGTGTGGTCGGCGCCCATGGGGCTGGTGACGTAGGTGATACCGATGCCCTTGATCGCCCGGGGGTCGTAGGCGGGGATGGCTTGATTCTTGACCACCGGAACCCGGGTGACGCCGTATGTTTTGCCGCAATTCCCGGCGCCGCTGCCCAGAATGCGCCCGAGGGGAGTGCCCATCCCGATCTCCTCCTTGAGCATGCGCAACACCTCCTTGCCGTCACCGAAGGGGAGGACACCGGCCTCCATGGCTACGCCGAAGGTGACTGCAGTCTCGATGGAATCAACTCCGATGTCGTCCATTATATAGTCGGCAACGGCTATGTCATCCAGGTTGCCGATGCAGGCGTTGGCGCCGAGGAGTTCGATGGTTTCATATTCAAACCCGGCGGTCACATAGTTGCCATCCTTGTCGTTGTAGACCTGGGAGCACTGCATTATGCAACCGGCCTGGCATCCATGCTTGGGGCTGCCGCCGCGGGCCAGGATGACTTCGCGCATGGTCTCGCCCGCTATGTCGTTATGTCCCTCGAACTGTCCGTGGGTAAAGTTACGGGTCGGCATGCTGCCTGCGGCATTAATGATGTTCACCATTACCGACGTGCCGAAGGTCGGAATCCCCTCGCCGGTTGCCGGGTGGTTTATTATTGCCTTGGCTAACGCACGTGCCGCAGTCTTGAACCTCTCGGGGTCAGCCAGGCTGACTCCGGGGGCATCGCTGTCGTCAATAGAGATATACTTGATTTTTTTGGAACCCATGACAGCACCCAGACCACCGCGTCCGTGACTGCGTAGCCTGCTGTCCTTGTCCTTTACGGATATGTTGGCGGCAAGCATCCGCATCTCGCCGGCCGGACCGATGCTGAGAATGCCGACCTTCTTGCCGAGACGTTGCTCCAGCGTCTCCACAACAGCGTAGTTTCCCTTGCCGATCAACTCGGTCTCCTCGGCAATCGACACACCATCCTTATTGACATGAAGGCTATACCAGGTGTCTCCCTTGGGCAATCCTTCGATAATGAGCGCCTTGATACCGAGACGGGCAAACTGTTGGGCGGCGGTACCACCGGCGTTGCTCTCCTTGATGCCGCCGGTCAGGGGGCTTTTGGCGCCGGCTGAAAAACGGCCGGTATTGGCGGCAGCGGTACCGCTCAAAAGCCCTGGCGCAAAGATCAATTTATTGCCTTCACCCAGGGGGTGACAGGTCGGGACAACCTCCGCTGCGACAAATGTGGAAGTCAGCGCACGACCGCCAAGACCTGACCATTCCTTTGGGACGGATTCGATTTTGGTGCTCAAATTTGTCATGTCTACGCGCAATATTTTATTCACAATTTTTCTCCCCATAAGAGTCCTCCTGAAAAGCTCATATCTCCGTACTCGACCAGAAAACCGATTTTTTTCGAAAAATCGGGGCAGGATCACTGCCCCTTGAATCGCATATAAGGAGGTACTACGTGCAGCTTCCGTGCTCGGCTGGGTTCGGAGATAACCCCTGATACATGCTGGGACTGAAATCGCAACTCGTCATGGCCGATAGCACGTCTAATACCTCGCCTGGAGCCAGTCGGATATCACGCTAGCGTAGGCTCCCTGCTGCGCCTTGAGCCAGGCATCCCGTTGAACCCTCACCGACTCCGGAGATTGAGTTTCCGTCCAGTACTCAAGTTTTCGAATCTTCAGGCCCGTGTCCTCGGCAGGCACGATATGGTAGTAGGCGGATGCGAAGAAGGATCCCAGCACGCCCCCCGTGGCGCTGATGATCTGATCGAAGAACTTGACCGCAACGATATTGTGTTTCAGATCGATCGCCTTGTACTCAGGCTTGATCACCTCGCATAAACCCGGATGTATGAACTGCATGACGAGTTCCTCGCGGGTCGCCCTCGCCGCAGAAAACTCTGCCTCCGGCGGCATGGAATAGTAAATAAACTCAAAATCTTCACAGAAGAACTTGCCGATGGTAGGCACTGTCTCCAGCATCCCCACTTTACTAACGGTCTCGAAATACCTGTCGAACCAATCTGAAACGTATTCGTATGCAAGTTCCACCGATCTCTCCTTTCCGTTTATCGTTTCTTTCCTTCAAAACTCCGATTATCCTGCCGATTGCAATGCATCGACCCCTCGCTTACAATCCCTGCTCGCTGCGATCGATAACGTCGTCCTGAATCGACGGGCTCAACTCCACGAAGTAGGCGCTGAAACCGCCGATGCGCACCACCAGGTCCTTGTGATCGTCCGGGCGCGCCTTCGCGTCCATCAATTCCTCGAAGTCCACTAGGTTGTACTGGATGTGCTGTCCCCCATTTTTCATGAATGCCTCCGTCAGCTTCACCAACTTTCCTCTGTTCTCGGCGCTCCGCATGAGGCTCGCCGGGAACTTCTGGTTCAGCACCGTGGCCGACGACTCTTCGAACCCCGCCTTGAGTACCGACCGGATCACCCCCGTCGGACCGCGCTTGTCCATGCCGCGCATCGGCGATATTGAGCCGTCGTTCAAAGGCTCCAGCGACTTGCGCCCGTTGGGGAGCGCGCCCACTCCCAATCCGCCGTAATAGTGCCACGATAGTCCTTCGCGGGAGATCCTGAAGCGCGGATAGGGGGAGTTGTCGTACGAGCTGATGATATTCCCGGAAAAGGCACCCAGATCCCGCACCATCAGGTCGGCTTCGTCTATGTCGTTTCCGAACTTGGGAGCGGACAGACACATCTGCCGGATCTCTTCTCCCCTCTCCCCCGCGAAATTCGCATCAAGAGCCTCAAGGAGTTCCGTCATCGTCAACCTACCCTCATCGAACACGAGCTTTTTAATGGCCACCAGTGAATCCGCCGCATCCACGATCGCCCGGTCCGTCAATAAGAACGTATGGTAGGCTGGATTGGGCGTCATCAAATCTTCCCCGTACTCCATGCATCCCTCCGCCACCACCGTCGAGAGAAAAGGGAAGCGTATGTAGCGCTCGTTTTCCTTGAGCGCTATGGATGCCAACCAGAACAGGCGGCCCACGATGAATTCGAGCTGTTTCTTGAAGGCACCATACAGCTCTTCGAAAGATTGAAAGTTGCGGGGATCTCCGGTTTCCAGACCTACCTTCTTTCCCGTTACGGCAGAAACCCCATTGTGCATCGTGACGTCGAAGATCCCCGCCACGTTGAAGGCTCCAAGCCCCTCGGCCCCGTAATGATCAACCCGGTTGGAGATCATCGGCGTTACGCATCCAAGGCTGTACCAATCTCTTGCATCCTTGTCGGACACATCCCCTTTCAACAAACTGGCCACCACGTGATCGCCGTTCTCAAACAGCGGGGTCCCCCCCTTCGTCTTGACGTTTGTGTCGAATGCCTTGTCCAGAAGCCACGGGGCGACGTCTTTGTGCCATTGGACTCCGACGCTCGGAGTGGAGAGGTTCAGTAGTCCCACCACGTGGAGCAGAAGGTAACTCAACAGATTCGAGGCGTCCTTTCCGTCCTGGTCGACCCCCCCCACGTTGATGAGATTGATCCCGTAACTTACCTGATGCGACTCCCTGAAGTCCGCATTGGCGACGAAGGTGTGGCTCCCCAAATGCCCGACGACGCAGGCGAGCAGTTCCGCAGCCTCCGGAAGCGTCACCTTTCCAGCATAGAAATCCTTCTCGAAATACGGCCACAGGAATTGGTCCGCTCTGCCGATGACCGGAGGATAGGTGGGCTGTTCCAGGATCTTACCCAGATAGATGAAATGTATGGATTGGACCGCCTCATGAAAGGTGCGCGCCGGGTGCTCCGGTACCCACTCGCAGACCTCCGCGATGCGGACGAGCTCCTGCTTCCTTTTTTCGTTCGACTCCTTCTTCGCCATTTCCCGGGCAAGCCTCGCGTATCGGTGCGCGTAGGCGATCAACGCCTCGCAAGTGATGATGGATGCCTGCCAGAAGTAGAGTCTGTCTATCTCGGTCTGCTCCGTCTCGATGAACCTGCGGACCTTTTCCTTCGCTTTTTCGATGAAGCTGCGCAGCCCCCCCTCCAGCACATGGCTCCAAAGCGGCGCCATCACCGCAGCTGGGAAGAAGGCCGCCGACAGCCAGGGATCTCGGAGCTTCGCCTCGTCCATGTCGTCCGACCAGGTACCCACGACCCTGCGCCAGGCGTCCGTTACCCGCGCCGGCGCCGACTGTTTGTGAAAGCACCTGGCGGCATCCTGCAAAACCTTCCGGTCTTCCTTGGACAGCCCCCCCTTTATGTGCATGGTCATGTCCAGCACATCATCGGCGCTGTCGTCCCAGACACCGGGGATATGATCCCCGGCCACGTCGGTCTCGGTGACCGCATCCAAGAGCCCCTTCGACGGCCTGCCAACAATCAGATCGAAATCCAGAATATCGATGGGGGAGCCTTCCGCGATCTCCTTGAAGAGCAGCGCCCGCCTAAGCTCGATATCCTCCCCCTCCGACTCCTTCCAAGACTTCATAGCGAGTTTTTCCCGCTCCACGCATACCCTGAACTGGGCCGTATTCCTCGCATCCTTCCAGCGATGGATGCGATCACTCAACTCCAGTGCGTCAATCTCCTTGAAATGACCGGTAACACCTGCTTCCAGCATCTTCTCAGCATTTGCAGATTTCATGGTTGTTCCCCTTTCCCTTTTATGTGTTTTTTTAGTTAGGTCTTGCCTAAAAGCGTTTCCCTTCCCGTGAAAACGCCGCATTGCTTAAATCGGTACCTCTTCCGCCGCTTCAACCGGCTCCGTTTCCCTGGCGGCTAGCGACATCGCTTTCTTTTGCGGCAGCAGGAGGAAGGTCGCCAGCGCCGGCAACAGGATGAGCGCGCCGAGCATGTTCCAGACGAACATGAAAACGAGCAGAACTCCCACGTCGGCCTGGAACTTGATGGGCGAGAACGCCCATGTGGCCACCCCGAAGGCCAGCGTGAGCCCAGTGAGCACCACCACCCGCCCCGTAAAGCAGAGCGTGTTGTAGTAGGAAGTGGAGAGGCTCTCCCCCGCCTTCAGGTGCCCCAGGACCACGCTCACAATGTAGAGCGCGTAGTCCACGCCGATCCCGACCCCGAGCGCAATCACCGGCAGGGTCGCGACCTTGACCCCCATCCCCAGCCAGACCATGAGCGCCTCGCACAGGATCGACGTGAGCATCAGGGGGAGCACGGCCACCACCACCGCGCGCCAGGAGCGAAAGGTGATGAAGCAGAGGAGGATGACGGCACCGTAGACCCAGTAGAGCATCTCGTGGGTCGCCTTTTTCACCACGATGTTCGTGGCTGCGTCGATACCTGCCGTGCCCGCCCCCAGTATGAACTTTGCGTCTTTGGTGTCGTTCTCAGCAGCAAAGGTCTCCACCGTGTTTACCACCCGAGTAAGGGTGTCGGCCTTGTGGTCAGAGAGGTATACGTAGAGGGTTAGCAGGTTGCCGGTTTCATTGTAGACCCCCCTGGGGCCGTTGACTGCGATCGTGTTGAGTATGTCCTGGTTTCTCGGCAGGTCATACCACTTCATGCTTCCCTCACTGTAGGCCCCGAATATCTGGCGGCTGGAGAGGGCGAGCGAGTTGGTCGACTCCACCCCCGGCACCTGCCTCAACGCCCATTCCAGAGCGTCCAGCCGCATGAGTGTATCGTATTTGGTGCAGGCTCCATCAGGTGTCTCGACCATGACGGCGAGCACGTCGCTGCTGGCGCCGTAGTTCGCGTTCAGGAAGGCGTTATCGCGGTTGTAGCGAGAGGTGGGACGAAGCTCCGGCGCACCCGGGTCCAGATCCCCAATCTTGAGGTTTTCGCGAACAATCAGCCCCCCTGCTGCCATGACAGCACAGACTGCGATGGCCACCGCAGCCCACTTTCTTCGGGTAAAAAGGTCGAGGAAACGCCAAAACCAGTTCTTCTGCGCCCCGGTGCACTCCGCCTTCTCCTGGCTCAGGCTTCGCAGCGCCGCCTCTCCGTTTACCCCGGTAAAGCTCAGGCAGATGGGCAACAGGATCAGGTTGGTGAAGATAAGGATCGCCACCCCGATGCTGGAGGTCACCGCCAGGTCTTGAATAACCTGTATCCGGATGGCTAACAGGACGATAAATCCCACCGCATCGGCGAGCAGCGCCGTCAACCCCGGCAGGAAAAGCCTGCGGAAGGTGTAGCGCGCGGCCACCACCCTGTGGGTTCCGCGCCCGATGTCCTGCATGATTCCGTTCATCTTCTGGGAGCCGTGGCTCATGCCAATGGAGAAGATGAGGAAGGGGACGAGGATGGAGTACGGGTCGAGCTCGTAACCTAAAAGAGCAAGGAGCCCGAGTTGCCAGACAACCGCGATCAGGGAGCAAGCCACCATCAGTCCGGTACTCCTCCAGCAGCGGATGTAGTATTGCCTGAGCCCCGCATCGATCAAAATCGCTGCTGCAAAGAAGAGCAGGAACCACCGGAGCGCCCCAATCAGATCGCCCAGGACCTTGGCGAACCCGGTGATGTGAATCTTCACCGTCGGACTTTGGTATTTGTCCCGGATCTGTTCGAGCTGCCGGGAGAGCTTGCCGTAGTCGAGGGGCCGGTTGGAGTCGGCGTCATTGGGGAGGAGCGGAACGTAAACGATGCTCGACTTGCTGTTGAGGGCCACCAGGGTGCCGAGCTCGCCCGAGCGATCGACGTTTCGACGAACCTGGGCAACACTCTCCGACGAGCCGTCGTAATCGTTGGGGATCACCGGGCCGGCCTCGAACCCCTCTTCGGTCACTCCCCGCCACATCGTCGAAGGGGTCCAGAGGGACTTCACGTAAGCCCGCTCCACGCCGGGCATGAGAAAAATCTCGTCGCTGATCTTCTGGAGAGTAGCGAGGTACTCCTTGTCGTAGATGGAGGGGCCTGTGGTTTCCACCGCCAGACGCACGACGTTGCCGAGTCCACCCAGGTCGTTTTTGTGCTTGAGGTAATTGGCGACGTACGGGTGGTGAGTGGGAATGGTCTTCTCGAAACTTGCGTTCAGCTTGAGATTCGTCATACTGAAGCCGAGCACCACGGTGATCGCCAGGCAGACTGCCAGAAAGAGGCGGCGGTGGTTGAAGAACGCTCGCTCGATCAGGGAACCGGAATTGCGGTCGAACTCCTCGATAGTGCTGACGACCGGTTGTATCTTTTGGGAAGCTTTGGGCGTCACCTGACACCTCCGTTCTTGGCTTTCTCGAGGGGAACCCGGAATACTCCAGCCGCACCTGCTGTAATGAGGAGACCTTGACCCACTTGGGTAAGAGCCGCAACAGGGGGGACAGGAGGAACTGCAACCTGTTCAACGCTGCGTCCTCCGTCCTTGCTTTGAAAGAGTTGCCCCGCCTGGTTGGCGAAAATGAGTCGCCCGTCCGAGAAGGTGGTAACGGCTCCGATGGTGACTGGAAAGGGAACGTCGACCTTGGCGAACGTCTTCCCTTGGTCGACGCTGCGGTAGGCGTTACCCCTAAGCCCCGCGATCACGATCTCGCCTGACGGCAGGGCGCCGATCGCAAAATAGGTCCCCTTGTAGGGGGTCTCAAGACGCTGAAAACTACGTCCGCCGTCCAGCGAACGTAGGAAGAGCCCCTGCTCGCCGATCATGTAGGTGGCCTTCCCCACGGTCCGAATCGCGTATATGTGCATGCCCTTGGGATTGTCGACGTGGTCGAGCCATGGGATCCAGTTCCTCCCGCCGTCTTCGGTGCGGAAGATCAGGTTGTATGCGCCTACAACGTAGCCGGTTTTTTCGTCAGCGAATTCGAGCGCAAGGAAGGGCTTGTCCGGGCCATCTGCCACAAGTCGCTCGGCATTGGCTACGCTACGCTCGGCAAGAGCATTGCCGGGTTTTGCCGCAAGCTTCGCCCGGGCCGACTCGAGCGCAAGCTGCGCCATTCTTTTTCCTTCAAGCTGGCGCGTCCACGTTTCCCCGCCATCCTCGGTGTGGAGAACGGTGCCCCCGTGGCCCGTGGCCCAGCCCATCCTGGGGGAGGGGAAACGCACCGAGGTAAGCGAAACGCTCGTGGGCACCTTTGCCTGGCGCCAGCTCCTGCCGTCGTCATCGGATAAAACGACTATTCCCCGCTCACCTACGGCCACCAGACGCGATCCTGCCATTGTCACGTCCAGAAGCGTCGTGTGCTCCGCGCCCCGCGTCTTCACCGCCGGCCGGTCCGGGAGATCCGTCACCCCCTCGGCCCAGGCCGCGCAACCGATCCCAATCGCTAAAAGTGCTCCAGCTGCCATCAAGGAGACCCGTCCTGCCAGTCTGATCCATCTTGTTTTCTTTCTCATCAACTTCTCCTCTAAACCCTTTTCAGTGTGACACCAGACACCGGATCCCTTGTTCCTCGAAGAGGAGCCTTACGGCTTCGACCTGCTCGGATCCGGCGGCTGCGAGATCCGCCGTTTTATTCTCTCTGGTGAGAGCCTTGTATTTACCGCTGCCGATCCGGTGAAAGGGCATCAGTTCGATGCGCTGGGCAGGCTCCCCGAGTTCCTTGAGGAATCTGGCCGTTGCCAGGATATTCTCTGTACCGTCGTTCAGCCCCGGGATCAGCGGCAGCCTGAAGAGGAAGTCCACGCCGCTGCCGACCACCGTCCGCGCGTTCCTAAGCACGTTTTCGTTCGATTTGCCAGTCAACTTCCGATGCTCGGTAGCATCCTGGTGTTTCAAGTCAAAAAGGACATAGTCGGTGACGGGGAGGAGCTCACGCAGGACGGACTCTTCTGCATTTCCGGAGGTTTCCATGCAGGTGTGAATGCCCGAGCTGCGGCACATCCCGAATAGTTCGCGGACGAAAGGTGCATGCAGTAGCGGCTCCCCACCGGAAACCGTCACGCCTCCCCCTGACTCGTCATAGAACAGGCTGTCCCGCATTACCTGATCGAAAACCTCCCGTACGCCCATCTCCTCGCCATAGATAACGAGGGCCTTAACCGCGCAGTTCGTCGCGCACTCCCCGCAGGCCGTGCACCGTTTCCTGTCGATATGGGGCCGTCCGCCGTCCGCCATCCGAAGCGCTTGCTCCGGGCATCTCACGATGCACTTGCCGCAGCCGGTGCAGAGTTGCTCTAAGTGTCCGAGTTCTTTTTGCGGCGAAATCGTTTCCGGATTGGCGCACCAACGGCAGGCCAGACTGCACCCCTTCAGAAAGACCAGGGTTCGTATCCCCGGGCCGTCGTGAATGGAGAATCCCTGAATGTTTGTAATTAAAGCCTTCATTGTTTTTCCTTTAACACCTGAAGAATCGGATCAGGACTAAGATCGGGATCGGGGGTTTATGTGAGTCCCGATCTTAGTCCGGAACCTGCTTTCTTCGAGGCACTACCGTGTTTCAACTCTTGCCCTGATCCGCTTCATTCGATAGCGAGTTTCAACGCACCCCCAACGCTCCCATTGAGTCAGGCGTAAACAGCGAGTCGGGAAACCGGGGCATCGACTTGACGTGTTCCTTCATTCCCTGCTCGAAGAATTGGAATATCCACGCGCCCGAGATCAGATCGTAGAAGCCGAACCGCCCAGGGGCGTAGACGGCAGGAATGTCCGGTAGCACCTGTGACAAAGCGAACTCTGTCTTCCAAAGCTGCCCCTTGGCGTCCCAGCGATCCCCGGTGACCGCCTGCCACGTGTCTTCGTCGAAGTAGAGGCGGCACTTCGGAGCCTGGTGCCGCATCCCCGGCTTCAGGTTCCCCTCGACCACCCATACCCGGTGCAGTTCCCAGCGCACATAGTCGGGATTCAGGTGGTGGGGCAACATGACCGCGTCCAAGCTCTTCCCTTCATCGAATCTGTTGCAGTTATATGGGATGTACATCTCCTTCTTCCCTACGATCTTCCAGTTGAACCGATCCATGCGTCCGAAGATGATATCGATTTCGTCGAAGGACATGAGGCCGTTTGCGGCCGGGCTCGGGGTATCGCAGCAGGGGTTGGGCAACTTGCGAGTGCGCCGCTGGCCCGTGAGATAGATCCAGGCCTCGTCCGCGCGCAGGTCCGTTTTGTTGTTCCCTACCATCAACTCGCCGGCATGCATCGGGGGGCCTATGCTGCTGAAATAGACCTGCCGCCAGAGACCTCCATTCCTGTAAAACTCCTCTGGAGATACATCCTTGAAGTAGTAGGGAAACTGGTGCTGCGTTTTCATGTCGGACATCATCACCCGCTGTCCGCTCGCCGAGACCAGGTAACCGCGCCCCACTTCCAGTGCCGAAGGGATACGCCAATGGAGCAGATGGTTCCAGATAATTTCGGTCGGAGACTGCGGAATCGGGAAGGGGATGCCCCCATAAGCGCCGGAGAGGATATGGTTGCCATCCTCTTTCCCCCGCGTGGCGTTCCTGAAGGTATTGTCGTACACCCACTGAGGGGCCGCCGCCGTGCGATGTGTTGGATACACGTCCAGCCTGAATGTTGCGGGGTACTTCTTCAACATCGCCTTGGTGCCGTCGTTGAGCCTGTCAGCGTACTGCTCCACGTTCTGCGCCGTGATCGAAAGCAACGGCTTTTCCTGCGGGAACGGGTCCCGCCGTAGATCTCCGTTTACGTATCCCTTCGGAACCTTCGTGTAGCCGCCGTCCCATGCGGGAATCGTCCCCTCTTTGTTCCCCGCCCTCTCCGCGCCCATTGGCGTCAGAGTGGTCTTCAGAGCTTGCGCCTGCTCTGCTGATACTGCGGCCACGGCCGCACCGCAGCACAACAAGGCACACAGAATACTACCCAGGATTGGAAATACTACCTTTCTTCTCACACGTATTCTCATATCTTATTCTCCTTTAGAACGTATGGCGGATGGAAACAGTTACGAAGTCCCGGTCCGCATTAGTCTGTTTGTACGTAAACACACCCGTGTTCCCCTTGATCGGCCCCGGTGCCCCATAGTAGTGAGTAAAGTTGAGAGCTGCCCCCCAATCGCCCAAGAAGGTGCCGTTCAACCCTATGCTCATGTCTCCGCCCTTGTCGGGTCCTAAGCTAACGGAAGATGATCGTCCCTGCGAATAGCTGAACCCGATCGGTATGCCAAGGTCGAAACCATGGAAGACTTGGCGGTACATCGGTTCATAGACAGTTCGAAAGCCCCATGCGTCCTGACTCGCCCCCGGATCTACCATCTCGGGGTTGTCCGTAACGTGCCAGAGCCGGTTCCAGGCGAACTCTCCCAAGAACGACGCCTCGTTGGCTATGAGGTGCGGACCGAGACTTGCAAACCAGTTCAGGTTCGCGTGCACCGTGTTGCCCACAGCGTATTGGGGGTGATCGTGGAGGTCGGCCAACATGCCAGGAGTGACGACGCCGCCGTAGGTGGTCAGATCCATATTTCGTCGCATGGAAACCTCGGCCGCCCAGTTGAACGAACCGATGCTTTTACTCGCACTCAAACCATAGGCTTCGACCCCCTCCGGAAAGATGTCAATGTATTGCCCCGAGGCCGGATAGGAGTATCCCTGCGGAGTCATTTCATGAAAACGGACAGCGTAGGCGCCTAGATCAAGATCCCATGGCGTGTGGTACTTAACCTGGAATCCATACTGACCCGAGTTTTTGGGTTCCATATCCGGGCCTCTATGCCAGGTCATCCCGGGTCCCAGCAGCAATTGTTCCCCTCCGGCATCCAGGAGGTCCACAATCGAGAAATAGCTTCCCACCCCTGGCAGAATAGTCTTCCGCCAACCAAGCTTGTAATATGCCGACACAGATAGCTCGGGGTTGATGACCCAACTGGCCGAGACCTGGGGCGTTGGCCGAATGAACTCCTTGAAGGTGGCGTTTGGTGAGGAAAGGGCTTTCACGACATCAATAGGTGACATGGTGCCGGCGATGCCGTTGCTACCGAAAAAGAGGGTCTCACCCCACTGCAGTGCGTACTGGCCGGCACGGTAGCTGACGCTCCCTGAGCCAACTTCGGCACTGCCGTAGGTGAAGGCGTCCAACAGCTCGGCATTGTTACCATGCAGCCTCTGAGTTGCATCGGGGAATTGATCGTGGGGGCCGGTACCATTGAAAGTACCCGGGGAGGCATTGTCGTTCTTCTGGTTGTAGACTTGGTCGTACCATCCGGCACCACTGAACCGAACGCCGAACTTCTTATACGATGCATCGAGTTCGGAAAAGAGGTCTATTCGGTTGAGCATCATGCTCCCTGCGTTAAAATTCTGGTTGCCATCATCTGCGTTCGGATTGGCGAGCAGACTGGGATTGCGCCCCTTCACCCGAACCCCGGCGGTGTACTTGACCGTGTTGTCCCAGCGCAGACTGGTGTCCGTGAGGCCGGTATCAATCATGAACCCGTAGGCCGTCTGACCGGACAATAACACCGTCAACGCCGCCGCTCCAAGGAACGCACTACCCGAGATACCCGACAAAAAGCCTCCTGTGAATGTACTACATGGATTATTTTTCTTCATGCTGTCGCTGCTCCTTTCTCAAAAAAGGTTGTGTTGTGACGGATAAAGATCCGTTTTACGCAGGCTATGTTGCAGAAGCTTACATATTATACAGATTATTCAGCATATCGATGCGCATCGAAATTCGTTAAAAGAAACAGTGTTATTTGTATATACTTTGTACACTTTTTTATTTGCTGTCAACTATTTTTTTCCAGAGATGATAAATAATTTTTTGGTTGCCACGATTTATGCGGCCAACACAACCTTTACCACGCCTGAAATATGTCGTTTTAGCGGTTTGCATCCAATCACAGGCCAGACCTGCGTTAGCGCAATTTCCGAGCATAGAGCAACCTCAGAATACTTGTAATACTTTTAATATATTTTGTATGCATTGCCTTGTTTTTTTGCAACATACTGCATATAAAGGGTTTTATATTATCATAGTAATATTTTACCTTATTGACTCTCAAATATATTTTGAGTTATACAAAGTGTACATTTTATCAGCGATCTTTTTGCGAGTGTGCTTAGAAAGAAGGGGAGAGAAACATTATACACCGTCGGCCTGTCCCCTCTCAGGATCGACCTGTGAGAATGCTATAATCTCCCGTCAGATGTGAATAAAAGTACAGTTTCTAAAATCGGCGATATTATGGTTGATACGGAAAGCCTGTCAGATGAAATTACAACCGTTTCTCCGCCGTATGCTAACGGAGCAGGAATTGAAATAGGAGCTTTAATGGTATTGGCACCAACGTACCGGATGCCTCCACATCGCATTAGTAGTGAAATAATCCCTGTATTAAGAGATATTACTCAATATAAGCAAGTGAAGCTTCATGACAGTTTGCAGGAGAGAATATTGGAATTGTCCTAAATCCTCAAATTCTCATATAGTTAGCTAAATTATGGGAGAGCAGTGTTCCATAGCTTATAACCAAGGATAGACCATGAAAAAAGACGATCTATTGGAACACATTCTGAATTTGGAATGGGACATGTTTACCGCAGTTAAAAGTGCCTACCCGGTGTCCTGCCAGAGTTCACCAGATAAATTCAGGGCCATTCGCGGCAGCATTTTTACGATGTGGACCGAAGAGATGCTAGATAGCTATTTTATTCAATTATCGGTTGCTCAAAAGCTGGGGCGCAACTTGCTGACTGAAAAATATGCCCGCATGGACAACCTTATTCCACCGCTTACCGGTAGCCCTTACCTGGACGAGATTGTCGCAATCAGTGAACATTGGCAACTAGAAGTGCAGTGTAACTACCCGGCGCTTTACGAAAGCTGTTGCCGAACAATGGAGCATACCGGTGACGGGCGTAATTTTTCCATCTATCTACGCAGCGAGTTGGAGACCTATGGCGATAAAACTTTGGAACTTTATCATGCCTATGTGAAGGACGCTCACGACCAGGGAATAAACCTGTCTCTGGAAGCACTGCGGCACCTTGTCAAAGAAAGCGGCTATCCGGGTCTGGAGCTTGCAGAGTCAAGACTTAACACTACTTCTGAAAAGTGAATCGTGAGTGTGAATCTGATAATAACCAGCCAGCTTAGACAAAAGTGGCATAGGAAAGTTGATTATGGAGAGTGGAGAAATACGCCCAAACCATGAAATGGAGTGGTTCGGCAACCGGGTCCGGGAATCCCGCTACTCGCTTTCCGAACATGTAGTCAGGTACCTAGTCGAGGGCAAGGTTTCCGTGCAGGGGATCGAAAACGTGCTAATGACCGGGAGAGTCCTGGAGGAGCATAGAAACCCGGTGCGGTCGACCAGTTTCCTAGTTTATGGCACATTGGGAGGACAACCCCTCCATGTGAAGTGCGCAGAAGACGTGGATCATCAGTTGGTCGTGCTTTTCGCCTATGTCCCCGCACCGCCCGTCTGGGACAGCCCGACGCGAAGAAACTCTCTTGGAGGAAGTGAGATGGCAGAGTCTGTGGGCACCTGTTTTTTCTGCGGGGGAAAGTTGATAGAGATCACAGTCGGAAACTATTTATACCGGTACGAAGGGCAGATGTGCGCTGTTAAGAGGCTCCCGGCAGCCCTCTGCGAGCAGTGCGGGGAAAAGTATATTAGCGCGGAGGTCGGCAGGAAGTTGAATGCCCTTATCGACGAAAAAAAGTTTTCGGGTACAGAAGAGGCCAACGTTATCGAGTTTATGCCGGAAGTTGAGTTGTCATGAACGGACTGGAACTGGCGGAACGATATTTCACTGTGTGCGGCTTGCCACTTCTTCGCAATGGTTTCCCTGCACTGTTGGAGCGGGCCGCTTCTGGGCTAATCGGGCTGGGATCGGAATGCCTCGGCTTTGACGATGAAATTTCCCGGGACCACGATTGGGGACCGGGCTTTTGCTTGTGGCTTACCTCGTCCGATTATGAGCAATTTGGCCGATCGTTAACGGCAGCCTATAAAAATCTACCAAAGGTATTCGAAGGATTTGAACGCAAAATCAGCGAATGGGGAGACGGCCGCGTTGGCATCTTCGAGATCGGTAGATTCTACCGTAGTTTGATTGGCCGTAATGATGCGCCGCAAACCGTGCATGACTGGCTACGACTCCAGGAAACGAACCTTTCCGTCGCTGCAGCCGGCAAAGTGTTTTACGACCCGTTAGGCGAATTTTCAGAAATTCGCCAGAAGCTACTCGATTTTTATCCCGATGACGTGCGGACTCTCAAGATTGCAGCTCGCTGCATGGTGGTCGGGCAATCTGGGCAATACAATTACCAGCGGTGTTTATGGCGCCATGATTATTTCGCTGCACAGTATGCAGAAACTAAGTTTTGTTCCGATGTCATGTCGCTGATATATCTGCTGAATCGTAGGTATGCGCCGTACTATAAATGGATGATGCGCGGCGTTGAGGATCTGCCGCTTCTGGGTGCCTTCATCTTTGAAAAGATCACGGACATAATGACATCTGGTGACCACGAGAAAAAACGAATCATTATTGATGAAATCTGCGCCGCTGTTGTCGCACAGTTGCAATCGGAAGGGCTGAGCGATTCGGCCAGCAGATTCCTTATTGATCATGGTCAGGTTATTCACGAAAAGATCATCGATCCTTCCTTGCAAAATATGAATGTCTGGGTTGGATAGGTCTTTATACGGGGATGGGAACAATCCATGAAAAAGGTTTTAGTAATCGGAGGTAGTTACTTTGCTGGCCGTGTGTTTGTTGAGGAACTGGTTAAGAACAAGGACGTCCATGTCCACGTTTTTAACCGTGGCCGCATCCGTCTCGGTATTCCTGGTGTCACAGAGCACCGTGGCGACCGGGATGACGCCACCCAAATACGCAATGCCATCCCAGTAGAGGAATGGGATGCGGTGGTTGATTTTTGTGCCTATACCCCTAGGCACGTCGAGTTAATGATGCATAACATGCCGGGGAAGACACAGCAGTATATTTTCATCAGTACGATCTCAATTTGTCAGAACAGCTTAAAACTTCCAATTCGAGAAGATGCGATAAAGGTTTCTGGTCCGCAACCTGAACTGGGACCATATGCAACATACGGATATGACAAGTGGCGTGCAGAGACCGTGTTACAGCAGGCCTGTTCGCACGATGGAATTTTCTGTACCATTCTCAGACCAGCCATTATTTACGGTTTCTACAACTATGCCCCCAGAGAGCAGTACTTCTTTGACCTCTTGGAAAAGGGGGAAACCTTCGTTATTCCGGAAGGCTGCCCAGCCCTTTTCAGCTTTATATGGGTCGTCGATATGGCCCAGATGATTATTCGCTGTATTGGCGCGGAAAAGGCGTATGATCAGGTGTTCAACTTGGCATCTGATGAATTGATCTCGTATCCACGGATTGTTGAAGTGCTGGAGGAAATCATCGGTAGAAAAATACCTGTAATTCACAAATCAATTGCAGAGATCAACCGGGAGCGTATTCCGTTACCGTTCCCAATTGAAGAGCATCTGGTATATAGCGGGGCTAAGCTGCAACGTCTGTTGGATTTTGTTCATACCCCTTTCACAACCGGTATGCGTGAAACATTCAACTTCTATCAGATGGTGAAGAAGAAAAGGCTGAAATCATGCAGGTAGAAAGACTCAGTAAGGGAGATACCAGTAATATTCGTATGGGTCAAAACTATCGATGTCTGATCTTACTGGTTCCTGGTAGAAAGTGGCTGACCCGAATCGGAATACCAAGCTCATCAGATAATTGCTGCAATTCAAGCTTCCATAGACGAACCCTCGAACCGTTGCTACCCCCACCATCTGCTGTAATTATCAGTTCTTTTGCATCGGGATAAAGCGGTTTTCCCATTACCAACCACCAACGCCGAATCGTGGATACAGCAAAGCTTGCCGTGTCATGATCTGTACCGACACTGACCCAGCCAGCATTGTTGGCTAGATTGTGGACCGGCGTGGTGATTTGACCCACCATCGGCGTCCAACTTTGACCCACACTAAAATCCTTTTGCCGTAAAATCAGTCTGTTAAATTTTCAGATGGGTCACCTTCAACGCCGATGAAGGGTCAAAATTGGAATCTGGTTCACATCTAGAGCGTTCATGGGCTCTGTCTGAAAGTTTCTGGTTTTTGATGCTTTCATCTTTTTTGGTAGAGCCATAATTATACCGGTCGCTTTCCACGCAGCATTTGCGTGAGCATGCTGTCGAGGGATGATGCGAAGCGTTGCCGGTCGGTGAGACTGAATTGACCGGGACCACCTTGGGCAAATCCTTCCGGACGAAGTTCCATCATCAGGTCACGCATCGAAAGGCGCTCGCCAACATTTATTTTCCTCGGTATAGCGTTCACCGCGAGGGTCCAGGGCAACGCCACCGATGACGACAATTCTGGCAGCCAGCGGGATATCGGCGGTGATCACCAGGTCTTCGGGGGAGGCGTGTTCGGCAATATAGTCATCTGCGACATCAAAGCCGTCAGCGACAATAATTGATTCAATCAGTTCGGAGTTGTGCTTACTCATGCTTTTGTTTGCCACAAGAAGAACGGGAAGGTTGAGTCTTTCGGAGGCACGAAAAATGATCTCTTTGATAACTCGCGGGCAGGCGTCGGCATCTATCCATATTTTCAAGGTGAAAGCTCTCTGTTAATCTGATCCTTCAAAACAGCACTCGGTTTGAACGTCAATATCCGCCTGGCTTCAATGGTGATTGATTCGCCGGTCTGCGGGTTACGTCCGCGTCGGTCTGCTTTCTGCTTAATAATGAAGGTGCCGAAACCGGATATTTTTAAATTTTCGCCGGATTCAAGAGTGCTTTTCATGATAGCAAAGACAGTTTCTACCATCTCAGCAGATTCTTTCCTGGTGAAATCGAGTCGTTCCTGAACCTTTTCAAAGATGTCGGCTTTGGTCATTATCCCCCCACGTAATCAAGATAACGTCACACTACATTTTGAACGAGTCTTTTTCAAGAATTTCCGTGCTTTATTAAACATTCCCTCATGCGGGTCACCAAGCTGATGAGTCAGATCCACTTTGGCCTTGAAGTCGGCCCGGATACCTCTGATAACTCAGTACTCATTTGCAGGTTTTCAAATAATAATTCCAGCAATTGTCAATTTTTCTGTTATCGTTGATTTATAAAGAGTTTGACCCATTGAAAGTGTTCAGATATTCTTATAAATCTGATAAGCAAAGTGATGGAGGCAGGTATGAAACATATGCCGAGAAGAGTCAGTGATACGAGAGAGCTATCCGATAAAGAGTTAAACCAGATTTCCAGTGCTATGGGAGATTCTGTTCGTTTACGCTTATTGGCCTCAGATTTCGAACCTTATAAGCTAAAAATAAAATATCTGAACCCAACGCAGTCCTGTTATTGTGCATCAAAGACGGTACTCGGGCGATCATGGAAGACGCTGGTTGCTCCGCACTGCTTGATCGCCAGGTTACCAATGATGCACCTTGCGAATTATGGATGGAGTTATTGATGCTATTCTGAATCATATAAAGCAGGGTATTATTAAATCCTATAACAAAACAAATATGATGCTGAAAAACAGCAGGCCATTGAAGCATGGGAACGCAAATTGAATAGCATAATCATCGGCAAGGATAATAATGTGCTACCTCTGATCCGCAAACACCAATCAAGAGCATTCTAAATAATCGTAGTCATATCAGACACATGACATCTTAACATCGGTTTGATTTTTTGTAATCGTTCAGCCTCATATACTTGATTCAAAAACGCTTTCTCTACTACATCCTTCAGCACGTCTTTCAACTGGTTTAAACTATATGGTTTTTTAAGCAATCCGGATATTTTCTCACGCTCTATCCGCGAGGTGACGGCTGTTTCTCCATAACCGCTAGAGATAATGACCGGCAACTCCTGATTGATTTTTTTAAGTTCGTTGAACAGTTCATAACCATCCATAATTGGCATGTTTACATCCGTTAGGACAAGGCAAATGTCCGCGGCGTCCTTCTTGTAAATATCCAGCGCTTCTCTGCCATTGGCCGCTTCAATAACGGTAAAACCAAGCACATCCAACATTGATTTTGCCATGGTTCTAAGCTGTTCGCTATCCTCGACTAACAGTATTGTGCCACTACTTTGCCACGGCAATGATGAGGAGGTTTGTGGAGTGGTTCGGATACTGACAGATTCGCCTTCAAGCATGGGCAAATACACCTTGAAACTGGTACCTTCCCCCAGCTTGCTGGAGAGCTGCAGTGTCCCTTCATGCGCTGATATGATGCCTAGCAATGCTGACATCCCCAGACCCCGGCCCATAATTTTGGTGGTGTAGAACGGTTCAAAGATTTTTTGCCTGGTTTCGTCATCCATACCGCAGCCATTGTCAGAGACCTCCAGGCATGCATACTTCTTTGGCGGTATCACATTGCCGAAATGATCAATCTCCGGTTGTCCCGATCGAATATCTTTTGATGCAAGTGCGACTATAATTTCGCCATACTTGGTACCAATCGCCTCCGAAGCATTGATGATCAGATTCATAACAATCTGCCCAAGCTGGTTGGTGTCTCCTATGATCAGGGCACCATTAACCGAGTTGACAAAGCTGATTTCTACATTCATTGGTAAAGTGGATTTCAGCATATTTACGACATCATCTACGAGTGCCAGAAGATCTATCTCTGACATACTAAAAGAGGCTTTACCTGCATATGCCAATATTTGGCGACACAAACCTGCTCCCCGCTCCGCTGCTTGATCTATGGTGAAAAGATATTTGTCAGTAACTTCAGTTTCCAATCTTGCTAGGCTGGTACTCCCTGTAATCACCGATAAAATATTGTTAAAATCGTGGACAATCCCACAAGCCAGAATACCGAGGTTCGCCATTTTCTGCTCTTGCAGAATTTTTTGTTCCAGTTGTTTTTGTTCTTCGTCAGCCATCTTGTGTGCCGTTATGTCAGAAATAACTATTATTTGGTTGCGCATGCTGCCATCATTCTTATCGAAACGCGTTGCGGTTAAAGACCGTCAACTTCATATCGCATTACCTGTTCGTTATTGGCAGTAAAGTTTCTTTTGCCATTGTTTTAATTATGTTCACCATCTCAATAGCCGACATCGCCGCATCAAACCCCTTGTTCCCGGCTTTTGTTCCAGCCCGCTCTATTGCTTGTTCGATCGTATCCGTAGTAAGAACGCCGAAAGAAACAGGAATTCCGGATTCCAGAGAAACCGTAGCAACACCTTTGGTTACTTCTGCAGACACATAATCAAAATGAGGTGTACTCCCGCGAATAACGGCACCAAGGCAAATAATTGCATCATGTTTGCTACTGACAGCCATTTTTTTTGCTATAAGCGGGATTTCAAATGCTCCCGGCACTCGCACTATCGAGATATCTGCGTTTTCAACACCATGCCGAAGAAGTGCATCGACTGCCCCTTCCAATAGCCTTTCACAGATAAAACTGTTGAATCTGCTAATCACAATCCCAAAACGTAATCCCAATGCATCAAGCTTTCCTTCAAAAATTATTGGCATAATGCTCCATAATGCTGAACAGCAAGTAAATTCCAACTTTGCTCACAGATTTTTTAACAGATGTCCCATCTTGTCACGCTTAGTCTTTAGGTAGCCTTCATTTGACAGGGTGGCGACGGCTTCGATGGCGACTCGCTCAACTATGTCAATACCGTATCCTTGTAATCCAATCAGTTTTTTGGGATTGTTAGTTATCAGGCGCATTTTGTTTACACCCAGCGATATAAGGATTTGAGCACCAATACCATAATCACGAAGGTCTGCCTTGAAACCTAACTCCAGATTGGCCTCCACCGTGTCACGTCCCTGATCCTGAAGCTCATATGCTTTAAGTTTATTGACAAGCCCAATTCCACGACCTTCCTGGCGCATATAGAGAATAACACCCTGTCCTTCCCGTTCGATCATGTCCATTGCCTGATGCAGCTGTTCGCCACAGTCGCATCTCAGGCTGCCAAGTACATCACCGGTCAGACATTCCGAGTGAACCCGAACCAGAACCGGCTTTATCGAATTGATATCACCTTTAACCAGCGCCAGATGATCCAGTTTATCGATATCGTTTTCAAAAGCAATGGCCCTCCAATTGCCGCCATAGCGTGATGGAAGCTGAGCTTCGGCAACTTTACGCACCAGGATTTCGTTTTTCAGACGATAGGCTACCAGATCGGCAACCGTGCAGATTTTAATTCCGTGCAATTTGGCAAACTTCTTCAATTCCGGCATGCGGGCCATTGTGCCGTCATCATTCATTATCTCGCAGATGACACCTGCAGGCTTCAGACCTGCTAAGCGCGCCAAATCGACAGAGCCTTCGGTTTGCCCGGTACGCACCAGAACTCCACCAGGCTTGGCCCGTAAAGGAAAGATATGGCCTGGGCTAACCAAGTCCTTTGCACTGGAGTTATCAGCCACTGTTGTTAGAATGGTATGGGAACGATCAGCGGCTGATATACCGGTCGTGACACCTTTCTTTGCTTCAATCGAAACAGTGAAGGCCGTTTCAAATGGAGATGTATTGTCGCGCACCATAGGTCGTAATCCAAGTTCATCACATCTGTCATGCGTCAGGGTCAAACAGATCAGACCTCGACCGTACTTGGCCATAAAGTTGATCGCTTCCGGTGAAGCCGCTTGCGCAGCCATAGTCAGGTCACCTTCGTTTTCACGATCTTCATCGTCAACCAATATAACCATCTTACCCTGGCGTATGTCCTCAATTGCTGCTTCTATTGTAGCTACTGACATGATGTTCCTTTTGCCTATCGGAGAGAGTTGCTTTTCGACCGCTCGTTTTTCATCTTCGAAATATTTTTGTTGATGAGGGGTTAGACTGATTTATTCTCAGCCATATTTGTCATCGGTTGCCCAAAGAAATCCGTCATCGAACAGAAAATTTCCCCGTTTGTTTCTTCCAGATTCGCGGCGAATTCGTCGCGACGCTTTAGTCTCAAAATATCGTACCGTTCTAACGCCTCCGCTTTCGTCAGTATTCCAGTCAACTCAGCGTCAAATTTCGTGTCATCAGAATGGCGACAAACAAAACTAAACCCTAATTTGTGAGTATGAGAGCACTCCGGTCTTTCAACCGGAGACATTCAGGAGCACCAATTTAACTATCAGGCATTTAGTCATATCCAGTACCATTCTTATTATAATTATTCAACGTGAGCCAAAGAAAACATTAGTTACGAAAGCAACAGCTTGGAAATAACAACTCGCTGTACTTCATTGGTTCCTTCATAGATTTCAGTAATCTTGGCGTCACGGTACATCCGCTCCACTTCGGAATCTACATTATAGCCATAACCGCCATGGATTTGGATTGCCTCCTTGGTAACAAAAGTAGCCGTCTCGGACGCGTGCATTTTGCATCCATAGTGTAGCTCTTCTTGGCATCCTTAAGACAGGCAGCACGGTAGGTCAGTAGTTTGCTGGTTTCGATGCTTGTCCACATATCCGCAAGCTTGAACTGAATCGCCTAATGTCCGTTTTGGAGGTGGTGCCAACCCCATCTGCTCATATAGCCTGATGGTTCTACTGGAAATGCACAATTCCTTGGCAAGATCACTAATCTGCATTATATTTTCTTCACTGAACCTCATATGCATTCCTATTCAATAGCATTACGTTTTATCTATTTTCACTTCTGATTATTGCAGAGCCTCTGCCACAACCTCGGCCACATCCTTTACCCTGCATTTGTCAGCCAACCCCAGATCTTTGAGCCCATCCTCCATCATGGTCATGCAATATGGGCAACTGACGCAGAGGGTATCTGGCTGCTGCTGCATCGCCTCTTTAACCCGCTCCAGATTGATTCTGGCGCCGCTCTGTTCCTCCAGCCACATCCTGCCGCCGCCAGCGCCGCAGCAAAAACCGTTTTCATGGTTGCGACCGAATTCAGCCGGTGCTTTTCCGGTCGCTGCGATCAAGACGCTGCGCGGCGCTTTATAAGTGTCGTTGTGCCGACCGAGATAGCAGGAATCATGGAAGATGACTTTCTCCCGCCCAGCCTGTTTTGGGATCTTCAACCTGCCGCTTGTTACCAGTTCAGCAATCAACTGGGAATGATGCATGACTTCTATTTCAAGGCCATACTGTTTGTAATCGTTCTTCAGTGTACTGAAGCAGTGCGGGCATTGGGTTACGATCTTGGTGATCTGTTTTTCTCTAAACAATGCGACATTTTTCTCCGCCATTTTGTCAAATACATACTCATTGCCGAGACGCCGTACGCTGTCGCCGCAACACTGTTCATCCTTGCCGAGCAGACCCCAAGAGACTCCCGCTGCATCCATTATGGTAGCCAACGCTACGGTCACATGCTTGTTGCGACTGTCGAAGGCGCCGACACATCCAACAAAGAAGAGATATTCGGTTTCACCCGGTCTGAAGCTGCGATCGCCCAACTGACTGCTCCATTTAGTCCGCTCAGATGGAGCGAGTCCCCAAGGGTTGCTCCGCTGTTCCATGTTTTCGAATAGGTTGAGCATTTCCTCCGGAAACTGCGCCTTTTCCTGTACCAAATGACGGCGTAGTTTGATTATCTTCGGCATCTGCTCGATTAGCACCGGGCAGACCGAGGTGCAGGCGCCGCAGGTGGTACACGACCAGATCGCTTCTTCGGAGATCATTCCTTCACCCGCCTCGCCGATCAGTTGTGTCTGCTTTCCATCTTTAAGAGTTGAGCCGTTTTTAAGCAGATTGACTTTGATGTCGTGGACGATTTTACGTGGGTTGAGCGGTTTGCCGGTGTTGTGGGCAGGACAGAGATCCTGACAACGACCGCATTCGGTACAGGTCAATGAATCGAGCAGATCCTTCCAACTGTATTGCGTTACGCTGCTGACTCCATAACGTTCCCACTTGGCAAAGGTCTCCCGTGGTTGAGTATTTGGTTTGTCAAGAGCTCTGAAGTAGCAGTTCGGAATGGCGGTCAGGATATGCATATGCTTGCTGCGCGGAAGGAAATTCATGAACAGCAGTAACACTATTTCATGCAGCCACCATGAGACCTGCGCGGTTGTCGCGAGGGTGGGAGCGGGGAGCCCCGTCAGCAGAGAGGCAACTGCCGTTGAGACCGGCCGCCACGCATCCGGCTGACCCATGGCGATATGTGCGGCATTGAGCAGAAAGAAGGCAATCATCAAGGTGGCGATCATTGCCAGGATCAGCAGTGCTTCACCGCTGGCCGGCTTGGTGTAGTCGTTGCAGAGATACTCAGGGGGAAAGAAGAGGCGCCTAGTGAAGGCTAGGAGTACGGAGCAGAGTGCCAGCAGTGAGACGACGTCGAATGCCAGCAGCAGTATCTTGTATGCAGTTGCCGGCAAAACCTTTTCAAGGCTTGCACCTGGTATCAGCCCTTCCAGCAGGAACTCGCCATTGGCAACCAACAGCAGCATGAAGGCCCAGAACAGTAGAAAGTGATTGAGACCATACGGCCTGGCCAGTACCCGTTTCTGGGCAAAGGCGTAGGTGAATACGCCGAGCAGACGGGCGCCCGGGTTGTCGAAACGGTTCTCCGCAGCACCGACGGCAACGAGCTGCACGCGCTGATAGCAGCTGAACAGGAATGAGAGAGTAGAAACAGCGAATAGTGCTATGAAAGCAGATTGATGAAGCTGCATGAAATGATTACCCCGTAAATATATGTCTGATCAGGCAGCAACCAGTTCAGGCTCGTAACTGCCGTTGTTCATCTTGAGATTACGTATCCTGCTGATAAGTGCCGGTATGACCTGGAACAGATCGCCAACAATTCCGTAGGTGGCTATCTGAAAGATCGGCGCTTCGGGGTCGCGATTGATGGCAATGATGACGTCAGAATCCTGCATGCCTACCATGTGCTGGATGGCGCCAGAGATGCCACAGGCTATGTATGTTTTCGGGCGCACGGTCTTGCCGGTCTGCCCAACCTGCCGGCTGTGGGAGATCCAGCCGGCGTCGACTGCGCTGCGCGATGCTCCGACAACTCCTCCGAGTGCATCGGCAAGTTCCTGAAGCAGTACGAAGTTCTCCTTGTTCATCAGGCCCCGCCCTCCGGAGACTATGATTTCGGCAGCGGCGACATCGACCTGATTTTTACCGTCACGGTCGCTGATTACTTCCAGCACTTTGACCAGAATATCCTGTTCCAGCGGGGCGAAGGTTTCGCGGATGATGTCACCTTTTCTGCCCGGCTCCGTTTCCGGCATATGCATGACGTGCGGACGTACAGTGGCCATCTGCGGGCGGTATTTGTCGCACATGATGGTGGCCATGATGTTGCCGCCGAAGGCTGGCCGAGTCTGCATCAGGTTGCGCTTGTCATCGGTGCCGAGTCCGGTACAATCTGCGGTCAGTCCGGTCTTGACGACGGTCGCCACGGCTCCGGCCAGATCGCGCCCCTGTGCGGTGGCGCCCATCAGGATGACTTCCGGTTTATGTTTTCCGATCAGGTGGCAGATGGCGTCCGAGTAAGGTTGCGTGCGGTAATCTTTATAGACCGGTGCATCAAGGATAATTGTTTTGTCAGCACCATGTTCAAAAGCTTCGTTGCAGAGGTGTTCGATGTTATGACCGAGGACGACGGCACTTAAGTGAACACCAAGCGTCCTGGCCAGATCGGCTCCGGTACCAAGGAGTTCCCACGAGACTTTGGCGGTGATCCCTTCGAACTGCTCGATGACCACCCAGACGCCACGGTACTCGGCAAGCATCTTCTGCAGCCGCTGTCCCTCTTCATCAAGTTCATCCTCTGTAGGACCGCCGGAGAGAGACGCTAGTTCGGAGAGGATCTTCTGCTCTTCAGGGGTGAAGTACATCTCAAGCGCTTCAGCAGGACAGATTTTAACGCATTTAAGACAGCCGATGCATTTTGCGCTTTCCACAATCGGTTCGCCTGAGTCAGTCATCTCGATGCAGTTGACCGGGCAGGAACTTTGGCAGCGAGCTCCGCAGGCGATGCACTTGCCATTGATCAGACTGGCAACGCCACGCGGTTTTTTTGGTTTTGTTGTCACTTCGCTCATGGTTGGTAGAACCTTTTCTTTTTTGTTATACCGCCAGCAGATCTTTGCTGAGCAGTTTATCAATTAACAGGTTGGCAGTTCCAACCGGATCACTGATGCCATCGCCGATAATTTCCCCCTGATCACGCTCTGGAGAGAAAATCTTACTGACCCAGGTCGGTGAACCTTTGAGGCCAACGCTTTCGACATCAAGTTTCAAGACCGTGTTGTCCCAAACCTTTATTTCCTTTTCCTCTGAGTCAACACGCATCGGCACTGTAGGATAACGTGGGCGGTTGAGTTCTCTGACGACGGTGATCATAACCGGCAGTGGCGCTTCAACAATTTCGTGGCGCCCTTCAAGCTTGCGGCGCACTTTGATGGTCTTGCGCTGCAAATCGATTGATTCAATCCGGTCAACAAGAGTCAATTGACTGAAACCGAGGCGGGAGGCGATGCCGGGACCAACCTGAGCGGTGTCGCCGTCGATGGTCTGTTTGCCGCAAAAGACGATGCCGACCATCTCCACTTTGTTCAATCGCTCAATGGCTGCCGAAAGGACTCTGCTGGTAGCTAGGGTATCTGCACCGCCAAAGCAGCGGTCGGAGAGTAGGATTGCCTCATCAACCCCTATAGCATATGCTTTTCTCAAGGTGGCCACAGTATTGGGCGGTCCCATAGAGATGGCAACGCTGCGCATACCATAACGGTCCTTAAGTCTTAGACTCTCTTCTAGAGCGTGCGCATCATAGGGGTTGATGATAAAGGGGATGCCATCTCGTATCAGGGTATTGGTGACCGGATCAATTTTCACCTGAGTCGTGTCAGGAACCTGTTTGATGCAGGAGATTACGAGCATGTAAAAATGCTCCTTGATTTTTTGAGATAAGTGCCGGGAGGGTTATGCCACTCCCGGCTATGAAAGGAGCACACATGGCAGTATGTGCTCATCCAACTCCAGTTACTTCAGGCCGCAAGCTCCTGATTGGCAAAAAGCTCTCGGGAAGCCGCATAGAGCTGCATCGCCTCCCGCAGTAATGTAGAGGTACTCTTACAGGTCTGCTGTCTCATTTCAGCCAATACAGCCATCTCTTTATCGGAAATCCGCATTGATAAAATATTGTACTTTGGGTGCTCTTTGTATTTTGCCATTTCATTGTTCTCCAACTCAAAACAGTGTGTAGTAAAGTTACGGTTTATAAATCTTCAGCAGTGCCTGCGCCATCTCTGCGGGACTGTCCGCGACGCTGATGCCGCACTCTTTAAGAATAGCTACTTTTTCGGTAGCGGTACCCTTGCCGCCGGAGATGATGGCGCCGGCATGACCCATCCGTTTGCCGGGAGGGGCGGTGACACCGGCGATGTAAGCGGCTACCGGCTTAGTCATGTACTCCTTGACAAAGCGGGCAGCCTCTTCTTCGGAGGTGCCGCCGATTTCACCGATCATGATGACGGCATCCGTGTTCGGATCGGATTGGAACAGCCGCAGGACATCCAGGTGGTTGGTGCCGTTGACCGGGTCTCCGCCGATGCCGACGCAGGTGGATTGACCCATGCCGAGGCAGGTGAGCTGCCAGACGGCTTCGTAGGTCAGTGTGCCGGAACGGGAGACAACGCCTACTCTGCCCGGTTTGTGAATGTAGCCCGGCATGATGCCGATCTTGCATTCGCCGGGGGTGATGACCCCCGGGCAGTTCGGCCCGATCAGGCGGGTTTTCTTGCCCCTCATGAAATGCTTGACCTTTACCATGTCGAGGACCGGGATCCCTTCGGTGATGCAGCAGACCAGATCGAGGCCGGCATCGACCGCCTCCATGATGGAATCGGCGGCAAAGGGTGGCGGTACGTAGATGACGGAGGCGGTGGCGCCGGTCTGCTGTACTGCTTCCTTGACGGTATCGTAGACGGGGAAGCCATCGATGACACTGCCCCCTTTGCCGGGAGTAACGCCGCCGACCATCTGGGTGCCGTAGTCACGGGCGCCCTGTGCATGAAAGAGTCCGGTTGCACCGGTGATGCCCTGGGTGATGACCCGGGTGTTTTTATCGATCAGAATACTCATTAGTTGGCTCCTTTCACGGCCTGGACAATTTTTTGCGCAGCATCTGCCATGCCGTCAGCGGCGACGATATCAAGTCCGCTTTCGGCCAGAATCTGTTTCCCCAGTTCGACGTTGGTGCCTTCCAGTCTGACAACCAGGGGTACGCTTAAGGAGACCTGACGGGCGGCGGCTACGACGCCGGTGGCGATGATGTCACATTTCATGATGCCGCCGAAGATGTTGACCAGGATCCCCTTGACGTTTTTGTCGGAGAGGATAATCTTGAAGGCTTCGGTGACACGCTCAATAGTTGCGCCGCCGCCGACATCGAGGAAGTTGGCGGGGTCGCCGCTGTAGTGTTTGATGATATCCATGGTGGCCATGGCCAGTCCTGCGCCGTTGACCAGGCAGCCGATGTTGCCGGTCAGGGAGATGTAGGACAACTCATACTGGGACGCTTCGATCTCTTTCGGGTCTTCTTCGTCGTAGTCACGCATATCGGCGATTTTGGGATGCCGGAACATGGCGTTGTCGTCGAAGCCGAATTTGGCGTCAAGTGCCAGCAGGTCATTTTCAGCGGTAACTACGAGCGGGTTTATCTCCAGCATGGAACAGTCGCACTCCATGAAGGTTCTGTAGAGAGCTTGCAACGCAACGGATGCCTTGCCGACCAGTTTGCCGGTCAGACCGAGATTGGAGGCGATATTGCGGCATTGGAAGGCGGTCAGGCCGACCAGCGGGTCAACCGTTTTGACAAAGATCTTTTCCGGGGTGTTGGCGGCAACCTCTTCGATGTCCATGCCACCTTCGGTGGAGGCCATGACAGTGACTTTGGAGGTGGCGCGATCAACCAGCAGACTGACGTAGAGTTCGTTGGCGATGTTGCACCCTTTTTCGACAAGCACGCGGGTGACAAGTTTGCCTTCGACGCCGGTCTGATGCGTGCGCAGGATCATGCCGAGCATCTCGCGCGAGATGATGCGGACCTCTTCCGGAGTGCGGGCCAGTTTGACACCGCCCCCTTTGCCGCGACCGCCGGCGTGGATCTGGGCCTTGACGACCCAGGGGCCATCACCCAGGCGCTTCGCCCATTCGCGCGCGCCGGCGCTGTTGTAGGCGACGTGACCGTCAGGTACCGGTACGCCGAATTTTCGTAAGATTGCTTTTGCCTGGTACTCGTGAATGTTCATTGAATTCTCCCGCGAGCTTAACCCCGCTTCTCCTTTTTATTTTGTTTTACGTCACCACCAGAGCCATTTGTTACGCAGTGCAATAAACCAAACATATTTCAGGTCGCCACTCTTTCAAGTAGAATTTCCGCAATGTCGCGCGGGACCAGCGTTCCCTCCAACTCAGCCCCTTTAATGCCATCTTCGAACATGGTCAGACAGAAGGGGCAGTTGGAAACAAGAAGATCTGATCCTGTTGCGGCGGCCATCTTGGCCCGGCTTTCGCTGATCCGGCTTCCCAGTTTCTCCTCTGCCATGATCCGTCCACCACCGGCGCCGCAGCAGAAACTCTCGGACTCGCACCGATCCATCTCACGGACCGTTCCGCCGGCTGCCGCAAGCAGTGCCCGCGGCTCGCGGTAAATGTCATTGTAGCGGCCGATGTAGCAGGAATCGTGGTAGGTACAGTCAAAGCTGTCGGCCTTGATCTTGAGCCTGCTCTCTTTCATCAGCCGGTCCAGGAACGTGGTGTAATGTTCGGTTTCCACTTCAAGACCCAGATCGCGGTAATCTTTGCTCAGCGTGTTGAAACAGTGCGGACAGGCGGTAACAATCTTTTTAATCCCGTATGATTTGATGGTCTCGATGTTTTCAGCAGCCATGGTCTGATACAGGTATTCATTTCCCATCTTACGCATCGGTTCACCGCAACATTTTTCCTCTTTACCGAGAATCCCGACTTTTATGCCTGCACTTTCGCAAAGTTTTATGAAGCTGGTAGCAACCTTGATATTACGCTTGTCGAAAGAGGCGTAGCAGCCGACGAAATAGAGGATGTCCACCCCGGCATCATCAGCCAGTCGAGTTACCGGCAGTCCCTCTGCCCAATCTCCCCGAGTGGCAAACGCCATTCCGAAGGGGTTCCCGTTGACTTCGGTGTTACTCATGGCCGTCATCACCTCACTACCGGGAAAGTCCCCTTCCATAAGTACCAGGTTGCGGCGCATATCGACAATTTTGTTCACCTGTTCAATGGAGGCCGGACAAATTTCCTGGCAGGCCCGACAGGTTGTACAGGACCAGAGGGCATCTTTACCCACCGTTTCGATCAGGCTGGCCTCGGGGTTGGCGCAGGCAACTTCGCCCAGTTGGTTAATAACCTTCATCGGCGACAGCGGCTTTTCAGTATGATACGCCGGGCAGCGGTCCTGGCAGCGCTTGCACTTGGTACAGGCGTCAGTATCGAAGATATCTTTCCAGGTCAGATCCTTGAGCTGTGCAGCGCCGAAACTTTCAGCATCTCCTTCCATGTCAAGAGAGACCAATGCTCCCTTGGGGCCGAGGTCAACAAAGAAGTAGTTGGCGGCAGTGGTAAAGATATGCCGGAATTTGGTGAACGGGATGGAGCATATAAACCCGATAACCAGGAAGAAGTGTAGCCACCAGAGAATCTGGTGCAGGGCACGCAAGGTATGTTCCCCCGTTCCGACCAAGGCCTTGGCAAAAAGAAGACCAACTGGCGACCAAAACGCCAGGCCCATGTTGTTCGGCAGTTCGGTGACCGCCATCCGGGCCCCTTCGATAACAAAACCGGTAATTATTATTGAACACAAAAGACCGTGCATGATGGCGTCGTCGAAGGTCGTTTCTAGTCCGGCAGGGCGAACCAGGTAGCGACGGACCAAAAGTCCCAGTAGCATCGCCAATGCAACCAAGCCAGCTAGATCCAAGACCATGGAGAAGTATTTATAAAACTCTCCGTTAAGGAAGCGATAACCGAACAACAGATCGGTAAAATCTGCCTGGCCGGCCACAAAGCAGGTGCCGATAAACAACAGGACAAAGCTCCAAAAGAACAGCCCGTGAGCATAGCCTGGTCCATTAACCAGGAGTACCCGGCTCTGTAGCAAGACGTTCTTTGCCAGCTCGCCAATTCGCACGGTACGCTGATCGGTCCGATTCAGCGGTTTACCCTGCCGGTAGATACTCAGTCGCTGAAGGCAGCTTCTAATCAGAAATCCCAAGGCAGCAAAGGTAAAGAGATACATCGGCAGCAGTACTGTTGCTCCATGACCAATATTCCAATAAAGTTCCCGTGTCGTTTCCATATCATTCCCCAATATCTGCTATTGAATGGCTCTTGATTGCTTAATAAATTCTCTGTAATCGGGTAGGAGGTTGGATTACTCAACGTGCGTACGGTTCCGTAATCTAATGTGACAAAGTAGAATTAATATCTTCGAGTAAATTCCCCGTGAAGTGGTGAATCAGACATCAACCAAGGTTACAAATACCCCGCTGCAGTGGGGTATTTTATCGCGTACTTTTTCAGACTGGAATAGAACTGGAGACCCCATGACATCTGAGATCCCCAGTTATATGTGCCCCACACTAAGGAGGTAGGTTCGGCACATATTCATAATAATTTGATACGCGTTGGATTACTGGTAGGGGAAGACCCCTACCAGTAATGAAAGGAGCACAAATGGCAGTATGTGCTCGCCCTACAACATGTAACCTGCATTATATCTTTTGGTTTGTAGTCATTTCTGCATCGGGGGAATAACGCTTCAGCGCTTCAAGCTTAATCGTTACATCGGACTTCAAACCCCGATTAGAGCTTACAACCCCAAGTAACGATCTTATAGATGGTTTCAGGTTTTATTGTTGCTATGCCGCAATTTTTGCCGTCAGCGCCGGTACAAACTGCATGACATCTGCAACCACCAGCACATCGGCAATCTCACCGATCGGGGCGTCCTTGTCCTTGTTGATGGCAAGGATGAAGTCTGATTTCTTCATGCCGGCCAAATGCTGGATCGCGCCGGAGATGCCGCAGGCAACGTACAGCTTCGGTGATACGGTCTGGCCGGTGGTGCCGACCTGATGGCTGTGCTCCACCCAGCCGGCGTCGACGACCGGACGACTGGCGCCGAGTTCGCCACCAAGCGCTTTGGCCAGGGCAAGGATGACCGGGACGTTGTCTTTTTTGCCGATGCCGCGTCCGGCGGAGACGATGATTTCGGCTTTGCCCAGATCGACGTCTTTCTTTTCGGCCGGTTCGTAGCCGAGGAATTCAAGGGGGCTTGTCACGTCTGCGGTAAGTTTCCTGACTGTTGGTGTTCCTCCCGCTTGCAGGGCGGGGAAGGCGCCGGCCTGAACCGTGAGGACGGTTGTGCTGCTGTTCGGTTTGACGCTGCGGCGCATTTTGGCGTTGCAGCAACCTACTTCGAAGCTGCCGTCGGCGAAGGCGATGATTTCTGAGATCTGGGCGGCCTTGAGTGATGCGGCGACGCGCGGTGCAAGATCCCAGCCGTAGGAGGAGTGGAGAAAGACGATGTAGTCAGGGTTCTCCTGCTGTACGGCATTGAGGACCAGTTGTTTATGCAGGTCGGGGTTGTATTCGCCACATGTTGCTGCGTCAGCAATGTAGAGGGTGCCGGAGTATGCGGGGAGCTGGCTTTCGCTTCCTACCAGGAGCAGGGCGCTTTCGGCGCCGAGTTGGTCGGCAAAGCCGAGCAGTTCGTAGGTGGATTCAAGCAGTTTGCCGTCGCGGTATTCGCCGATTAATAGTGTTTTCATGGTGGTCTCCTATCGCAGTACTGCTGTTTTGTCTTTGAGTATCGCAATCACCTTCTCAACCAAATCGGCCACATCCCCTTCGAGGACGATGCCGCCACCTTTTTTTGCGGGTGGATGGAAGCTGGTTGTCGTTGACAATGCTGCTTCTTTGAGGAGGTCGGCTACCGCTATGGCGGTGATCTCTTTTTTCTTGGCTTTCATGATGTTCGGGAGCGTCGGGTAGCGCGGGATGTTGAGACCGAGCTGGCAGGTGACAAGCGCCGGGGTTTTCAGTTTGACGGCTGCTTTGATGCCCCCTTCGAGTTCCCGTTTGGCGGTGATGGTGCCGTTGTCATAGTCGAAGCTGGTGATGGTGGTGGTGCAGGCGAGCCCGAGTTGTTCGGCGACGGTGACGCCAACCTGCGCGGAGCCGCGGTCCTGACTCTGCATGCCGGTGAAGATGATGTCGAAGCCTTTGTCTTTGGCATAGGCAGAGATGATGGAGGCGATCTGCCAGGGGTCCTTGGAGGAGGCGGCACTGTCCTGGATATGGGCGGCGTTGTCGCACCCCATGGCGAGGGCTTTCTTGATCGCTTCAACGACGCGGTCGGGGCCGATGGAGAGCACGGTCAGTTCGCAGCCGTCACCCAGCTTCTCACGCAGCTGCACGGCTTGTTCCACCGCATATTCGTCGTATTCGTTCATGCGAAAGGCGAGGTCGGTTTCGTTGTACCAGACACCTGCGGCGTCCGGTTTGAAGCGGGATTCTAGGTCAGGGACCTGTTTGATGCAGACAAGCAGTTTCATGATGATTCCTCCTGTAAATATTTTGCGTCTGAAACCTTATCATTTACGCCGATAGCCCTGCTGCTTTAGCAGATTTACTTAATCTTCCCGAAGCCAGATGAGGGTATGCGGCAAATTCACGCACGGAAGGAGGGAGCATCGGCATTAATCTCTCCTGCGTAATTTTATTCAATTGGAGTTGCTGACGCTGCACAACATCTCTTAATGCAGGAACTATTTCCATTTCGATGCGTTCCGGAGTCATCCTGTACGTCGGTGCCACTACCACCAGTGCCCCTGTTGCAACTCCTTCCCCGTTACCGTACGGCAGAGAAACAGTTGTAATCTCAGCTGACAGGCCGTTAATATCAACGGTAATGTCGCTGATTTTAGCGACAGAAATACCGTACGTAACAGGCGGGAGCTTAATTGCCGCCCCAATGAATGAAGCAGACTTTATGGGGTGGCAGCAGTCGACAAAATCGACAAGCACCGCTTCAGGGCCAGTATATTTTGCAAAATAGACCGCCTCATTGATTGTCTTGGCAAGACTTTCCATCATAAAGCGGGCCTTATCCAGTGACGAAGCCTTGGCTAATGCCTTGTGCGCATTTCCAATGGACGTAATACCGATTTTGTAGATACTGCGTTCATCCTTTTCCAGAATGCCGCACTGAATCATTGTCGCAAGCATCCTGAATGCCTTGTTTTTTGTTATCTGCGTACTTTTACATATGTAAGTAAGCGTAAGACCGTCATTTGCTTCAAGTATCTTTTCCAAGATCAAGAACGTTTCGACGACCAGCTGCAGCTCATATTTTTGTTTACCACCAGCCTGTTCCACTGCCATTACTGACTCCGATCAACCAAATTTATGTAATAATACGTTACCCGAAACAGTTAGGGAGCTATCCGCTCAGCGACAATTTCAGCCAGGTCTCTGACCTGCAGTTGACCTTCTGCTCCGCTTTCTGCTGGCTAAAGACCTCGCAGATCATCCGTTTGACCCGTTCGTCGTATCTGTCGAAGCGATTAAGCGGCTTGCCAAGACGATACAGCGGCACGCGCTTCCAAATACCCCAGACTAGTAACATAAGGGAAGCAATACTCAGCAGATACATGGGCAGAACTACCTTGTTGCCGATGTTCCAGTATATCTCTCGGGTTATTTCCATGATATTTTCCTTATAACTTATCCTTCAGAAGACTTGTGTTCAGTCTTACAAATAAAATTTAATCATAGTGGTTGTGCCGACAATTGACTGAATAAAACGCTGATGCATTCAGCGGACCGTTAACACATTGATTTTGATGATGCTTGAGCATAATAGTGAATGCACAATTACATCTGCCTTTATAAACAAAATCTATCTAGCGCTTGGTTTTATTCTGCACAGAAAATATCAATAAAAATATTCAATGACCAAGGAAAAAATATGCATGTCCACCAAAAGTGGGGGGCTTTTAAAATCGTGATCCACTCATAGCGGTTTGCGAGTCCCACACCCCATAGTCAAGGAATTCTTAATAATAGGATTTATACTTCGCGCAGTCATGGTTTGCGTTTTTGTCTTTTGTAGGGACGCACTGATGTGCGCCCGCCTTCCGTGCATCTGTATATATTGTGCATGTTCACCGGCAGTGTCAAAACTGGGCACATGCAATGCGCCCCTACCAAAACCGCACTTTCATGCCGTATGAAGTATAGTTGGTGCGATTACAGATTACTTTTGACTTTATACAACACATTTGGCACTGGAACCTAGGCAACTTTGCGTTACTAATTTGGAACCCGTACCTCAGGCGCTACTTTAATAATTGAGAAGTATGGCAATTCCACCATATAAATGAACTGATCCGCGCTGGGCATTAGAAACCTTGGCTTTACACGCAAAACTAAGGCGATCAAACTATTTTGATTGCTTTATCCATTCAGGACCGGAAACAATAATAAATAACTCCGCGCACAAAAGGCATGTTAGGTGAATATATAACGTCTACCTAGTGTAGTATCCTACCGCAACAATATAGTTATTCACCTTTTTAAATATACTGAGTTTTGTTTCTATTTTACCTGTGACAGGATTGCGCCATTGATATTGTAATGTTCCCTTTCCTTTGGCCTTGGCAATGGCGATTATTTCTTTAATAATAGGCTTACCTTTTGAATCTTTCAAGTCCAGAGCATTCGAATTCAGAAGTCGAGGAATTACTCCGTGTGCTTTAAATTTATTAATTTTTTCATCAACGACAAAGACATAGAGATCATCTTGAACAAAGTTACCACTCAAGTCATTAAACTCGGCAAAAGCTGAAGTAGGGTTTACTTTAACAGCATCGACAGCCTTTTCAAGTAGAGCTTCAGCCTGCTCACGACTTGCTCGCGGTACATAGTATCCAACAGCAATAATTCGATCCTTTATTTTTTGATAATAGGTAACTTTCCGCTCAACTTTGTTATCAATGCGATTGAGCCACCGGTATACTACTGTGCCGGAGCCCTTATTTTTAGAAGTGTCTATCATTTCTTGAAAAAACAGTTTTCCCGATGCGTCACGCATTTTTGTAACGTCACGACCAATCAGCGCAGATGATGATCCGCCACTTGCAAGAAATTTCCCATTTGTTCCAATCACATAAACATAAAGATCCCCTTTTATGAATTCACCCTGACGGCAGAATGCGGCAAGTGCCTTATCTTCATTTTTCTCATAGAAATCAATTGCTTTTGCGAGCAATAATTGTGCATCTTTGGACTCTGAACTTTCAACCATCTTTATTTCCGTCTGCAAACTATTCTCTGCGGCCCGCCCCCCTTGTGCTAAAAACAGAATAATCGTCATAGTGAAACCAAGGAATATTCGTAGCATATACATCTCCTTTTCTTACTCGTTATACTGAAAATTTAACAAACAAGGGGTACATTCATATATGATTATTGATGGTAATTCCGGTAGTTCTGCACAAAGAATATTTAATCATAATCTTCAGCAACTGCCACGCTGCTCATTCCATCGCTTAACGGCAGCTTCGACATCCCCCATTTCCACCGCAGGATTTTCACTATAAGCGATACAAGTCCAATGAATAAGATGTTCGGGTCCAACATTACCACCAACAGAACTACGTCCGAAATAACCCGTACCAATTGTGGCAGACGGATTCAAACCAGAAGCAAGTCCAGCCGAAACCAGAACCGCAGGACCGTTGACCGCAATACGATAAACGTCAAGCGAGGACCAGGCAACAATTGCGTCAGAATTTTCAGAATGGATGGCAGCGGAATGGCCCTTGCCGCCAATTTCAAGCATCTCTTGGGCAGCCTTCAGGGCATCTGCAAGTCCGTCAACGCGTTTAACACCGAGTACCGGATACATCTTCTCACATGAGCACACATCGTTCTTATCGATCCGATCAATCTCAACGCAGAGCAGTACTACACCCTCTGGAATCTTGATTCCAGCTTCACTAGCAATAAAAACAGCTGACTTGCCGATCGCCTTGGGGTTCATGGCGCCATCCACGTATAAAAATTTGCGCAGTTTCTCGATATCGCTGGGATTGCTTATGAAGTAAGCTCCCTGCCTTGACATCGAAGCAAACAACTCATCAGCAATCTTCGAGTGAGCAAGCAAAACCGATTCGCTGGCACAAAGCAAACAGTTGTCGAAAGAGGCACTAAAAACGACTTCTCCCGCAGCCGTATCGATACATTTGGTTGTGTCATCAACATAATGAGCCACATTGGCCGCGCCAACTCCGATGGCAGGGTTACCAGAACTATAAGCGGCCCGAACCATAGCTGCCCCCCCTGTGGCAAGAATGACATTTACCTTTTCGCTTTTTGTCAATACGCTAACGACAGGTAACGATGGAGAACGCACGATCTGAAGCACATTTTTTGGAGCCCCAGCTTGCACCGCAACTGCAGCCAGGTACTCAAGGCAATGAATACTGCATTCTATGGCAGCTGGATGGGGACACAACACCAAGGCGTTTCGGGTCATCATGCAGATCAAGCTCTTGAAGTTGATCGTCACTATAGGATTGGTACAAGGAGCCAAACCGAGAACAACACCAGCCGGCCGTGCAAACTTTACCAGCTTCAATTTGTGATCGATTTCATAACCAGCAAAGCTTTGATCTTTATAAAATTCAGTTATACCCGCACTTGAAAACTGGTTCTTCATGATCTTATGTTCCATCACTCCAAACCCAGTTTCCCGAACTGCCCATTCTGCATAAAATTGAGCCTTTTCAACCGCTGCAGCAGTCACAGCCGCTACAATTTTATTAACCTGTTCGGGCGAATACGTTGCAAATTCTTTAGCTGCCTGTTGCGCTTTGACAAGATATTCACGCTCTGCCATGCCATCCACTGGATCTTTTGCGATTCCTTCGGCCATTTGAATTCTCCTTTGCTTGCTTTGGTTTGATAAAATACGTCGTTAAAAGAAGATCTATTCTTCCCATTGTGATGCAGACGATGTCATCCAAAAGGTTATTGTATAGTTTGGTCAGGCGTATCACCTCAAAAAGTATTAGAACTCTTGCTAGAGATTGTTTTAGCTAAACTCAGTTTTTTATATAATGTTATTTTGTTTTTGTAAATATAAATCTAGCGCTTGTTAGTTTTTGCCCCGTAGTACTTTCTTTTGCAAAAACTAATACATGAAATGAACTCGTTACTATGATTAATAAAAATTTATTATAAAAATCCGAATTCGCATTCACTCTACCTAAACCAGAACTGCTTCCACAACACTCACGGCCGACTCGGTGGGCACTACACGAACAAGGTGAAAACCGGCCATGTTCAGTAGTGCGGCGTATTCGGCCTCCGTACGTTCTCGGCCACCAGACAACACCAGCATCACAATGTCCGTCACCTTACCCGGATGTGGAATGTCTCCATTGGGCAACACCATCTCGACAATCAATAATCTGCTACTCGGTTTCATGGCCTTACGACAATTGCCTAGAATAATGAGGCATTGCTCATCGTTCCAATCATGGATTATATGTGACAGCAAATAGACGTCTCCGCCAGATGGGACCAAATTGAAGAAATCACCTGTCTCAATTGAAACGCGCTCCTCAACGTTCCGCTCCTTGAGCAATGCATGTGCAGCACCCACCACATGTGGCATGTCGAACAACACGCCGCGAAGGCCAGTGTGACGACTCAAAATTGCAGCCAGCATGTTGCCAGTGGCACCGCCAACATCTACTACATTCGCAAAGCCGGTAAAATCATAAGCAGCTACGACCGCCAGTGGCTCAGCGCCATGGAAGCCAACCATCGTATCACTAAACAAGGCTGCGTCTTCAGGAGATTGACCGAGATAATCGAAGATTGTCATTCCCATGGCCTTCTCAAAGCCAGCACCACCAGTTTCCAGTGAGTGCATGATTTGCTCGAAAGCACCCACGCACCACGGGCTTCCGAGCGTGAGCACAGTTGACCGTGCCGAGCCGAGGGCACCGGTCCTTAGTGCTTCACCCATCACTGTTAGACCAAATCGCTGCGAGTCGCCCTCTGTGAGAATACCCAGGCTAGCTAGCGAACGCATAAGCCGGTGCAAGGAAGATACTTCTGTGCACGTGGTGCCAACCAGCTCGGCAGCACTTCTGTGTCCCGCCGCTAGGTGATCGGCTAGACCGAGCTTTGCCGCAGCGTAAACCACTTTTGAGACCCAATAAGCTGTGCCCATCTGGATCAGCCGGGCGTGAGGCGGTAACGCCTCGTCTGCATTTATTTGATCAATGCTCATATGATGCTCATTATGTTGACTTCTCTTTCAACTCATAGGATAGGAAATTACTTTCTCAGAAAAAACAATTGTTATGTTTCCACATCAAATACGTAACCGGTACCACATTACCATGCCACATCGTTGGTCACACTCATAACATCGTAAGAACCGCATGATATCGCTACAGTCGCAACCTTTGAAGGTTATAAAATCAAATATAAGAGAAACAGATAAATAGGTACTACTCAATCTCACCTATAGTTCCTGCTGCCTGTTTTGCCGTCCCGCGCCGAAGATTCCAAGAAGCAGTCGTCCAGGCCCAGGAATGCCGGTCGGAACAAAGGCAACCCGGTCTCCCGGAAGAATTACGTGATCGAGCCTGTATACGCGATGATTGACAAACACCGCTTCGATTCTTTCTAGAGGGAGGTCGAGTTCTCGTGCGAGATCACAGGCCGGGCATCCATCATGGTGAATATGCACCTCGGCCATAGGCTCCAGACCGTGAGCTCTCCTGATTGCGTGTAGCGCTCCAAACATACGTACCGTCGCGGTCATTTGCATTGACATAACGACTCCTTTTCTTATGGACTCAGGCGCACAATAGCCAGATAAAACCGTATGCTCATGTTTAATCCCGCAACTACAAAAAAACTAGCGCTTGATAGTTTAGTGTATTATATTTCATAATCAACAAGGCCTTTTACCCAATCAATATCTCATTGTTAGGAGAAGAATTTGCTCTTTTGTCCACTAAACAATTCAGTTATTAATTCAATCTTCCCCTGCTGCAGCCCGGGGTCCACAAAACTTTAACAGTTCCAGGTTAAGATAAAGTGAAAAGTTCAACGTTCCTAGTAGAGGATGCTCTCATTGACCATCGTTTACTTATAACATGCAATTTGTGAGTACAAGACCACATAAAGTAGATTTCGAAAGATATTGAAAAGTTCTCTTAGGCGGAACAGAAATAAATTTGGAGTAACTTTTCTAGAGTTCACGTGAAAGCACTTGAGAAAGGTTTTTTATGCCCTTATCACGTTCACATACCCAACCAGAGTATGCAGTGGAGTAACAATGTATTCGTTAGTTCCCATAGTGAATCAATCTTTGCCACGACCGCGGAACATAATTCTCCAACTCCGCAGTAAAGAATCCGCGTCCATAGGACGCGGCTTTGAAATCAGCCCCCCATAGGGGGGCGAGGCAACGGTTCTGACTGTGCAACTTATTCCCGGCTTGCAGCTTTAAAACCTTGTTACATGCCCCATTCAATAGCATTGTTCGTCTTACAGCCACTTTGCCATACCCATCCCATCCGGGACCGGCATAGCCATCAAACATGACCACGTCAATAGGACGTGGGTTTCAACTTCACACTAAATGAAGTATTCGTTATCGAACCCACTCTTGACCGCCTTGCGAATGTTGCCCACTATTCAATTCATAGAGGTCAAGTGTTTAGTGATATCGACGCCCATGATCTGCAGTTATTTGATCCTAGTATTCATAATAAATAAACACTATACGTTACGTAGGAAGAAACTGCTCTCTCAACACTGTTTTTTTTAATTTCCCGGTTGAAGTTCTGGGAAGCACATCAACGAATTTCATAGCCTTCGGTATTTTGTAGCTCGCCAACTTTCCAACACAGAATTTAATAACCATCTCCTCGGTCAACGAAGGATCATTACACTCAATAAAAGCGACTGGAGTCTCTCCCCATTTTGGATCTGGCTGTCCAATGATAGCCACACCTGTGACACCTGGTAGGTTAGAAATGACTTTTTCGATCTCAGCTGGATATATGTTTTCCCCTCCAGAGATGATCATGTCCTTCATCCGGTCCACAATGAACACAAAACCCTCTTCATCTACAATTACAACATCCCCAGTATGGAGCCAGCCATCTCTTAATGTAGCCGCTGTTGCGTCAGGCAAGTTCCAATATCCAAGCATAACGTGTTTACCCTGGATGATCAGTTCTCCTCGTTCTCCAGGCGCTACATCCTTGCCTGTCACATCCACAACCCTGACATCGTTGTGAAGGAAAGGCTTGCCGGCAGACCCCACCTTGCGGGCCACATCGTCACCAGTTAGCTGACAACCAGGTCCACAAGCCTCTGTAAGTCCGTAGAGTTGCTGTAACTCAACTCCACAAGTCCGATAAGCGTCCAACAGCGAAATCGGAACAGGCGCACCTGCTACTGCCACCCATCTTAATGACGAATGATCACAAAGAGCCTTTTCTGGCACCTGAAGCATGCTGGTCAACATGACCGGCACAACAAGAGAGTTTGTAACACGTTCCGCCTCAATGACTTTCCAGAAGCCAACCGCATCAAATCCGGACGGGACAACCGCAGTAATCCCACAATATACAGCCATAAGGGCAGGAGAGAGAGCACCGACATGAAAAAGGGGCAAGGCCACCAAGAACCGATCTGACTGCCGCATTTCCCACGTGGCAGCCATTGAGGCAATGGCCCACATCACGGTGTTATGGGTGTGGATCGCCCCCTTAGGAAGACCAGTAGTACCTGATGTGTACATTATGTAGAGAGGATCATCCTCAAATCCCACGGGATTCAGTTCATCATCACAGGCCTGACACCTTAGATCCTCGAACGAGGTCGCAAATGCTTCGACGACATCAGACGCTCCTCCCAATTGCAACCATCGTTGGACATCAACCGCGTTGGTTGAATTAGCTTCAATAGAAGCAGATACACCACTCAATTGCAGCCATCGTTGGACATCCGTCGAGTCAGATGGTCGGTTATGAATATCCGCAACAACCTTTCGAAAACCTGCCCCAAAAAGCAGGATACATGCTCCACTGTCTTTTAGAATATAAACCAACTCATCCGCAGAGAGACGCCAGTTCAGCGGAACACAAATGGCACCGATCTTAGCTATAGCAAAGAACAGTTCCATGTAATCGGCACTATTTTGGAGCAGCAAGGCGACTCGATCCCCTTTTCCCACCCCGAGATTCACCAATACATTCGCAGCTCGGTTCGTTCCAAGATTGTATTCAGAGTACGAAAGCCGATTGCCACAACCTAGATCGACGAAGGCTTCCTTTTGAGGGTGCATAAAAGCGCGTTTCCTCAAAATATTTGCGATATTATTTTTCATAGCATAGACCCTTAAAATTATGGAACGCTGCTAGTTTTAGTCAACCATCGAATTTAAAGTGAATAACCTCACCTACTACAAGGCGGGTCTTCAAAGATATTAAATACTCAGCCAATTCACTCGGATTGACTGACAAGATCAAAAAACAAGTTCAAATCTAAAAAACTTAAGCCTGCCTTCGGCAGGAAAACTTTTCATCCCCGTTCAAGAACGGGGTATTCAAGTTTATACGATTTCATAAAATGGGACCACACATGTTCTTGATCTTCCCACTGGGTATGCTCACCATAGCTAGCAACAGATCTTTCCGGAACGGTCAAACCGTCACCCCTCAACAAGGTGGGGGGTGACGGGAAATTATCAAATTGTATCAAGCTGGTAATTAGCCATCGTCCACTGATTTGCTTCGATACAACCCTCAACAACTCGGTTGGGGAGACCATCACGCAGATATTTTTCTACAGGAACTCCCGCCATCAGACCATACCCTCCAAAAAGATAGGCAGCCTCACACGTCACTTCATGCACCATCCTTGCTGAGTTAAATTTTGCCAGCTTTGCCAACTTGCCTAACCCATTTGGAGCCAAAGTGGGATTCATTGCTGCCCAAGCAAGTTTTTCTGTCAATGCCCTACAAGCTTCTATTTTCACACGCATATCAACAAGTTTAGATGATACTGCCTGAAACTCGATAGTCTTCTTACCCCATATAATTCGTTCCTTCGAATGAGTCAGGGCAGCATTGTAAGCAGCTCTTGCTGTTCCTAATGAAATAGCCGCTAAACCAACTGCATTCTCTAAAAGAATATTTTCTATGACCCAGTAACCTTCACCCTCCGGCCCAACCATATCTTCTTCAGGAATCCACATATCATCAATAAACACCTCTGCATTTGTCGACAATCTCCAGCCAACTTTATGATTATACTTACCGACCGAATAACCAGGGGTATCCTTGGTAAACATCAACCAATTGCACCCATCAATATTTGATTTATCTGGTCTTGTTCGACAATTAAGCATGTAGACTTCTGCCACTCCGCCATTAGTAATAAAGACCTTTGAACCACCTTTAATTCTATAGCCCTTCCCGTAACCGTCAACTGCAGACCATCTTGAATGTGTAATAGAATTATGCTGGTGAGTTTTGCTTTTCGGCGAGCCAGTTGTCTGGAAGAAGTTGTTCAATACGCTTTGCTGGATGAGACATGATACGG
>JAQTZV010000044.1 GCA_028687585.1 Desulfuromonadaceae bacterium | reverse complement strand
GCAGTAGGCCCGCTTAACCCCTATCCCGAGCCGGTTGAACACCTCCATGATCTGGACGAGGAAGTCGTTCTGCGGCGGATTGCCGACGGCGAACATGATCCGGGTTTCCTGCTGATCCGTCTGGCCGTGAACCTCTTCGACGTCAAGGTACATCCCCCCCTGGCGGTTGCCCTGTTGGTAGAGCCAGAGGATCTGGGCCACCCGTTTTGGTGGCGAGATGCGTACGTACTCTTCGTTGTTGAGCCAGAGCAGGCGCAGGAACCGGTCTGTCTCCGTAATGTCAAAAAGCGGGTAGTGGGCTTTAAGCGCCTCGGCAATGCCTTCCCGCAAAGCTTCTGGAATGGAGACTTCCGCCGCCGTGGTAATTTCCCGATGGTCCTTGCGATCAAAATTGAAACGCTGTACTTCCAGTTCCTGGTCAAGTCCCGGAACTACGCCGTGTGAATGGGTAAACTCGGCGTACGAGATGTCCCGTTCCTTCAATGTCTTCAGGGTGTCGTAGAGTGAGCCGGGTTTGTTAAGCCGCGCCAAGATGAGGGTTTTTCCCCGGTCGGCCAGCAACAGCCGCTGGTTATCCGCCAGCCCCTGCAACCCTCCGGCCAGAGAGGCGATGGCATCCCTCTCTTCCTGCATCGTTATGGCGAAATAAGGGCCCATACGGTTCTGGAGCCAATCAAGATTCTCCTCCGCCCTGTTGCCTGCAGCGTGCAAAGTTTGCTGAACAGTATCGTATATGTTTTCTTCTGCAAATAAATCCATCTGTACTTTTCTCCTGTGGCGGCCTACTCGGGATCAGCGCCCTAATAATTCGTGCAGGCATGGTATCTTCATGGGCTACAGCCAGATCCTGGCAGCCTCACAGCGCATCGGACATGGTTATGCACCGTATCCGTGCGTTATGAAGTTGCCGAAGTGCGTGGCTGAAGTTTGGTACAAATCAAAAGCATGCTGTTTTTATGCTTTTACCGCTTTTACCGTGGCCGTACTCTCGCTGGATCTGAGAGCCATATAGAGGATAAAGCCGGCAATGGCGCTGCATGGCGACGAGAATGATGCAACCGCCGGAATATTCATCATCGCGATGCCGATGGCCACCGAACCGAACCAGGCGATCAGGCCGCGCGAATTAAATGCCGGATATTGATGATCATCCTTGGAAGCTTCTTCAGGATGCTCATTTTTTGCGTCGTTCAGTATATAGGCCAGGGCGATGGTCACCCAGGCCACGACGAAGATCCCCTGATAGGCCAGCGCCTTGAGCAGGTAACTGAATACGTTCATCAGCATCAGCGCATAAACGATCGCGCCAACCAGGATTCCCCAGAAATATTTCGACAGGTTCAGTCCGAAGGTCAGTTTGCCGAGTGTTTCGAAGTTTACCGTGGCCAGATAAAAGTTCGCCGTGTTGATGCGGGTTTGCGTTGCCCAGACGAAGAGCAGTCCGAATCCTCCCATCATCATGATGATCGCTTTAACGGCCGACACTTCGGAAAGGGCTCCTTCAATCGGAATAGTCTGCACCAGGAAGATTCCGGCCAGCCCGCCAACCAAAAAAGAGACGATAAAGAACGGCGATCCGAAGTTGAATTTTGAGTGATACTCCACATCGGCTTTCTTGCCGAAGCGGGCGTAATCAAAAACGTACATCATCAGAATCCAGACCCCCATGTAGGCCACATACACTTGCCACCACCCCATAGCCGGGACACCACCTTTCGGCACTGCCGTCAACCAGGCATTGCTGTAGCCATACTTACTGATTGCCAGGCCTACGCAGGATGCAAGCCCAATCAGATAGACCGGGAGCAGGACGCCGTTGAACTTGTCCAGCCAGTGCTGGACGCTTCCGAAAATAAGCGGAACGCTGTAGAGGACGACCAGCAATGCTGCAATCTTGTAGTCCAGTCCTTTAAAAAGAAAGGTTGCTGCCAGGGCCATGACCGAACCTTCAAACACCGCATAGTAGATCGCTGTCGCCGCAAAGATCAGGGTGGCAAGGGCAGCGCCCGATCTGCCGAACAGGATGCGCGAAAACATAGCAACCGATGAGCCGGTACGGATGGCGTAGCGACTAATAACCGCGTTGACCGCGGCGTAGGTGACAACCGACAGGCCGATGCCGATCAGCGTGTTGACCGTGCCGAATCCCGCCGCAAGGGTGGCGGCGACAACAACGTAAAACATGGCGCTGCAGCAGCTCCACCACGCCATGGTGAGCGAAAATTTAGACATCCGCCCTTCTTCAGGTACCGGTTTGCATGAATAATCCAATGCGGCTTCACTTACCTCTGAGATTTTTTGTGCCATAACATCCTCCTTGAGTTGACCACCGTTTTTGTTTTTCCAACAATTAAGCAGCGTATTTCCGTTCATCATTTCTTGTTATTCTTGAATCTAATGGCCGCATCGACCCCTTTCTTTTCCTCCTTTATGAGGATTTTAATAATTTCTTCATGCTGATCACACGGAATCAGGCACAAAGATAGAGTGTAGCCTGGGCATCCAAATCAATTAAAAATCGTAACTAATTGATTTGAATGCCCATTGCTCGTGGTTGTACCAGCAAAGGTTCAGTGGCAGGGATTGGTTACAGTTTGGGTGGCTTCCGTCTTGTTTTAAGGGCCTCGCGGAACTGGCCGGTTGTTTTCGGCAGCAGCGTTCTGTCGTTCCAGTTGCAGATGACTCCATACTGGCGAATTACATCGAGGGTATCAATTTCTCCCGTCTTGAACTTTTCGGCGACAATCTGCGGATCGGTCTCCAGTAATGCTTCACGGTTCTCCCGGATGTTAGCCCGAGTCCTTTCCGTGGCATCCAGGTCGATGGCGTATTCATTGAGTTCAGGGCTGATGCCGTAAATCACGACACCGTAATCGGTGCGGGCCCGGGCTACACTGACGTAACCGTCAAGCACGTCATCCAGCACCGCCTGCGTTGAACGCTCGAGCGGGTCGCCCAGCCCTCCTCCTCCTGATGATGGTCGGCTGAAGAGGTCCCCCTCCTTGACAGGGACGTTGGAAAACACCGCGCCAAGATACTCCGTCTGCTCGGCGCCCTGGCGCAGCAAGGAAACTCCGTGGGGGCGGGATGGCAACCCTCCCCAGATACCCCAGGTGACGGAACGGGAACGGTCACAGCAGTAAGACATGACCGCTTTTTCAACTTTGGTCAGCTGTCCCCCCCTGCGGACACCGCAACCCCCGCGATATTTGCCGGGACCGCCGGAGTCCATTTCAATCTGGTGCTCGCTGGTCAATACCGGGCTCAGCCGTTCCTGGGCTTCGACCGATTGAATGGCCAGTCCAACTCCGAAGACGGGCGAGGTTGCATTGGAGCCGTCTTTACCGTTGCGCCCGCCCCAGCCGCCGGCCATCCAGTCATAATTCATGAAATAGCGCCGGTTTGCCTGATCCCGGCCGTCCCAGCCGCCGATCAGCAGGTACTCAAGGTTGAACGAGCATGCCAGTGCCCGTTCGGGGATGATGTTCGACCATAAGGCGAAGATCGCGTTCATGATCTTTTCATAGCTGCCCGAACAATAACCGGCGACAGCTACCGGCCAGGGAGCGTTGACGACGCTCCCCTCCGGGAAATACACTTCGATGATGCGATAGAAACCGGAATTGAGCGGCAGTTCCGGAAAAAAAGTTTTGGTCCCGGCGACTACTCCCGAGAATGAAGCGCTGTAGGTGGAGTTCAGGAAGCAGCCGATGGAAGCATGGGTTCCGGTGAAGTCGTAAAAGACCCGGTCTTCCTCAATGGTCATGGTAACCTTGATCGGGATCAATCCTTCCTCCCCGGATGGGTCCTGGTCGATAAAATCCGTTGCGCTCCAGGTCCCTTTGGGCAAGTTCTTCAACTGGCCGCGGGCGTAGCGTTCGACGTAGTTCTATACCTCTTCGAATGCCAACAGGATCGTGTCCTTGCCGTATTTATCCATCAGGGCCAACAGACGTCGGGCGCCGCACAGAGTTGCTTCGGACTGGGCCCGCAGATCGCCGAGCGAATCGTTGGGTGCCCGCATGTTGGAAACCATCATCTTGGCGACATCTTCCTGGAATACGCCTGCTTTCCATATTTTCATCGGCGTGATGCGCAGTCCTTCACCGAAATGTTCCTTGGCGGTGATATCGAACGAGCCTGGTACGCTGCCGCCGATATCGGCCCAGTGTCCGTTCGACTGGGTAAATGCCACCAGCTCATCGTCAAAGAAAATGGGGCGGATGATACGGACGTCATTGAAGTGGGTTCCGCCGTTGTAGGGGTCGTTGGTTATGAAGATATCTCCGGGCTGAATATCGGCCCCATATTGCTCGATGACCGATTTTACGCTGAAATGGAGTGTGCCGACATGCACAGCGATGTCCTGGGTCCCTTGTGCGACAGTGTTTCCATGGCGGTCACAGATGCAGTTACTGAAATCCCGGCTGTAGATGACGAACGAGTAGCAGGTACGCAGCAGCTGTTCGGACATCTGGTCCACCAGGTTGATAAAGGCATTTTTGAGTACTTCAAAGGTAATCGGGTCAAGCTTGCCCGGCGCATCCTGCTTGATTTGTTGTTGCTCGGTGCTCTGCATGATGGTCTCTCCTTTCAAGCCCGTGTAAAGTTGGTTACGATGTTCAGATAGGGGTCAACAACACTCACTGTTTCGGGTGGCAGGACCACCGTCGAATCCAGCTGCTCAACGATGGCCGGACCCTGGATACGCGCGCCGGGCAGCAGCTTGTCCCGGTTGTAGACCGCTGTTTCAACATATCCGCCGGCTTCCTCGAAATATACCTGGCGGGTGCCGGTCAAGGCACTCTCCGCGTCGCCGGTCTCCCGGACTTTGGGCATGGTCGGCTTGGGAATGATACCCTGCGTCACCAGCTTGAGTGCAAAAATTTCAACCTCGCGTTTCGGATCACTGTAGGAATATGCCCGCTCATGTTCGGCGTGGAATTTCTTCAGGGCCATTTCAAGGGCACTTTCGGGCTCGGACAGGTCCACCGGCACGGTCAGGGTTCTCCACTGCCCCACATAGCGCATGTCGATCTGCCGGATAAAGCGCATGTTCTCGTGCGGAACGCCTTCCTCAACCAGGTGATACCGCGCTTCTTCCTCCATGGACTCGAAGCTGTGGGCCAATTGACGAAGGTCGGCATGCTGCACCTTGCCGAGGTACATCTGGCTGGAATCGTGGCGGATATCCACCAGCAGGCATCCCATGGCGGAGGCGATGCCGGGGTAACGCGGGAATATGATGGTTGGAATCTCCAACTCCTGGGCCAGGTAGGCGCCGTGCAACGGTCCGGCTCCCCCGAAGGCGACCAGGGCGAAGTCGCGCGGATCATAACCGCGTCCGACCGAAATCAGCCTGATGGCGTTGGCCATATTGGCTTCCGCCACCTTCAACATGGCGCTTGAAGCAGCCGCGAGATCCATCTTGAGGGGAGCTACGACCTTGTCACTGATGACCTGGCTCGAAGCCTTTGCGTCGAGCTGCAGCTTTCCGCCCAACAGGGAACTGCTCAGGCGTCCCAACACCAGGTTGGCATCGGTATTGGTTGCTTCTGCTCCACCCCTTCCATAGCAGGCCGGTCCTGGGTCCGATCCTGCACTCTGCGGACCATTGCGCAAGGAACCGCCCGCATCGATCCAGGCAATGCTTCCGCCGCCGGCACCGATCGTAAGCACTTCGACGCTGGGAAACATGATCGGGTAGCCATATTCCACCTGCCAGCTGTTGGCTGTTTTCAGTTCCCCTTTATAGGTCAGGGCCACGTCGGTGCTGGTCCCGCCCATGTCAAAGCTGATGGCGTTCTGGAATCCTGCCTGTTTGGCAATGTGGGCGCCGGCAATCGCGCCGGCCACGATGCCGGAGCTGGCCAGACGGGCCGGAAATTTACTGGTCCCTTTTGCCGTCAGGACCCCGCCGCCGGAATGGAGAATGAGCAGGTCGCCTTTGTAACCCATCTCCTTGAGCCGGCTATCCAGGTCATGGATGTAGTTAACGATACATGGTCCGAGGACGGCACTGATCATGGCGGTACTGAAACGGGGGTGTTCAAACATCTCCGGAATGGTCTCGCTCGATGTGCAGATGTAAGTCTCGCTCGGCAGAAAATCCGTGAGAATGTTTTTCATCGCCTGCTCATGATCGGAGTTAACGTATGAATTGATGAAGCAGATACATACTGCCTGGTAACCCAGCTTGGCGATCTTTTCTGCCAGGCTGCGTGCCTGATCGCGATCGAGAGCGGTTACGACGTTGCCGTTGAAATCAACCCGCTCGGTTACTTCAAAGCGGTCACGACGACGGATATAGGAGGCCGGTTTGTCGACATAGGCATCCCACAGCTCTTCCTTGGTGCCGTCGCAGATTTCCACCACGTCACGAAAGCCTGCCGTTGTAATCATGGCCGTCTTCGGAAAGTTGCGCTCTATCAGCGCATTGGTTGCGACAGTCGTTCCATGGGTAATCAACTTGATTTCTGATGCCTTGAGTCCTGCGGCCTTGATGGCGTCGGTTATTGCAACTGCCGGGTTTTTAGGTGTTGAAGGAACCTTGGCGACGAATGACGTGCCGTTCTCTTCGTTAAAGATAAAGGCATCGGTGTTGGTACCTCCCGTATCAATGGCAACGCGATATTTCATACTGTTCTCCTTTGTAGATTTATTTCAAATTTGCGACCAAGCGACGCAAGCGGTTTGCTGTTCTCTTGAAACATTATGAATTGTAACTCATGCTTTAAATGCAGCGGGTTGTTTTGTCGGACGCCTCCTGCGGTTGTCTGGATTGGTTGTGTACTAAAACGATATTCTGTTGTATTGCGTTTGCATCTTGCATGCCAAGATGTTTGTGGTGCATAGCGGGTCTTAGTGGAAGAATCAAGGTCGACAATCTGTTTGTCGCGCAATATCAACTTGATACTTGCTGCTGCCGTGTCTGACTGTCGGTTGGGCCGGAAAGTTTTGCTGCGGCAGAAGCAGCTTCGCTGGAGGCGGGATGTGCGCAAGTATATGCGATTTGTAGTAATGCACTAGTGAGACATTGTTTTTTTAGCGGGTGCGAGACGGCGTTTGCAAATAGAGCTCTTTGGTCAGGATCAGCACGATTCAAATATGAATCATTATATTAGAATATCTTATTGAAACTAAATCAGGATTTCCGGGTGTAGCTCAACATTGTATGTCGTATTTCTTCAGCCGCCGGTTTACCGTCGGCTGGCTCAGGCCGAGGGCTTCGGCTATTCGGTACTGATTGCCGCATCTCTCCATTGCCTTGCTAAGTACCTGTTTCTCTACGCTGTCAAGGATTTGCTGCAGGCTCATCCCTTCCGGCCAATCTGTCGGAGTGACACCCGCCTTGTGCGCCTGGCCGAGTATGTCGCCCGGAAGGTCCTGGAAGTCAATCACCTCGGTTTCCGTCATGACCACCAGTCTTTCGCAGACATTCATCAGTTCCCGTACGTTGCCGGGATAGGAATATGCCAGCAGAGCGTCCGTTGCAGCGCGGGTAAGGCGTTTTTTGATGCCGTTCTTTTCGCTGAAAAGGCCGACATAGTGGTGTATGAGCGGTAAAATACAGGCCTTGCGCTCCCGTACGGACGGCACGTAAATGGGGATGACCTTCAGTCGGTAATAGAGGTCGAGCCTGAATTTGCCAAGCTCAACCATCTCTTCCAGGTTGCGGTGTGTCGCCGCGAGGATACGGACATTCATGGTGCAGCCTTTAGTCCCGCCAAGGCGGGTGATGCGGCCATCTTCCAGGAAACGGAGCAGTTTTACCTGTGAGGCGAGCGGTAATTCCGCCACCTCATCAAGAAAAAGAATCCCGCCGTCGGCAAGCTCGAAGTAGCCCGGTTTGCCACCGGACTGGGCTCCGGTAAAAGCCCCTTTTTCGTAGCCGAACAGCTCGGATTCGATCAAAGATTCGGGAATGGCTCCGCAGTTCAGTTTGATTAGCGGGTTTTCTGATCGCCGCGAATATTTATGGATCAGATCGGCAAAAAGGCCCTTACCGACTCCGGACTCTCCAAGAAGCAGGACCGATGATTCGGAGGTGCTTACCTTGAGCGCCTGCTGCAGGGCTTTCACCATGTTCGGGCTTTTGGCGATGATCCGGCGTGACTCCAGTTTCAGCTGCTGCATTTCCAGCATGTGGTTGCGGAACTGGTCCTTCATCGCCTCCTGTTCCTCGAGCTCCCGTTGCAGATGATCGATTTCGTTGACATCGCGTTCGCTGACCACGACGCGGATCAGGTGGCCCCGCTTATCAAAAACGGGAGTTCCCGTCAGGATCAGTGTCCGTCCCTGGCGCTGCTGAAGCAGGTTCACCATTTTGCCGGTCCTGATCACCTCCAGGGTGGCCGATTTATCGACAAACCCTATATCTACCAATTCCTTCATATTGCGTCCGATGTAGTCGACGGCTTCAATCTGGTTAAGCCGTTCCGATGCCGGGTTCATGCGCAGTATGTTTCCTTCTCCGTCGCAGATCCAGAGGGCTACAGAGGATGAATTGATAATTGCGTCCGATTCCTGGGTCAGTTCCTGGAAGATCCGCATCTGCATTGCCATCGCTTCCAGTCCGGAGTTTGCCACGAAAAAACAGACGGCTCCCTCTTCTTGTTGGTCAAGAATTATCGGGCTTATTCTTCCAACGTAGTTTGTCTCACCGCCCCGTACAGACACTTCAGTAGTGAGCGTGCCTCCCTTCAGTTTGTGTGCGATTTTTGACCATAGATCAGGTATGACGTCATTCAGATGGATGCCGGGATAGGCGCTGAGGTTTCTGCGGGCAGCCTTGTTGCCGAAAACGGTCATGCCGGCGGCATTAACCACCAGGAGAGCGACATCCATGGCGTTCATTACGGTCAGGTAGAACTCGTTGGAAAAAAGAGTTCTGCTGCTCAAGGTGAAGTTGCTGCAATTGGCTGGTTCGGTTGTTAACTTCATGGAGGCCACCTCGTGTGAAATATTCATTGCCTGTGAACTGTAGGTGCTTTTGCGTGATATCGTCGCAATCTTGAACTTTATAATGACGTTCGATGAAATTATTCATAAATGAATCAATAATACAAGAATGAATTGACAGGGTTATCGTATTTCGCAATATGTGCTGATAAACAAATGTAAAACAGGGTTCAAAACAGGCTATAACGTTAAAACCAACTGCTTTAATAGCGTAGAGCGGAGTAAAATATGCTACTGAAAATATATATACCTAAAATTCCGTTTTGACACCCTTTTGCCATGGATTCATCAACGATATTCCGATGGAAAGGCGGAGAATGTTTTTACTTTTCTCCTCGAAAGTAGCTGTTTCGGAATCGTATTCGTTGAGCACCTTTAAATGCTGCAATTATGAGTCCGGGCAACATTGGATGTATTCTTGAGATGAAAGCGCCGATGCAATAGGCATTAAATTTTGACCCAACTCTGTTGTGCTTTTGACGAGTAAGCAATAAAGGCCCATCCGAAGTAATCGGATGGGCCTTATATTTACGCAGACGGTCAGACGGGATAAACGGCGGCCGACGGTTTTTGTAGATCAACTGTCGGGCAACAGCCTCGCCAGTTGCGGCTCGAAGATCTCCCAGACCCTTTGCTGCAGTTCGGCAATAAATTCCGGAGAGGTAATATTGGGCAGCTTTATGTTTGTGTTCGGTCGCTCCCACACTTCGGCGGGGAGGGTGTATTCCTCTTTTTCGTACCCCTGCCGCAACTCCAGGGCCAGACCTCGCAGGAAGGCCCTTCGTACTGCGGCGGCCAGTGCTTCTGTTGTTACATCCAGATTAAGCTCACTCTTGAGGCAGTCAACCACCATCTGCGTACAGATCCCTTTGGTAATATCAAAAAACTTGCAGAGGCCGATCATGTCGAAGCCGACTATCTGCAGTTTTGTCTGCGTGATCCCCTCAACCCAGGATTCCATATCCGACTTGCCTTCGCGGGTAAGCATGCCGTACGTCGCCATCGACATATGCCCGCCGGCAATGGCCCAGGCATAACCGGGGTTGGTCTCCGGTTGATACGCCGGCAGCTCCAGCCCTTTGACATGGTAGGCATAGGAGGTCTCGCCGGTACTCTCGGAGAGACGCTTGGAACCCCGTCCGATCTCCGGCAGTTTTCCCTCTCCTGCCTGTATGACAAGCTCCTCTATCTTGGCAAAATCGCCGAAGGTCGCACCGTTCAGCAGCGGCTTTTCAGGATGCCGTTCGTTGTAGGAGAGGAGGTAGGAGACCGTCACCCCCAGGGAAATGGAGTCCATGCCGTAGTTATCAGACAGGTGGATCAGCCGGGCCGCCTGCCCCGCATCATGGATGCCGATATTGGTGCCGAGCAGGTTGAGCGGTTCGTAGTCAAATTTGGCCAGAAACGCACCGGCGCTGCCGTCTTCCTTTTTCTCGTGGATATTGTTATGGCAGGTTATGCCGCAGCGGTAGCAGGCTTCCGATTTGATAATGAACTGTTTTTCTACACGCTCCCGAAACAGCTGTTCCGGCAGGTCGTTCCCCTGCGGGCGGAAGTTGTTCACCGGCACGGCATGGAAGGCCTGCAGGACATCGTACGCGGCCCAGGTGCCGCCACCGCCGCCACGGCTGATCGGCTGCAGCCGTGCCGCACCGCCCCCTTTGACGACGTTGATGTTGACATCCCTGATTTCGGGTGACAGCGGCTTGATCTTGTCGGGGCTTTGGGCCACCAGAGCGAGGAGGTTTTTGTAGCCCATGAGGCTCCCCATGCCGCCGCGACCGGCAAAGCGCATTTTGTCCTCTCCCGATTTGAGCTGGTTATCTGTTGACAGTCCCACCGCGCCGAAGTAGACGTTCTCCCACTGCTCACCGGCCTGGCCGATCGTGGCGAAGTGGGCGTTCGCATATTCCTTCTGCAAAACCATCATTTTGTTGTGAGTGGAAAGACCAAGCAGATGATCGGCCGGTTTCAATTCCACCTGCGCCCCATCCGGTGTTTCCCTGATTACAGCGTAGACCGGTGTTGCTGAGCGCCCTTCAAAGATCAGTTCATCCAGGCCGGCCCATTTGAGTTTGGCGCCGAAGTTGCCGCTGCCGGTTGACCACATGGCGCCCGGCAGCCCTTTTTTGGACGCTTTGATCGGGCTGTACCCAGAGAAATAGGTGCGCAATCCGGTCATGGCACTGCTGCCGGTTAAGAGCCCAGTATTGACGATCAGCGGATTCTCCTCGCAATAGGCCTGGCTGATATTCCGTTCGGCCAGAATCTGGAACGACCGGCCAAATCCGCCGAGGACGTCCTCCAGATTGCGGCAGGGGACATCTTCCCGATGAATTGTGCCGCTCTTCAGATTGACGGTACAGCGGGTATATAACACTGAAGAAGGTTCAGCGGCAGGATCAGAGGTGCGGGATTTCATACGGAGTACTCCTTGAATTCAGGCGAATTGACTATGCAGATAACGATCGGTATTTCCAAACTACCCGCCATCAATAAATGGCAGTAAACAGAGGGTATCACCATCATGGAGCAGATCTTCAACACCGGCATGAACGTCATTGATAAGAACGATCCCGAGAAGAGGATCAGGAATCAATAGTTCATCAACCACCTTCTGCACAGAGGTGCCGGTAGGATATTCACAGACCGCCTCTTTAAAACGGCCGATTTGAAATATTCCGACAAGTTTTACGGTCACATTCATTGAAGTTCCTTAGGGAAGCTTTTTTACCAATTTAAAATCAAAGATGAAATCAAGGTGCCGAAGACGAACCAACGATGATAGCGCTTTGATTTGGAATTGGCCTCAATGGGACATAAGCACCGGAACGGTCATATATTTGAGAATGTGCCGGGCAACGTCACCCAAGGCCGGTGTGCCGAGACGAGTCTGGGCAAAAGCTCCCATTATGAGGAGATTACTCCCGTCATCGGAGACGCGGTTTAACAGCACGTCGCCGACCGCAATATCGACAGAGATCTTCTGCTCAGCCCGTGCCGTAATGCCGTGACAAGCGAGGTGAGCGCAGAGTTTGTCCTCTTCGGATCGTTCAGCAGCTGTCGGGTTCACCGCAAGGACAGTAACAACATCGGCCAGTGTCAGCAGGGGTATGGCGTCATTGACAGCGCGGGTCGCTTCACGCCCCGGTTTCCAGGAAACCAGCACCCTGGTACCACACTCCTTGTTTGATCCGGCATAGGGAACGATGAGCACCGGTCGTCCCGCGCCGAGAAGCACCCGCTCCGGGAGGTCTGAAGGGATCTCTTTGTCGCCGGAGCCATGATCGGACTGGCCGATAATAACCACGTCGCTGTAGTGTGCATGAAAATTGATAATCTCGGCAACAGTGACACCAACCACTTTCCAGTCAACAGCGAGAAATTCCGCCTGCAGAGCGGTGCAGGCGATTATTTCATCAAACTGATTTCGAACCTTCTTCACATTTGCATCAGTATCCATATTCAGTGGTTCATAATACGGGTGTGTGATGATATAAAGGGCCGTAAGCCGCGCCTGGTGCTTCTGCGCAAGGTCGGCCGCCAGGCCCAGTCGGGTGGCGGAATGATCTGAATTATCCAGATGGACAAGAATGTTTTTCAAAGGCATTGCACAGACCTCCTTAAATTGCGTTGCAGCCATGCGGACAAAAAGGCGCGGCGTCCTTCTGATGCTACGGGTTTTCGGTCACTGCGGCATCAAATCTTTCGATTGCTTGCCGCTTAAACTCTCAACGGCTATTTTCCAGACCCTTACCCCGGCAATACCTGCTTCGCTGAAGCTCCACTCCCCCGGTGAATACTGTTTCATGATCACACGCAGGGCGGTATTTATTTCAGCGGGATCGGTTAACTCGCTAATGATGCCATAGCCGACCACACTCTGAAACGAAAAACTCCAACTGCATGGTTCACTTTCGTGAGATTTTAGCGTGACAGCATGCTCAAACTCTAGGCAGACGACAGGATTAGCCTCAAAGAACTCAATCTTCCTCCCGGCATGCGCCGTGTGTATATAGAACGCAGCGCCATCATACCCGAAGGAAACGGGGATGACATACGGTACATTGTCTCTGGACAGTCCCAGTCGGCATACCTGGCTGTTGGAGATAATCCGGTTAATGACCGCCTGATCTTTAATTTCTTTGTCAACTCTTCTCATTCAGGTTGCTCCCGTCCATATCATCAGAAGCCGAGATACGCTTCACGGATTGACTCATCAGCCTCAAGCTGTTTACCGGTCCCTTCACCGACAATGCGGCCGTTCTCCATGACATAGCAGTAGTCGGCGACCTTCAGCGTCTGGTGAACGTTCTGCTCAACGAGGAAAATGGTCAACCCCTGACGGTGCAGCTCCTGAATGACGTTGAACACCTCCTTGACCATAAGCGGCGCCAGCCCGAGGCTCGGTTCATCGAACATGATCACCTGGGGATCCTGCATCAGGGCCCGCCCGATGGCAACCATCTGCTGTTCTCCCCCGGAGAGGGTTTCTGCGGTCTGGTTGCGCCGTTCCTCAAGTCTCGGAAATACCGTGTAGACATGTTTGAGCGTTGCTGCTCGCTTGCTGTGAGTCCGCTTAAGATAGGCGCCCACCAGCAGGTTCTCTTCAACGGTCATTTTTGAAAAGAGCTGTCTTCCCTCCGGAACAAGAGTGATGCCGAGGTCAACCACCTTGTGTACCGGTTGGCCGCTGATGACAGAACCATTATGCTTGATCTCTCCACCTGCAAGCGGAACGAGGCCGCAGATGGATTTAAGGGTCGTGGTCTTGCCGGCGCCGTTGGCGCCGATCAGAGCGACGAGCTGACCTTTTTTGACCGAAAACGAGATGCCCCAGAGCGCCTGCAGGTCACCATATTTCACCGCTACGTCTTTCACGTCGAGTACATTCATGCCGCCGCCTCTCCCAGGTAGGCTTCGATAACCAACGGGTTGCGCGCCACTTCAGCTGCGGTACCCTCTGCTATCTTCTCGCCGAAATTCAACACCACCAAACGATCACTGATGTTCATGATAACCCGCATGATATGTTCCACAACCAGAATAGTCATGCCCTGCTTTTTAAGTTCCAGTATCAGTTCTACCGTCTTGTCCGCTTCGGTCGGATTCAGACCGGCAACAACTTCGTCGAGAAGGAGAAACGTCGGCTCCAGCGCGAGGGCTTTGCCGATTTCAAGCCGCTTGCGTCCGGCCAGAGTCAGGCTGGCTGCCGAAACATCAGCACGGTCTGTCAACCCGGTGTTCTCAAGGATCTTCCATGCATGCCGCTCAGCGTCTTTCCGTTTCGGATAACGGAGGAACGAAGCAATAATGATGTTTTCGAGTACCGTCAGGCCGGCAAACGGTTTTACCACCTGGAAAGTCCGGCCGATACCGCGATCTGCCAGTGTATAGGGAGGTTTACCGCTGATATCTTGCCCCTTGAAAATGATCGTGCCGCTGGTCGGGGCGTAAAAACCGCTGATGACATTGAACAGGGTCGTTTTCCCGGCGCCGTTGGGACCAAGCAGGCCGATGATTTCGCCCGGTTGGACATCAAAGGAAACGTCGTTGACGGCAGTCAACCCTCCGAAACATTTTGTGACCGAATTTACTTTTAAGATCGGTTCAGCCATGATTATTCCCCTTCACTCGGTGACAGTTTTGCTGCAGGACCTTCATCCTTTTTCTCCTCGGTCTTCTTTTGGGATCTCGCTCCTCTTAGCGTCCCCCAGAGCCCGTTCGGTATGAACACGACACTCAAGGCGATAACTGCGCCGAGAATGATCAGATACAGGAGCTGAAAATCTGAGAGATAGGCCCAGAACAGAGTCTTGAAGGCAAAAATAAGCAGAGCACCGATAACCGGCCCGATCAGTGTGCCCATACCGCCAAAGACCACCATAACGAGCGCCTGGTCACTTACCAGGTCACCCAGTGTTGAAGCGGGGTCGATAAAGGTGATCCAGTAGGCATACACGCCGCCAAGCACGCCGGTCGGGACGGCCGAGAGGATAAACGCCTGCATTTTCAGTTTGGTCGGATTGAGACCCAGTGCCATGGCCCCCTGATCATCCTCGCGGATCGCCTTCAGCTTCAGACCGAAAGGTGAACATTCCAACAGGTACCAGAGCAGCGCAAAGGTAGCGGCAACAACGGCAAGCATCAAATAGTAAAAAAACTGGGGATTGAGAAACGATGGAAGCCGCATGCCATCCGGGCCGCCGGTGATATCCATAATCAGCGCAAGCTGCTGAACGGCTCGCGAGAGCGCCCAGGTGGCAATGGCGAAATAAGCGCCCTTCAAACGAAGTGTCGGTAGACCCGCTATCAGAGCGCCAACACCGGCCAGTACACCACCCATCGGGAGAGCCAGCGCAAAGGGCCAGTGCGCCTGCATCATCAGGATGGCGGTGGTGTAGGCCCCCACTCCGAAGAAGGCTCCGTGCCCGAAATTCAGGTAGCCGGTATACCCGGCAAGCACGTCAAATGCCAGAGCGAGTCCGATCCACATGATCGCTTCCGTGATCACCCGGAGAAAAAATGTATCCTGAATTACTGCCGGCAGGGCAATCAGCACGAGCAGGATAGGCAAGCCCCAGTGGATGCTTTTATCTTTCATGTTCAGACTCCCCTACCAAATAACCCTCTTGGTGAAATCAGCAGTATTATGTACAGGATCGCAAAGACCGCAAGAAGGGTATGACCCGGATTGAAATAGATCAGGAAAATAGACTGGACCATGCCAAGCAGCAATGCCGCCCACGGCACCCCTGCCAGGTACCCCATGCCGGCAAGAACCACCACAAAGAAGGCGAAGATGGTGTATTCCGTCCCCATTTGAGCGCTGACGGAGAGGATACAGCCGATCAGGACACCGGTCATGGCGCTGACACCGACATACAGGCCGTAGACCAGTGAAGCGGTCTGCTTGCCATTGACCCCCATCAGTCCGGCTGAATCCCGGTTCAGGGCCAGTGCTCGAACGCCAAGGCCGAAGTTGGTTTTTTTCAGCAGATAATGGAGTGCCGCCGTAATCGCCAGAGCATAGATCAATCCAGCGAGGCGAATCGAGGAGATCGTCAGAAAAAAGCCGAACTTTTCGATGAAAAACGATCCTTCGGAAAAAACTGAGGGGGTGGAGTTGCTGTAAAATCCGAATACTGTCAGTGCGATGCCCTGGAACATGATGGCGAGACCGAAGGTAAAAACCAGTCCCATCAACAGCGGGTTTCCTTTGTTGCCGCTCAACACCCGGTGTATCACCGGCTGGATCAGGTAACCGATCAGGGCAAAGATGAGGAAGACGAACGGCAGCAGCAGGAACGGATCAAGCCCTGTCCATTTATTGAGATAGTACCCGGCAAACGCGCCGAACATGATCCATTCACCGACGGCGAAGTCGATGATGTGCATTACCCCGTAGGTAAGGGAGAAGGCGATGGCGATGGTGATATATATTCCGCCGAGCAGAATTCCGTCCATCAACGCTTGAGGTAGAAGTTCCATTACATTTTCCTCCGACTGTAACTGGTGGTGCAGATCATGTCGTGCCGATAAAAATCCCCCTCACAATCCCCTTAAGGTCCGCTATTGGGTCCTTTCAAAAAGAGGGGAGGGGGTTTTGAAACGAACTAGCGGTTCTTCCAGGGGGTAAACGGGTACTGGGGGGCTGCTTCCTGGCTGTTCTTCGGTCCGACAATGACCGTTTTGCCGTTCTGGATCTGGATAGTCAGAGGAGTCATACCAACGTTGGCATGGTAATATTCTCCGGTCGTGGCGAACTTGACCTTGCCGTAGAATGTGTCGATATTGACCTGCTCCAGAGCCTTGATCAGCTCAGTACGCTTTGCTTCAGACATGCCGGGTGTGGCACCGATCTTCTGAAGGGCAACCTGGAAGGCTATTCCGGCAGCAGAAGAGCCTGCCTGGGTGTAGTCGGCCGGAGTATTGAATGCTTTCATTGATGCGGCGTCGTAGCTTGCAGCGGTCGGCCAGAGAATCTTGCTTTTGGTCTTGGCACTGTTGGTCCAGACGGAAGCACCGAACACCTGATTGGCATCCTTACCGAGCGCTTCTACGAAGGCCGGCTCTGTCACTCCGTAATGCATCAGGAGCGCCTTGGGGGTGTAGTCGATCTGACGCAATGATTTTACCAGTTTTATGAGCTCTTCGTCATGGCCGCCGAAGGCGATCAGATCCGGTTTCAGGACGCGTACAGCAGAAAGAAGCGGTGTGAGATCCTGACCGGCAGGTACAATATTGAACTTGAGGACTTTGATCTTGGCAGCTTCAGCAGCAGTTTTGAAAGCTTCGGCAGATGCTTTTGAAAAGGTGTCGTTGGAGCCGAGGATAACGGCTGTTTTAGGAGCCGGCTTAAGCTCGCTGAGAGTTTTGATCGGGGTTGCACCGGTGAAGTTGATCGGAGGAACGGTACCGAAGGTATAGAGGAATTTATTGCTCCAGATGAGAGGAGATTCTGCGGAACCGGTAATCATCGGTACTTTGTACTTTTCGACGACGGGCGCTACCGCAATGGTGACGCCGGATGAGTACGGTCCGAGAATGAAATCAACATGCTCCTGGGTGATCAGACGTTCTGCAGCGGACGCTCCGGAGGCAGGGTTTGACTGGGCATCTGCATAATAGAGCTTGACCTGGTATTTCTTTCCTTTGATCTCGATACCGCCTTTCGCGTTTACTTCCTGAGCCCAGAGATCGTAGCCTCTCTTTGTGACGTTACCGACAGTGGCCAGAGAGCCGGACAGTTCGGTAACGACCCCTACTTTGAACACTGCTTCATTCGCTGCGTAAAGCGGGGTTGCTACCATGAATGATGTAAAAAGGGCCAGGGTACAGAGCAATCTTTTTTTCATTGTGTTGCCTCCTTATGTGTAGTGAGCAGCTTCCCGATCTGTTGAATTTTTGAAAGCGCCCTATAAATTTGGTGGTACGATATAGGAACAGAACGGCTTATCATTTAATTATGATAGTTAGCACAAGGCGTGCCAATGTTCAGCATGCACGATATGTCCAACGTTGCCGTCACACAGCAGCAGCTTGTTTGCGTGTGATGCCGGCAACTGACTGCCAGGGTCCTGATGGAGTGATGCCTGCCGGGTTGTCGCATGTCAGGAGGTTCGGCGATCGGAAAAGTACTTCGGGAGATTAGCCGATGGGTAGACGGAAAAAGTTAACGATGTTTTGAATGGCGTGCGCCACAATTATGCCAAACGGAATAAATGTAATCAGCCAAGTCCATAACGTTTCAGTTTTTTGGAAATAGTCGACTGATTCACCCCCAGCGCTTCAGCTACCTGAGACTGGTTGCTAAATCGTTCCAGTGCCTGAGTGAGAATAGAACGCTCCACGCTGTCAATAGCCTGCTGGAGAGTCATTGCGGAAGGCCAGCTGACAAGGTTCGTACCGACTTCCTTGGCATGCCCGGCGATGTCGCTCGGGAGATCCTGAAGGTCGATTATTTCCGTTTCCGACATGACTACGAGTCGCTCACAAATATTGATAAGCTCACGCACATTCCCGGGATACTGGTAGGATGAAAGAACATCGGAGACAGCGCCGGAAAGTCTCTTTTTGATACCGTTTCTGGCTCCATAGATAGCAATGTAATGATGGACCATGGGGAGAATGCATTCCGTACGCTCGCGCACTGACGGAACGTGGATCGGGATGACTTTGAGGCGGTAATAGAGATCAAGGCGAAAGCGCTCCTGCTTCACCATCTCCTCCAAGTTGCGGTTGGTAGCCGCAAGAATACGGACATTTACCGTGCGACTCTTGGTCCCTCCCAAGCGAGTGACCCTGCCATCTTCCAGGAATCGCAGCAGTTTTACCTGCGAAGCAGTGGGTAGTTCAGCAATTTCGTCCAGGAACAGCGTCCCGCCATCCGCCAGCTCGAGATAGCCCGGTTTGCCGCTCGACTGCGCTCCGGTAAATGCACCTTTCTCATAGCCGAACAGCTCGGATTCGATCAGTGATTCGGGGATGGCGCCGCAGTTGATTTTGATCAGCGGCTTGTCGGCACGACCTGAATTCTTGTGAATCAGGTCGGCAAACAGACCTTTTCCTACTCCTGACTCACCAAGTATCAGAACTGATGAATCAACGACGCTCACTTTAAGTGCCTGGCGGAGCGCCTTGAGCATGCAGGGGCTTTTTGCGATAACCCGCCGCGATTCCATCTCTACCTGCTGCATCTCCAGCATATGGTGGAGTACCTGGTCTTTAATAGCCCCCTGTTCCTCAAGTTCCCGCTGCAATGTATCGATTTCTGTGATGTCTCGCTCACTTACGACGACCCGAATCAGATCGCCATCTGTATTAAAAACAGGGGTGCCGGTCAAAATCAGCTTGCTCCCCTCCCGCTGCTGCAGCATGTTGAAGACTGCCCGTGTCTTGATAACCTCCAGGGTCACGGACCTGTCCACAAACCCTTCTTGAACCAGTTCGCGCATATTGCGCCCGATAACCTCGCTTGACCGTATTTTATTGACCCGCTCCGAAGCAGGATTGATGCGGAGCACGTTGGCTTCAGCATCACAGATCCAGAGACCGTCCGATGATGAATCGATGATGGTATCCAATTCACTGGTGAGTTCCTGGAAGAAGCGCATCTGCATGGCGATATCTTCGAGTTCGGTGCTTTCAATGAAAAGACACGCCACTCCGACACGCTCGTTATCAACGATGATCGGACTGATTTTTACCAGGTAATTTGACTCCACACCGCGCACTGAAATCTCCAGCCGTGGCTTGCTTTCACGAAGTGTCTGGGAAATTTTGTCCCACAGTTCCGGCATGATGCTGTTCAGGTGAATTCCGTAAGATATATTGAAACTCTCCCGGGCGATACGATTGGCATGGATCGTCATTCCGGAGTTGTTTATAGCGAGAAGCCCCACGTCAACGGCATCCGTGAGGGCATTATAAAAATCCTCCGAGTGAAGTGGTGCGGCAGTAAACGTTGAGGCGATGAATGGTCGTGGTTCGGACGTGAGCGGCATGACACTTCCTTTTCGGTTTGGTCTGAGCTTTAAGCTGCCAGAAAAACTATAAATTATATGCGTTTCCGCCGTGCAACGGAGTTGCAGTAACCTCAATTATTCACAATCGAATAAAATATGCAAGATGGAATATTTTTAGCCGTTTCAGGATACCGGGCACCGGGGCAATCAATGATGCCAATTTTGGCATATGGACACTAAACTAACGCAAAACCGGACAGATACATATTAGCTGTCTATGATGGCATGATCCTTGATTAAACAACAACATACTCAATAACATATTGTCTCTTTGTTATGCATGAAGGCTGGCATTAATATAATTAGAAAGTCTGAAACCAAACGGATAAGGAGTAGCTCCCATGACAACGCGAAACGAAAAACTGATGCAGCTGCGCAATAAGCATGTCCCACAGGGACTGGTCAACCTGACCCCTTCATTTATTGCGGAAGCCCGCGGAGCAATCTTGATCGACGCAGACGGACGTGAACTGATCGATTTTGCCGGCGGCATCGGAGTAAACAATGTCGGTCACTGTCATCCGAAAGTCGTGGCCGCCATCAAAGACCAGGCGGACAAATTCATCCATACCTGCTTTCATGTGAACCCGTATGAATCATATATCACGCTCGCCGCAAAACTGAACGAGCTGGCACCCGGAGCGTTTGATAAAATGACCATGCTCGGCAACTCAGGCGCCGAGGCAGATGAAAATGCCGTAAAAATTGCCCGCTATGCGACAAAACGACCGGCCGTGATCTCCTTTGAAAATGCTTTTCATGGCCGCACTCTTCTGACTATGAGTCTCACGAGCAAAGTCAAGCCGTATAAGCTGGGATATGGCCCTTTTGCTCCGGAAACCTACCGAATGCCGTTTGCGTATTGCTACCGTTGCCCGTTCGGTTTGAAGTACCCGGCGTGCAAGGCCTCCTGTGCTGACTATCTGGAAGAATTCTTTATCACTAATGTTGCCGCTGAACAGACTGCAGCTGTAATCGTTGAGCCGATTCAGGGTGAGGGGGGATTTATTACTCCGCCGCAGGAATATTTCGCTAAACTGCATGCCATCTGCAAAAAGCACGGTATTCTGCTGATTGTCGATGAAGTCCAGAGTGGCATGGGAAGAACCGGAAAAATATTTGCCATTGATCACTGGGGCATTGAACCGGACATCATTACCTCGGCGAAAAGCCTCGCTGGCGGGATGCCACTCAGCGCCATTATCGGCCGCACAGACATTATGAACCAGTCCCATATCGGCGGACTCGGGGGAACCTACAGCGGCAACCCGCTTGCATGCCGCGCCGCCCTGGCAGTGTTGGAAATTCTGCTTGAGGACGGCCTGCTTAAGCGTGGCGTGGCGCTGGGAGAAAAGCTGCTCGCACGATTTCTGACCATGCAGGAAAAGTACGAGATAATCGGAGAAGTGCGCGGCAAGGGGCCGATGCTGGCACTGGAACTGGTACGCGACCGGGAGACCAAAGAACCGGCTGGGGATGAGGCGAAGAAACTGACAAAACTTTGCTATGAGAAAGGGCTGGTACTGCTCTCCTGCGGAAATCACGGTAACGTCATTCGAGTCCTGATGCCGTTGGTAATTACCGATGCTGAACTTGAGCGCGGTCTCACGATTCTGGAAGAATCCCTTCAGCAGTTGCGGGCGTAGGAATACTTTGCAAACGAATGGGGCGGGCCGCTGTTCGCCCCATTCGTTTGCTGCATGTACTGAATCAAAAACCATAAGGGGACGCTGTGAAACTGGAACCGGATAAAAGAGTGCAGATCAAAGTGGTTAAGTCAGAGTGCCCGTTGATGAAGCTGGATTCCTGTGTGTTTCTGGATGGTCCGATGATTGATTATGCCGCTTCGGCACCGGTCTGTGTCACTGCCCTGCTGGGGGTTTATCCCTTTATCATGACCGCCCGCTTCGGGGTTGAATCGGAAAAAATGGGGTATAAGGACGGCTACCACGTCTGCTGCCCGGATAAGATTGTTGAGTTCGTTGTTTCAAGCGTGTTGCCGCCTCTTTAAATGATTCTCCGGCAACGTCCCGGTTGACGGTTTATTACCCCCAGCTTTTACTTGTAAATGATGCAAAAAGGCCCATCCGAAATAATCGGACGGGTCTTTTTACGGTACGGCAATGGTTACCACTTTTTTTATTATGCCAATGGCATCTCCCGCAAATGCGCTTCAACCAGCTCCTGATAGCCATCAGTCGGGCTGTTTTTGTAGACCATTGAGGACGCAATCTCGCTCGCCATTATTGCATACCGGTATTTAACCGGCAGGTTTTTGATCCGTACCCGGTAGCGCGGTTCATTGACCAGCAGACGGGGCAGATGAGCAAGTATCGCCTTACGATACAGCTGCTTGGCACAGAGATCCGGATGCTGTTGAAAAAAACTGAACAACCGGGCGTAGTGAGCGTTGATCTCAGTACTGATGGCGTTGGAAATATCCGTATAGAGCTGCGTGCCGCCGGCATCCCGGTGACGACGGAAGATCAGCCGGGCCTCGTCTTCGGCACGTTTGTTGAGGATGTGGATAACATCGGCGACATAGATATCCTTCTGATCGAGAAATTCCTTCTCGCTCAGCAGCAGATTGGCAATGATTTCGTACGACGATGAGATGACCCCGCATTTATTGGCCGAAGCGTCCCGCATAACCACAACGCCCCGCCGCTGCAGTTCGATACGTGCCTCCGGAGTAATGAAGGAGTTGGCGCCCTCGATGATAGCCTTACTTAACGCCGCACCTTCAGATGTGAACAGCCGGTGACAGTTGCTTGTATCAATAGTTTCGGGGCGACCACCGGCCGGGATAAACAGATCGGAAGAGACTGTAAAGATCAGGCTGTTGTACTCGCGGTAAAAATCGTCATTGGAAATCCAGAGTTCCTGAATTCCGGCGTCACTGCAGATAACCTTGCGAAACAGCTCTTTCATCCCCTCTCTCCGCGTTTGCGTACGGTAAAGAATTACACCGCCGGGATGTAAGGAGGCGGGATCAAAGGTGTCAATGTCGGATGTGAGGATAACTCTGGATAATGCTTCGCGATCGGCCCCAGCCGGATCAAAAAGGGCCCCGGTGCCGTCGATTATCAATTTGATCGCCACCTTGGGGCAGCGCTCCAACAGCAGACGCATGGCGTTACCGGCGACATCGCCGTTAGGCCCCCCGGTAAACTTGACCGAAAATGGTTCCCGGTGGACATCTATACCAAGCTCGGCCATGGTTATTTCAACAAACTTGACGACACCGGCCGAGGTGACGCCATACTCCTTGTGGTTGATGCCGACTTTTTTGCTCGACATGATGCCGATACCGAGAATATAGCCACGCTTGACTGACTGTGCGGCGACCATCTCTACCATGACATCGTGCATATTCTCGTCGGGCCCGAGTTCTATCGGTTCATCCTCGCCGTAGTAGTCTACCACCCGAGGATCCTTGGCCCGACCATTGTCAGTGATGAAGATATCAAGAAATGCGTTGATCAGGCCGTACTGCAGCTTGTACAGGCGTTGAGTAACCAGCTCGCGATCACTCTCACCCGCGGAATCGAGAACGACCACCATCTTGGAACCGCCTTCGTAGATATCCTTGTTTTTGAGATGTTGCGTATGGGCAAGTACGTAATTTTCGCGGAACAGGGAGTTGGCGCAGGTAACATAGTCATCACGACCGTTGGTTATCAGAGTGCGCCAGCCGCCGCGGGCTATATCAGAAAAGCCGATGTGGTAGCCGGATCCGTAACGTCCGTAAAAATAGGTAATACGGAACGGGCGTTCAGCAGGCAGGTCCGCGGTGAATTTATTGTCAAGTTTGCCCATATAGGCAGGGTCAATACGGAAGGCCAGCGCATGTTTTTCAAGTACGTAATAATTTGTTTTCAGCGTGTGGCTGATAAACAGCAGGGCGCAGCGGAATATTGTGCGCCGGAATTCATCGAGGAAACCATGCCCGGTATTGTAGCTGTCCACGATGCGGGTCGTCTCCTCCAGAGTCCGGGAATACAATGAAGTCCGATCCGGAATAGCCGGATCAAAACGTGCCTTGAACAGTTTTACCAGTTGTTGCGCAATATCGAGATGGTTATGAAAGGCCCGCATGATCCCTTCCAGATCAAAACTTTCCGGATGGGTGTGTGCCAGATTTGTATGACAAAAGCCGATAAACGCGTTGATCAAAAGCGCATCGTCCCCGCTCATGACGCCGTTAACCACGAAATCCTTATACGAAACTGATGCGGTAGAGAGTATCTGGGTAGTATAGAGCTCACGTTGCAGGCGCTGAAACAGTTCGGAATTTTTAGCAATCGGTTTGCCGTCGCGGGTTGTTACATAAAAAGTCCCCAGAAAGTAGGGATGAATTTCATTGCTGATGGTCAGGCAGTATGCCCGCTTGACGCTCACTGACAGGCGGTTGAACACCTCCATTACCTGCTGCAGGAAGTCTCGTTGCGGGGGGTTACCGACAGCAAACAGCAGGCGGGATTCATCACCCCCGCCGACTTTTTCGGTTGCCTCGACATCGAGAAAGACTCCACCATTCTGTATCGTCTGCTGGTAGAGCCAGAGAATCCGTGCGATACGCATCGCCGGAGAAATACGCACATAGCGCGGATTGTTCAGCCAGAGAATATTCAGTAATGCATCCAGTCGTTTCAGGTCAAAGTCTGCATACCCCTCTTTCATGGCCTCGGCGACGCTCTTTCTGATTCCGGGCGGCATGCCTCCTCCGGTTGCTGCAGCAATCTCTGCGGAAGAACGTCGGTTAAATTCGAAAAGCTGAATCTCGAGATGGCTCTGCGAATCAGGCAGAGGGCCGTTTGACACGGCAAAGTGGGCATAGGAAATGTCCCGCTCCTGCATCGTCCTGAGCGTCTCGTACAATGAACCTGGCCGGTTGAGAACAGCCATAATTAACATGTTGTCACGATCAGCCATGATCATTCTGCGGTTTTTGGTCAGGTTGTGCAAACCACTGGCAAGAATGGTTACCGCATCGGTCTCTTCCTGCATGGTTATGGAAAAATATGGATGGATATTGGCATCAAGCCACTCCAGGTTCCGGGTCGACAGATGATAATTCTGTCTGATCGCATGAAGTACCTTGCTTGAGATGTTGCTTTCGACGCTTTCCATTCGTAATTCCTCCATAAGTGGCGTGTGAACCAATGCTGCATAGAGCACATAGCGTGCCAATATGGTCCGCCGGAATAAGGATCTTCCGTGTTTTTAGAGCTTGTGGCTACAGTTGACCGGTTCACGTCAAGAGCATCTGACATTCGTTGCGCTGATGCTGGAAGGCAAACTCATCCTGTTCGCTAAACTGGTGTTTAATGCCGCAGTGCGGAACCGGTATTCTGCAAATAGCTCATTCCGTCTTGACGCATACAGTTCTTTTGTGAGATCGTACAAGGCAAGATTTCCAACGATCACATACATTATTACAGTTTTGCTACAAGCAGAAAGGGGACGGTTAGATGTCTACAGCTCATACTGAAACCGCACAACGTAGTGACAAAGATCGTAAATTCATATCAGCGCTTGCACGCGGCCTTGATGTTCTGGTCTGTTTTATGTCAAGCGATCGCGTCCTCGGGAACCAGGAAATTGCAAAACGCACCGGCCTTCCAAAATCGACTGTCTCCCGTGTTACCTATACCCTGACGGAACTCGGCTATCTTCGGTATTTCATGGACCAAAATAGGTACTGCCTTGGAAAAACCTTAATCGGTCTCGGTTACTCAATGTTGGCCCAGATGCATATACGCAGAATAGCCCGACCGCTGATGCAGGCGCTGGCCGAGTACACACAAGCATCGGTCAACCTCGGCATTCGTGATCGGCAGAACATGGTGTATATCGATACCTACCGAAACAGCGCTACTTTTACGGTACAGCTTGATGTCGGTTCGCAGATTCCCATTGCCACCACCTCAATGGGTCGGGCGTACCTGTGCGCTTTGCCTGAAATGGAGCGGATCAAGTTGATGGGGCAAATTCGCAAAAGCGACGAAAATAACTGGCCGAAAATAAAACCGGGAATTGAACAGGCACTTGTTGACTACAAAAAAAGGGGATTTTGTTATTCTCTGAGGGAGTGGCGGGAGGAGGTGAGTGCAGTCTCGGTGCCTCTGGTAGCCAGCGACAATTCTGAAATCATGGTGTTCAGCTGCAGTGGAGCATCCTTTCAATTGAACAGGGAGCTGTTTGAAAAAGATATCGGCCCTCGTCTGCTCAATCTGGTTGGCAATGTAAAAACAGCATTATCACAACTGAACGTGTAATCATCAACAGTATAAAGGGAGAATGGAATGGCGGGACCTTTAAGTCACATACGTGTTCTGGATTTGAGTCGGGTACTGGCCGGTCCTTGGGCCGGCCAGACCCTGGCAGACCTGGGGGCGGAGGTTGTCAAGGTGGAGCGCCCCGGCCTGGGGGACGATACCCGCGGGTGGGGCCCCCCGTTTTTGTCGGACCGGGAGGGGCAGCCGACCAGCGACGCCGCCTATTTCCTCGCGGCAAACCGGGGGAAAAAGTCGGTCACCATCGACTTTACCCGGCCCGACGGGCAAGAGTTGGTGCGCCGGCTGGCTGCAGGGTGCGATATTGTTCTTGAGAATTTCAAGGTTGGCGGACTTGCCAAGTACCACCTCGATTATCCATCCATCAGGGAGATTAACCCGGGAGTTATCTACTGCTCGATAACCGGATTCGGTCAGACCGGTCCCTACCGGAACCGCGCCGGCTATGACTTTCTGATTCAGGGGATGGGAGGGCTAATGAGCGTTACCGGTGAACCTGATGAACTTCCCGGCGGCGGCCCTGTCAAAACCGGTGTTGCTATTGTCGACATCTTTACCGGCATGTACGCCGCAACTGCGGTGCTCGCCGCCCTTGCAAACCGGGAGCGGACCGGAGAGGGCGAGTATATTGACCTTGCGCTGCTTGATGTTCAGGTGGCAACGCTTGCCAACCAGGCGACAAACTACCTGGTGTCCGGCAATTCGCCGGTACGACTCGGCAACGCTCATCCGAACATTGTCCCCTATCAGGCGTTGGCGACCAGCGACGGTCATATTATTCTGGCAGTGGGAAACGACGCCCAGTTTTCACGCTTTTGCATCGTGGCTGAACATCCGGAGCTGGCCGAGGATGAGCGCTTTCGCACCAACGCCGACCGGGTATGTCATCGTGAAGAGTTGATTTCCATTGTCACTGAGATACTCAAACAGCGCACCCGTGCCGAGTGGATAGCAACACTTGAAGAGGCTGGGGTCCCGTGCGGCCCCATCAATACCATTGCGGAAGTCTTCGCCAATCCACAGGTCAAGTCTCGCGGCATGCGTATAGATGTGCCGCATAAAGGGGCAGGGCCGATCCCTCTGGTGGGGAGTCCGATGAAGTTTTCCCGATCACCGCTGATTGACCGGCTACCACCTCCACAGTTGGGAGAACACAATGATGAGGTTCTGACGGGAATGCTTGGACTTGCAGGTGATGAGCTGGCACGGCTGAGAATTGCCGGTATTATATAGTCGACTGCATGAGCCGATGATATCAGTCGGTCATTTCGGGGATATTTTTAAAATTTTTTGTCAGGTATTATTTTGTCATTGACTCATCATGATAAGTAGGTGTAGATTGCTCCAAAAATCAATTCGGTAATTCGGTACTTAAATAGTTAATAAGGTCAGCTTCAGGTCAGAGACTTGGCTGAAATAGTTACGGAACGGATTGCGTAATAACGAATTTACGGAGGTAACGTATGAAACTGCTTGTCTGCATCAAACAGGTCCCTGACCTTGAATCCCGCTTCAAAGCGAACGCCGAAGGTCTCTGGTACAACGAAACCGATCTCGCCTTCCGCATGAACGAGTATGA
>JAQTZV010000016.1 GCA_028687585.1 Desulfuromonadaceae bacterium | reverse complement strand
GCCGTATCATGTCTCATCCAGCAAAGCGTATTGAACAACTTCTTCCAGACAACTGGCTCGCCGAAAAGCAAAACTCACCAGCATAATTCTATTACACATTCAAGATGGTCTGCAGTTGACGGTTACGCTTTGCGGAAGATTAGCCCTATTCATGTCACCTTATTAGTCGGCAAGACGGTCAGAATACTTGGAGCGACCTCCATTGTACACATGAACATTGCGCCTGAAACAGCCTGGAATGCCATATAGTTTTCCTCCCTTCGAAGAGCAGTTACATGTAATCATATTTCTTATGCGACTTATTTCTTGCCGCACATTTTTTCTTATTATTGCTTGTTTCTTTCGCTCCTCTGTTTGGTAGCACGCCTGTCAAATTCGGTAATTGCGGAATGTAGAGCTTCGGAGGCGCTTGCTGAATCGACGGAAAGTGCCTCGACGAGACACCATGCAGGGGCCCATTCGCCTTTATATGCCGCAATAAGGTATGTTTGACCAACTTTCATAATCGGGTTATTTTGGGAAAACCGAGTGAGAACAAAAGGCTTATTAAGTACAGCTGCCGACGCAGGTGCTACAATTCTGGTTGACAAGACAACCCGCTCACTCCTTGTTCCGCTATTGACAAATTCAATGCCTTCGCATGTAATCACAGCAATAATTCTGTCTGTTTGCATATAAGCAAGAATTTCCTCATAAGTTTGTTCAAGAAACTTCACGGTGTGACTCTCCTTGCCGGATATCTTTGCAGCCGCAAAAACATAAGTAAAATTTATCAGAAGAACACAAACTGCAAGTATACCTGTAAAGTATCTCCGTTTAAAGTTCATCGTAATATCGGTGTTTGGCTCAAGTTGGGTTGTCGCCATACTCTACTTACAGAAAACGGCATTCTGGCTGCGCAATTCAATAGTACCTCAATGTAATCACCATCAACTTCCAGACCATCGTAGCAATGGCGCCAGCGGGCGCGGAAAAATGTGCGATCCGCCATGGTCTCGTATTCAGAACTTTCTAATTCGGCATCATCAGGCGGATTGGCAAAATCGGTGGCCAGTTTGAGTGCTACTTCTGGCTGAAGCGCTTCATTACCGCCAACGGAAAGGAAATCAGCGAACCAGGATATGCTTTCTCCTGTCTGACCGTTCAGCCGAACCTCGTACTCGGTGATTCGTTGCTGCACATTCATTTTAAACGAATTGAAAGGTTTCACCGTCTGGCCTGGAACTGGTTGAACACGCAACAATTCATGAAGGTATCTTGTCGCCTCTAATTGCCCGCGATCAATCATTTCGGCGCATAACAGGTCTAAATACCATTGACTGGCAGTTTCTTGAAATGGTTGAGAGTTTTGTATCTCAGCGTTTAGCATAAATGTCACCCTCTTTCCGGTTCCAAAATAACACCTCGTGATTTTCGGAAGCGGATCATTCTTTGATTTTCATCGTCAATTGAGATTTCAACCCACGAATGTCCTTCCGTAAACGTGACAAGCCATGCAATGCGATCAAACACTGGGCCTACGGCATCATCTTGTAACGGGGTACTTCCGGAGACAAGTTCAATGATTCGTTTTTCAGCAGTCGATAACTCGAATTCCTTTGGTACGCCCAGATTGGCTCCGGTTGCCTTTGCAACAGACACTGCTTCATTTTGAGTCATAATTACTCCATCGTTTGGAACTCAGCAACAAGGCAAGAAGTTGGATTAATTGTAAATCGTATTCGACGCGACTTTCCCGGAAATGGTTCAACGATATCGGCAACAAGCATCTCACCAGAGTCTTTAGCAGCAGCTTCAACAAATGCTTTCGGGCCAATTACACCAGTAGTTCGGCATATCCGTAATATATCCAAATTGTTCATGCATTCGTACTTGGCATCGGTAAAACGGTTTTCATCCCGAAATGAAATTATTTCACCGTTTGGACTGGCTTCAAAGTGGAGTTCATCGAATGTCCTCCAAACATTGAACAATTGTGTGAAAACCTGACGGTGTAAAATAGAGTCCCACTCCATAGAGTCTTGTACTGGAATGACATCGAAACTACCTTCCAGCATCCGGGCAATGCCCTTGTCAGCGACTTCCTGCGCCAGACTGTGCAACTCTCCGTTACTCAGCATATTTTTTATATTCCTTTCATAGTTACTTTTTCAACAGAGCCCAGACAGCCACTCCTACGAGTACTCCACAGGCAACAGCCGCCACTGCTATCCCGGCTATTTCAAGAGGGCTCAAGCCTTCGGAGATGGCCCCCCCTCCTGCGCCATAAAGAATGGGTTTCATTTTTTTATAATGATCTCCGCCCGCCTTGAAAAAACACTCAGGAATTTTAGACGGATCCAGCTTGTAACTTGCCCAACGAGTATAGAATTTTCTGGCCATGACAGGGGCTTCACTATCGGGAATTGAACAGCGGAATGCCAGTACGTTACGCGTCCCTCTCGCGATCATGGCATTGGCAAAGCTCGGTTCCCAGCCCGTCAGACAGGTGCTTGCATAAAAGAGATATCTTGGTGCTACCGGTATGTCAGCATTATTTGCAATCTGTGTGTCTCCAAATCGTGGCACCGGAGTTATATGTACGATGCTTCTCCAGTCAGCCTTTGTATATTTGGACTCTCCCGGATCCCCTTCAGGAATACTAGAGTTATCAGAGCGTTTCAGCGCGTTACCGTGACTGGCCTGATGAAATACATACGTATTACGGAGGAGAGAACCATATTGCGCCAAAGGGATACCCACTGTCGTCAGATTCTGGATTAGCGATTTTGAAAATAGCACTCCATTTAAAATTCCTGCAACTGCATTGCATTCGGGCAATACCCCACTAAGCGTGCTGCTCTCGGCAGTGCAACAGTGCCAATATTTGAGTCTCAGGCACGCAGCTTGCTGGGCTGCGAAATCTTTCGGCGTACTTTTTGACAAACCCTGAAAATTTACCGTGCAGGTAAAAAAGTAATATGGCTTGTCCCAGGGATCCCATAATTTATGCTTCCCTTCGAAGACCCATTCGAGCGCACTTCCCGTGGCGGGATCAACAACTTTACCCCCCTTAACCTCAAGGTTATTGAATGCCCCCCCGGTGACTCCAGCTCCAGTTGCGCAGTGACAGATAGTCATGGTTGCGGACGTGCCATCCGGAACATTGGTGGTTTCACCGATCAGCTGCACCTTGGCTTCATCAGGAATAGTATCGGTAGGTGGTGTCGCAGGTGGCCAGGTACTGTTGTGATCGGGAGTAACTTCCGCTTTTGACCAGCGCACTGTCAATGTGGCAACTGGCTGTTCTGAGCCGCAGTGCTGCACAGGATCATCCGGTTTTTTTTGCGGGGGACTTTCTTTTTCCTTACCACCATTTTTAATGTATGACGCCCGCCACTCGGCACATGCTGCAGAATCTGCCGGGTTGTTTGGATCCAGCGGGACACGTTTGCCATTCTGAATATACTCCGGATGATTGGCATAAAATTCATCATCGGCTTTTTTTACAGCTGCTGAATCAAGTGGCATTTGCAATTGGCTCATGTTGGCACCTGGGCATCAAAAAGGCAGTGATCCTGCATTCTTTGCACTTTCTCTTCTGAAGTTAAGCGGTAATTACGCAATATGCGTTCTGCCCAATTAAATCCTCCGGCAGAATCTGCACCATAACAGAGAGCCAATTCAAGGTATGCAGTGATATGCTCTTCCAACTCAAGGCCATAGCAGCGGGCAGTGTCAATACCGGCAGTAATCAAATGGAGCAGCTCAGGATCGCTCATCTTAGCCGTGGCCTCTGCATAATTCGTTCGCAAATATCGAGCTGTTCTATCTTCAAAGTTATGCAGCGCCAAAACATTGAAGACATTCATTTGCTCCGTACGGATGCATAACATATCAGCTTCTCCTGACAACAGGCAGTCCCTCTATCTAATAATCGCTTTTCTGTAGATGAATAAAGACCTTGCTAATTATACTTAGTTGAGTTTTTACCCCTTATACTTTTTCCTGATTTGTGAGATCTCTATCACTCGTTGTCTCCATCGTCTATTTCCAGAGTACTGTCACCCGTCTTCGAAGCACCCTCCACAGTAATTTCATGAATTGACGAGTAAAGAACCCCAAACAATTTTTTGTCTGTCTCAGCGCCGGTATCTTCCCAGACAATCTGCACAGTATATTTGCCAGGAGGCCAATCGAAGCGGACGTCAAGATGAAATGTAACTGAGCTTCCTGGTGCAAGTTTATTCTCCAGATTTTCTCTGGTAAAATTCCCGTCATATGATTTGAGATTGTTACCCTGAAGATTTTGATTAACGTAGTGATACTGGCGTAAATCCATTATCTTTATATCTGAACGTTGTGCCCTGATGTACAACTTGGTCGTTTTGTTTTTTTTCGTAGCAAATGGATTGGCAAAAACGATACTTTTGCTCCCTCTGCTACTGAAAGTGACTTGTACAGAACATACTGTGTCTCTCCGTACCTTTTGTCCTGGCCATGTAATGCCTATATTCAGAACTCCAGCGGGGTTTCTCTTGCTGACACCAATCAAGGAATCAATACCGGATTTCACTGTTTCATAATAAATAGGCGGAGTCCGTGAAAAACTTATCATTTTTGTTGTTACTAACTCATTATTTATAACTATTATTCTCCTAAGTGGCTCTCCTGATAAAACTTTTCCAAAATGATCCTCCATTTTATTGAATTCAGATGATTCAAACATCAGATAAAGTTTCTCAAGCGCCGCTTCATCAAGACGTCCTTCATAATATCCAATTTCTCGGCTTTCTGGTGAATTGCCGTTGCTCTGCACATGATACTTCACCGAACCGTCAAGCTCCAAATCAAGGATATTACGCATACCGAGTTCGTCAGCCATATCAGAGACCTGTATCTGCAATCTCGGTGTCTTTTCCATGCTGCTCCTCCCTTTGCAATCAGCAATGAGCGCTAGAGTTATCATTGAAACGCACAAGACCAAAACAAATATTCGTAGTTTCATAGTGGCTACCTGTTAATAAGTCTCCATCGTTCGCCGGTTTGACTGTTGAACCAGGAGCGTAAATCTTCCAAGTGATCCCAGAACACCGTGCCTCCCGGTCCCATGATGCCGGCCGGACGATCATTCCGCCAGCGGCCGCCGGGATTGTCAGCAGCAGGAGCAATGGCTCCACCAGGGTACTCGTCATACCATCCAAGAAGATGTCCCGTCTCGTGCGCCCAGCTCAAATTCGCCCTCGACTCTGTCACGTGCCAGTTTTCACAATCGTGCCTGGCGCTTCCGGGCCAGAGATTGACAACATGATGTTCGTTATCTTCAACAAAGGAAATCCGTACAATCAGTTCAAATTTGCAACATTCATTATCCCGTAGGCAATCACATCCATCTTCTCTACCACATGCCCATCTATGCAGATCCAGTCTCTTTGAAAGTTTACGCTCAATATGCCGTTTCATCAGACTTTTTTGAGCATCATCTACCGGTGGCCCGTTGGCTACAGCGTTGTAATCTGCAGCATTGGCTGGCCTAGCTGCTTGCTTGTTCAATAATTTGATCCGGACCTTCACGATGAGTTTGCGGTCTGTAAATTCTATAGTGTACCGGCCGGTAAATGGAGCAAATCCTGGTGCGTTTCTGTTATGAGTTTGAGTGCGCCGCGAAATATCAGGGTACCGATGAAAGGAGAGTTGCGGGTCCAGGGAATCGGTAGTCAACCCATCGCAGGCAACAGTGAATTTGGCTTCTGCACCATTCCAAGTGTTGGAGGTCTTCTTGCTCATCCAGCTACACTGAACAGACGAGGCTGATGAGTTGCTGTTAGGGCTGACAATAGTGCTGCTATCCGAAGTTTTTTTGACTGAAAAAGTTGCATTCGATCCTGCAGCGATATTTTCAGTGTCAGCCAGCATCGTCGCTGAATCGCCGCACTTAACCGGCGTTATATTCCAACGTGCGTTGAAGAGCCTCTTGGCACAGGTCGTCGTACTAGCAGAGGCAGGGTTACCGCCTCCTGCCGAGGCCGGTGGGGTCGGTTGTGTCTTGTCACTCACGTTTTAAGCTCCTTCCCGTGGTCTGGCAAGGACGTGGTCGAGCCATGTCAGAGCTTTCTTTTCTAGCCGCTCGGAACGAGCCGTCGCGTCAATGATCTTTTCATCTTTGAGGGTTCGTGAAATCCAGGGGTAGAGCGGATCATCGGTGCTGCCGCAGCCGAAGGCAAACATCAGGGTGGCAATGAGAACATCCTCGCGAACTGAGGTAAATCCATACTTTCTAGCCTCTGCCTGACCCCTCTGAAACAGTTTGGTCAGGGGTTCTTTGCCGATAAACGCCACCTTCTGCGGAAAGGCTCGATTCATCTCTTCAAGCATGCCGACTTCGAAACCGTCTGCTGAAATCTGCATCTGCTTTCTTGCGAACGACGACAACTTCTCCAGTGCTCTTCTTGCATTGATATTGTCGCGGCCAGCTACTTTCTGCATATATTCAGTAACCATTTCGTACAACTGTTCGGCCCGAAACATCTGTTCGCCGTCTGTATTCAGGATATCGCTAAACTGTGGATATTGAGGATCGACATCGAAATGGCTGCCGAACATGAACATCATCTCTATGACAAGACGAATCGGACCTCTTTTGGTAAATTCATATCCTAAAGCCCGTTTTATTGCCTGCTGTACCGCCTCGCGCAGTTGCTCTTCGCCGAGCACTCCGCAAAGTACAGGGGAAAACGCCTGACTATGGATAACCATCTCGTTTTCGAACTGCTTCCATCCGGCACATTCGAAAGCCTGTATCTGAGCGGAACGAACCGTAAGCATTTCCTATTCTCCTACCCCACCACCACCCTATCCTCCACCAACCCATTCCCCACAAACACAAACTTTCTCCCAACCTTCACTTCCTCATCCTCCACCAGATATGACAGTACCGGTCCAAAAACCGTTTTCAATTCACCGGCATTACAAGTCGGCAGATACACCCGCAACACTCGAGGGTCATAGTAACGGAAATAGAGCGACTTGCCGGACTCGTCATAGACCATCAGGAACTTGCGGAAATGCTTGCGGAGGGTCGGCAGGTCTGCCTGGGTAACTCCGAAAATTCCCCAGTGTTCACCCCAACCATTGCTCAGCAACCATTTGGTGAAATCGGATTCACGCTCAAGAATCACCAGATAGGGGGCCACTTCGGCCATGTCCGGTTCAAGCTCCCCCCGATAGAGGCAGATATACTCTGGTTCGAAAGTGGCAAGGTTCGGAATCAGTGATGGCACGGATGCACCGTCCAGGATGGCAAACACTTTAGCGCCTATTTCTGAAAAGAGGTTCATTTTAAGAGATTGTACGGTTTTTTCGTCTGCCATGATTTTTTCCTGTAATTTAGTTTTAGGTCATGCCGGCCACCCGGGCCGGAAAATTACTTCGGTCAGGTGTCGCAGAATGGCGCTCCACTCTGCGCCGCCTGATGCAATGCTGCTGCTTGAGGTCCAGGGGGGGATGAAGCTGCAGGGGGTGCCTGTTTGTTGACCGTTGCAGCCTTGCCCGGTTCCGCCTTGTCGGCCTCTTTTGGAGCCTTGGGTGCATCAGGGGAAGCTCCGGATCCCGATCCGGCAGAACCACCGCTATTTATAAGCACCGTGGTTCCACTAATAGTAACGCCGGCGGGGCCAATATCGACGAAGTTACCCCCTACCTTGAGAGTTATCTGGGTACTCCCTTCGATGATTACCTTCATCCCCTTGAGGTGGATCTCCCCGCTTGCATCAACGGCATATGCCCCGGTAACTTTTTGGTGCTTGTCGCTGCCTACCTTAAGGGAGACCGAGCCGTCAACCTTCTCATTCTGGTCGCCTGTTACGGTCAGATGTTTGTCTCCGTCGACCTTTTCGAGCTGATCCTTGATAACTATGAGATGCCGCTCATTGCCGATCCATTCGAGCGAGTCCTTTTTGACACGCACGTCCATCTGCTTTTCACCATGGATGAAAACCTGCTCTTCACCTTTCTTATCCTCGAAGCGTAGCTCGTTGAAACCACCGCCACCTTTACTCGAGTTTGACTTGATGGTGCTCTTCGTTTCATGTTCACCGGGAAGCGTGTACGGGGGCATGTTCGTGCCGTGATACACCCTTCCGGTGATGATTGGACAATCGGGATCCCCCTCAAGGAAATCGACGATAACCTCATGTCCTATTCTCGGGATAAACATGGCCCCCCAACCGCTTCCAGCCCAGAGTTGGCTCACCCTGATCCAGCAGGAGCTGTTCTCATCTCCTTTACCTCTACGATCCCAATGAAACTGAACCTTTACCCGCCCGAACTCGTCGGTATGGATTTCATCACCGCTCGGTCCAACAACTATTGCCGTCTGGGTCCCCTGGACTACAGGCTTCGGCGTCACCCGTGGAGGATGGAACGGGACATCGGCAGGGATGCAGGAAAAACGGTTCGAATAACTGAACGCTCCTCCCTCTTGAACTGAATGGGACATCGTATGCGTAACCGAGGAAAGGATATATTCCTTGTCGTTCATATCTTTGCGGTATGAATTAAGAAGTTTAAAGCGGTATCCGGCTGTAAATGATCGACAGTCACTTGCTCCGCGTACAGTCGTAATCTGCGCCTCTTCTTCTTCCATCCGCACCCTGACCAACTGGTCACCGATGGCTTTGGCATTATAGCCACCAGGGTAGTCATAGATCTCGCGACCGCTCGGTCCAAGATTGTTTTTTCCTCCGGGGTCGTTGACCTCAAGCGAATTGCCGGGGGTCTCAAAATTGAAATCACGCAGCATGTATTTACCGGCCTGAATCATCTGCACCTTTTCAATAAAGGAGATGGTATCGTCTTCCGAAGTAGTACCCTCTATCTTGTAACTTGCGGAATTCTGCCCGGGACAGTTGGCGCTTGCCTGAGAAGAATCGGCAATAATCAAGCGGTGTTTGTCTTCCTTGTGTTCGAAGTAGTAAAAGATTCCCTCCTCTTCCAGAAGACGGGAGATGAAGTTGAAATGCGTCTCACGGTATTGCACACAGTACTCCCGCGGTTCGTATTTTTTTTGCAGCTTAATCTCTTTATCGGTTATTCCGAACTCGCCAAGCACCTTTTCGACAATATCCGGCACAGTCATTTTCTGAAAAATCCGCAGATCGGCACTGCGGGTAAGGAGCCAGAACTTTGGCACCAGTGTCGCTCGGTATTGAGATCCTCTGGTCGAATCATCACCGCTTGTGCTCTCTCCGGAAGTCTGAGAAAAAGAGGATATGATCCCGTTAAAGTAGCGGTATCCTTCTGACGGCAGTTCAATAGAAACCGTTACCCCCTTGCCGATGATATCAGCAAACGCTATCCCCTGGTCCTCTGAAAACAGCAACAAATCAAAATTGAAGAGACGGGAAATGCCTTCGCTCCCCTGCAGACCCAAGAGCAGAAGTTTGTCGGTCCCGAGCGGAGTAGTGATGTTTATATGCCTCTGTTTCTGAGTGAATATTGCCATGATGTCACCTGTTTTGATGGCTCCGCCATCAGTCTGTTACTTCAGTTAGTAAATTTGTAGCGGCCTGATCTTCATTTGTGCGCGGATAAAGATCAGGCAGCATTTACAAAAGGGCAGGGCGGCCAAAATAAAATCCTTGGGCTAAATCGAATCCGATGACACAACAGGCTTCAGCCTCTTCGGGACTGTCGACCCCTTCAGCCAGAGTACGAATGCCGACATCATGCGCCATCTTCACCAGTGTTTCAACAATGGAACGCGATATTTCCGAACGTTGCTGGATGTGCTGGATGAGGGCAATATCAAATTTGAGAATATCCGGCACCGAGTCGAGAAGTTCGATGAGCCGGGACTGGCCGGCGCCAAAATCATCATAGACCAGCAGCATATCGAGGTCGTTCAGCATTGCTCTCAGTCTTTTCATCATTAGGACGTCAGTAATCGAATTTTCATGAAGTTCCATCCCCAACTTCAGGTCAGGCACCGATTCTCTGAGCTTTTTCAAAGATACGCCAAGAAATTCGAGGTTCATCTCTTCCGGCAGGGTATTAAACAGAATCAGCTCTTTTACCCCGATGCGTGCAGCGTACTCGAGCGCTGTATTCCTGAAAAGCTCACTCAACTCAATCTGTCTGCCGAGCCGTCGGGAAATTTGAAACAACTGTCCCGGGTCATTGGGCAAACCCTTGAAATCTATCCGCCCAAGGGTCTCATAGCCGATCAAGGCACCGTCAGGCAGAGAAACCAGAGGCTGAAAGTGCGGCAAAACCGCTTTCTGGTCAAGCATCCGCTCGAAATGCGCGGCATACGGATTAATGATCTGGGTAGATTCTGAAGCGTCGGCCTGCTCAATAACATTGAACCTGATCTCGGCGATGGTAATGTAGTCACCATGCTTAAGAAGAAGTTCCTCTGTCAGCCGTCTACCATTCACATAGGTCCCGTTAGTGCTGCCAAGGTCCTTGACCCGCCAGCCGTCATGGGACTCAAAAATCTCGGCATGGTTCCTTGACACCCCATCCGCCGCCAGGAAAAGGTTTGATCCCTTCCCCCGCCCAACTGTGAACGGAGAATGCTCTATTGGAATCACCCAGAAACTGCCATCCTGGTTTTTTCCTTCAAGCTGGAGCTGGGTGTTGACGTCGGCTGTGAACATAATATGGCTCTATTTTTTCCGGCCTTCAGGGATCAAAAATTCAGCACTCAAATTTCTTATCCATTAATCAACCAGTTTCCAAATTCCAGCCAAAGGGGAGGGGGGATCGGCAATCGACTGGAAACGTGCTAGTCGAACTATGTCCCTGGCTTTGAAGGAAATCAGCGGCATTAGTCCCATATCAATAATTGCTTCCACCGCATCCTCCGTCAGAAGAGTCCCGGTACAAGGAGTTACACGCGATTCCCCTTCTGTCCTGTAAATATGCAAGGGCAGATTGTCAATATCCTGGACCATCCCCGGCCTGAATTCCCACCCTGATTCACTGAATGCTTCTCCGATGAGGGCGGTACAGGCAAAAGTAGGGTTGCCCCAGAGATATTGGTCATAAACCGGGAGCGGCATCTCCTCAAAGTCAAAGAGCTCTGCGGGTTCGGTATGTTGGCCATAAGGAAGACGGAGGAGAAAGCCCGGCAGAGAAAGTCCGAGATATGCAGCCTCCGGAAGCTTCCTGAGCATATTCCAGGCTTCATTGTCATGGCCCCAATTTCCACGATCAGATCCGAGTAGTGCTGCGTCAGCTGCAGATATAATGGAAACCTGTCCTGCAGCGGCTATCTGTGCCATTCGTCCCAGGGTTTCCAGATCATCGATACCGCTGTCGAAAAAATAGTTCCCGGTTATGAGCCCCCATGGATCGGCTTCCGGAGCAAGTCTAGCCTGTTCAACCAGCACCCGGTAGATTTCGCTTGAACTCAGGTCATCTGAACGCAGATCTACAGCCAGCTCAGCCTTTGAAATATCAAGGAGGTAGAGTTTTAGATCTTCACCGGTGTCCAGTCGTGAAACCAGAAAGTCTACCCCACGCCAGGCAGCCTCGACAGCCTGGAAATCCGGATAGTGGAGAATCGCCCGCATCAGCTCTCCCGTTGTCTCATCAAGCTCTGCAAGAAGCTGAGTCCGTTTATTCCCGGTATCCTGCACCGAATGTGGTTGAACAACACTGCTCAGAAAACTGTCCCACTCAGATGGTTTGCTTCCTGAATCTTTTTGGGAATCTTCCCCTTCGGTCTCTCCGATTACCTGATCAAGCAGGCTCCCGGTTGACGGGGAAACAACCCGTTGCAGTGCAACGTTCTCGGAGCCCTTTGCAGTGGAGGGTGCGGGTACAGCCATCTTGCCTCTGGCATTAGCTAAAAAAGACGGATCAGCAATAATTTTCCTTTTGTCACAGATAGCCTTGAAGAGGTCCAATTTCTCAAAGAGCCGGTCCGGGTGAAAATCGTCAAGTTCCCTGAACTGAAGCGATATCGGTGGCTCCTCATCACCAAAGAGCGGGAGAAGTATCTCAACGCCAAGTTTTGCCATCACCTCGTCAAGGCTGTCCCGGTCCACCTGCAGGAGACGACGCCCGGAGGTGTCAGTTTTTGGCTCGAAGAGGGCTTTGTTGGCCCGTCCGCTGAAGTCACCAAGTATCAGAATTCGAAACGGCATATCCGGATCAAGAGCGCCGTTGGTGTCATCCATCGAGGAGGCAATATCAAAATCAAGTTTTCCGAAAGAAATGGGTTTTGGCATATACGATATCGCCTTTCTTTTCAGGGCAACTGAAAACTGCAATCATGCTTTCAATCTGCTTTCTGGTACAGTATTGAGACCGGTCATTTTCTGTAGAATCTAGACCTTACCCCTTATATATTTTTATCAAAAAAATGTACATATTGAGACCTGACCCCTCTTACACACTTCCATTCTTATATCATGAACTTTCCCGCAATATTGGGTATGCCCACGAAACCGGCCAATTTCACAACACAGTTGTCGATATTACGCGCCTCTACTTCTTTGGGATTGTTCTTGATCCATCGCTTGACTGTCGGTACAAGCGACGTGTACCCCGACCAGCCATTATTTACCAGGTTCAGCAGACAGGTATCCACGGCTTGAAGATCAAGAGAACGGGTATGCAAACCACCACGGGCGGTCTTAGTTTTCCAGTCCTGACACGAAATCCATCCTTCACCGTTCAATTCATGATAACAGTCGCCAAACCCCGGGGTTAGTGTCTGAGAATCACGCACATACAGAATCTTTTTGTTGGGTGGTTTGACGATGTAGATGAGCCACTGTCCGATTAGTTCATTGGCGTTTATAACGTATTCGATGCAGTCCGCCTTGTTGCTTGTAATGCGCATGTAAGTAAGATCGTAGAATTTTGCGCCGATCTGGGCCACTGTATGGTTAGCAAACTCGCACCGCCCATCGGTATTACCTCCGGGTTCCACTCGGATGTTGCCTAGCGCTATTCCGCCAAGAACAGGTTTGCTGCTGGTAATAATAGCCCGTCCGGTGTCGGAGCAGTTCACTGACGACGCAACTGGCAGACCTTTCTTTCCGGATACTGTTTTCATGTAGGTCCATACTGCACAAATCGCCTGAGACAAATCCTGGCAGTTGCAGGTTACGCCGTGGTATTTCCAGTTATCCTTTGCATAAGGAAGGATGTTGTTGTTGAACAAATTATCCGCCAGAGTAACCGGATCAAGATTATAGTCAATTGCGTGTCGTGAAAGAATGCTGGTAAGGACGGGGGTAGCTACGTTGCCTCCTGCATAGCCAGTCAGATTATTTGCCATTGAGAATCTCCTTGTGTGAAAAAAAATTCTTATCAGCCACAAGCTCTATTTTAAACCTTCGATCCTTTTGTATCTACTCCAAACAAATATCCATTTAGAAACAATGTAATTGTTAAAACTTAGCAGATAAAACAGGGGTCAAGTCTACATTTTACACAAAACTCAGCCCCTGTTTATTTCAAACTATCTCAAACCCAAACCCCTCCTCACTTACAGTAACCTTAATCTCCTTAAACTGCTCACCAGTAGTCATCCTCGACAAAATCTCCCGTGACATCTGCGGCATGAGCGTGTTGGTGAGGATGTGGTCGGCGTTCCTCGCGCCGCTGTCCACTTCTGTGCAGCGTCTGGCGATGTACTCAATGAGCGAATCGTCGTAGATAAAGGCGACGTTGCGGTTTTCTCTGAGACGCTTGCCGATCTTGTTCAGCTTCAGCTTGATGATCAGGCGCATGATGCTGTCGGAGATCGGATAGTACGGAACGACTTTCATACGCCCCAGAAATGCCGGTTTGAATCGCTTGGTCAGTTCCGGCCGCAGCATCTCGGCGAGCCCCTGCCAGGTCGGTTTGGTCTCTTCGTCGGCGCATGCTTTCATTATCAGGTCGGTACCGAGATTGGTTGTCAGGATGATCAGGGTATTCTTGAAGTCGATCCGTCTCCCTTCCCCATCCTCCAGCGTACCTTTGTCAAATACCTGGAAGAACAGCTCCATGACATCCGGGTGCGCTTTTTCAACTTCATCCAGCAACACAACGCTGTAGGGGCGCTTGCGAACCGCCTCGGTCAGCACACCGCCTTCGCCGTAACCGACATAGCCGGGCGGCGAGCCTTTGAGAGACGACACCGTATGCGCTTCCTGATATTCCGACATGTTGATGGTGATCAGGTTGTCCTCACCACCGTACATCAGTTCAGAGAGAGCCAGCGCGGTCTCGGTCTTGCCGACACCGCTGGGGCCGGCGAACATCAGCACCGCCGTCGGCTTGGAAGGATCCTCGATCCCGGCATGGGCGGTCTGCACCATCTGGGCAATGGCTGCCAAGGCGTGATTCTGGCCAATTATCCGTTCGCCGAGCAGATTCTCCATGTTGAGCACGGTCTGGATTTCGTCCACCAGCATTCTCCCCGTCGGAATACCGGTCCAACCTGATATCACCTCGGAGATGATCTGGGCATCCACTTCGGTCTGTACCAACGGATTATTCCCCTGAATCCCCTTCAGTTCAGTTTCCAGCGTCTTCAACTCCTGCTGCTTGTCAGGAATCGTGCTGTCTGCCGGATTTACTCCATGCAGCTCACGAATCAGCACCTGCAGCGCGGTGATCTTCTCTGCGAACTCCTTTTCATTCAGCCAGGCAGCGTTCATTTCTTCGAGCTTCGCCAGGGATGTTTCCTTTTCACTCGCCAGTTTGGCGAGGCGTTCGATATGATCGCGTCCGATCAAAGACTCACGCTCAAGGATATTCACCTCCCGGTCGATCTGAACCATCCGCCGGTTGAGGTCATCAATCACTGGCGGAATGGTGCTCAAGCCGATGGCAACCCTGGCGCATGCGGTATCGAGAACGCTGACCGACTTGTCAGGAAGCTGTCGGGCTGGAATGTACCGGTGTGACAGACGGACCGAATCAACCAGAGCATCGTCGGAGATCATCACATTATGATGCTTCTCCAGAAACGGCGCCACGGCGCGCATCATCATGACTGCCTTCTCTTCGTCCGGCTCCTCCACCTTCACCACCTGGAAGCGACGGGTCAGCGCGGCATCCTTCTCGAAATACTTCTTGTACTCAGCCCAGGTAGTTGCCGCGATAGTGCGCAGTTCGCCTCGTGCCAACGCGGGTTTCAGCATGTTGGCGGCATCACCGGTGCCTGCCCCTCCGCCTGCCCCTATGAGAGTGTGCGCTTCATCGATAAAGATAATTATTGGTACCGGCGATGCTTTGACTTCGGAGATGACTGATTTGAGACGGTTTTCAAACTCTCCTTTGATCCCGGCTCCGGCTTGAAGGAGACCGAGGTCCAGGCTTCGAATTTCAACCCCACGCAGCGGCGGCGGCACATCTCCCTCAACGATCTTCAGCGCAAACCCTTCGACCACTGCAGTTTTTCCGACACCAGCCTCGCCAGTCAAAATCGGATTGTTCTGGCGACGCCGGATTAGAATATCGGCCATCTGTCTGATCTCGAAATCGCGGCCAAGTACAGGATCAATTTCACCGTTACGAGCCTTTTCGGTTAAGTTTACGGTGTACAGATCAAGTGCTTTGGTGCCAGCCGGAGGAGCAGCGCCGGGCTGTTCGCTTCCGCCGGCAGTCTGACGGGCTGAGGTCTCCTTGTCTTCGGCCGATCCGGCTGTCAGGTCGCGCAGACTATGGGCAAGGGTTTCCTGGGAGATCTTCTTGAAAGTGGAGGAGCTGTTAATCATCATCCGGACCATCTCGTCGTCAGAGAGGATTCCCAACACAATGTGACCGGAACGGACAGCGGTTGCCTGATAATCCACCGAGGCGATCATCCAGGCGTCCTGAATCATCTTGGGAATCCGGGGAGAAAGCGCCGGGTTGCGGGAGTTGCCGGTCTTGAAGCTTTCCATCGCCTGGGTGAGGTCACTTCTCAAACGGGACTCATTGATTTCGAAGTGCCTGAGTATTTTATGGAAGTCGGTATCAGGAAAATCCAGCAATTTCAAGAAGAAGTGCTCTACGTCGACTTCGTAATGGGTTTGAGATAGACAGAGTCCAGCTGCCTGCTCCAGGGTAATGCGGCAGGTGTCATTAAGTTTGCCGATGAGCGACTTCAGGTTTGTTTTTGGCATTGAACCCTCCTGTATTTGAATAGATTGGAACTCTAGGCAACTTTTAAGGCGACCGTGTCAGAGTCCTGGAATGTCACGCATGGGTCTTCCCTGAGAACTACATCCTGCCCCTTAATCCAGGTTGACCATCCCAGCATCGGCGCAAAAGCCGATCCTCCTCCCCCTAAACTGCACGGGGCAACTTGGTCACGCTTCAGAATTAATCTGATCTCAAATTCGTACTCAACTCCGACCATGAATCTGACCAAGGCAAACATCGACCGAAGTGCTCCGCCTCCGGGAAGAAACCGACCAAAAGAAACTTTGTCCATCGGTCCCATGTCAATTCTGAACTTTGACATATTTTCCCATACCAGCGAACCGCACAGGGCCGACACCCCGAGTTCGGAGTTTGCCATGCCGATTTTGGTGAGATCTTCAGGCGGGAGTGCAATGGCACGCTCGACGAACTGCTGCACGACCGTCTTTTGTCCTGAAAAATGCGAAAGTGCCGACTCGATTGCTGCTGTTGACGGAATTTGTCGAGAAAGAAGTCCCGAAAAATAGAGCAGGGAATCAATGCCAAGACCTGAAAGTGATCCTTCCTTGTCAGCACCAAGTCCTATGAGACTTCTGAAGTACCTGGAATACCGGTCAGCTCCCCCCGGTCGATAGTTTACGGTAATATGTGACTTTTTCCAGGCCAGATAGAACAGAGTATTCAGCCGGTGATGGAAGAGGTCCAGAAATTCCGTCAGAGAAAAATCCTTGCTCCTGTTCCTTTCCTGTGCAAGGTCGTTGTACCAGCGGGGCAGAATCCCTGACGGCCCTACAAGTCCCATAAAGGCAACATTCATGTGGTAGCGGGATTCTTCCTCATCAAACCTTAAACCGGCTATATCACTCGGGGGGAAGGAAAAACCAGGGCTGACCCGGAACCGCACCGGTTCGTCCACCGGTCGTAACGCTTCCCCAAGCGGTTTTTTTTCTTCACAATGACGTTCGATGATGGCAATCGCCTGAAAAAAGGTGAAACGGTAAAATTCCTTTTTCAGGCGCTGCTCTACAAAAGAACTCTGTCCCCATTCCTCGGCGGCCATATTCTAAAGGTTTCCTTCCTCTGCAGTGTCTTCACCACAAGCTGTGAAAACGAATTAACTGAAACGTATTGGCCGATAAATCGTTCGATAATTCCGGCAAACAGGTACAGGGCGGACCCGACAAACTTCTCTTCATCAAAGGTCATCTCTACCTGGACCCCCCGACAGAATGAGCGCCCGACTCTCTTGGTAACGTAGCTCGTGCTTAATGAAACAAGACCACTGATTTGCTGTCGGGTAGACGGAGAATTATCAAAATCATACATTTTGAGAATTTCCTTTAAGGCATCCTCGCCGCCGGAAACGATCGATGTGTAGTTGAGTGCCAGATGGGAGATGAGCCGCCATTGCAATGAACCGTCAAGCGCCGGTCTGCGCGTTCTCGTTGGCTTCACCAGGCACCTGATCGAGGTTACCGGAGCAGCAATTTCAGTTTCGAAATCTCCTGTAGAATCACCAAAACGCATCCTTCCGGGCAGATCACGGTTCGTACAGGTCGTCTGAACCATCAGGACTTCAGCGTCCGGATACGCAGAAGTAAAGTCAAGACCAGCAAAAGACATCGTCAGGTCGGTACCTTCATCGCCGTACTTCCCTGATGGCAACCGTCTCGTGTGCCAGTAGACTTTTCCCTCTTTTTCTCCACTGCCGGCAAGATGGTGGCTCAGAGAATAGTATGGCCGGAACTCCTTCTCCCCCCCCTTAGCCATAGGAAGTGAGGCGACACGATCGATGCTGAAAATCTCAGTTGCATCTTGTCTCCGTACGTCTGGAATCACCGGATACTCTGTTTTTTCGTGGGAGATCTGTAGCGGTTCCGCCGTGCGAGTAAAAAGATTGACGATCGGAGCAGCATTCAGGGCAAACATATCGCCACTGACCGAAAGTCCCATTTTTGCCGGGCGGTCGAAATTGATCCATATTTCAAGCGTATCCTGTAGATTCAGCGTGGCTAGCTTCTCGAGGCCTGCCACATCAAAAAAAAGAAATTTCTCCTGAAAGCAAAAATATTCTGTCAGCAGCAGATACCCGGGAAAAGATCTGCCGCTTGCCGGGAGCATCGCCTCGTCCGTTGAGAATCCGACCGGTCTGATTGCATCGCCATTTTGCTTCAATTCAACCGGAATACCCTTCTGGTTTTGCCCCACAAACTCCACAGAAGTTGCGTTATTGAAAATCAGTTCATACATTGGAAGAACATGTTGTCCCTGACCGTTTAGAAAAAAACGCAGGGAGCGCCATTCCAGCTGGGACATACTGACGCCACCGGTCGTTTTGATTGTGATCACCAGTGACTGCTGGGTATTTGGGAGAGCTCTCCTCGGATCCTTGAGTGATGCAGAGACCACATCTAAAGGCCAGAGAGTAACGGGATAGCGGGTCTTGAACTGACATTGCATTCCGTTGACCTGACGGGAATAAAGAGGAGTTTCTGCCGGAATGCGATAGCCGGATGGAGGGATGGCCGGTTTGACCGGATCAAAGGTCACCACCGACATTGAAGGTATCGGGCTGGTATAATGCGGGTAGAGTATCTGGAAAAAAGATTCCGTGACTTCAGGAAAATCATCATCGATTTTTTTGTGTACCCGCCCGCAGAGAAGAGCAAAGGCTTCGATCAGCCTTTCAGTGTGGGGATCATCGCACTTGTCACCGTCAAGCTGAAGTCTGCCGGCAATTTTCGGGTATTTCCGGGCGAACTCCCCCCCCATTTCTCTGATGAATGAAAGTTCACGTTCGTAGTAGTGAAGAATGTCGTCGCCCATGAGCTGTCCGCCTGAAAAAACTATCTCTGTTTACTGATGCTGTACTCACTCCGGTTGCTATCGAAATAGGTGTCAAAATTAACCGGCTCGGCTCGGTCATCATCGAACTGCAACAACGCGGAAATCTTGAACATCAAGCGTCGTTCGCCACTCGGCGGACTTTCCACCCGAACCTTAACATTACGGAGCCTCGGTTCGAACAGGGAAATCGCCCGCTCAATTTCCTGACGCAACTCGCCGCGCATTGACGGCGTTGCAATATTTCTGGAACTGAAATCCGCTAGGCCATACAGCAGGAGCGATTTTCGCACCTCACTGCAGGAGACCGGAATCTCGGCGGGAAAACAGCGGGTGTTCAGCAAATTTTCCAGATCCCGTTCAACCGCACCCCGCAACTGCGCATATGAAATACCACCACTCAAGGCAGACTCCTCCCTCGTGTCCGGTCCCGTATCGAGGAGTCTGTCCAGCAGAGATGCTTTCATTTACGCGTCAAATATTAAGGTTAAAATTTTGCGTTCTTTTTTACATCCCAGCCGATAGGAATGACGGCATCCAAAGAGCCATCAGCTTTCTGCGGCTTGTATTCAAGCTTGAACGTGGCAAAATTAAGCGTAAGGTTCTCCATTACGGTATCATCACCCCCTGAAGCGCCAGAGTTTATATTTGATATAAGAACTTCAGTAAGGATAATCTTCAGGTACTCCTGCTGATCCTTGCCGGCCTTTCTGAAAACAATTTCAGCCGTTTTAATCGGATCTCCGTTGCAGCATCTGAAGGAAAGATGCGGTGTCGAAGCGTCCAGTTTCTTTGTAATGCTTATGTCGTTAAAACTAACCTTGCCGGAGCCTCCTCCACCACCCATTGAAGAACTTCCGAGTTGAGACAATCCCCACGAACAGGCGAGAATATCGATTTCTTTGCCATGAACGGAATCCTTAGATTCGCCTTCAATACCATCCAGTTTCAGAAACATATCGACAGACATTTTGAACCTCCATTTTTAGGTTGTTAGTAACAGACAGATCAGTTCAGCGGGAGTACAACGTCAATTCAGTAAGTGAGAATGATGATGTCTGATCACCTCCCTTTTATTTGTACTGCTATGATGCTGCAGGTGGCGGCAGATTGGCAACAAGTCGCAACGAGATGGTAAGCTCGTCGAGTTGAAAATGTGGTTTCAGAAAAGCAACCGCTTTGTAACAACCGGGTTTGCCCGGAATTTCCGTAACGTCCACCCGTGCTTCACTCAACGGGTAGCGGGCTTTATCCTCCTGACTGGCGTCGGGATTGTTCATGGTAAATTTATTAATCCAGTTATTCAAGAAAGATTGTGCATCCTTACGGGTCATGAAACTGCCGATCTTGTCCCGCATCATCGATTTAAGATAGTGGGCAAAGCGTGACGTCGCCATGATATACTGGAGCTGCGAGGAGAGTTTGGCGTTGGCATTGGCAGCATCAGTTGAATATGCTTTTTGTTTGTTGGCTGTCTGGGTGCTGAAGAATGCTGCATAATCGGTATTCTTGCAGTGTACCAGAGGCACAAAACCCAAATCCGCCAACTCTTTTTCGCGACGGTCGGTAATGGCGATCTCGGTCGGGCATTTGAGAGCCACATCACCTTCGTCAGTCTTGAAGGTATGTACCGGCAACCCCTGTACCAGTCCGCCACCCTCTACACCGCGTATTGCTGCACACCAGTGGTACTTGGCAAAGGCGTCAGTAAGACGGGTGCCCAGGGCGTATGCAGCATTGCCCCAAAGGTACTTGCCGTGGTCTGTGCCATCCACATCCTCTTCGTAATTGAAGGACTCAACCGGCACATTCGCCTGTCCGTACGGCAGGCGCATCAGGATATGCGGCAGGGCGAGCGCCACGTAGCGCGAATCTTCAGAGTCCCGGAACGACTTCCACTTGGCGTACTCTACACTCTGGAAACCCTTGGCAAGGTCTCGAGGAGCGCTCAGTTCAGTAAAGCTGTCCCAGTTGAACATGGTCGGTGCAGCAGCGGAAATGAAGGGCGCATGGGCGGCGGCAGCAACCTCGGAGATTTTTTCAAGCAGTGTCAGGTCTTGCGGGGAGTTGCCGAACTCATAATCACCAATTAAGGCGCCGTAAGAAGCGCCGCCGAACATACCGAACTCCTCTTCATAAATTTTCTTGAACAGGGTCGACTGGTCAAATTCGCTCGCTTTCTCCATATCCTTGAGCAGATCCTTCTTGCTCACATTCATCACCCGGATCTTCAACATATCGCCGGTTTCGCTCTGTTGCACCAGATAATTCAGGCCGCGCCACGCCCCCTCCAGTTTCTGGAATTCGGCATTATGCAAAATTTCGTTGAGTTGGGAGGAAATGATCCGGTCGATCTGGGCGATTCGGGCATTGATCATCAATTCTGTGTCTTTTGAAACCGTGACCGTGCCTTCCATAATCTGTTTTGCAAACTCGCCCAGTACATCGCGTGCCCACCCCTTCTGACTTTCGTCTCGCGCCATCCTGCCTTCGTGGATAATCTGATCCAGAATTGACGGTTCTTCAACCTCGGCTACCGCACCACCAGTAAGTTCTTTTTCCTGTTCCGCCATATAGTTTCCCTCCTCTATAGAGATTTATTCTTTGTCACCATCAGTTTCAACACCTGCCTGTTTGCCCAGTTTCTGAAGCGATTCGGAATCATTGACGACCTTCTGCAGCAGTTCATCCAGACGATCATTGCCGTCAAGCTTGTTAAGGAGTTCCGAAAGTTTCTGCCGGGCATCGACCAGCTTCTTGAGTGGTGCGACCTGTTGCACAACCTGCTCAGGGTGAAAATCATCCATAGATTTGAAGCGCAGTTCGACGGCAATCTTTGAATCGTCGTTGGTAATTTTGTTGTCAACTTTAAAAGCCAATCGCGGCTTCATTCCGGCTAGAACGTTGTTAAAGTTGTCCCGATCGATCTCCACAAACTTGCGATCTTTGAGCTTCGGGAGCGGTTCATCCGGCTTGCCAGATAAATCAGACAAAACGCCGACTACGAAAGGAATTTCCTTCATTTCAATGGCATCGCCCACTTCTACATCATACGTAATTTGAACCCGCGGTGCCCTGACTCTGTCGATCTTGTGCTGAAGACTCTGTTTTCCCGCCATGATCTACCTCCTTATTTCGTGTATTTTACTTCCGAGATGCAAGCGCCTTGGTTACATCCATGGTACATATTTTGCGGAACAATTCCTGCGCCCTTGCGGGGTCCTCATTAACATACTCCGCACTGATGAGACACTGGTAAAGCGACTCGATGACTTCCGCAATCCAGGCAGGAGATTCCCAATGTTCAAGATGGAATTCTGAAATCATGCTATAAAGTTGCTCGACGAGAGGTTTTGCCAAATCTGGTCTTCCTGCTCTGAGGCAGAGTTTTACCACGAGGTAACGGTATCGGCTTCGCTCTCGCTCCGATGGCTGACTTCCTGCCGCTAAAAGAAGCAGATTGAGCGCCTCCTTAAGAGAGCCGGCTTGCATCATCCTAATCGCCTCATTCCAAATTATGTTTTCCTGAGTCGCTTCTCCTCCGCCTGGTATCTGCAGGGGGAAAGTCACACTGGAAGTGGGGTTGTTTCCTTGATCAACTGAGCTGCTTTCCGGTAACGTGTCGCCAGATGATTCACCCTCTACAGATGCATCGGGGGGTGTGTCAAAAGCACTATTCAGCCCCTTTTGTTCCCGACAGATTTTAACAACCATACGATAGCACTCGTCGAGGACTTGTCCTATCTCAGAGACCCGTGGGGCCTGGACGCCGAACTTCTGATCAATTAAGACATCCATTTCGCCAAAAGCAGCAATACAGTTGGCCATGGTATCAGCGAGTATCTTGTAGAAGTCGGCTGAGGACTTTGCAACAGCGGAATCAAATTCTTCAGCAGATAGTTTCCCCTCGGCAATCATCTCCGCACGACGGCCACCCCGAGCGTCAACTTCGTACCCAACATCACGGGACTCTTTCCACTTCGAAAAAGAGTACCCATCGCTCGAGCGCGGATCGGTTAGTGGAATGGTGCGTATGGCGCTGGACAACCTGTCGTTCAGGAATTCAAACGGAGCGATCCGGTAGTCGTAGTCATCATCTTCCACTAACGGATACGCAGTCTCCCAAAAATGCGACAAAAGAGCCGTTAAAATCCGAAGCCCGGTTTCAACCCCTTCCGCCCCTTCCTTCATTGCCAGCGCTTCAGTGAGCCAGGCAGCAATCTGAAAATCCTTTGACTGACTAGTAAGGGCGTCAAGTGACAAGTGGATAACCTTATCCCAATCAGCACTTTTATTTTCCCGTTTCCAGTCACCCTGAGGAATGTCATCATCTGCACGCCGGGCCTCTTTCATTTCGTCATACAATTTCGTATAACGAAGATCTTCACCGGCAGGCGATTCTTCAGAAATGGGCGCTGTAACGGGTTCAAGGTTGATATAACCTAGCATGAAATTTCCTCCTGCGAAGGGGGATTGAATGTGATTTCTCCAAGTTCAAGCAGACTCTTTTCCTGATCGCCAACCATAAAGAGATGCTGTCCCACTCCACGGTAGTTACCATTTCCAAGGTCGATCCAATCGGTTATTCTTCCCATTCGAACCGGGTCGCTTTCAAAGGATGAAGAACCGGGATACATAACAGGTAGAAAGCATTCTGTTGTCAGTCCGCTCCATGTCACGATCCTTCCGGGGGCCCAAAGGGTTTCCAGGAGAGTTTTCGGCTTTTGAACGGAAAGCTCCCGTATTGAAGCGAGCGGAAACCAGATGTAACGGTCATGGACAAACACTTCCAGGATACCGGTCAAGGTTGCATCACACTCGCTAAAACCGATAAAAGGCCCTGATTGTGACAGCCCGGAAACTTCCAGAAGCTGTTCCTCTACCTTGTCAAGAAGTGAAGTAGCGGTGGCCGTATCCCCGTCGGCAAGTAATCTTCTCGCTTCAAGCAATGCAGTGAGAAAGGAAGGTGGCTCCGTCATGAAATCGGGTGTTTGCCGTCCTGCAGCGACTTCCTGCCGCGATTTCTCGGCTGAGACGAGATTCAGGTAAACGAGCGTACCGGTAGCTGTCTCCGGGAGCTGACTGATGAGAAGATCGAGATGCCGTGCCACCTTGTCCCATTCGCCGCAAAACGCAAGCACCTGAAACAGGAGGGTTCGAGCTTTTGTATCGCCAGGAGCAGCTTTGATTTTTGAAACGAGGCTCTCCCGAGCTTCTGAAAGCTTCCCGTCCCTTATCAGATCTGCACTGTTCATCACAACCTCCCTTTGTAGCTATTGCAGGTTCCAGAGTACCTCAAAATCCTGAGATTTCAGGGGGCGCCTCATGACGGCCATATGTGCGGTTTTCCCTCCACCGATAAAAACCGCAACCGGAGGGGTGGCATTCCTTTTCTTTAGCAACAAGCTAAGCCGCATCGCCGCCGCCACCTCAATGCGACTGCCGTTGAGCGCTTCAAGAGAAAAAAGACAAAACTCCGAGTCCATATCTCCGTCCAGAGATCTAAGAGAGAGAGCCGGGGGAAGGGTATCGTCCAGTAGAACATCCAACGGAGAGGTGAGCTTAGCCAGACCGGAGATCAATTCCGGAACGGTTGTCATTTTGTGTGTAAAGAGCGACTCAGCACTGTTCCATACCGCCTCACATGCTATCGGCAGATTTTCCCAGCACTCCTTCCATTTCCGGGAAGCTCCACTTCCCATGAGCAACAGGGGATACGGTCTACCAATAGCATCACAACTTTCCAATAGAATTCCGCATGCGAGACTGTCATTCACTGTACCATTAATCCAGAATCTCCAAGTAACCGGATATCTTTCCGACTTGTCATGCTTTAATTTTGAATAGCCTTGCTCTACCCATGAAAACAGGGTCATTCCGAGAGGGAACTGGATCCCAAGCCGAATGTAATCCTTTGCGACCGGGTGTTTGCCACACGCTGCCCATTGCCATTGCGTCAACATGGATAACATTAATCCCAGCAGTGTGCGACAGCACGGGGTATCAGTCCCTGGGAAGCGCCACTACCGCCGTTTCCTCCACCTCTCGCCATCTTCACGATCTCATGAGTGCCGCTGAACTGGTAATTGACCCTTATAAACCGGACCTTCATCCGGTCAAGTAAAGATTTTTCCCTTGGGAAGTCCTGGGCATAAAACGTGTGCCTCCCACCTTCGAATGCCTTCAGGAATTCGGGAAAGTTTTCATATTTGTGTGAAAGAACCAGGTCTCCGATTTCAATTTGGAATACGACTTCTCCACACGTATCAGGTGACCAGACAAGATTCTTACTGACGGGGAAGTTCAGGTTTTCAATGACAAATACACCCGATGCACACTGCATTTCAAGTCGTGTCCCCTGGGGTTTGGTGGTCGCTTCGTTATTGACATCAGTAGGAAGCCCTTTGATGTTCACGTTGCTTCCCAGTTTTATCGCGGGCCCGGCAGCAATTTTTGCTTTGGCTCCCTTTTTGAGGAAAACAAAGAACGATGGATTGAAATCTACACTCCCGCCAAGTGCTGATTTGGTGTAATAGCCCTGCTGGGGTGTCCAGCCAATAAATGGCCCTGCCGGATCCTTGGCATATTTCCAGACCGGCCCTTCAGGTCCCATGATTGCCTGCAAAGTCAGCGAATCTGTTGCCGCCTGGGCATCCTGAAGCACTTTTTCCTCCCACTGTTTCTGCAGTACACACGCCGACTCTTTCCTTACAAAACTCCAGAGGAATGTAGACGGTCCAGTGACCAGTTTGAACATGGTGTCATCGATACCGCCTGGATAGCTGGCCCTGAGTCGACGAGAAGCATCAGCTGCAAGGTAAAACGGTGACTTACTTGACACCGCATCCTCAGAAAAGACCTGCTGAGTCAACTGGAACGCCTGGGGCCTTGACTTGGTGGCAGGAGACATGGCTGCAACCGCAGCGAGATATTCCTGAAGCGGCTTGACTGCTGCAAGCTGTGCCCCGCTTTCAACCTTTTTACCGACGAGGTCGCCAACCTTTTCTGCGAGTTTTTTCCCTTCATCGATGGTTTTGACTGCCACTCCCGGTGTCTTGATAATCTGGTACTGAAACACCTGTTGCACCCAGGCGGGGGTAGCCTCTCCCGTGCCGAATGCCAGCAGTTCGCTCGCCATGGTTGTCAGAAAGGCCTGATACGCTCCCTGGTCTGTCGTCATGGCTGCAGCGGCTGCCTGCCACTCTTTGGCGCCGGCAAGGCGCTCTTCGCCGCGTGGAAAGAGTCCGGCAAATCGTTGCCACGACGCATACGCATTGCTGCGATACCACACTTCAAACCGTGCTGATTCACGTTCCACGATCCCCAGTTCCGGGTATGCACCCTTGATCTCCTCCATAAGGGTGACCACTTCATTCTTCCCTTTTTTAGTAAATGCAGGTGGAACAAGGATATCTTCATTCACCTTTCTTGAACCGGGCCAGAAGGAGGCAAGGGTGACCGGTTGTGCCACTCCGGACCTGTTTGCCCATTCCACCGTCCACCTGAGATCGCCCCCCTTGACAGACAGAAGATGCTTTAACCATAATTGAAGTTGAGCGATTTCCTTGTTGACTTCAGGTTTGTCAAGACGCCATGCAAGGTAATAAAGATAGAGATTGCCGAACTTTTTTGTGACCTCCGGATTCAGGGTATCCTTTATAGACACAGCTACGTAGTCAGGCAGCGGTTTTCCTTTAAGGGAATCTACGCCAGATGCATCGAGTGATGCCTGCAGCAGGTTAATCCGTCTAACAAGGTGCACAACATACTGTCCGGCAGCATCCTCCGGTGTGGCCATTGATACACCGCCGATGACTCCAGACATCCCTCGGTCAAATTCGGCGAGGAATCGCTCCTGGAACTGTTTCGCATATCTCTTTTTGAGTTCGACCTCAACATCCCGGCTTTTGTAAAGCCAGAGGCGAGGGATCCACCAGTTCCTGTTTTTCTGCTCGACCCTGAGTACCATCTGCCTGAACTGGTCCATAGAATCGAGATCCGCAAAAAAATTCCCCTTGAGTTGCGGGCTCTTGGCAATCACCCCGGTAGCGTCGCGAATGATGGACATGTTCTTGACAAACGAATAACTCAAAATTCCGCAGAGAGAGACCCAAATGAGTATCCAGGATGCAAGACCAAGGTTTCTGGTAATCATCTGCCATTCGCGTGAACGGGATGTTGGCGCAAACATGGAGCGATCCATGGGCAGAACTTTATCAAAAAAGTCATGCAGGAATATTCCTCTGCTGGTCCCGGGGAGTATCTCCTGTTCAGAAATGAGACCCAGTCCACCGAGCAATTTCGAAAACGGCGTACCTTCCTGCTTGCCACTGGAAAAAAATACACCCCGGAACAACGGCGTATCCTGGTAGTTATTCTCCTGAAATGCCGTTTTTACAAATACCTCAAGCCCTGGTTTCAGGCACTGGAACTCATCAGGAAACAGCACTACCCCAGAATTTTTGCGACCGGAGTCACTCTGATTGAGCAGGTAGAGACGGAGATTTTTGAGTCTTTCAGTCACCGTTTTGAATGCAGTGTCGAAAAAGCCGGAAACGTCTTTGGAAAGTTCCTGGTTAATAAAGCCCATAGGGTTCGTCTGTGATTGTTCCGGAAGGGCTTCACAGAACTGGGTCATCCCCTGTATCAGGTCACACTTGGTAACAAGCAGGTACACGGGGAATTTAACTCCCAGTGACAGCATCAGTTCATCAATGCGGCTACGGAGTTGTTTCCCGTCAGCTTCAAGGGTCTCTGGGTATCCTCCCATCAGTTTGTCGGCGGCAACTGTGATGATCAAACCGTTTATCGGCTCTTTTTTCCGGTACTTTCCGAGAAGTGACAGGAACTTCTGCCACTCATCCCTGTCACCACCCTGATCCACGTTAATGGCGTAGCGACCGGCAGTATCAATAATGATCGATTTATCAAAGAACCACCAGTCACAGTTTCTTGTTCCGGAAACTCCCGACGTGTGATGCGCTTCCGAAAAAGGGGAGGTGAGACGGGCGCTGCTAATGGCAGTAGTCTTGCCGGAGCCGCTCTCCCCCATGATCATGTACCACGGGAGAACATAGAGTGGGTTCCCCTGCTTCTTCAGATGCGAGCTTTTAAGGGTCTCAATCGCATCTTTCCACCGCTCCTGAATTTCCAGCATCTGTCCCTGTTCGGCAGATGACATCGCCTTGACCTGGCTGTTGTCCTGCTCGATAACCTGCTGGACAAAATTCTGTTCTCTGCGCCTCTGTAAAAGCTTCCTGATGAACAGGAAACCGATATAGAGGCCAACAAGGCAGATCGCAAGAAAGATTCCGACCCACCAGGGCCAGGACATGATGTAGATGATGCCGATGATCGCAAGCAAAACCAGCGCGACAAGAGCAACAATGAGGAGATATTTGAGAATTGTGAGAAGTGTATTTTTCAAGGTATCACCACACCCTAGGAGATTTTTTCAACCACACCGGCAAGAGCGAATCGGAAAATGAAGTAGAGTACACCAAAAAGCATAAACGGTGCGACAATGGCGATCACTGTTCCAAGAGAATATCGTGACTGTTTTGGTTGTATATCCGCACCACGCAGCGGCATTCCTTCCGGAAACAGGTCGGCGCGGTCAGGGGGTGTCATGCCTGGGGTGCTTCCTGCAATAACCTTGAGATTCGATCCTCGCAACTGATTCAGCAGGAAATCATCCCCCTGGTTGATGAAACGACCTTTAAACCCAAGGGAAATGCAACAGTAGTATACTTCACGGAGATCGTTCTGGTGAAGTGCAAGGGTATTCAAGCGGTTGAATACCTCAACTCCGGCATCGGTTGTATTGTAATAAAGCCTCTGCAGCTGTTCTCTCTGCCAGACACCCCTGTATTGCCATGTCGACGCAAGCAGCGCTTCGTCAATCCAGGCACAGACAACAAACCTCGCCTGATCATATTCGTCCTGAGGTACGGATCCTGTTTTTGCAGCAGTCTCACTTGCGGTGAGAAGGCGTATGACATCCTCTCTAACCTGTTCGTAAGAAGACTGATTTATATTCAGGTTTTCCAGCATCAGCTCTACATAGCCGATTAGCTGAACAAAACAATCAATAAGGCGCATGGTTAGCCCCCCGATTTGGTAGCTGTTTGGCATCCAAGTATCCCCCTGGTTATAATTCTACCCCCGTGTGACGATCATCAATTCAACCTCAAGGTCTTCAGGAGCGTTGTCCCAATACAGAGCAATATTACGCCCCTTTTCTACCTGAGCCCATTGTTCGCCGTTACTGTCAACGGCAAAATAAAAAGTATTTGATCTTCTTGGGAGCTCTTGAGGCGGAGTCTGCAGATATTCAATACCGATGCCGGGAAGGGCGCGGGCGATCAGTAGCGGCATGCGCTCACGCGAAGAGAGCTTTACAACAGCCGAAACAGCCTGGAGGAATGACCGGGACTCGTCCGCAGACTTGAGGGCAAGGAAATAGCGGTATTTCTGCCCATAATGTGCCGGATTCATCTCAGATGTGAAATACGTTCCATCATACAGGAGCGGCAACACATATTCAGGTCCGGAGGTTATTTCGTCCAGAAGCTTGATTATCAGTAGATGTGCCGAAAAGAAGCATTCACCAAGATTTTGATGGTCGTATTCCGGAAGGAGCAGCATTCCATCTTGCATCGACTCACCCTGAGCGCTGATTGTTTCAGAAAATGTCGACAGTTCTCCGATCAGTTGCCGCAGAACTCCATATGCATGCCACGGATGAAGCTGCTTGCTCGCTTCACAGTAGTGAAAAAGCAATGGCAAGAACCTGTTGAGCGAGCGAAGTGCCAACAGATAGACCATATCCCTGGTCCCGAAATCGGACGTTTGTATACCACGCTGCCTCTTGTAGCCCTCGAGTTGTCGACTCCGTGAGGATAGTTGATCTCTGATCTCCTTCATATTTTCGAAAAGGAGTTGTGAACTGCCGATGGAGATACATGGAGGGATAAATTTCTGAGAAAATTCGATCCCTTCTCTGGTTCGCTCAAGTTGTGCTACGGGAATAAGCAGGTAGTCGCCAACCAGGTTGACCTCTGTTTCCCAAAAAATCTTTATGACGAAGCTCATTCGCCTGACATCACCTGATGGTCCATCTGAATGGATGTCAACGACATTTTCGGGGTCATTGGTGACAGCATACCGGGTTGAAACTTTTGCCAGGTTGTCCATGGAATCAATTGCAGTAACATTCTCGCCCGACTCGTTCCACTTTTTTAGTCCGATATAAATAGTGAACGGTTTGCCACCGGCGACCCAGTCTTCTTCAAAGGTCCGGGACTCGATTACCGCATTGCCCGGCGTGACCAAGTGGGCGCCATCAGGGAACACGAATTCTCCCTTAGAGAGTTGAAAGGATCTGGTTCCCAGGGCGGCTTTATGGATTCCAATGGAGTACACGCCCCAAAAATGTGGGGTCATATATTCCAATAGAGGGATGTGCAGGGATTGATTGACTCGATCCGCAAGCTGGAAGTGTTGCGGTTGAAGAAACAAGCCCTGGTGCCAAAAGAGAGGTCGCTGCAGTTCCATGTTATTTCACCGTAACTCGAGATATTTCATTCGGCCCCAGTTCGATATTCACGCTCATGGGCGAATTGGTCAAACCGGTCGTGAGGGGAGCCAGATGTGTTGTTTTTTCAGTGCCTTGACTGTAGTACCCGGCCGCTAAACCGAAAAACCGCGTACCCTCAGCCAGATCCCTTTGCTCCGACAATGTTTGCCCCGGTTGGATAACAATCCTTTTCGTGTGGGTAACTGATGCATCAAATTTGCTGCACTCCATGAGTTTAGCGAGCGAGTTTGGATCATCGGCAAGCTGATTGAAAGCATTCGGATCCTTTAGTTGGTAAAAACATATCAGAAGAGTATGAGGACTATTCTTGTATCTGTTAAGCTGAGGATCTGCAGCGATGCTTAAGGTAAGTCCTCCTTTTTTATACTGAGTTGGAGGAGTTTGAGGAGGTGGTACAGCAACCTTTGGGTTTGAGGAGAACATCGAACAAGAGCAAAGTAAAATTAGGGTGACAGTTAACAGCATAAAGTGAACGGATTTCATTAAAGTATCTCCCATTTTAAAACATAATATTGTTTTGTTTTATTGTATTTCAAATATTATTACAACTTATATATTTCCTGTTGGCAGCGCTTTTCAAAATCACGGAGCAGTCGTTCCATATACTGTCCTGACTCATGCCATCGTTTCATTTTCATATATTTTTCTTCATACATATCGTATAGTTCTGCCTTGCGAAGTGCTCCGAATTTGAAGCCGGAAGAGAGTGATTTAGACAAGGTATCCGGATCAAGTTCACTCAGAATTTGACTGAAAAGAGTTGCAGATGCTTGCTGAAAAGATGTATGTGCAATCATGAATGACTTCTGGATTCGCTCCAGATAGTCACCGATTAATACCTCATTTTCTTCACCGTCAATATTCGAACCAATAATTTTTCTAATGGTGGCAAGATCAGGGTCCTCGCCGAGAAGTGTTTGGTTGATTACTGCCATAATCCGGTTTATGGAATCGAAAAGCGTATTAAGTGAAGTGGAAAATTTGCTGAAAATTTCTTCCTGGCTCAGTCCTTCGGCTTCAAAATTGCGGCCCAAAAAACGCGACATCAGCTTGGATGCGTCATCAGATGCCGCACCACTCTTCAAATAAGCTGGCTCCTCGTTTGTAAATCTCTCCATAAGAGCAGTCAGGATAGACAGCCTCTCTTCAGCAGGGTAGTCTGACAACTCCGTTTCAAGAAAATTCTTGAGTTCATTGCCTGGTTCAGCGGTAGAAGATAAGCGTCGCAGAAGTTCTCCGAATATTATGTTCGCCCGATTCCGTGTGTCTGACATCCGCTTCACCTCACTTGTCCGAGATTCATTTGGAACATGGTAGCCACGTCGGTCATCTAACGCCGCCGGGTCGATGCCTGCCCGTTGGTGAGCTGATCATAACAGTTTCAGAAAGGTCATCTTGTTCTTGACTCGGCTTTACGGACGCCTGCTGCTCTGCCAATGGTTGTGCAGGCAAAGGGCGCTGGAGTCCCGGCTCCTCCTGGGACTGCTGCGTAGAACGTCGGGAAGACAAGACAACTGTCTCCATAAGCTCTTCTTCCCCCACAGAAGACAACTCTAATGTCCTCTCTTGAACCGGTATTACAGTAGGTATGATAACAGTTTCGTCGGAATCGTTGGAAAGGTTCGGTGCAATTAACGGTTCAGGGGAGGCGGCAGATCTCAAAATAACGGTCTCAACAACTTCATCAAATAGGTCATCAGGTGGTGAAGGCAGCCTCTGCTGCTGGATCTCGGCTTGGTTTCTGACGATCATTTCCGAAACAATCATTCGGATCATTGCCAGTTTTTTCTGCTCACTGCCCATGTCTGTTACAGCCGATTCATTATTGATCTGCCCATTTCTGAATAGCAATGTCCGTGTCTCTTTCAAAAGGTTGAGCAGTGAGTTATGAATCTCCGTACAGCAAGTTAAACTCGTGCCTCGTGCCACATCAAGAAGCTCAAAACCTGCCGCGCAAGCCTTCTCCCATACCTCATCAAACAGGCGGTTCATCACAAATCTGTCGGCGTTCAGGAAAATATTAGCAGGAACACACAGTGTTCTGAGGCTGGTTGTTCCCGTTTCTCCAGCTGTACCTGATGAATCGGATAGGTACTGGCTGACTGCCTCGACGATACTGTTACCTCCGACTTTTCTGCAGCTCAATAATATCTGAAAAAAGAACAGGCCTGCTTGAGCCATGGCGATAGTCGAATTGTGTTCCATCTCATGTACAGACATATCGGGAGTGAGGTCATCAATGAAGAGAAGCTTAAAATTCCACCCTATCGGCAGATTTCTACCAACTTTCGGTATGTATACCCAAGCACGCTCACCCTGTAGCGATGTTTTCAAATTTGACGCTACTCGCCCCACAACTTCATCGAGCAGAGACAGCTTCAGGAAAAGGAGCTCAGGAAAGGCTCTCTCGTCCCCTTGAGCGAACATAGTCCAGTTCACCGTCCCTGTGTCAATAGCATTAAGTGAGGAGACCCTGCCTGGAAAAGTACGCCGGTCGAGCTGTTCCGCAAGCGTTCCAGAGGTTGCACCTGATAAAAGGGCTATGAAATCAAGGGCATTTAGTGTAGGTGCATCAACTATCAGTAGATGGAACGGAAAGAAAGAAAACGGCAATAATCTGCTGCGGACGTTGTTAGTCGAACCGTAGCAGGTATCTCGTTCGCTACAGGAAAAACAGGGAAAGCTCCCCGTGTCTACCCCCTTTTCAGCGAGGAGTTGTAGGCGGTAGACCAAATCCATACAGTCCGAGAGAAAGAGCGGATCGGTGTTTTCTTTTTCCCGAACGAAAAATACGCTCTGTTCTGAGCTGCTGCACGATGGGCAGTACAGATACCTCCGCACGGACGTCGAATAGGGGTGGAGACCTTTCTGTATCAGTAGTTCGTCGTCATGACAGAGTTCAAGTTCCCTGGCGCAAGACGGGCAGAGCAGCGGCATAAAAAGGTTTTTTTCCCTGCAGAAGAGCAGCGGCGAAAAAAGCCCCATTTTTTCGTAGTCGCACGAATCGGCAGTGAGTGAAATTATTTCATCACCGCTATCAGAAGTCTTAGCAAATGATGGTATTTTGTGCCAGCAAGCCTCAATTGTAAGATTATTCACCGTACTGAATGTTGAGTCCTTCAGGCGATACATATCCCGCTGCAGAACCAGAAACACGTTTTTAAGTCTACTGCCGGCATCGGTAAGAAACGCTCCCCTGATAACGCGCGAAAAGGGAGCGGAGTCGTCCACCATGGCAAATGGATACGATGCATCTGAAGTCCCTTCTATCAGAGCAAGTCTAGGCGAACGGTTGGATGGCTGGAGAAAAGGCAGGAGCGATATAGCACGATGTGAAGTCTCTGGTTTGGCCATAAATTCCTCTTAGTAGGGATGGGGGAAATATTCTTTGTAATCTATTTTTTAAACCCCTTTATAAATTTAGAAAAAAATCCACCCTCTTCATTTTTAGACAACTGACTCTCTGGAGAGGGGGATGAGTGGGCTTCCTGAGCAGGCCATGAGGAAGCCTGATTCTGTTCAACCTCTACAAGTCGTCCCTCACCAATAAATCTAAAAGTCGGTCCACCGGGGCAGCACTCGATCTCGTCAAATGGTCTGAGTTGTACCTCTGTGTCCATTTTTACATGGTTGACCGCGACGATACTGACGCCGACAAGGTTTTTAATCCAATACTCACCACGGGAATAGAATAACTGCAGATGATGCCTACTTATGCCAGGAGTCTGCAGCACAAAATCCGCATTTGTATCCGATCCGATTATCACCGGTAGCTCGTTATATGATCTTATGACCGGGCCAAATTGTATGACCAGCGGCACTTTAGCCCTCTCAACCGGCAAGGCCGATCTTGTTTGAGGTTGTGTGTTTGGTGGAGTTGACTGTGACTGTGGTTGTGACTGTGGTTGTGACTGTGGTTGTGGTTGTGGTTGTGGTTGTGGTTGTGGTTGTGGTTGTGGTTGTGGTTGTGGTTGTGGTTGTGGTTGTGGTTGTGGTTGTGGTTGTGGTTGTGGTTGTGGTTGTGGTTGTGGTTGCAGGGTGAAGGATGAAGACATCTTTAAAGGAGGCTCCTCATAAACTGACCGGATAGAAACTTGCGGACTCTCCGGTTCGAGTTGCGGAGCTAACGACGGGATCTTATAGGAGTCTGTAGAGGTGCCCTCTGCTATTTCAGCGTGAAAGCTGACCTTTGGGCCACCAGGCCCTATTTCAAGTACATCGCCGCTACGAAGAAACGTGGCTTCGCCTGCCCGCTTTCCGTTAACAAACGTCCCATATGTGCTGGTGTCAACCAATCGAAAAAGGTTACCTTCCCGTTGAATCGTGGCGTGGTTCCTGGAGACCCCTTCTTCTTCAGGGGGAAATTTTACCGAACAGCTCTGCTGCCTGCCGATAGTTACCTGATCCGCCACAAAGGTGCTGATCTCCCCTTTGAGAGAGCCTTGAATGTGGATCAGCTGCATTTCATAGCGGGGAGTTTCTCGCGTAAATGAAGACATTTTAGCCTCTTACAAATTTTTCGCAGTGTGTTTGAGTGCATTATATGTAAGACTATGGTTAGCAAACTAAGTCCAATACTGGAAAAAGCAGGCAGATAATTATCGAGATTTATTTCGTGATGCCTTAAGTCTTTTGTTCACTTGCCTCAAATATTTTTTTGCCTGCTTATGACTAGGATCAATCTCCAAGACAGATTTCCATTCTTCTGCGGCATCTATATAATTGTTATTTTTATAATATTTTAAGCCGTTTCTAAATATTTCTTCTGTAGACCCTCTTAGATTCTCCCTACATTTCTTGATGAAATCATCGACACGTTCAAAACCCTTGTCCACCTTGGTAAACCAGGAAAGAGCCTTACGGGAGTCATTTTTGGAGAACCAGGATATGCCCATGTTGTAATACGAGCTATTCAAATATAGCGTTATATCCTCATCTTTGGGATATCGAGACTTTATTTTTTCAAACTCGCGAATGGCTGTCATATACTCACCTTCTTCAAATGACAGGATAGCGACCTCAAGAGAATAATTAGCTACGTCGATATCTTCATCTTCTGCACTAGCTTTTCCGTGAATCTTTGCAGCCTCTTTTTTTAATCTAGCTTGTAAAACAGCTTCCTCTTTAGCAATATGGAGTTCCCTCAAAGATGCTAACGCTTCAGGATAATCATGGCGGATTCCGAGGGCTGCAATAAAAAGTCTGGTTGCTTCCTTATCATTTGAGGTGCGGGCGGCTTTACCAGCGTTAAAGTACTTCTCCGCCTCACTATTGCGCTTCAAGATCAATCGATTCAACTCTCCGCGAGCAGTTGGACTAGACGGATCGATTGTAAGGGCGATTTTTACATACTCTACTGCATTCCCAAGATCTCCATTTGCCTCGTAGATTGCTGCCTCTTTGAGAAATTTTATCATCGTGGCTTCCCATGACAATGTTTTGCCATGCTCAGGTTTCGGCGTAGAGAGAACAGGAACAATGGATCCATTCGAATCAGGCTTTGGCGCGGACACTCCTGCACATCCTGCAGCAGTTAAAAGCATCAAGGCCGTAACCGTACGACGGAAATTCATTGATAACAGTCTATACAAAATGATCATTGTTTTTCCCGTTGGTAAGTTGACAGCGTTTTCGCAAAGTCTTCTATCTTTTCACTATTATATATCATGGATCTGTTAAGAGCATATGGATGATTGAATGCTCCATTTGCACCACGAATTACGGTCAACCCTAATTTGTAATCATATCTCTTCATTACTTCCAGTACGTTATTGTTAAATAGTCCGTAAGGGTATGCAACGAAACGAGAATTGATTCCTAGCTTTTCAGCCAGAATACGTTTTGAATCGCCCAACTCTCTCTGCAGTTGCTCATCGTTCATGGTCGTAAGATCGCTATGTGAGGCAGTGTGCGATTCTATTTCAAATACTCCCGAATTCTTTAACTCTTTTAGTTCATCCCAATTCAAGAAAACTGAATTTTGCTTTATTTTTGTATTGTCAGTATTAACAAAAATCACAGCAGTAAACGCATATTTTTTCAGTATCGGATATGCAATTGTTTTAACTGCCTTGACAGCGTCATCAATAGTGATTACCAGAGAGTTTTTCGGTGGCTTGCGACGAAATTCAATGAATTCGTTCAACTGCTTTAGCGTTATGATGTTGTAGCCGTTATTTTTGAGATACGCCATCTGTTTGTCAAATGTTTCTTCGGAGACAGTAATTTTGTCAGAACTCCTGTGCAGACTGAATCTGTGATAACAAAGAACTGGTACGGTTTGGTACCCATCAGGATAGATCCCGCCAGGATTCGAGTCACTTACGGGGATGACAACTTCCTTGCCGGGCTTCAATTGTGCCTGATTATTAAACTCAGCAATAAGATAGCCTAGGCTTCTGTCCCCCAGATATTTCTGGGCAAGAGAATCATAACTCTCTCCGCCTTTTGGAAAAAGTACAACGTAGTCGGTGGAGCGGCTTTCCAGGTCAGATTGTGGGAAAAACTGCATTGGGGAGCCTTTTTCCACTTGAATCGTTTCAATGGCCTTCGGGGCGCAACCGATTGTTATTACTAATATATGGCATAAAGTTACTGCATACAGCACGTAACGTGTGACTGATATGTTGGACTTTTGCATTGTGTATTGCCTCGTGTAAAGTCAGCTAACGGTTATTTAATATCTGCTGTAATTTTCATGTCTCCCCATCTTCTACTTCACTTTAAGCTCTTTATCAATAGGATAATCCTTCATTTTATCCAGCACTATCCTGCTTTCCTGGTCATGATATCCTGGATTGGAGAGGCGCATCGAATACTCACCTAATCTCATCTTAATATTGAGAGGAGTAGTTCCCTTAAGTGCGCCGTCAATGTAGACTTTTGCGCCTTTCGGAACTGAACGAACCTTCAGAAATGCAAATCTCGGCAGTGCCAACGGAGTAAGCGGGAGATCCGTTGCAGGTTTAGATTCAAGTCGACTCTGAGGTACAGGTCTCTTTGCTTCCTGTGATGTTTTTGCGGGCTTCCTGGATTCTGCTTTTGGGGGTACAATTTTTCGCTCAATCTTGGTGGATGGCGCTACCGTGACCGGTTTCTGCTGTTGAGGAGCTTTTGGTGGTAGGAGCACCTTTTTCTCAACTGTTTTTTCGGGCAATATCGGTTGCGGGACAACTACCGGCACAGCCTGTTTTTTTTCTATCTGTGGCTGGTCGACTGCCAATGGTTTTTCAACCGGTAGCTTCGTCTCAACAGACGGTACAGATTCGGGTATAGTTTTTGGAATGACATTTTCAGTCATTACCGGTTTATTATCCGGTAATGACTGGCTGGTTTTCTGTGGAGATGCGAAATAAACTCCTCCGGCGATGGCAGACACAAGAAGAACGCTAGCAACTGGCAGCCACTTCCGTGGTTTGTTTTCTGCTACAGGTGAGAGTATCGGTGAAATAGGGGGGACAATTTCCGGCGCCTTGAGAAAGTTCCTTAAAGCCTCCGAAATTTCCCGCCCGGTCTGAAATCGGTTTTCAGGGTCCTTCTGGAGGGCTTTATTGATTATGTTTGCCAGTTTATCGGGGAGATTGGGGGCGGTTTTCACTGGGTCCGGCGGTGTACATGTCAATATTTCGTTGAAAATCGTGACGAGGCTCTTGCCCCCTACTCCAAATGGCCGGGAGCCTACACACATTTCGTACAGTATGACTCCGAGAGAAAACAGGTCAGACCTGCCATCTACCTTTTCCCCCTGTACTTGTTCTGGTGACATATACGCAGGGGTTCCCATTATATCACCCGCCTGCGTCTGTAATGCGCCTAACGGATCTTCGATGTGGGCAATTCCGAAATCGGTGATCTTGATTCTGCCGTCAGGCTGCATAACAATATTGCTGGGCTTAATATCTCTATGGATTACCCCTTTTTTATGGGCATAGTCCAAAGTCTCGGCTATCTGTGCTACAACGTCTACAATTTTGTCAGGCTCGAGCCTTCCGGAACTCATAAGATCAGACAGAGGAATACCCTCAAGGAACTCCATGGCTATATAGACGGTTCCCTGATCTTCACCAACGTCAAAGATTGTAACTATACTGGGATGGGAAAGGCGTCCGATTACTTTGGCCTCCTTGATGAAGCGTCTGGCGAAATCTCCCGTACTCATTCGATCCTGTCGAAGTATTTTAAGGGCGACAATACGATCTATGTTTGGATCCCGTCCTTGGTATACAACCCCCATGGAACCGTGACCAACCTCTTTAATTATTTGATAACGACCGTAGTTCATTAAAAAACCCGTCAATAAATAAAATAGTTACTAAAAGTCAGAGTACAACCGGCTAATTTTCAATAGGATATGACAAATCAGCTATTCCGGTTGCTCATTAAAAATGTGGGATATGATTCTTTCCCGATCCATTTCTGTTATAAAAACAAATTTCATTGCAACACTATAGGCTTTAAGGTTGTCTATACCGAAGCTTACCTCTGTTGAACGAATTACAGATGCAACTGCAAAAATTGCCCTGATTGAAGGAGCAGGTAAAAAAATAGTCAATTCAAGTAGATGGCCATGCTTAAATGTTTCTGCCATAATCATTTTTAGACCACCACCGCTAAGGTTTACCATGCAGGGCTCAACCACTATTCCATCACCCCAGTTCAGTACTTTGAAGCTGTCATTAAACGGCTTAATACATGGTTGGCCACTATGTTTATGCATCAAACGACACGCTTTCCAGGTTCCTTCCAGACTGCTTAACTGCTGATCATGAGGAGATTTGCAGATCACCGGCATCTGAATGTCGAGTCTGAAATAGTCTCTGCGCTGTTTAATATCAGGTTGTCCGTGCAGTTGCACAGAAATGTTGCTTCCAAATGCCTGCCCCAGAGTGCCATAAAAACGGCAGAATGCCCATGTGTCACTACTCAAAATTACTACAGAGGTTCCAACTGGAACTTCAGAAAGCTCCTTATCGCAGTTTCCAAAAGTTTTAAGATGCAAGACCGTGCCGTCTATGCCGACAATCACGGCATCCACGTCAACATCGGTATCATTGGATAAGTGAAGGCTTATTTTGATTTGATGATTATGGCGAAGAAACGTCATGTATTTTTTATCTCTATAAAGTTGCGGCATTTTCCCCTCTACGCCATTTAGAGTTGTGATCACAGTTTAAATGTCACAGGACGAACTGTTTACATTCTTATTCTAAGTTGCAAACAATTCGATACTTTTGATCCATGGCTGGTTGGTTAAGCTTGTTATAGCTTCCCGATTGGCAGCCATATCGGACAAACCTTGCTCTGCTTTGTTCAGTTGCGGCGTCAAGTGAATCAAAGACCTTGTTGGCGAAGTAGTTTTTCCGTAGAGAATTCCATATCTGTTCAGCTGGATTTAGCCCCGGTGAATATGGTGGCAACATTACAAATGCAACGTTCTCTGGAATTTTGAGATCCTTACTTTTGTGGGATGAAGCACCATCTACAGCCATAACGATGAAATTATCTTTGTGTGTCGTGCTGACTTGTTCAAGAAAGCGACTCATGTTTTCGGTATGCATCTTTTCCGCAGTCATGTAGTCAAGGGCACCATCCCATGGGCTGACAGCGGCGTATTCGTACCGGAACTCTCGAATCAATGCCAGGTTGACCACAGGTCCATAGGGTGCCAGGGACCAGCAGGAACGAGGATCACATCCTTCCGAAACGGGCCTCATCCTAAACATGAGGCGAACTGGCAAATTTTTATGGTTCTTTACGCAGGCGGCGTCCACAATTTCAGAGAGTTTTTTTGAACTCTTCCTGTGCTGCATGATCGCTCTTTGGATGCTTAGTGTCCGGTTGCACTTTGCGCCATCCATGCCGAGCCAACATTCGATAGGTATGAGATGGGGCAATGGGGCGACCCAAACGCTTTACCAAGGCTGCATGGATTGGTGGAACAGCAAGAACACCACCTGACTTTGCCTCGTTTGCCCATTCGAGAAGGAACTCACGTTCCTCGTCCATAGACATTGTAAAGCGACGGCGACTACCCCACGATCCCTTATTAGGATCACCTTGATTGCGAATATCAAGACGATCCCTGAATGTTGTACAACGACTCGTACCTAACAACTCAGCAGTACTGTTGTGGTCAAGGCCCAACTTGGCCATCAGGATGACTGTCATGGCCTTACGAAATTCAGTAGCTGTGGCTGCCTCATCACGAAGCTTAGAAGCTTGCTGAAGTTCATCTTCTTGAATCCGCATTGTTCTCGCCATAGGACACCTCCCGTGACGAAACTATACTATTAATATCATCTTGATTGAAAAATTGAATTAGCATGCCTATCCCTGCCACTCAATATTTGGACCAGGAAATATTTGTTAAGATTACGAATTTTCTCTATTAAGTGTTGAAAAAATACACCCGGAGCAGGGAGGTGTCAACGCAATTAAGGACATCAAGTTTGATAAAGAGTTCAAGCCGGATGGCGTTTTGAAGGGCCAGATTAACAGGGGAAATTATACAAATATAAAATCAAAGATGAAATCAGGGCGGGAAGGGTTGAGGCGCCGAGGCGTACTGACCAGTACGTTGAGGTTCCGAAGACGAGCTAACGTTGATAGCATTTTTTAATCTCTCCGGGTTTTATTAAAAAACGTGTACACTTCTATCTATGCTTACGTCAAGTCTGTAGGTTTTTTTTGTTTTAGTGACCTAATTTTTGCTACACCTCTGTCAGAACCACAACCCGACCCCAGACGGCTATAGTATTTCGGAAAATTTCTGTTGTCCACCAGCGGGCATATCCTGTAATGTTCCGGTATGCGTTACGTAATCGGTGACATACATGGCGGCAGTAAAACCTTCCTTGCCCTCCTGAAGCAAATCAGCCTGAAGCATGACGACACGCTTTATCTGTTGGGTGATTACGTTGACCGTGGAGCGGATAGCAAGGGCGTTCTTGATACAATTCTGCGGCTGCTCAGTAACGGCTTCGACGTCCGGCCCGTTCGAGGCAATCATGACGATATGATGCTACGGACATTTACCGGGGAACATGACGAGTATTCGGAATTTTGGCTAGAGTCCTGGAGTAAAGTGGTATTGAAAAGTTTCGGCGTTGATAAAATACAGGATGTCCCGGCGCGGTATACAACTTTTCTCAAGGAGCTTCCATTCTCCCGGTGTGATGATCAATTTGTGTTTGTTCACGCCGGCCTGGATATGAGCAGGAATGACCCGATACATCAAAGCGGTTGTGAATATACACTCTGGAGAAGGACAGGATATGTTGACTTGGCGAAACTTGGTGGCAGGCGTCTCATTACCGGCCACACGATCCACAATCTCGAGCAGATACGGTCATCACTGACAACAATCCATATCCGCCTTGACAACGGCGCGTTCACTAATCTTCAACCGAGACATGGCAACCTCCTGGCGCTCAACCTGGAGGCGATGGAGCTGTTTATTCAACCGTGGCTTGATGGATATGCGGTGTATTGAGCCACTCTGGAAAGAATTTCAGCTGACGAGAAGGTTTGTTGTTTGTACGAGAGGGCTAAACGTGTTATCACTATTGCTGAAACGGAGCCGATTATTCGGGGACAATACGCCATAATAAAAAGGAGAAAGACATGACTAAAGCAGAGTTTATAGCAGCAGTGTCAGAAGAGCTGGAAGTGCCAAAAACAGTGGCAGCAGAGACGGTTGAGGCGTTTATTGCAGTAACCACCAAGTTGTTGAAGGCCGGTGATAAAATTACTTTTCCTGGATTCGGCACATTCAGTGTTTCCGAACGTGCAGCCCGTAAAGGCCGGAACCCACAGACTGGCGCTGAGATTCAGATCGCCGCATCAAAAAGCGGTAAATTTTCGGCAGGAAAAGATTTAAAAGGATTGTAGGAGAGGAAAGCAACAGTGAAAGACCATTGATTTTGTGTAATATGAACCTGGAGAAGGCTGTGCCTGATGGCGCAGCCTTCGGCACTCTCACGGCTTCACTACCGCAACGTACTCCATATTTTTCAAATAACGCCGCACTCAAACTGCGGCCATTACCTTCAGATCCCCTGCCATACAAACCAGCCACCAACCAACGCGACTAACAATCCGCTGACCCGTTTGGCCCAGAGTGAGAAGTTGACCACACCCTGTGCCTTGACAAACCCCTCTACAAAGCCGGTGAAGGTTCCGGCAAAGAGCATCAACAGACAGTGTCCGATGGCGTAGCAGAATAACAGAGCGATACCGTACAGTACCTGGCCTTTTCCAGCCACCAGGGTTAATAGCACCACCAATACCGGCGTAGCGCAGGGGGATGAGACGACTCCAAAGAACAGCCCTAACAGGAAGGAGCCCGCAATCCCGCCGCGCTTCGGTTTGAAGTCACGCTTGATCGGCACTCGGATCTCATATAGTCCCATCAGCTGACCACCCATGACCAGCGCAATTGCTCCGGCAATAAGATACCACGGGCCTCCCAGTGTGCCGAACATGGTGCCGAAAAGTCCTGCCGCCGCGCCAAAAGCGGTGAAGGTTAACGACAATCCGAGAACAAAGGCCAGGGAATAGCGAAAGGCCCTGCCGCGATCGCCATCGCTGTAGCCGCCGACAAAACCGACCACCAGCGGGATGGTTGCCAGTACGCAGGGCGATGCGGACGAGACAACTCCCGCCAGAAAGACTGCGCCGAAGGCGACCAGCGGATAGAGTGTGACGATCTGTTCGATGTTGTCGAAGAGACTCATTTCAGTCCTGCCGCCTTGAGCTCTTTGAGTATATCCGCTTTATCAATAAACCCCATATGACGCTTGACCTCTTTACCTTTGGCGTCAAAAAATATCTGGGTCGGTATCATCTGAACACCATACTTCCTGGCAAGATCCGGTGTTGCCCAGACGTCGGTAAAGGTAATATTTGCTTTGCCTTTCATTTCGCGATTCAGTTCTTCCAGAATCGGTGCCATCTTCTTGCAGGGGATGCAGGTGCGGGCGCCAAAGTCTGCCACGGTGGGTTTTCCTGAGGCCAGAGCGGCACGGATGACGGCATCATTTGAGGAAGGGAGTTCGGCAGCGATAGCTGAAACAGTAACCAGGCAACATGCTATCAGAAATGTTGAAGTAATATTTTTTCTCATAGCATCCCAATAATCTCGGCAATGGAGGCAACTTTGCCGGAAAATTTCACCTGTCCGTCAACTACCAGCGCCGGTGTGCTTATGACGCCGTGTTTCATGATGGAAGGGATGTCCTCGACCTTGACAATTTCAGCTTCGATCCCTTTTTCCTGCACTGCCGCCCTGGTGTTTTCATAAAGCGTTTTACATTTTGCACAGCCGGTTCCCAAAATCTCGATTTTCATGATTGTTACTCCTTATGGATTAGTGATCATGACCGCAGTCATGTCGTTCCTGATGATTCAGCTCTTTTATCACCGTGCCGTTCAGGCAGGCGGCGCACTCCATCTGGATTGTGGTGTGGGTGATGTTAAAGCGCTCCGCCAGCAGATGCTCAATGCGGTGCAGGATGTCAGCTCTGGTGATCTCCAGTTCCGTTTGGCAGTCGATATGTACGGAAAGGGCAAGGATGTGCGAACAGACCGTCCAGATGTTCAGGTGATGCAGATCCTTGACCCCATCCACAGAACGAATGGCATCTGCCACGCCGTTGAAATCGATTCCCCGTGGCACCCCTTCCATCAGGATATGGGTGGAATCACGCAGAATGCGCCCGGCACCGGTCAGTATCAACAGGCCGATGGCTGCCGAAATCAAGCTGTCCAGCATAAACCAGCCGGTGTAGTACATAACTGCACCTCCGATGATAACCCCTACCGAGGCAGCTGCATCACCGATGACATGCAGGAAGGCACTTTTAACGTTAAGATCATCATGGGAATGACTATGCAGTGCCCCGGCGGCCAGCAGATTCATGACCAGGCCAATTGCGGCAATCAGCAGCATGGGGAGGCTCCTGACCTCCTCCGGATGGGAAAAACGGACCACTGCCTCATACATGATGCCGGCACCCATCAGGAAGACCGTCAGCCCGTTAATGAAGGAGGCAAAAACTTCGCTGCGATGAAAACCGAAGGAATGACGATCAGAGGAGGGCAGCCCTGACAGTTTGATCGCTACCAGCGAAAGGATCAGGGCAAACAGATCCAGGAAGACGTGCGCGGCATCCGAGAGTAGCGCCAGAGAGTTGGTCCAGAAGCCGCCAGCAACCTCGGCGATTAACGTCACAGCCGTCAGCGCGATGGCGATCTTTAATTTCCCGGTTATTCCAGCATCAATAGAGCTCATTGCTTTGTCTCCGTGCTGGAGCCGCAGCTGCAACTGCATGAGCAGTTTAACCCGTGCGACTTGTCAAGCGCTTCCCGTCCCTCACGGAACGTCAGCCATGAAATCAGGAGTGCTCCGATTGAATCCAGCGAACCAATGCCGGTCGCCTGGTAGCCGATGCTGGCAACCATCAGCACAAGTGAGAGATACAGGCAGGCACGGGAGCAGGCTGCGTCAGCCAGAATTGCTTGCGAGCCAAGGGCTGTTCCGACAAAAGTTTTCTGGCGGATCAGATACCACATGAATGACATGGAGGCGAGCGAGATTATGATCCCCCACAGTGTGGTTTCCGGCTTGTGCCCGCTGTACAGGTTTATTCCCGCCGACAGGAGCAGTCCGGCGGTCAGCAGGTAAAATGCCGTACCGGTAATCCGCAGCGCCCTCCGTTCAAATTCATCGCGGGACTCGCCTCCGTTGTGGCGTATCCGTTTGAGCATATGCCAGACACCGACCGCAGAAATCACCTCGATGAACGAATCCACGCCGAAGCCGAACAGTGAGAGGGTTTCATCGGCAAAACCGAACCAGACTGAAACCAGACCTTCTGCGATATTATAAAATATGGTGAACAGCGCCAGATAGCCGGCGCGTGTGTAGAGTTTATCTTGCATGATTTTATGCCCTTTAGAGTATGGCGTTAAACAGATACCCGACACAGACAATTGCAAATGTCAATATCCCGAAGAATACCGCTAACAGCCTATTCTTCAAGACGTTCTTGAGAATAATCGCTTCCGGAAGTGACAGCGCAGTAACCGCCATCATAAAGGCCAGTACGGTGCCGATTGCCATTCCTTTCTCCATAAGAGCGTGGACAATGGGGATAACACCGGCAGCGTTTGAATAGAGCGGAACACCCAGTGCAACAGCAATTGGAACGGCGAAGGGATTGTCCGGCCCTGCCCAGCGCGCCAGGAAATCCTGCGGTACATACCCGTGGATGAATGCTCCCAGTCCGACCCCGACCACGACATAGGGCCAGATTTTTTTCAGCAGTTCACGTGTGTATTCAAGGGCATAGCTCAGCTTCTCACGGAACGTCAGCGGCACAATTTCGGCGTTTCCGACCTGCATCTTCCAGACATAATCCTGAACGTACTTTTCCATCTTCAGTTTTCCGATAATGATCCCTGCGACAATTGCCACGACCAAACCGGTGCCGATATAGATCAGGGCGATCTTCCAGCCGAACAGCCCCCAGAGCATTATCAACGCTACTTCGTTAACCATCGGTGAGGAGATTAGAAACGAGAAGGTCACTCCCAACGGCACGCCCGATTCGACAAAGCCGATAAAGAGCGGCACCGCTGAGCAGGAGCAGAAGGGGGTGACAATGCCAAGCAGGGCAGCCAGAATGTTGCCGACATATTCCCGTTTGTGAGAGAGCACCCGTTTGGTCTTTTCCGGTGGGAAGGAGGTGCGAATAATGGCCACTATGTAGATAATTGTCGTCAGAAGTAAGAATATCTTCAGCGTGTCATAAATGAAAAAGTCAAGCGCTTCACCGCCACGCGACCCCGGAACGAGACCAATAAGTGTAAAGACAACGTAATCAGCAAAATTTTTCAGCATGGCTTACTCCATGAGTAACGGATTGATCACTCACATAAAATGATAAAAAAATAGCTTAACCTACTATGTTTTCAGAAGTTTGTGCCGTCTGGAAATATCCTGCTTCACTATACGTGTGACAATATCCATGACTTCCAGAATCTCCGGGTGGTTGATGGCATAATAGATTTTGAGACCTTCTTTGCGCCGGGATAGCACTCCGGCAGAGAGCATCATGTTGAGGTGCCGGGAAGTGTTGGACTGTTCTTCACTGATGGCAGGAAATATTTCGCAGACGCAGCGTTCACCATCGCGGAGAAAATCAATAATTTTCAGACGTGTTGGCTGGGCTAACGATTTCAGGATTTCTGCACGGTACTCAACAAGATCCTTCATATGATCCCCCTTCAGTTGTATGACTATATAATCATATAGTCTGTTAGGGGCGGGATGTCAAGCCCTGTTTTTGCTCATTCCTGCATCTCAAAAACTCTATCCAGAAGCGAAGCGTCCACTTCATCGCCTCCATTGACTACAGCCCCTGAAGGTATAAGAACAAGAGCGTTGCCAAGTGTCAGTGATGAAAGCCGCGCCGATCCCTGATCGCCGGTGGTCTTGAGGTGGTATTTTCCGTCTTGTAATTCTACCAGGGCACGAATCAGGTGCGGGCGGTCACCGTTGTTGTGAATAGGTTCGGTGACGACGGCCCTGACAAGCGGCCGGATAATACGGGTATGCCCCATCATGGCAAGCAGAGCCGGACGAACAAACATTTCAAAACCAACCATGGCGGCCACCGGATTGCCCGGCAAGGCAAAGAGCGGCTTGTCGGCAACAACGGCAAAAGCGAGCGGCTTTCCCGGCTTCATGTTGATTTTCCAGAATTTGAGTTCTCCTCCCATCTCCTCGATGACCTCTTTCACAAAGTCATGGTCACCAACCGACACTCCGCCTGAAGTAATAATGACGTCAGCTGTAAGGCCATTTTGCAGCATTGCACGGGTAACCTCCCGGTCATCACGGGCAATCCCGAGCAAAACCGGTGTGCCGCCAGCTTCCACTACTTGTGCCGCAACGCTGAGGCTGTTGCTGTTGATGATCTTTCCCGGCAGCCGCTCCCCGCCCGGTTCCACCAGTTCATCACCGGTCGCGAGGATTGCCACCACAGGTTTTCGGTAAACATGCACCGCTGTTCTCCCGAAAGAGGCGAGCATACCAACCTCTTGCGGCCTGATTAACGTGCCTGCAGTGAAGACAAGCTCATCAGCGCTGACATCCCCGCCGCGCTTTCTGACATGAGAACCTGGCATTGATACTTCCTTAAATGTAATGCCTTCAGGAGTTTCCTGCACGTCTTCAAGGGGAACCACGGTATCGCAGTCAGGCGGAATAATCGCACCGGTCATGATTTTAATTGCCTGCCCCGGCGGAATGGTTTCTGACCGGATAGTGCCGGCTGGCAGGAAGCCGCAGACCGGCAGAAACATCCCTTGAAGCGAGGCATGAGAAAAGGCGTAGCCGTCCATTGCAGAATTGTCGGCGGCAGGTATGTCCCAGGGGGACCTGACATCTTCAGCAAGCACCATTCCAAGACTCTCCAACAGCGGAACGGTGACAACCGGGAGCCGTTTTGCCTGCAGTAATACAATCCGGCGAGCCTCTGAAATACTAACCATGTGTCTGCTCCTTCAGTGCGTTTGATTCAGAAAATACTGTTCAATGAAACGAGCCACCATTTCGGTGTTATTCAGATCAAGAACCGGCACGTCAAGATCCAGCGGTTCATCACTTGCTACTGCCACGAGAGTCGGGTCGTGCTCTTCACCCCGGCAGAGCAGAGTGGCGCTCCGCTCACGGCGATGCAGCTCGATTTTCGGCATTGAGCTTTTTTTGAATCCTTCGGTCAAAACAATATCGACATCGCTGAAATACTCTTCCAGCATTTCTTCAATGGAGGGTGATACCGCATGCTTCTTTATCAGGGCAAGCTTTTCCGGTGAACATATCAGCGTGGTATCAGCACCGGCTGCAGTGAGGCGGTAGCTGTCCTTACCCGGATAATCAATATCGAAACGGTGGGCGTCGTGCTTGACTACCCCAACTTTGTAGCCGAGCTCTTTAAGGCGGGCTATAACCTTTTCTAGCAGGGTCGTCTTGCCGGTGCCTGATTTTGCCACAAATGAAATTGCCTTTACCGCCATAGTTTTGTCCCCTTAAATCGATGCATAATGTGAATTCATAATTCATGTTTTTTGAACATACGACATTTACTCTATGAAGAAAACCTGTTTATAGTTTGGTTCAGCACTATTCAGGATGATGCGTTTTGATAGGCCCTGGCCAGAATTTCCATCGGGTGGAAGACAGGGTAGGGGAGAACATGATTGAACTGTAGTCTGCAACTCATACAATCGGTGATGATCGCCTGTGGTGCCTTTTTACGGATTTTCTCCATCAGTGGTTTACCAATAATCAGGGATTTTTCGTGGAAATCAGTCTTGAAGCCGAAATTGCCGCCCATACCACAACAGTCGATACCTCCTCCTATGGAGTCAATGGTCAACCCTGGAATCTGCCCCAGCAGTTCAAGGTAGGGGCGGCCCATTTTCTGCTCCCGCTGATGACAGGGAGCAAAGTAGACCATCCTTTCAGTTATGGAGCTAAAGCGGATATTAACTCTTTCCTCGGCAAGGAGACGGGCCAGATACTCACCGGCGTCGGAGATCTGTTCGGCGAGGTTGATGCGGGACATGGGGTCAATGGATGAAAAGTAGCCGTCATCATTAAGGATATTTCGGAATATCGATTTTTTAAGAATCCGATATTTTTTGTCCCCGTGACTTGGGTGTGGCATCCGCAATTCATCCTCGCCGGAATTCACCGAATGCTGGTACGCATCTGAATAATACGCCTTTTCCTTGAGGAGATTCTTCATGAAGTACCCGCAGGTTGGACAGGAGCAGATAAGATCGTCACCAGCCTCAATCGATGTCAGTAGATTGCCGGTGTTGGATCTGACGCATGCAAGCGTGGCATTGCGGTTGCCTTCCGCAAGATGCGGCATGCCGCAGCACTGCTGTGACGGCACATACACTGTCACGCCGTTGCGCTCCAGCACCTCTACCGTTGCCCGGCCTACCTGGGGGAAAAGATAGCCGGCGGAACAGCCGACAAAATAAGCTGCGTTACGCTCACCTTTCTTTCTGCTGGTCAATCCTCTTTCCGCAGCCCATTGGAAAAAATTTTGTTCAGGAAACATGATGAGTTGCCGTTCGGGATGGACGTGAGTCACTCTTTTTAACAGTAAACTGATAGATTTATTCGACTGCAGGGCGTTAACCAGTTTTGGGAAGGTTCCGCACATACGGGCGAGTCGGGGAACATCCGTGAGCAGCCGGATTGTCAGGGGCAACCCCTCCCGGTCGATATAGCGACTCTTTGCCTCCATAATGTCAGCGGGTATTTTTGGGCAGGGGCAGAGACCGCAAAGAGTACAGAGATCTGCCAGTCTCCGTAGTTGCGTTTCGCTAATTGAGACGCCGCTTTCTTTCTCTTGATCCCAAAGTCGGTAGAGTTCGGGGAAAAACAGGCAGTCTTGATCCATCAGAGTACGGCAGGTATCACAGTCGGTGCATAACTCCACAACGCTGCGAATAATCTTCTGAGGAATTGTCTGATCTTTTGATTCCGGGGAATTCAACAGTCACCTCAGATCTGTCCGGGAAACCAGCGCCGCTGAAACCAGAAGGCAACATGAACCAGGCCGATCATGACCGGCACTTCTACCAGGGGTCCGATAACTGCCGCAAAAGCCGCACCGGAATTGAGACCGAAAACTGCAATCGCCACGGCAATAGCCAGTTCAAAGTTATTACTGGCGGCGGTAAAAGCCAGGGTGGTGGTTTTGCTGTAGTCGGCACCCAACTTTTTACCCATCCAGAATGACACCACAAACATGACGATAAAATAGATGGAGAGTGGGATAGCAATTCGAACTACGTCTAACGGTAACTGGACGATCAGGTTGCCCTTGAGGCTGAACATCACCACAATGGTGAACAGCAGAGCGATCAAGGTCAGCGGGCCGATCTTCGGCACGAACTCACGGTGATAGCGCTCTTTGCCCATTACCTTGACACCGATCAGTCGGGTCAAAGCACCTGCGATACAGGGAATACCGAGATAGATAAAGACACTCTTGGCAATCTCGGCGATGCTGACATTCACTTCCATACCCTTTAGTCCGACCAGCGGCGGCAGAACGGTAATGAATATCCAGGCGTAGACGCTGTAGAAGAGCACCTGGAAGATGCTGTTGAAAGCGACCAGTCCGGCAGCATATTCAGTATTCCCTTTTGCCAGTTCATTCCAGACAATCACCATGGCAATGCAGCGTGCCAGGCCGATCATGATCAACCCCACAAGATATTCCGGCTTGTCCGGCAGCAGCAGAGCCGCCAGCACAAACATCAGCACCGGCCCGATGATCCAGTTCTGCACCAGAGACAAGCCAAGGATTTTCTTGTTCTTGAACACCTCCGGCATGTCCTCGTACTTCACCTTGGCAAAGGGTGGATACATCATGACAATGAGCCCGATGGCTATCGGAATGTTGGTGGTGCCGATCTGGAAGGAGTTGATAAAGGCTTCGGTACCGGGTATAAAATAGCCCAGGCCAACACCCAGCGCCATGGCGGCGAAGATCCAGAGAGTCAGCCAGCGGTCGAGGAAAGAAAGCTTGCGGGTAAGATGTTCGGACATTGGAACCCTCCAGAAAAAATATTTGGTAACTATATCTGCTTTTACGGATATATCAAACAATTATAGCTGTTTCTCCATAAAATCAAACAGATACGCTTGCTATTCAGCACAGATTATTGCATGTGACAGGAGAGACCTAAGGTTGATTATTTGGAAGTAACTATCTATAAATTCACGTTCCGGGTGGATGAAAGCTGCCATTATTCAGGTGAAGGTGTTTGGGGCAGGATAACGAACGGGCGGGTGTGTTAGGACTCTCTGATTATCTGCAGCAGCTGAGTGGCGATATTGCCTTTATCGACGTAAAACCGGCAGGAACGGTCCTGCTCTTGACGATGAGTTTGCCTCAATTGAACCTATAAAAAGCAGTTATCCACGAAAAGCACGAAATACACGAACGAAATCAGAAAGATAAACAACTTCACGACGTAACCTGCTTGGTGAATCACTGTTTTACTGTAATGTTTTAATTTTCGTGTTTTTTCGTGCTTTTCGTGGACTCAAAAGCCGTTTTTAGGTTGAAACAATCAAGGCAAATGTCAAGCTTGCCTCTCCGGTTTCAGGAAAGATTGTAGCTGTGAACCCTTACCTTGGAAATGAAGCCGGAACTGATAAATCTGGACCCATTTGGCGATGCGTGGATATGCGAGGTTTAAGCGGACAATGTGGACGCTGACCAACAACGTATGCTGGATGCTGATGCCTACTTCACAAAAATGAAGCGCGAGGCGGAGGATGAGGTGCGACAAAAATGAGTAGCATAGTGAATAAATTTCGATTGTTCCCTTTAGCGGGATTGGTAAACCGTACGGGACGGTCAGCCGGGTAGCCGCCTATCAGGTGACAGAGAATGACCGGCCAGAGCTGACTCGACTTGTTCCATTGGCGTTAGCCAATTCGGTTAAATCGGAGATCATTATTGAACCACAGATAGAGATAGTTTCGTAGGGGCGAACCTTTGTGGTCGCCCGACTTTGACTTTGGCAGAGCGGGCACAAGACCGCCCCTACGTACGATCCATCGCCACCGAATGAGGTGCATTACATGGAACCATTGCCAGTACCCAATATAAACGACGATAATCCAATCGGTACCGTCGTCGAGGTACGTGGCCCGGTGGTACTCATTACAGGCTGATAGATAAGACCAGAAAATGCCGTGTGCAAAATATCGTGCTAATTGTCCAATGCCGCTAATTCGGAGTCAATTTGAACAAAATCAGTTCGACAACTTTCAAGGCAACTCTGATGAAACTCAATCTGTGCTTTGCAAAAATCTACACCAAGAGGACTTCCATAGTTTTCATAGTCTTCAATCAACGTTTGAAAATGTTCCATGTTCATAAGACAATAAAATCTCTGCATTTTTAATTCTAAATTCTTGGTATCCATAATACCTCCTCCAAATATTTTAACAAGGATATCATGCTTTTTTCACTTGACAATAGTCTACTCAGTAAACGCATTGTCATACGTCTCGAATAGAGGGGAGGGTGAAAGCGTGGAATGGACACCTGATGCAATAAGGAACTTTAAAGATCGTCACGGCTTAACAGGTGACAGCATGGCCGAAATACTGGGATGCAATAGAAGTTATGTGTTCCTGCTGATGAAGGGACAAAAGACACCTAGTGACATGCTGTGCAGATTGCTTGACTGTCTGGATGAAAGAATGACAACTGAAACGGGAAAGGAGAAAGAACGTTCACCATACAGTGGAAAATCCAGTATTAAGACCTACGCTTAGCACGTTGTGCGTTAGTAATACCGGATCTTTAAGCCGCTAACTCTGTTAGCTATTCAATTGAGAGCAAGGTTTCCGTAATTCTGTTTGACATTTTAAAATGGTTGTTTCAAATTAGTATTTGAAATAACCATTTTGTTTTTTTGGAGGCCATTATGATCAGGAAAAAATCAGAAGCAAAAAAGGAAAAGCTGCTGGCAGTGGCGGGTGATGTCTTTATAGAAAAAGGGTTCCGCGATGCAACGGTAGCCGAAATCTGCTTGCGGGCAGAGGCGAACATCTCGGCGGTCAATTATCACTTCGGCAGCAAGGAAGCCCTCTATCAGGAAACATGGCGTCATTCATTCACCGAGTCGCTCATGACATACCCATTGGACGGTGGCATAAATGAAGCCTCTCCTGCCGAAGAGCGGTTACGTGGCCAACTCACTGCAATGATCCGGCGTATTGCCGACGAGAACAATAAGGACTTCTTCATAGCCCAGATGGAGATGATAAACCCTACCGGCCTGTTACAGGAAGTCATGAAGAGCGAACTTATCCCAATGAGAGAGCAAACTTCGGCAGTCGTCCGGGAACTGTTGGGACCGGAGGCTACTGAAGAGCAGGTGCATTTTTGCGAGATCAGCATCATCAGCATCTGTGTCCATCCCATGATCATGCAGCGCATAGCCAGGCGGACCAAGGATAAAAATATGCCAACCATAATTGAAGACATCACTGCTTTTGCCGACCACGTGGTCACGTTCGCTCTGGCCGGTATTAATGCAGTTAGCAGCAAAGGAAACCAACCATGAATGCTCCGAAAAAGAAGACGGTCATAATCAGCATAATTATCGCTCTGACCATACTGGGGAGTGGATTGGCAGCAAAGAATTTTTTCTTCAGTACACCCAAGGCCACATTTATCACTGCCGATGCGGTCAAGATGGATCTGGAAGAGAGCGTTTTAGCTAGCGGCACACTAAAGGCTTTCAAAACTGTAGCAGTAGGGGCTCAGGTTTCTGGTCAGCTGAAGACTCTGCGCGTTGCCTTGGGCGGCAAGGTAAAAAAGGGACAACTGCTGGCTGAGATCGATCCGGTAATACAGAAGAACGCTCTGAAGGATGCCGAGGCTCAGGTAGAAAACCTGCGTGCTCAGAAACGCTCCAGGCAGGAGTTGTTGAAACAGTATAACCGTGCGTATCAACGCCAGAAGCTGATGAGCGCCAAGGATGCCACCTCCAAAGCGGATATGGAGATCGCACAATCACAACTTGAAAGTACCCGATATGACATAGCAGCTCTTGAAGCACAAATAAACAAGGCCACCATTGCAGTGGATACGGCACGGGCAAATCTTGAATACACGAGAATAAATGCACCGATTGATGGTGTTGTCATATCCATTGATACCGAGGAAGGTCAAACCGTTGTCTCTACCCAATCAGCAACGACAATTATCACACTTGCCACTCTCGACACCATGACCGTCAAGGCTAAAATATCCGAGGCCGATGTGACCAGAGTGAAACCGGGCTTAGAGACATATTTTACTCTGTTGGGCGATGCCGATAAAAGGTATTACAGCAAATTGCGTGCAATTGAGCCCGGACCGGTTTCAAGCGGAACAAACAGCAGCACAAGTTCCAGTAGCAGTTCAGCGGTCTATTACTACGGATTGTTCGAAGTGCCTAACGTCGACAACAAACTGAAGGTTTCCATGACAGCCCAGGTAACCATAGTCCTGAATCAGGTCAAACAGGCTCTCTGTATTCCGGTTTCAGCTTTGGGGGATACGCAGAAAGATGGTCGCACAACAGTGAAAGTACTTGAAGGCGGTATCGCGCAATCGAGGAACATTCGTACCGGCATCTCCAACAACGTACAGGTGCAGGTGCTTGAAGGACTGCGCGAAGGGGAAAAGGTGGTTGTCGGTGACAGCACGTCATTACCAAAAACTGAATCCAGTAACATGCCGCCACGCGGGAAGCACTGATTATGGATAAGCCATTACTCGAACTCAAGGGTTTAGGGAGAAGCTTTGTCAGCGGTGAACAGAAGATCCCGGTACTAAAAGGGATCGACCTGACTATCTTCGGCGGCGAAATGGTCGCCATCGTAGGGGCCTCCGGTTCCGGAAAATCAACTCTCATGAATATCCTCGGCTGTCTCGACCGGGCGAGTGAGGGGAGTTACCGGATTGATGGACAGGAAACAGGAGAGCTCTCCAGTAACGAATTGGCCAGGTTACGGCGTGATTACTTCGGTTTCATCTTCCAGCGCTATCACTTGATGCCCCACTTAACCGCCACCCAGAACACTGAAATCCCGGCAATCTATTCCGGTGTGAATAAAAGCTTACGTCGAACACGTGCCCGGGAGATTCTAAGCCGTCTCGGGCTCGGAGATCGATGTGATCACCGTCCCAACCAGCTCTCAGGCGGTCAGCAGCAGCGGGTAAGTATTGCCCGTGCGCTTATGAATGGCGGTGACGTAATCCTGGCAGATGAGCCGACCGGTGCACTTGATAGCAAAAGCGGGCAGGAGATGATGAAAGTGCTCCACGAGTTGCACGCCCGTGGACACACGATCATTCTGGTTACGCATGACATGCAGGTTGCCAATCATGCCGAACGGATCATTGAAATCAGCGATGGAATGATTATTAAGGATCAGGCAAATGCAGTGTTAGACGAACGTGCTGCCGAAGACGCTTCAGGTCGCTCAAAAATAGTCAGATCGTCGCACCCGCAGGACGATCTGCGGAGGCGTAGTACCCTCTGGGGCATAAACAACGCTACGCCGCACAAGGAAGCGGACGAGGACGGCGGCGAGATGGCCGTTTTTCAGCGACCTTTACTGGCCAACTGGGGGCGTTTTGCCGAAGCATTCAAGATGGCCTTGATTGCGTTGTCCTCCCATCGGATGCGGACACTACTGACCATGCTTGGCATAATCATCGGCATCACCTCGGTTGTTTCAGTGGTGGCGCTCGGGCAAGGAGCACGGCAGAAGGTCATCAACGACATCAGTTCCATGGGAACAAATGTTATTGATATTAATCCGGGCAAGGATTGGGGCGACGAGGATGCTGCCGGCATCCAGACACTAGTCTCTTCAGACCTGGAGGCTCTAAAATCCCAAGTCTACGTTGACAGCGCTACTCCTTCAACGGGTGGTAGTCAACTGCTCCGGTATCGAAACATAACTGCTAATGCTTCGGTAAGTGGTGTCGGCGAACAATATTTTCGTGTTAAGGGATACGAAATCTCACAAGGAGCTTTATTTAAAAGTGGCGACGTGGCCAGGCAGGCACAGGTGGTGGTAATCGATCAGAATACCAGCAAGAAGTTCTTTGCCAAGGTGAACCCAATCGGCCAGATACTCTTTCTCGGTGAGCTTCCCTGCCGAGTCATCGGCGTAACCAAAGAGAAGGAAGGACCATTCGGCAATAGTCAAAACCTTCAGGTGTGGATTCCATACAGTGCAGCGATGAGCAGACTCTTGGGGCAACAGTATTTCAATTCCATAACGGTGCGGGTTATGGAGGGTACATCCAATCAGATCGCTGAACAGAGCATCATCAAGCTTCTCAAACAGAGGCACGGTCGTAAGGATTTTTTCACCAACAGCAGTGACAGCATCATGAAAACGGTGAATAAAACAACAGCAACACTAACGTTGCTCATCTCAGCTATCGCTGTAATTTCGCTGGTGGTAGGCGGAATAGGCGTTATGAATATCATGCTGGTTTCAGTAACTGAAAGGACTCACGAGATAGGTATCAGAATGGCAGTCGGAGCCCGTCAGGAAGATATTATGCAGCAGTTCCTGATTGAATCGGTTTTGGTCTGCCTTATCGGCGGGATGATCGGTATCACACTGTCCTATGGAGTTGCATTGATCTTTTCCCTGTTCGTATCAAGTTTTGCCATGAAGTTTTCCGTTATCTCCATTATATCCGCTTTCCTTTGTTCAACAATAATAGGTGTTGTATTTGGTTTTATACCGGCGCGAAACGCGGCGCGCTTAGATCCAATCGAAGCACTTGCCAGGGAGTAACAGCACTATGAACCGATTTCTAAGACATAAATCATTACAGATTGCCACACTCGTAATCGCGGCACCTCTCTTGTTAAACGGCTGCAGTGGACTACTCCCCCGCAGTCAGTACACCCGGCCAGAAGTCGCTATGCCTGAAAAGTGGAGCAGGGGAAATGTCGTTGGCACTACATCTGCTACAGGTGAAAAGTGGTGGCAGGACTTCAATGACCCAACTCTGAATGAACTTATCGAACGTGCTCTCAAGTCCAACAACAATCTGGCAGCCGCCGCCATCAAAGTACGTCGTGCACAACTTAATGCCAGGCTGACGAATACCAATATAACCCCTTCGGTAAGCGTTGGTGTCAACAGTGGTATAAACCGTGACCTTAAGAACCATGTTGATACTAAATCGAATAGTGTCACTGGTACGGTAAGTTATGAACTGGATCTGTGGGGCAGGCTTGCGAGTGCACGTGATGCCAGTCATTGGGAAGCTGATGCGACCGAAGCGGATCGCCAAAGCACCTTACTGGCCTTGATCGGCACAGTTGCCTCAAATTACTGGCAGATTGCCTACTTGAACGAGCGGATACGTACTGTTGAAGCCAGTATTGCATACGCGGAAAAAATACTGGAACTGGTGGAAGTAAAATACAGTGCCGGTGCTGTGTCTGCTCTGGATAAGTTTCAGGCTCAACAAACAGTTGCCGCACAGCGTGCTCAACTGACACAGCTATTACAATCGCGTACTGAGTCACGTAATTCCCTGGCGATCCTGTTCGATCAGTCTCCGGAGAACACCGTTCCTGAACTCAAAAAGTTACCAGACGGGCAACTTCCTGCAGTAAATGCCGGGATTCCTGCAAGCCTTCTGGGACAACGCCCTGATCTGCAGGCAGCGGAACAGAGGCTAAGGAAATACCTGGCAAATATTGACAGCACCCGTGCCAGTTACTATCCGACGTTTTCTCTTACCGGAACGCTTGGCAGCAGCAGTACCAGCCTGTTGCAAGTGCTGCAAAATCCTTATGCTGCCTTGGGAGCCGGAGTAACACTGCCGTTTCTCCAGTGGAATACCATGAAGCTGAATGTGGAGATTTCGAAAACAGATTACGAGGAGGCGGTGGTCAACTTTCGGCAGACGCTTTATTCGGCTCTGAGTGACGTAGAAAATGCTTTGTCCGCACGCGCAAACTATGCAGAAGAGGGCAAGCAACTGGAAGAGTCGTTGACATTAGCCAAAAAGGCAGAAGAGTTGGCTGAGGTTCGTTATCGTTATGGATCAACCGCTTTACAGTCGTGGCTGGATGCGCAGGAAAGCCGACGCAATGCTGAAAGGGCACTTGCCGTAATCCGACTGAGTGAGCTCAAAAATTGTATGACGCTGTATCAGGCGATTGGTGGCTCCATGTCTACGAAAGTTTTGGCCGTGAAATAGGATCAATTTCGGAGCGCGGTGTACCGGAACGCCGTAAATTAGGAAAAACAAAAGGCTAACCACACAAAATGGTTCGCCTTTTTTATTTTAGTGGAGCAGGGACGGAATCGAACTTATTTTATAACTATCTGTTTTACATGTATAATAGCATGTCAATCAGGCAGCTTACAGCACAGTGCTAGTGCTCAGTAAGTTCAGAAATAACGGATTGAGGAACTGATTTACCTGCCGGCACAGGTGCAACATTGATCACATTTGGCGTGCCTTTTTATGTGAATATGAACTATTTTAAATATGGCTTGCCTGTTCCAAATACATGGTATATATTTTTGAAACCCGACACTTTGGAACGAAAAGCGGTTGCCATGAATCTCACAGCACAACAAAGACTTCTTGATCTATTCGGAAGGCAAAGCGTGGTACGCTCTCTGGATCTTGAACAGTATGAAATCCCCCGGGTAGAGATCAGCCGCCTTTGCAAGAGAGGTGTGGTCGAACGTGTCGGGCGCGGTATCTATCGACTTACCGATTCACAGGTAACAGAGCATCAGACTCTGGCCGAGGTTGGCAAAGCAATCCCTAACGGTGTGGTCTGCCTCCTTTCCGCACTTCGTTTTCACGATCTGACAACACAAGCGCCATTCGAGGTCTGGATGGCAATCGACGTCAAAGCTCATCTCCCCAAAACCAGCCTGCCAATAAAATTCGTCAGATTTTCAGGGCCTGCGCTCAGTGATGGTGTAGAAACCCACAGGATGGATGGCGTGGACATAAAAGTTTACTGCCTTGCCAAGACCGTAGCCGATTGTTTCAAATACCGGCACAAAATCGGGCTGGATGTTGCCCTTGAAGCGCTTCGTGAAAGTCGGAAAAATGGTCGGTGCACGATCGATGAGCTCTGGCGTTACGCCAAGGTTTGCCGGGTAAGCAATGTCATGATGCCGTATATGGAGGCGATGGCCATATGACACAAATTCGGGGAGCAAATGTCGCAGCTTCAGTTCATCAGAGATTGCTTGACCAGGCAAGGTCAAAGCGGGTCGATTTCAATCTGCTGCTCACACGTTACGGACTGGAAAGGTTTCTCTATCGCTTGGGGCAGTCAGAATATCGGGAGCGCTTTGTTCTGAAAGGTGCCATGCTTTTTCCATTGTGGGGGAGTTGTCAGTTACCGTTCGACACGGGACGTTGAACTGCTTGGTTATGGAGAAAGCGAGATCGAAGCGCTGATAACGGTTTTTCGTACGATCTGCCAAACAGAAGTGTCAGATGACGGGATCACGTTTGATCCGGCCAGTGTCCAGGCTGAAGACATCAGGAACCAGATGGAATATGGTGGTACGAGACTCAAGCTCAATGCCGATCTTGCCGGTGCCCGCATTCATCTGCAAGTGGATATCGGTTTTGGCGACGTAATTACACCCTCAGCAGATTCTGCCGAGTACCCTGTGTTGCTCGATCACCCTGCTCCGTCCCTGCGCGTTTATACCACTGACCTTGCTAAGTTGCTCATTCACATTATCCCTCAGATGACAAAACATGGCCGTGCCATGAGCTGGCCCCTCTTGTCAGAGCCCTTCGCGATGAGGGACTGGATTCCAGATCGTTAACAAAAATCCAGGATGCACTTGTGGTACTTGGCTGTGTCGAGACTATATAACCAGCTGGAAATTACTATGACCGACCTCACCACCTCCATAAAACACTTCGCCTCACTCAATCGCGCCCCCGGCCCAACCTGGACCGACGCCACTAAGCGCAAGGCCCCGCACAAACCGCTCCTGCTGCTTGCGGTGCTGGACCTGGTGCATCGCGGAGTCATCACTTCACCATTCATCGCCGTCAGCGGTGATCTGGTGGAACTGAATGAGCTGTTCAACCTCTACTGGCGGCGGATCATCCCCCTCGGACAGACCAGCAGTATCGCCTTTCCCTTCTCCCGTCTCGACCGGGAACTGTTCTGGGAGCTGATCCCGCAATCGGGCACGACCATCACCCCGGTACTGTTTAAGTTGCTGCATTTTTTGCACGAACTCACAGGAGTTTACCATGACAAGCCAATCCTCCAATGAAATCATACTTTATCAGAGTTCAGATGGCAGTACACGCCTTGAGGTAAGCCTTCACGAGGATACAATCTGGCTTGCTCAGTCTCAACTTGCTGAACTGTTTGACGTGAATGTACCGGCTGTATCGAAGCACGTTCGTAATATTCTGGCTAGCGGTGAGCTTGATGCTTTGGCAACTGTTTCCAAAATGGAAAGAGTTCAAATTGAGGGTGAACGGAAGGTCAGAGCAGAGGGTTAGTTGTTCGTAGCAATTTACGACCTGCGTCAAAACCTGCATCAACAGACAAGAAAAAAGCACCAAGCTTTGTGAGCTAAGTGCTTGATTTGTAAGTGGTGCCCAGGGACGGAATCGAACCGCCGACACGAGGATTTTCAATCCTCTGCTCTACCGACTGAGCTACCTGGGCAAAAGGATTTCCCTTATAACGTTATTGCCGAGTGGTGTCAACAGGAAAGTTCAAAAATGTTATTCCTGTTTCTCCTTCTGCATTTTTATCGGGACATAATTGCAGAACGGTTCTTCTTCCATGTAATCGCCATGTATGGCATCGGCCCGTGCGCGGCATCCTCCGCAGACGTTGATGTATTCACATTGGCCGCATTTCCCTTTATATGATTTGAAGTCGCGCAGATCGTTAAATATCTCCGAACTTTCCCAGATTTCACGGAACGGGATCTGCTTAACATTTCCTGCCGTGCGGTGGAAGTAGGAGCAGGGCTTTACGTTGCCGAAACAGTCAATCAGGCAGATTGACTGCGCTGCAATGCAGCCCTTGCCGCCTCCGGTGGAAAAGGTAAGTGAGCGGCGTTCGAATTTGGTCCCCTCGGCCTTTGCTTTTTGCGGTACGATCCGGTAATAGTGGGGTGCGCAGGTTGGCCGCATCAAAATATCATCTTCCATCTTCTCCTGCTGATAATGCCAGTCGAGAATTTCTTCGTAATCCTCTTTTGAAATCAATTCGCTCATTATTTCTTCGCCGCGTCCGGTCGGTACGATCATAAACATATACCAGGCCGTTGCTCCCAGGCCCTTTGCTGTTTTGAATGTCGCAGCGATGTCGGTCTGATTGCGTTTGGTAAACGAGGAGTTGATCAAAAATTTCTGGCCATTTCGCCTGAATATTTCGGCTGCCCGTACTACACCATCAAACGAACCGGGAGATTGGCGAAAATTATCGTGTACGGCGGCATTTGAGCCATCAAGTGACAACGAGACCATTTTTATATCGGCCTTCTTCATCTTCTGGCAAATTTCATCCGTAACCAGTGAACCGTTGGTGGCCATGCACATGCGAAGCCCGAGCGAGGTGCCGAACTCTGCCAGTTCAAAGATGTCGGGGCGCAGCAGTGGCTCTCCTCCGGAAAGAACGACAACCGGTTTTGAAAAATCGGCAATGTCGGTAAGGAGTTTTTTTCCTTCCTCCGTTGTAAAGTCACCTTCAGACGAAGTGAGGTCAGAAGAACAGCGACAGTGTACGCAGTGCAGATTACATTTTTGCGTGGTTTCCCATGCAATCCATTTCGGAATAAATTCTGTGCTCATAATGCTCCCATAACATAATACGATGAAGGTGAAATCTGGTTGCTTAACCCGGAAGTCTACCTGAACGACCACGTAAACTCAAGAATATATGCAGTAACGCGTCATCGACATAATGAGGGCTCTTATAAACAAGCTCTTGCAATCACGATGTACGTATAGTAGTATGTCGCTCCCGCCGCCTTTTGCGGCGTTTTACGTATATTTCCCCCTCTTAAGGAGCATTGATTTATGCTGAGTATCATGCGCAAGCAAAAAGAATCAATTATTATCAAGATTGTCTTTGTTGTTATTGTCCTTTCCTTTGTTGGCACCATTTTTTTGGTGTGGGGAAGGGGGAGTGACGGTATGGGTGGGGGCAAGAGTGGTTATGCCGCCAAAGTGAACGGTACACGTATTACGCTTGAAGAGTATCAGAATGCGTATCAGCGCATCAGAAATATGTATCAGCAGATTTATGGCCAGTCGATTCCGCCTGAAATGGAGAAGATGCTTGGATTGAAAAAAGTTGCGCTCGATAGTCTGATTGACAGCCTGCTGGCCATGAAAGAGGCAAAGTCTCTTGGAATCAAAGCTTCAAAGGACGAAGTATCTGCCTCCATTGAAGCCATGCCGATGTTCCAGAAAGACGGGAAATTCAGTTTTGACCAGTACCAGCAGTTATTAAAGTCAAATCGTATGACTGCCAAGGATTATGAGGAAGGGCAGGAGGTTGAAGCTACACTCAAAAAAGTTCGCCAGTCGATCAAGGATAAGGCGGTTGTGACTGACGCTGATACTCTGGCGCAATTTAAAAAAGAAAATGACAAGTTGGATCTGGAGTATGTGGCCTATGCTCCGTCTGACGTGGTCTCGGAAGTAAAGCTTACTGAGGCGGATTTGAACGAATATCTGCAAAAAAATCAAAATGAGTTTAAAACCGCTGAGAAAGTTGCTCTCTCCTATATTCTGCTTGATCCAGTGGCGCTGAGCAGTAAAACAACGGTGTCAGAAGAGGAAATTCTGACATTTTACCAGAAGAATATTGATCGTTGGCAGACGAAAGATGGCATTCAGCCTCTGAGTGAAGTCAAGGACAAGGTTAAGGCGGAAGCGATTAAACAGAAAACAGCCAAGCAGGTGTTTGAGCTGGCTGCTGACACCTTATACAAAAACATCAAATCCGGTGACTTGAATCTTATCGCAACTGCGTTGAAACAGAATGTGCTGGAAACGTCTCTGTTCACCGCACAAACTCCTGCTCCTGCATTAAATGGTGAAGCCGCAGTGATAAAAAAGGCTCTTGAATTGAAACAGGGCGAGCTTGGCGGACCGGTTGAAACGACGAAGGGAATTTACATTCTGAAAGCGAAGGAGCGTAAATCCGCATTTGTTCCGGCACTTGCTGAAATTAAAGGTGCCGTTGAGGAGAAGGCAAAGGCTGCCAAAGCGATTGAACTGGCCAAGAAAAAAGCTGAAGACGCCGCAAAGCAGTTGAACGCTAATGCTGCTATAAAAACCCAATCCACCGGAAGTTTCGGCTACTCTGCCAAGGGTGAAATTCCAGCAATCGGCACATCTCCCGAAATAGTAGAAGCTGTTTTCAAGCTCTCGGCAAAACAGGCGCCTGCTACTCCGTTTAAAGTCGGTAACCGGTGGTATGCTGTTCGTGTGACGAGCCGTACGGAAGCCCCAAAAGCGCAGTACGATGCAGCAAAGGAAGAGCTGAAAAAGAAAATGCTCCCTAAAAAACAGGAAGATGCATTGACCGAATGGGCCAAGGGGCTACGGGAAAAAGCAAAGATCGAAATCAATCAGGCGCTCGTCGCCGAGAAATAGGAGACATATATGTCAAAACTTGTTATGCAGACCGATTTTCCCGGCTTGAAGCTGATGGCTCGCGGTAAAGTGCGTGATATTTATGATCTTGGTGAAACCCTGCTGCTGGTGACGTCAGACAGGATCTCTGCTTTTGACGTGATCATGAATGAGCCGATCCCCGACAAAGGCTTTGTCCTGACACAGATCTCGGCATTCTGGTTCCGGCAGATGGAAGACATTGTTCCTAATCACATTATCTCGATTGATGTTGCTGATTATCCTGCGGAATGCCAGCCGTATGCAGAAATTCTCAAAGGGCGCTCGATGCTGGTAAAAAAAGCTACACCGCTACCGGTTGAATGCATTGTCCGCGGATATGTTTCCGGTTCGGGGTGGAAGGACTACAAGTCCACCGGAGAAATCAGCGGCATTAAACTGCCGGTCGGCCTTAAAGAGTCTGATCGCCTTCCGGAACCGATTTTTACCCCCTCAACAAAAGCAGATCTCGGTGCTCACGATGAAACTATTTCGTTTGATAAGATGGTGGCAATCTGTGGACGCGATTTAGCCGAAAAAGCACGGGATTATACCCTTAAAATTTATACCCGTGCGCGAGATCTGGCAGCAGTAAAGGGTATTATTATAGCAGACACCAAATTCGAGTTTGGCGTATATGAGGGTGAACTGATTATTATTGATGAATGTATGACTCCTGACTCAAGCCGCTTCTGGCTGAAGGAAGCGTATCAACCGGGTGGGGCGCAGCCGAGTTTTGACAAGCAGTTCCTGCGTGATTATCTTGAGACGCTTGATTGGGGGAAATGTGCTCCGGCGCCTGAGTTGCCGCAGGAAATACTGGACAAAACCGCCGATAAATATCGTGAGGCGCTGCTGAGAATTACCGGAATATCAGTGTAATTGGAATAAGGCCACTTACGTAATGCAGGAGGCGGTTAGGTATAAAATCGCCTCTTTTTTTATATCCAACTATTGACTACACGAAATAGTACGTTAGACTACCGAGACATTGGTTGTAACCGACACCACTTACAGGAGAATATGAAATGAAACTTGAGGAAATCAAGGAAATTGCAAAGAAACATGATATCAAGGCTGGTAAGATGAAGAAAGCTGATTTGGTGAGGGCCGTACAGCTGGCTGAGGGAAGCACCGCCTGTTTTGAAACCGGTCAGGCAACAGCCTGCGGTCAGGAAGGGTGTCTCTGGAGAGCCGACTGTACCTGATTATGGAAGATTGAAGGAGAAGCGGATTTGGCAGGCCGTGGCGCAGCGTTATGTGTGCCCCGGCCTGCGCGTTTATGGAGTGCATGTTTTTAGAAATGCCCCTAATTTTGTATCAACTTTGGATATATGGTTAAGAAGCCATTTCAGGAGCATGTTGTTTGTATCGATAACATGATGGGTGGAAATTCCCCCTTTTTGCGTTTCCAACTTCATCTTGTTAATCTTCTCAATAAAACGGAGGTGCTCTGCGTGATGGGCTTCATAATCAGGATAATGATGCTGACGCTGAAGCGCTTCCTCATCATTGAAATGAGTAATCACGTAATCTCCGAGAAAAGCCTGTAATGTTTTCAGCTCTTCAGTCCCTTGGCCAGCCTGACATGCAGTAAGCAGTTTGTCAAAGCGAAGCAGAAGCTCTTTGTGCTGGTTGTCAATTACTTCAACTCCGGTTGCCAATGAATCTCTCCACTCTATGCCCATGATGTACCCCTTACTCGCTGAATTCAGCTCTCATTTTTTGAGACGGCGTGTTTCTTTACTTTCGGTTTCTGTTTTAGATCCTTCAATCGGTCTGTCATTGTCTGCAAGCGGGCGTCAACCAACTGGTAAATGGACCCCTTGGGGTACTTTCCGTTTTTTCCCCGTTGTCCCGCCTTGGTGCCGGTGAGGATTTCGATTCCCTGCTCTATGGTTTCCACACTCCATACATGAAACTGTCCGGTATTGACCGCCTGAATAACATCCTCATGCAGCATGAGGTGGCGCTCGTTTGATTTTGGTATCATTACCCCTTGCTGCCCGGTTAGTCCCTGTGATCGGCAGACTTCAAAGAACCCCTCGATCTTGTGATTTACACCACCAATCGCCTGGATTTTGCCGCGCTGATTTACGCTTCCGGTTACCGCAATCCCCTGCTTGATAGCAACGCCGGACAATGCAGACAGGAGCGCATAAAGTTCAGTAGAAGAGGCGCTGTCGCCTTCGATACCATTATAGGACTGCTCAAAACAGATCGACGCCGATAACGATAGTGACCGATCGGTGGCAAAGGTGCCTCCCAGATATCCTGTCAGTATCAATACACCCTTGTCATGAATCGGACCGGAAAGCTTGACTTCGCGTTCGATGTTAACCATGCCGTCCTGCCCGGTATAAACCGATGCGGTGATACGGGTCGGGCGACCGAAGGTGTGATCTCCGAGACCGATAACTGACAGGCCGTTGATCTGCCCGACGACAGCGCCGGAAGTATCAACCATAATAATGCCGTCATCGTACATCTCCTGCATCCGCTCTTCAATGCGGTTGACACGGTAGAGGCTTTCTTCAGCCGCTGTTCGTACATCATCACCACTGATTATGGTGCGTCCGGCTTTCGAGGCCCAGAAGCTTATTTCGCGGATAAAATCCGCTATTTCCATAAACTGTGAGGATAGTTTTGATTGGTCGTCAGCCATGCGTGCCGTATGTTCCAGTAAAGCTGCAACACCACTTTTGTGGTACGGCAGCAACCCTTCAGAGCGGCAATGGCTGGCAACGAACAGAGCATAATCGTGCATAATCTCAGGCGTTCTGGCGACTCTGCTATCAAATTCAGCTTTTACTTTAAAAAATTTACGATAATCCGGATCAAGATGAAAAAGCAGGTAATATATCCAGGGAGTACCGATCAGGATAATTTTTGCCCGCATTTGGACCGGTTCCGGTTTTAGTGAAACCATAGTCATGAACCGGTACTGTTCCAAAACATCTTCAATTCTAATTTCATGATTTCTAATACAGCGCTTCAGGGAATCCCATACGAAAGGATTTATCAAAACTTCACGTGCGTCGATAACCAGATAACCGCCGTTAGCGCGATGCAGTGCGCCGGAGCGAATCATGGTGAAATCGGTTACCGCAACTCCGCCGTACTGCATGACATGCTCAATACGCCCGAAGAGGTTGTTATATGTAGGGTTAGACTCAAACACAACCGGGGCACCGTCACTGTTTTTATTGTCCACCAAAACGTTTACTTGGTAGCGGTCAAAGGTCGGTTCCTGGCGCGGCATCTTGATGCCGGGAATCTGGGGTTGTGTTGACTGCGGTTTAAAATCATCCAGTGTGTTGAGGACGTCCTCCTGAACAGAGTCCAGATACGTGAGAACTTTCGTAAGATTAGAGTATTTTTCACGCAACGGATCGAGGCGATGGCCCAGGCACGACATCCCCAGGTCGCGATCTGCTTGAGCCAGAGCCTCTTTTGTGATTTTTTCCTGTTCACGAACCTGACGGAGAACTTCGTTCAGCTGCTCAGTCAGTTCTTTTCCCTGCTTCTCGAGTTTCAGGCGTTTTTTTTCGTTGAGGGCGTCATATTCTTCCTGGCTATAGTTACGTCCCGATTTCTGGGGTACGATCACCAGGCCTGAGACTGTTCGCTGCAATGAAAATCCCAGCTTCTCGGACTCTTTTTCCAATCCCTGAAAAAGATCGTTTGAAGCGGTTTGGTAACTCTCAAGCAGTTCAGTCCGCCTACTTTCATACTCATTGCTTTCGAGCGCTTTCGGGATGTCCTTGCGGAAAGCCTCGATCAACTCCTTCATGTCAGTCGACAGTTCGCCCCCCATTCCGCAGGGAAGATCAAGCGAGATAGCTGAATCAGAATCTTTGAAATTATTGACATACACCCAGTCGTGCGGCTGTGGCTCGCTTTTAGCCCTCTTGTTGAGGATGCTGGCAATAGTGGATGTTTTACCGGTCCCGGTTTCACCGGAAATGTAGAGGTTGAAGCCGGGACCATCAACTCCCAGACCAAATTCAATTGAACGGAGTGCCCGCTTCTGACCAATGGCATCATTAAAGTCGGGAAGATCCAAGGTCGTTTCAAAGCCAAGGAGATCGGGGTCACAGCTCCAGCGGAGCTTATCTGCAGGTATGAGGCAGCGGTCAGACATGTAAATCTCCTTTTACCAAATTCGTGCGGCATTGTGTAAAGTGGACGCAAATATGTCAAGCTGAAAGCGAGGCAAGTGCCTTGGATACCGCCTCACGAACATCACATCGCTCAGGCAGGGAGGCTGCCAGAGCCGGAATATACCCTCGTTCAAGTAGTATCCGCCGGGATGTGGTGTAGGTAAGATCGTAGACCCATGAAATCTGCAGCAATTTAAAATCATTGAAACATTTGGCCGTGTCAAGGCGGACAACGGCGCCGGAGTTCAGGGCCGCGATGCACTCATCAGAGACGGCCCCGGTAAGGTCGGCAAGCCCGAGTGTCGCGGCCGTGGCACGTTCCTCCGGAGGTTGTGCGAGCAGTTCGACGAAAACCCGCCATATATCAAGCTTGTCGGCATCTCGAATCAGGTTGACATACTGTCTGGTCGGAGATTTGATTCCGGCAGGAGGCTCCAGCGTATTGTGAAACCGTATTGCCTCCTTGATCAGCAGCTGTTCGGAAGGGTCTATTCCTGCCAGAACATGCTCGTCCCGAATGACATCAATGGCCAGACGGGCATGGTTGTCTGATTCACTGTCGCGGAAAGTGCGCCAGCGCCGATATTGCGGGAAGCGTCCGACATCGTGCAGCAGAGCTACGGCAGAGGCGATATGCGCATCGTTCTCCGGAAGGTTCTCGCCGGAGGAGAGCAGCGCCATTGCTTCGCAGACTTTGCGGGTATGCTCGATTTTGAGCCGGATATTTTTTTTACCTTCTTCATCAGTCGTCAGAAACGGCTCGACATAACGGTCGAACCAGGAACTGAGATGTTTGAGTTGCGATGTATTCATACCGTCTTGTGACCCCGTACCTGTTGAATTTGTCTGCATAATACTGTACCCTGCCGCGAAGTCAACCACTCCCGTGAGGAAGCCGATGCAGCTGTCACTTCTTGATTCCGCTGAACAACCCCCGAATGCTGAAAACAGGGTTACAGAGCTCCGTCTTCTGCTCGAACACCATAATCGACGCTACTATCAACTCGATACTCCGGAAATAAGCGATTCTGAATATGATGCGCTGTTTAGAGAGCTGTTGGGACTGGAAGAGCAGTGCCCGGAACTTATCACGCCGGAGTCGCCTACGCAGAGGGTAGGGGAGGCGCCGACCTCACGTTTTCGTGCTGTAGCGCACGGCCTGCCGATGCTCTCGCTTGAAAATGCATTTAATGACGAAGAGATTAAATCAAAGCTGGATGCACGGATCAAAAAAGAGCTTGGCCTGCCTGATAGTGTCGTAATGTCGTACATGTGTGAACCAAAGATGGACGGCCTGGCGGTCGAATTAGTTTATGAACGGGGGGTATTAACCGTTGCGTCAACTCGTGGTGACGGTGTTACCGGTGAAGATGTCACACAGAACATCAGGACGATACGCGCTCTACCACTTCGTTTGACCAGTGAAGGAGTGCCGGACCTTTTGGAAATTCGCGGAGAAGTATTTCTTTCGCTGGACGCGTTCCAAAAAATTAATCAAGTGAGGGAGGAAAACGGCGAGCCCTCCTTTGCCAATCCACGCAATGCTGCTGCCGGATCTTTACGGCAGCTGGATCCGCGCATTACCGCCCGCAGGCCGCTTTCTATCTATTGTTACGCGCCTGGTCGCGTTGAGGGTGCACTCTTTTCATCTCAGTATGAATTTTTAAACGCCGTATCTCGGTGGGGGTTGCCGGTGAACCCGATGGCCCGACGTGTTGACGGGGTCGACGGAGTGGTAGCGTACTACCATGAAATGCAAGAAATTCGGGAATCACTACCGTATGAAATTGACGGCACCGTCATTAAGGTTGATTCCTTCCAATTGCAGCGGGAGCTTGGTGAGAAGAGTCGTGCGCCGCTGTGGGCAATTGCCTGTAAATTCCCGCCTCGTCAGGCTGAAACGCAGATCGAGGATATTCTGTTGTCGGTCGGGCGCACGGGGGTCATCACGCCGGTTGCCCAGCTAAAACCGGTCGAAATATCCGGAGTGACAGTTTCCCGAGCCACATTGCACAATTGGGACGAAATGGCAGCCAAAGATATCCGAATTGGTGATACCGTTGTCGTAGAGCGGGCTGGCGACGTTATCCCCGCAATTGTCAGAGTAGTCGAAGAGCGTAGAAATGGTTCTGAACGAGCGGTGCTTCCTCCGCAGAACTGCCCTGAGTGCGGCTCTGCCGTTGTTCGAATTACCGATGAAGTGGCGATTCGCTGTATCGGAATTTCCTGTCCTCCGCAGATTCGCGAAGCGATCAAGCACTTTGCCTCGCGAGGCGCAATGGATATTGAAGGCCTGGGAGATAAAGTTGTTGAGCAACTGCTTTCACTTGGGTTGGTGCGCACGGTCGCGGATCTCTATCGTCTTACAAAAGATGATTTTATGCGTTTTGAGCGAATGGGCGACAAGCTGGCATCAAACCTGCTGTCCGCACTGAATGTCAGCAAAAACTGCGATTTGGGCCGCTATATTTTTGCACTCGGAATCCGGCACGTCGGCGAACGTACCGCAAAATCTCTTGCTCAAGCATATGGCAGTCTGGCGAATCTTGAAAAGGCAACCGTTGAAGAGCTTACTTCGGTTCGCGATATTGGTGCTACCGTAGCCCAGAGCATCGTCACTTTTTTCAACAATCCGGATAACCGCGCAGTTATAAAACAATTGCGAGAGTGCGGTGTTGATCCGGCGGTGGTTGCCAAGACCGTTGGCGGACGCTTGAGCGGGAAAAATTTCGTATTTACCGGGGCATTGACCCGCTTCACCCGCGATTATGCAAGAAAACAGGTGGAGGATCAAGGGGGGAATGTGGTAGGATCCGTTTCCCGAAAAACGAATTATGTCGTGGCCGGAGATGAGGCGGGCAGTAAGCTGATTAAGGCCAGGGAACTGGGTATTACCGTTCTTGGTGAAGATGAATTTCTGAATCTGCTGGAAGCGCACTGAGATAGGAGAATTCGTGGAAAAAGTAACAATGATGATAAAAGCCCGCAGGCTTTTTAAGGATACCGGTGATCTGCCGACACTTCCCGCGATTGTGTCCAAAGTGGTCGCCATGCTCGATGATCAGGAAGCCAGTCCGGATGATATTGCCGATCTGATGCTGTCTGATCAGGTGCTTGCCGCCAGGGTAATCAGGGTTGTCAACTCGCCGTTGTATCGTGCCAGCAATTCCATAATGTCAGTTAAACGCGCGCTGATATTTCTCGGTTTTAAAAGTGTGCGTGAAATGATTCTTACCAGCTATTTCGTGGATGGCTTTAAGCGTAAGGAACAACCCTTTGACATGAAGATATTCTGGATTCACTCTTTCAGTGTAGGAGCGATCTCCCGTCGCATTGCCCGCCAGGTTAATTATCCTGATACGGAAAAAGCCTATCTTGTCGGTATTCTTCACGACATAGGTAAGGTCTTTCTGGGACATTACTGCAAGGATGAATACGGCCGAATGCTGGCCAGTATCAAAAATACAAGCAACACGACCTACGAGTCTGAATACGAACACTTTGGCACTACGCATTGCGAAGTTGGTCTCTGTCTGGCACAACGCTGGAATTTTCCGCCGGTTTACTGTGACGTCATCTCCTATCATCACTCTTCCGACATGGCCACGGAAGACCCGTTACTGACAGCAATGGTTGCGCTGGCAGATTTTTACTGCCTGTCGCATGTGAATTCAAACAGTGTTGCCCAGGCGAGTATCCCAGGATCCTCAGAAGAGAGTGCCTGGAAAATATTTACACAGCTTGTGCCAGACCAGAATGCATCGAGTCTGGAACATTTTCTGTCGGATTTGGACGAAGAGTATGAAGCGATCAGTCAGGAAGTCGATGTGCTGTTTAATACCATGACCACCTAGGGAGAGTACTCATGTCAGAACAAATTTCAGTCACCTGTGCAAAGTGCAGTACTGTTTGGCAGAATCATGGCACCACACATTGCTGGAGCGGTAATCCGGAACAGGCGCCGCCAAAGCCGGGCAACTGCCCGTCTGATGCCTATGGTGATGTCGTTCAGGAATCATTTGATGAGTATCGCGGCGACAGCGAGGATGCGAAGATTGCCTTTGTTGCCGCCCGTGTCGAAGGGCTCTGCTATCAGCCGGTGCCGGGGAGTGATGCCGTTAACGCCCGCTGGACCCGGGTAGAGGATACCATCGCCTTTGCCAGGCTGATGGGATATAAAAAAATCGGCATGGCAACCTGCATCGGACTCCTTGACGAGTCGGAGCGCCTGGCAAAAATTCTTACGGCTCAAGGTTTTGAACCGGTCAGTGTTTGTTGTAAGGCCGGCAGTATCGACAAACTGGAACTCGGGTTGGCGGAAACGGACAAGGTCAGGCCTGGTACGTTCGAACCGGCCTGTAATCCAATTGCTCAGGCTGAAATATGCAACCGGATGGGAACAGATGTGAATATCATTGTCGGCCTCTGCGTCGGCCACGATATGCTTTTCAATAAACATTCCGCAGCGCCGGTTACAACCCTGATTGTCAAGGACCGTGTTACCGGTCATAATCCGGTTGCTGTGCTGTACGGTCAGAATTTTTATTACAAGCGTCTGCAGAAACAGAAGGTGTTGCCCGATAACGAATAGTGGCGGTTATCGGTGTCTTCTACACGAATCAACAAACGTCCCGGCAATATCCGGATTACTGCCGAAATGTAGATGGATATAGGATGCAAGGCAGTTGCGTATCCGGAACCCTTCTGGCCCTAACACAATTCCCCGCCGGGAGACCTCGTAGCAACACTCGCTCTCTTCCGGCATGGCGCCGATCTCTGAATAGTGAAACTCATGCCCCCGGACGACGGCACCTTTTCCACCAATTATGACATCTTCTGTCAGTGTAACCTGGCGGTAACCAAGTGCCTTACGGCGTGGCAGCATTCGACAGCGTACCGGGAATATGCCCACAAAATCGCCTGAAGGCTGATTCGCGGACCGGTCGATTCCCTCAGTGAGATAGACAAAACCACCACATTCGGCATAGGCCGGCATATCTGTCGCTATCGCCGCGCGGATGGATTCTTTCATGCTGACGTTATTATGCAGTGCCGCAGCATACAGCTCCGGATAGCCGCCAGGGAGATACATACCATGGATATCGGTGGGGAGTTCCGTGTCATTGAGCGGTGAAAAGAAAATCAGTTCCGCACCCGCCTCCCGCAGCAGACGCAGGTTATCTTCGTACATGAAGCAGAAGGCAGCATCGCGAGCCACGGCGATGCAAATCCCCCCCTGCCCCCCTTTATTAAGGGGGGTGACATGTTTCCCCACTTTTTCAAAGGGGTACCCTCTGGGGCATAAAGGGTAGGGGGGGATTTGCAGTTGACTCAGTCCGTCCAGATCCAGACAGCACTCCGCTATATCCGCCAATCTAGCGATGAATTCAACTGAAAGCGGGTTATCCTCCGCCGTTACCAAGCCAAGGTGGCGTGAAGGGATCTCAAGCGATTCGTCGCGGGGAATGCAGCCAAAACAGAGAACTTCAGGGCAATGGGTGGCAAGTACCTCTCTGAGCAGCCTGCTGTGCTGTTCGCTCCCGACATTATTAAAGATAACGCCTGCCACCCTGATCTGCGGATCAAAACCGGCAAAGCCGTTAACCAGCGCAGCAGCGCTGGCCGCCATGCCGCGTGCATTAACAACCAGAACTACCGGCGCTCCCGTCAGAGCGGAAATCTGGGCGCTGCTCCCCTCACTGCCTGATGCTCCCAAGCCATCAAAAAGGCCCATGGCTCCTTCTATGACTGCGATTGACTGACCGGCAAGGCGAGACAGAAAGGTCCGGCGCACAAACTCTTCGCCGCACATCCAGCCGTCAAGGTTTATCGAAGGCTGTCCGGTCACTGCCCGGTGATAGCCCGGGTCTATAAAATCCGGCCCGCACTTGAACGGCGCTACGGTTACTCCCCGTCTCGCCAATGCAGCCATGATCGCAAGACTCACCATGGTTTTACCGCTGCCGCTCTGCGGGGCGGCTATCAGGAAGCCCTTCATACTACTCACCTCAATGACCTTCTCGTGCCGCCATACTGAAAAAAAGCAATCAGATGAAATTCATCCTTGTCATATCCTTTGGGGAAGCCGCCTACCGGTCCGATTGCCCGCAAGGTGCGCAATACCTCTTCGTCCAGTATTCTGGCCCCGGAGCTCTCCAGTTGTTGAACATTGGTGATTTCACCGCGTCGATTGAACGTTATTCTGACCGGAGTGATCCCTTCTATTCCCCGTAATGCGGCTTCCTGAGGATATCGCCAGACGCCGTAGACCGCCCCTTCAAAGCGGCGGAGAAACGAGCCGAAGACAATATCATCGCTGTTCAGGAAGCGGGTGTCCCCATCGGCGACATCCTTCTCGAATTTGCGCCGATAGCCCTCTTCAAGTTTTGCCAGTCCCCTGGCTCCGGGGAACAGTTGGGCAACGGTTGGTGATGATTGTGCTGTCTGCTCTTTTGGTTTCAGCAGACTGTCCGCTGAAGAACCGGGAGCGACCTGCGACTTCCGGGGAAAAGTTTGTGACGGTTGTGGGGATGGCTTAGCCGCTGGTGACGTTTGTGGTTCCTTTTCTGGTGCCCTCTGTTGCTGAAGCGCCTGGAGATCACGTGCTGCATCACCGCGCGGGGCTGTTTCCCGGGGGACTCTGACCTGCTGCTCAGACTGTCGCCTGGTTTCCTTTTGACGTGGTTGGGGAGGCTGTTTTAACTGAGGCATCTGCTGTAGATCAATAAAAACCGGTTCTTTCGGAGGCTCCTGCTGCGTCCGAGGAAAATAATAGAACCCCGCAAACAGTCCCGCATGCAGAATGAGCGAGATGCAGAGCAGGTAGAGAAACTGTTTCTCAATAAATTTATCCGACATAGTATCTGGTTACTGGTGATTTCATAGTGGTTACGATGCCTGTATTGTTTCCTGCATGTACTCACGTGAGGAACCAACCTGGGGGCTGGTTTCCGTACGCAGGAATGCGACGATTTCTTTCAAACTTTCCAGGAGATTGATCTCTCCTTTGGGCAATTCATTTGGATCGAGTTCCAGTGTGACCGTGCTTTGATATTCAGTACTGCGCAGATGGTTAAGAAAACGGGTCAGCGGCAGAATGCCATGCCCCGGAAGCAGATGTTCGCGATCATGCCCGTAATCGGAAAAATGGATGTTTCGAATGCGACCCGAATTGTAACAGAGAAAAAAATCATTGATGAAATTTGTTTTTCCTGACCCCATGTGAGTGCAGTCAAAAGTCATGTACAGATTGTGATCCTGAATGAAGTCAACCAGCCGCTGCGTATTGGAAAGAATATTAGGATTGATCTTCCATTTTCCGGTCCACGGCATGTTTTCCATCGTGACAGTTACGTTACTATCCATCCCGATTTCTTTCTGGAAGTCACGTATGCTGTAGAGCCAGCGCCAGAAAGCGATTTCAAGCCCCATCCAGGAAGGTGGATGAAAATTGACCAGCGGGATACCGCATTCTGCCGCCAGTGTTACAGAAAGTTTGATCGAATCCATCTTCCCTCCCCATCCGTCTACCTCCATAAATGGTGAGTGGATGGAGTGGATCGTGGTAATTCCCTGAAGTGAACGGACTAGTTTAACGGCGTCTACCCGCTCGAAATTCCGGTTAATTATCAGTTCGACTCCGTCAAATCCGGATTCGGCCGACAATTCGAAAATTCTTTGAAACGGCAGGGTAAACAGGCATCCGGTGGAAAGCGAGAGAATCATCGCGCCCTGCTCCATGATTGTGGCGGTTGAAAGTCCATCAGTTCTCGGGGCAATCATGCACTTCACGGCGTATAAAATGCCGAATGGCAGCTGATGGCGGCGCAGTCAGCAATGAGGCACAGACCATGATGATAATGACCAGTGGCGCACCGATAAACGCGGATGACGTAAATGGAATTGCCTGTGAGATAAAAGGCAGGCTGTTGCCAATAAAAAGAGGCGCGAAACTTATGCACAAGCCGGCCATCATACCGCTGATGACGCCGGTAGCATTGGCCCTTGGCCACCAGATGCCAAGCAGAAATGCCGGAAAAATGGTGTTGCCGGCTACGGCAAAGGCAAAGGCGGCAATCTCGGCGATCATCCCCCACGGTTGGAAGGTCAGCAGCATAACAATGGCGGCCAGAACCAGGAAAAAACCTTTTGCGGCAACAACCTTGTCACGTTCGGAAACGCCCGGGCGGATCAGGCGTGGGTACAAATCATATGAAAAAGAGGCAGAACCGGACATTAACAGTCCTGCCGACGCTGAAAAAGCGGCGCTCAGGCCCCCGGCCGCGAGGATGCCGACCACCCATAGAGGCAGCCCGCCCAGTCCCGCAGCCGAGAGAGCAATCATATCGGCGGCATCGGCCCCGGTCATATTGAGCGAAATCCCGTTTCGTGCCTCAAAAAGACGGGCCAGTACACCGTAGGCAGGTGCGGACCAGTAGATCAGAGCGATAAAAAAGAGCCCCCAGGCGACTCCCCAGCGCGCATCCCGTATACCGGGAACCATGTAGAAACGGGAAAGTACGTGTGGCAGTCCGGCAGTGCCGAACATCAAGGTGAAACAGAGTGCAAGCCACTCATACAGAGTGGTGGCGCCGAAGGGGTCCGACCAGTTAAAGTCGAACTGCTGCTGGAGTTCGCCGATTGCAGCCCCGTAGCCGAATTGGGGCAGTATCCAGAAATAGCCCAGCTTGCGGGTAAGGAGCATCAGCGGCAAGATAAAAGTGATTATAAGTACAAAGTACTGCAGCTTCAGATTGCGGACCACTCCCAGTGCGCCGGAGACGACAACATATGAAACAAACAGTATCGTGCCGACGACAACAGCAGGGATGTAGTCGATACCAAGCAGCCAGGAGACGAGCAGGGCGATACCTCGGAATTGGGCAACGCAATATATGATAGAAATAACGATTGAAATCAGAGCCGCCAGAGTACGGGCTGCATCAGATTCGTATCGGAAACCGACAAAATCAGGCGTGGTAAATTTTCCGAAGCGCCTGATTTGAGTGGCCATCAGCACAAGAAGTAGCACATAGCCCCCGGTCCATCCGACGACGTAGGCCATAGCGAAATAGCCCTTCAGATAAAACACTCCTGCAAGTCCGAGGAAGCTGGCAGCGCTCATCCAATTGCAGGCAATACCAGCTCCGATGCCGACTCGTCCGGTGTAGCTGCCGATGAACCGGTATTGCGAAGCCTGGTTGCTCCGGTTGCGCAATCCGGAAATGATAAAGAGAGCAAACATCGCCCCTACGATGATAATTGGCACGAGCTGTAACATACCGTAAGCCATTTATTCGTCCTCCCCACTGACCGGTTTTATGCGAAAGCGGAGTGAGCCTTCCCTGGATTGTACCGAGTGGCGGTCCATCCAGATATTGAACAGCACGCAGAGGATAATGAACCAGAGTGGCAGAAGTTGGCCGCTCAGCCAGAATTGAATCGGCAGATTAAAAAAGGTCAGATCTGTAAGCAGCAGTTCTGAATAATTTACCTCCAGCAGGTAGGCAAAGAGCTGGAATCCGACAATGGCAATCAGCCAACCCGACAGAATATATTTGATGACGCGAACTTCGGCTCGCATGGTTGCGCCGTGTGGCGTTAAAAAACCGGGATCCCTTTCTGAAGATGCCTCACCCATGATGCCCTCCGTCGGTAGTACAGGCTTTTCGATAATGCACATAATAAATCGGCTGCCCCATCTCCAGAAAGCGGCGCATGTATTTTGAAACCGGATAGCCTTCAAGATGGTGGCGGAACGTGTCCGGGGCAAGCTGATTGTCAAATCCATGCTGGATAGCCATGAATCCAGCAACATCCAGGCCGTAGTCGACAAAATCGGTTGCAAAATACAGGTCGGCATCTTGTTTCATAAAGCGTGACAGATAAGCGACAAAACCAGTGTTGACAAGCCGTCTCTTTCGATGTCGTAATTTGGGCCAGGGATCGGGGCAGTTGATAACCGTCATTTGCAGCGTTTCCGCCGGTATGCACGCCTCGATAAAACTGCGAGCTTCAGCGCGTAGTACCCGTATATTGGTCAGTTCTGCTTTGTCAACCCGCTTGCAGGTTTTGATGCATCCCTTATTGTAGAAATCAAGCGCAATAAAATTGACGTCGGGATGCAAAACGGCCATCTGCACAATAAAGTCGCCCACGCCACAGCCGATCTCCAGTGCCAGAGGGTTGTCATTGCCAAATACCTCGTTCCAGGTCGGAGCGGGGTCGTTATCCTCCCAGGGGAGAAAAACGGGAGATGTATTAGGGATCAGCATGAATAGTCCTTTGTAAAATTTCGTAACTGTAGCATATCTTGCGAACCGGCGGGAGGGATTTTTGCGGCGGGTACGGTCTTGCTATTACAAGAACAGCCAGCCGGATGATCATTTGCCATGCCCGTCACCTGCATGGTTTCAGTCTCCCTAGGTAAACAAGATGGTATTTCTCCAAACGCCAACGGTAAAAATGTGTTTGTTTATACAAAGTCCTTGATACTCTGACAAGATGGATTACAATATCCAACCAATATCACAGTTACAGGAGGGTTCATTTTGAGTATCACAACATATCTTATCGTGTTTGGTTCCGGTCTGATTGCCGGGATGTTAATTCTCTTTATTACCCATAAAGTCAGTTCCGGTGATAGTTTTCATCTGGTTGGCGGAATAGGCCGGCTGTTTTCAATGGTGGTTGGAATTGTTCGTCGTACGTCTGAAGTTGAGGATACACAGGAGGTACATGCTGCGGAAGTTCTGCTTTCCGTTGACCCGCGAGAGCAGAAACTGTATGAATCTGCACAGGCAATCAGGAATATGCTGCTGATTCTTGCAGCAAACATTCAACGAACCAACAAAGCAGCCCTCGAGTCATCGGTGGTGCTCGGGGATGTAAAAAGCGCTATAGACACCATGGATTTGCCGACAGATTTACGTGAGGCCCACTCTCTGTTAATGAAAGAAATTGACCGTGTTATTTCAAGTAATACTGAGCTGAAGAATGAGTTATCCAAGTCTCAAACAGTGCTGTCGGAGCAGCAGCAGCAGATTGAGGATCTGCGCACTGCAGTGCGAATTGACGGGTTAACGCAAATTGCAAATCGCGCCTATTTTGATGAAAAGCTGAATGAGATGATCTCGTTACGAAAGCGCTATAGTGACCCGTTCTCGTTGATGATTATCGATATTGATAATTTCAAGGCGGTCAATGATACGTACGGTCATCCGGCCGGCGACCGGATTTTGAAAGGGGTCTCATTGAAGCTCAAGGCTTCTCTTCGGGGAAGCGATTTCCTCGCCCGTTTTGGCGGCGATGAATTTATCATAATTTTGATCAAAACGGATGTTATCGCGGCGACAGAAGTCGCGTGGAAATTGAGTGAAGAGGTGCGGGCAAGTCGCTTTCTTCTTGATAACTCGTCACTTTTCTTAACTCTTTCAATCGGCGTTGCCGAAGCGCGCGCTGATGATACGGATGAATCACTGCTGAAGCGTGCCGACGCGGCTCTGTACCGTACGAAATTAGGAGGACGTAACGGTGTTTCTGCCGATGGTGTGTAGTAAATGGAGATCAAAATCAGGCGGGTGAAATAAAGGTACATGGCTTCTTTGCTCCAGTTACCGCCATAAAATATCAGCTTATTTTTTGACTTCCACCCATTCGCTGTGCTATAAGTGTCCACTTTTTTCGGCTTGTTTCTCACGCTCATTCATACATAATTAGTTACGGAGGTAATGGTCATGTTCAAAGGAAGCATAGTAGCAATTGTAACACCATTCATTAATGGAGCAGTTGACGAGAAAAAACTGCGCGAACTGGTGGATTTTCAGATTGAAAACGGTACCGATGCCATTGTGGCCTGCGGCACCACCGGTGAGTCGTCTACCCTGGATAACGAAGAGCATCTGGATGTAATCAGGATAGTGTTTGAACAGGCAGGCAAGCGCGTTCCAGTCATTGCGGGCACCGGTTCCAACTCGACGGCCGAAGCCATTGAACTGACCCAGAAGGCGAAAGAGATTGGTGTTGCCGGTGTGCTTCTGGTGACCCCGTATTACAATAAACCGACCCAGGAAGGGCTCTACCGTCACTACACCGCCATTGCCGATGCCGTTGACATTCCTCAGATCCTCTACAATGTACCGGGTCGCACCGGTGTCAACTTGCTCCCGGAGACCGTGGCTCGCCTGGCCTCCCATAAAAACATTGTGGCCATCAAGGAGGCCACTGGTTCGCTGCAGCAGGCATCTGAAGTCATGGCGCTGTGCGGCAACCGGATCGACGTTTTTTGCGGCGATGATTTCATCACCTTCCCGATGATGGCCTGCGGCGCCAAAGGGGTCATTTCGGTGCTCGCCAACATCATGCCGAAGGTCGTGGGTGACCTCACCGACGCCTACTTTGCCGGCGACATGGCCAAGGCCCGTCAATTGCACCTGGATACGTTAAAAATCGGCAACGCGATGTTTATTGAAAGTAATCCGATCCCGGTCAAGACTGCTCTCGGTCTGATGGGTAAATGTTCGGCTGAAGTGCGCCTGCCGCTCTGTGAAATGAGTGCGGGGAACAAGGCAAGGCTGGAAGCGATAATGAAAGAGTACAAGCTGATATAATCAATTTGATCTGTAGGGGCGACGCTTGCTCCGCCACTACGTTAATGTAATGAGGTGCTATATGATCAAAATCGCTGTATGTGGTGCTGCCGGACGGATGGGGCAGCGTATTATCACTTCCATAATTGAAGCCGAAGGGGTTCAGTTCTGCGGCGCTCTTGAGCGTCCGGGACATACCCAGCTTGGCCAGGATGCCGGCCTGTTGGCTGGTTGCGGCCCGACGGGAGTACATATCACTGACAGTCTCAATGCTGTTGTGGCTGCCTGCGATGTGCTGATCGATTTCACCTCCCCGAAGGTGTCGCTCAAAAACCTTGAAGTCTGTGCCCTGCACAAGAAGTCCATCGTCATCGGTTCCACCGGCTTTACCCCCGAAGAGCGGGAGTTTGCTGCCGAACTGGCCAGGGATATTCCGGCGGTGCTGGCTCCGAACATGTCGGTCGGCGTCAACGTCTGCTTCAAGGTTCTGAAAGATGTTGCAAAAATTCTCGGCGATGATTTTGATGTCGAGATTGTAGAACTGCACCACAACAAGAAAAAAGACTCACCGTCAGGAACTGCCGTGCGCATGGGCGAGGTCGTTGCTGAAGCGCTGGGACGGGACTATAACAAAGTGGCCAACTACCACCGTGAGGGGATCTGCGGCGAGCGCACCAAGGAAGAAATCGGCATGCAGACTGTGCGCGGCGGCGACATCGTCGGCGAGCACACCGTCTACTTCATCGGCATGGGAGAGCGAGTCGAAATCTCTCACCGAGCCATGACCCGAGACATGTTCTCGCGCGGGTCGGTTCGGGCCGCCAGATGGGTTGTTGGGAAAAAGCCGGGGCTGTACGACATGCAGGATGTACTGGGTCTGAAATAGAGGGACGCCGCTTTTTGCCAATCTCGGCGTTGCCTTCGTCATCGCTTGTGCGACGTAGCGCTGCTACGTCTCCGCGCTCTTTCTCGGCGCCTTGACTTTGACTAAAAAACGACGTCCCATGATGACTCAGGGAGTTAGTATTGATTCTTTCTACAATGGACATAGATCAGGTTCGGGACGTCATCGCGCAGGCCATGCGCCCGGAAAAAATTTATCTGTTCGGTTCGTATGCGGATGGCAAAGCAACCGAAGACAGCGATGTTGATCTTGTTGTTGTCATGGATTCCGAGTTGGCGCCCCATAAGCGAAATGTCGCATTGAAGCGGCTGTTTCCGGGGCGCGCGTTCTCCCTGGACGCGTTCGTCTATACCCCGCAGGAGTTCGCCCGGTATCGCGATATTCCGGGCACCATCGTTTATAATGCCACCCATCACGGCAGGCTGTTGCATGGATGAGGTGACGGCAGAGGTAGTTCGGCAATGGTTCCGCAAGACGGAACATGATCTACAGAACATTCGCAATAATTTGACTGCCGAGAATATTCCAACCGATACGGTCTGCTTCCACGCCCAACAAGCCATAGAAAAACTGTTTAAAGGCGCGCTTGTCGCCAACGCCAGAAATATCTCCAAAACGCATGATCTTGTAAAACTGCTGACGGACGTGGCGGATATCCTCCCTGAATTGCTGCCGTATGAAGAACAGCTGGAGGATATTTCAGAATACGGGGTCGGCGTGCGCTACCCTGACGACTTCTTCGAACCGACACTCGCTGAAGCCCGCCATGCGTATGAAGTAGCGTTGGAAATTGAATCGATAGTTCTGAATAGAATCAGACTTTGAATATTACTTACATAAGGAGAGTTCTACGTAATGGCAAAAATTAACGACAACTACCTGAAACTGAAAGCCGGTTACCTGTTTCCCGAGATCGGTCGCCGCGTGCGCGAATTCAGCGCCGCCAACCCGACCGCCAAGGTTATCCGCCTGGGCATCGGCGACGTGACCCGCCCACTGGCACCGGCTGTATTGAAAGCGTTCCACGCCGCTGTGGATGACCTCGGCACCACCGACCAGTTCGCCGGTTACGGCCCGGAGCAGGGGTATGACTGGCTGATCAACGCCATTATTGAGAAATCCTACAAGCCGCTGGGTGTTTCATTGAAAACCGAAGAGATGTTCATCTCCGACGGTTCCAAGTGCGACTGCGCCAACATCCTCGACATCTTCGCTCTTGACAACATCGTTGCCATCGGCGACCCGGTCTACCCGGTCTACAACGACACCAACGTCATGATCGGTCGCACCGGCGAAGCGGACGAGAAAGGGTACTACCAGAACATCGTCTACATGCCGTGCAACGAAGCCAACAACTTCATTCCGGCGCTGCCGACCGAAAAAGTGGACATCATATATCTCTGCTTCCCCAACAACCCGACCGGCACCGTGGCCGGCAAGGCCGAGCTGAAAAAGTGGGTCGATTACGCCAACACCAATGATTGCATAATTTTCTTCGACGCCGCCTATGAGGCGTTCATCACCAACCCCGACATCCCGCATTCCATCTACGAGATCGAAGGGGCCAAGAAGTGCGCCATCGAATTCCGCTCCTTCTCAAAGACCGCCGGCTTCACCGGCGTCCGCTGCGGCCTGGTGGTCGTGCCGGAAGAGGTCATGGGCACCACGACCAGTGGTGAGAAGTACAGCTTCAACAAGCTCTGGCTGCGCCGCACCACCACCAAGTTCAACGGCGCCTCCTACCCGGTCCAGCGCGCTGCCGCCGCGGTATATTCCGAAGAAGGGTGGAAGCAGACCAAAGAAATCATCGATTATTACATGGAGAACGCTCGCATCATCCGTGAAGGACTGAGAGAAGTCGGCGTCACCTGTTTCGGTGGTGTTGATGCCCCCTACATCTGGCTCAAGACTCCTGGGAACATGACCAGTTGGGAATTCTTCGACAAGCTGCTGACTGAATGCAATGTGGTCGGCACTCCTGGCAGCGGTTTCGGCCCGAGCGGGGAAGGGTACTTCCGCTTGTCGGCCTTCGGCCATCGCGAGAATGTGATTGAGGCGGTGGAGAGGATAAAGAAGAATTTGAAGTAATGACGAGGGCGCCCATCGAGGCGCCCTTTTTCATTCCATGCATTGACAATTCAGAATTGGCTCTGTAAAATGTCTATACTAATATAGACATTTATTGGAGGTTGAAATGAACGCTTCAATTCTCGATCTGCGTTACAAAACGAGTGACATTCTGGCTGCGCTGGACAAGAGAGAGTCGGTCACCATTCTTTATCACGGCAAGCCGAAGGGCACCATTATCCCGCTGGAAGATGCCACTGCCGGCAAGGTGTGCGAACACGAGTTTTTCAACATGTATGCCGGTGAAACCGAAGCGGTAGATGAGGTTATGGAGCGTCTGCGGGGCGGGCGTCATGATCTTTGATACGGATATCTTTATCTGGGTGCAGCGGGGTAACGCAAAGGCCGCCGCATTGATCGACGGCACAAAGGATCGCTTCCTGTCCGTTCAGACCTACATGGAGCTGCTCCAGTGCGCCAAAGACAAGCAGCAGCTTCGCCTGGTGAAGCGTTTTATCTCGGATTTCAATTTTTCGGTCCTGCCGCTGACGGAGAACATTGGCCACCGGGCGCTGGTCTACGTTGAGGAATACGGTTTGTCGTCAGGGATGCGGGCTGGAGATGCCATCATTGCCGCAACCGCGTCTGAGAACGGCATGCCGCTGGCGACCGGTAATGCCAAGCACTTCAAGGTGGTCAACGAGTTGGAGTTGAAGGTTTTCAAGCCGTGAGAGTGTGGAGTGAATTATGAGTACAAAATCCCCGGCCAAATCACATCAACAGATGGTAGCCGAGTGGAAGAAAGACCCGGAGTTTGCGGCAGTCTATGATGAGCTGGAAGCAGAGACATTAGAATTGCGGAAGGGCTTGCAGATACACCAGCGAGGTGGTTTGATAATGTTTTTTCGACAATCGCCACTTCATAATGTCAAAATAGACCTGAACCGTAGTGATGAATATTCTCGCTCGGATGATCAGTGAAGTCGGGGGCGATACGGTGATGGGCAGAGTCTGGCTGGATGCGGATGTTGTTCATTGGCTCAAGCGTGATGGCAAAGGGTGTAGGGATTTCGGGGACAGTTTACTTAATTCAAAAGGCGGCCAATTGGCCGCCTTTGCTGTTTCTTAAAATTGGGAAGTACGCACCGTATCTCCACTACTGTTGATTCTGGCACACAAAACCTATCCCTGTTCACCCATCTGTATGTCTGGATTGACCCCATATCGCGTCGTAAGCTCTGCAAGCAGGACGCGATCAACGAGATTGGCTGCCAGAATTTCCTGGACATCCAGAATATCCCGCGGCTCGCCAGCCTTAAGCTTGAGAATGATGAGATATTCAGGAGATGCAACCGGAATATCCCTTCCCAAAACGTCTACTATAACGCTCTGTTCTATGGCCTCAGCCTCATATTTTTTTGATGCTACAATAATATCGAGAGAATCGGCACGAATCAGGTACGGCACAGGATCATCATAGCCACCGCGACGCAGTTCAGCGTTCAGCCCTGCGTCACAGAGCGCTTTCACAAGATGATTCAGGTTGGTCGATTCAGCAAGAACCAGGAAATCGATGTCCATGGTGGCACGGGGTGGACTCCAGGCGGAAACAGCGAGTCCGCCAATGAGCGTAAAACCATATATATGGCCGTCGTCGCGAAGGGTTGTCAATACATCCAGAGCCTGGTTAAGCTTTTGCAACAGCACGTTTTTCCTCCAGCGCCCTTCTGGCAGCATCATTCAAAAGAATGCAGGCGTCTGAAAGCTCAAGAGCGGCCTGTAAACGCTCTCCAGTTGTTTTTTTCATGATTTCATCGCGCTGCTCATCACGGTTTAGCTGCATCAGGGGAGACAGTCCCATTGTGTGCTCCTCCTTTCTGTCGTCCACAACTATGATTAAATTAGTACCATAAAACAAAGAGTTGTACAACGAAGGATCAATACGGTTTTGTAACAAGCAGGAAATCCGGGGACGAATTTCGGGGTCAGCATACACAAGGCGTCAAATCGGCCACCTATGCTGCTTATGAATAACCGGAAAACCGGGGCGTGTCCCTCAAGTAGTTCTCGTTTCGTTAGAACGCCTCACTACCCCCGAAAACCACAATGTGATCCGCCACATTTGGCAGTTTTATGCTATTATACAGATACCGTCGGCAGTTTTTCTTCACCCCGCGCACACCACGTACAACTCCCCCTTTACTTTCAGCATGTTACACTCGAAATGCCAGTGGGTCATTCTTGGCGTATAAGTTGCTGAGTAATTATTCAAATTGAACAGTAATTCCAGGAGGAATCGCATGAAAAAGTTGATGTTAGCGGTAGTTTGCGCTGTATTTGTGTTTGGCACGATAGCAACCGGCTACGCCGAGCAGGGGGATTGGCGCGGGGGGATACGCTCCAGGATTCAGGAATCAAGGCAGAAGATTGATCAGGGCATCGAACGGGGTTCACTCAACAGGCATGAGGCCGACCGTCTCCATTCAGAACTGGGCGCAATTCTCAACAAGATTGACCGCATGAAAGCAGATGGCTATCTTAGCCAGGGGGAGCGGGACAATTTAAAAAATGACCTGGATAGACTGGACAGGGATATTTTCAAAGAAAAACATGATGCGGTAACAGCTGTCCCCGTAGTGCCGCAGGATTGGCGTGGGGGAACACGCACCAGGATACAGGACTCAAAGCAAAAGATTGTACAGGGTGTTGAACGTGGAACCCTCAACAGGCATGAGGCCCGCAAGCTCAACAAAGAGTTGGGTAAAATTTTGTACAAGATTGACCGCATGAAAGCAGATGGCCGTATCAGTCAAAGGGAACGTAAAAAGATAAGTCGCGATCTTGATCGACTGGACAGGGATATTTTCAAAGAAAAGCGTAATGATAACAGAAGGCACTGAGATAACCGCGATCATCACCAGAGCATTATCAGGGAAAGTATTTCATGGATGAAACGTAGAAATTGAATACAAAAGGCGGCCCATTCGGCCGCCTTTTGTATTGACACGGATAAAAAAACAGCTTGACCCGTCTACCGCTTCACAGTTGAGCGTTGTCCTTGTCATGGCAATGATATATTTACAAGTGACGTGAAAGGGACAACAGCAATGAACTCGAAAGTAACCGTAGAGGAGTGGCTGGGACTGCCGGCCGATAAGATCAGAGAAATCAGAGCCACATCTGCCTGATGGTAACTCGCCCGCGGCTGCACGCCGGGGGCATTATTGGAGTGAGTATGTACTGCATTTTTCAACTGGCTCAGCAGTTCGGCCTGTCCCGCAGCACGCTGCTCTATTACGACCGGGGCTATAGCGGCAATGCTGGTCTGGGTCGGCCCTGTCTCTGACAAGCCTGGGAGCATTTCTGAAGCGGAACATCGCACTTTGGGCAGGTCAGCGCGACGACTGTCAGCGGTGGTAACTGATGATATTTGCGTGAATGAGAAAAACAGTGCGGTTCGTGCAGAGCTTTAAAGAATAGCAGAAAGTCAAGTGACCCCAAGCGAAACCTTTTACTTACAGAGACATCACTTGATGTGCTATTCTCAAAAATCGTAAAGATAGATGACCAAAAGGCAATAAACGAATGTTAAAACGAAGGGTAAAACTGGCTCGTAAGTTCAATGTATCTCCGCACCTTTGGCAGCGGCGCCTCGTTTTCTGGGGAGGGGCCGTGATGGTGGGGTGTGTTGCCTCCCTCTTTTCCCTCGGGAGTGAATATGCCAACCACTACTTTCACAGGATATTGGAAATATCACCCTACCTACCGCTGGCTATTACACCGATAGGGCTGGCAACGGTTGTGTACCTGACCCGGAAATTTGTCCCTGGTGCGGAGGGTAGCGGCATACCGCAAAGTATCGCCGCCATCTCCGTCAATACGCAGGAGGAGCGGAGTAAGCTGCTTTCCTTGCGTATCGCCATTGGCAAATTATTTCTGACACTCTTATCGCTTTTGGCAGGAGCTTCGGTAGGCAGGGAAGGCCCAACCGTTCAGGTGGGCGCATCCATAATGTTTTTCATGTCGCGTTTTGCCCGTTTTTCACGTATCGAGCTGGAAAAGGGACTGATTCTTGCCGGGGGTGCTTCGGGAGTGGCCGCAGCCTTCAATACGCCTTTGGCCGGAATTGTTTTCGCCATCGAGGAGATGAGTCGGTCTTTTGAAGAGCGGACCAGCGGAACCATGATCACTTCCGTAGTCATCTCCGGTGTAGTTTCTCTCTACTTTCTTGGCAACTACACCTATTTTGGCCGTACATCGGTATCCATTCCGCTGAACGCCAGCTGGCTGTCGGTTGCTTTCTGCGGATGTATCGGCGGGGTGCTGGGCGGGATCTTCAGCCGCATGCTGGTTTATGTCTCCACCAACGGTTTGCCGGGTGTGACCGGAAAACTGATGCGGACCAAACCGGTGCTTTTTGCCGGGCTCTGCGGCCTTCTGCTGGCATGTATCGGCTTGGCATCGGGCAACCTCACCTATGGTACCGGGTATGTGGAAGCCAGGGGGATAATCGAGAGAACCGGCGAGGCATCACAAGCTTACGGCATCCTGAAATTCCTGGCAACGGTAGTTTCCTACCTGAGCGGTATCCCGGGAGGTATATTTGCCCCGTCGCTGGCAATCGGAGCCGGTTTTGGGCATAATCTTGCCGGTCTAATCCCATACGCGACCCCCGGCGGTATTGTCATGCTGACCATGGTGGCGTATTTCTCGGGGGTCGTCCAGGCGCCGATAACGGCCTTCGTAATCGTTATGGAGATGACCGATAATCACAACATGATCCTGCCGCTCATGGCTGCTTCATTCATTGCTACTGCCGTCTCGAAGAAGATATGTCCCCATTCTCTCTATAAGACGATGGCAGAGGGGTTCCTTGCTAAGATGAAAGCAACGTGATTTCTTCCAAAGGGATAAATGCTTTCCGGATGCCATGCCGTCAGGCTGACCTGTTTCTACCACTTTACTCTACATAATTCTAAGGCGGCCGATTGGCCGCCTTAGCTGTTTCTGAATTCAGTTCATTTCAAGCGCTGCGGCAATTCTCGTTTTGAGCTGCCCGAGGTCCTGCTGGGAAAAATCGGTGACAATCTTCAGATAGTTGGTGCCAGGATCCTCCCGCGCATAGGATTCGACCTTGACCGCCTCTAGGTTATAGGTGTGGCAGGACTTCAGCCCAATATCAATCACCAGAACCGGCATGAGTGATCCAACCTGCTGCTTCAATACTTCAAAGCGTGGCCAGGTTTCCGCCGTAGCGTAGTGACATCGGTGGAGCTTGTGCCAGCCGCCTCTGACAGAACTATTTGCCGGTATCAGCCACTCACTTTGTCTTGAGGCTCTTGAGGTAAAGAACCAGCGACTTCATTTCTGCTGATCGGGAATCGAGCATTTTCCCCTCGAGTGGACCGGTGATGCATTGATTGATGATATTGACCAGTTTATCTTCATCATACGCGGCTGCACTCTTGAGCTTGTTGACGTCCATATGGCAGGTTGCGCAACTCTTGCCGGATGTGCCGAGTTTTTCATTGTTAAATAGCAGTTTCCCCTTTTCTAGAGAGGGGGCATCGGCCCCTATTACACTGCTGCACCATACAATGCTTCCGCAAATAACCAACCCTGTCAGCTTTTTCATGTCCTGTCCCCCTTTTGAATGATTCTTGCTGCAAGTCTAGACGACTTAACTGTTGTGTCAAATGAAACTCTGCGAATTTCGGGAACAGGTGCAATTTTCGGGGGACGGTATATGTAATTAAAAAGGCGGCCCGTTGTCCCCCTTGTTTGTGTTTGTGACCATTTCACCGCCTGTCTCAAATAAAAAGAGGCCAAGGAATGATGCCCCTTGGCCTCTTACTGTCAACAACCGATCGAGCAATTACAGTTTCACATCCAGCTCATTCTGGATAATCTGCTCACGAGCCTGCTTCTTCCTGATCAGCACCAGTTCGCCCTTGCGGGTCTTCATGACGGCTGGCGGCTTGCGGTGCGAGTTGTAGTTTTCCGGCGACATGCTTTCGGAATAGGCTCCCGTGCCGCCAATGACGACATAGTCACCGATCTCCGGTTCGGCAATCAGCACCGGAACGATGTTGCCGTCGCCGTCCAGGCGTACGGAGTCTCCACTTTCGCAGCAGCGCCCCACGATCCCGAACGATTTCAGCACGGCAGTTGGTGTGCGGTCATACTCGCTGGAGAGCAGCGTGCCGTTCTGTCGCACGATGGCAATTGGATGCTCGGAACCGTACAGCAGCGGGCGTGTCAACAGCTCCATGCCGCCGTCAACAATCAGGAAGTTCAGTTCGTTGGTCAGCTTTTTGTCAATAATCCGGGTGATGATATGGCCCGAATTGGCGACCACGAAGGTTCCTGGCTCGATTTCCATCTGCAGTTCGCGTCCGGTGGTCGCCTTGAATTCCTCGATCCGCTGCTTGGCGTAGGCGCCCAGTGCGGTGATGTCTGCCTGTTTTTCCCCCGGCATCCGGGCGACCTTAAGCCCTCCACCGAAGCTGACGGTGGTGGCGTCCGGGAAATAGCTCTTCACAAAGCCGAGTTCGCGGTCGATGTTCTCCCGCCATTTTTCCGGGTCTCCCCCTGAACCGATATGGACATGAACCTGGGTAAAGCGCAATCCCTGCTTGTCAGCCAGAGCTTTTACCGTGGGGACATCGTTTAAATGTACGCCGAAGCAGGAATATTCACTGCCGGTATCACGGGTCTGGCTTTCACCGCCGCCAGTGGCTCCCGGATGGACCCTCATGGAGAGGTCCAGGTTGATACTTTTGGCAAAGTCGGCAATCAGCTGAAACTGCGTCATGGAGCAGACGTTATACTTGAGGCCTGCTCTGATCATCTCTTCAAGTTCGGCGCGCTCTTCACCGGACGGAACTTCCTGGGTCGTCAGCATCATCCGGGCATACGGCACCCCGGCGGCAAACGCGCGGGCGGCTTCATTGATTGACGAACAATCCAGATCCAGGCCTTTATTGGTGACGACACGCAGTACGGTGCGATCCGAGTTTGCCTTCATGGCGAATCGTACATGCAGGCCGTACGCATTCGGCATGTTCAGCAGTTGCTCACAGCTGTTTTCAATATATGCCTGATCATGCAGATATACCGGTGTTCCCCACTGTTCGGCTATTTGCGGGATTTGTATTGGGTCCAGTTTGGTGGGACCAAAGTGTTTCATTGCCATTCTTTTAACCTCACAAATTTGATATGCCCTTGCATTCCCCGATCCCTTTAGTACGTTAGAAACCATCCTGTTGTCAGGGTCAGGGCACCGTGAAAAGGGTTACACATCTATGTAACATTTCCGGTCGGCATGGTGCAACATCTCTCTGGATATTTGTTGCAGAGGGGGACCTGTATAGCCTCTCCAAGGCACAACCGTTACACACGGAATTTTCATGCAACATCACGCAGAAACTGCCGTGCGGTCATCTTTTTACCCAAGTTTGGCGAAGCGGTTTCATTGTTTCGAACGATGTCAGCCTGACGTTGCAACAGGCGCAGAATCTATGGGGGTCTTGAAATATAGGTTTTTGGTGGTATAACCGCTCCATCAGGCTGACCCAATGTGATGGCAGAAAATCAAGCCTGACCCTGAATAAGCGGAGGCGAGTCTGTTATGGCACAGAGCGGTTTGGACCTGCTAGACAACGAATTAGCGGCAGTTCTTGTGGATGCTTTGGGAAATGGGAGTGCCGAAGAAGCATTGGTGCAGGGGGTGACTCTCTGTGCAGACGTGGCGGAAGCGCACTGCGTCGACAGGGAGATGGCCTGCACCCGCGGCTGCCCTCACTGCTGTGTGCTGAATGTGTCGGTTCTGCTGCCCGAGGCGATGCGTATTGCAGAAACAATCAAGACGAAGTGGTCCGAACCGGGATGGAACGCTCTGCAGAAACGGCTGGTGCGCCACAGCAACTGGGAGCGCTGGATGGACGATGAGGAGCGGGTAATGCGCGGTGCATTCTGTCCGCTGCTCGACACCAATGGCTTCTGTTTGATTCATCCGGTGCGCCCCCTGGTCTGCCGGGGGGTTGCATCACTGGACAGCAACTGTTGCCGAAGCGCATTCGACCCGATCATTGATGGGCACGATCGCTCTGTCCCGGCTGATCTGCAGCGGCGGGCTGTCTACGATCAGGCTTTTATGGCGCTGGGGATGGCGCTCGCCAATAATGGACTGGACGACCGGAGCATTGAGCTCGGTGTCGGCATCCTGGCGTTTGCTCAACACCCTGAATTCAAGGCCCTGTATCTTGCCGGGGGGCGACTTCCCCGAGAACTCTGGGGGTAGGGGGATATTTAGGGATTTCAAAGGGGACACAATACATAATACAAAAGGCGGCCGATTGGCCGCCTTAGCTGTTTCTGCCTTCTGTTTATTTCAAACGCTGCAGTAATCCTCGTTTTGAGCTGCCCCGGATCCTGCCGGGAAAAGTCGGTGACAACATTCAGATAGTTGGTGCCAAGATCCTCCCGCAGATTGTTAAACAACTGAATCCGCACCCGCCTCAATTTCTTCCCGGACGGTAACCAGAAGTTCGGCACAGATGACGATTAATTCCTGCCGTAAACTTTCAGACTCTGACGAAAGCTCGATATTAACCGACTCGGCAAAGTATTTGAATTTAGCCACAACATCCTCAAACTGCTCGATACTGCAATGCATACTGACGCTCCTCGCGCTTCCTTCAAACATAATAGAAGGAGCGAAAAATGATATAACCGTGATTGCGGCGATGTATATATCACGGGTACTACTCTCAAGTAAATATTTTGCTGATTCAGTCGGTTCCTCTCTGTCAGGATAGTTGACGCGTCGCTCAATCGCTTCAGCAGACAATAATGCTGTTATTTACGTTCCGTCGAAATGACAATATCGTCGTACAAGATGGCAAATCTACTTTATTTCCTGTATAAAGGGGATGAAAACCGAGGCACAATCTGTTAAGAAATTGCAGCACGTTACTGGCCTGAAGTTTATCAATATTTTACCGTTGTGGTAACAGGTGTAACTATTGTGAATATTGATAAAAAGTCAAAAAGGATGATGTCTTTTCTCGCGCGATTCATCTTTCCCACTGTAATCACCATTGTACTTTTTCTAACCGCAATATTTTTGATAATTGTCCCGATAATTGAAAAAAACAATATAGACAGAAAACGGGAGATGATTCGCGAACTAACCACGTCCGCATGGAATATTTTCGCGAAACTCGATCAAGATGCGCAAAAAGGCTTGCTTTCCAGAGAGGAGGCGCAGCGGCAGGCCGTTGATCATATACGTAATTTGCATTATGGTCGCGAGATGAAAGATTATTTCTGGATACACGATATGCAACCCCGCATGATCGTTCATCCGTATCGCCCTGACCTGAATGGCAAAGATCTCTCCACCTTCATCGATTCGGAAGGGAAACACATTTTTGTCGAGATGGTGAAGCTTGTTGCAAGTAATGGTGATGGCTATGTTGAATACTCATGGCAGTGGAAGGACGAAGAAAAGCGCATACTTCCGAAAATTTCGTATGTGAAAGGTTTTGCCCCCTGGGGCTGGATTGTTGGTACCGGTATTTATATTGACGATGTCAAAGAAGAGATAGCGGCTATTACCAGCAGTCTCATCCAGATTTCCCTGTTTATTCTTTTGCTGATCTCGATACTCCTCTTCTATATCGACAACCAGAGTTACAAGGCATTCAAAAAACAACAGCTTGCTGAAAATGCTCTTCGTGAGTCTGAAGAAAAATATCGAACGCTTGTCGAATCTGCTGCCGAAGGGATGTTTATGGTGCTGGAGGGTTCTCTGATGTATGTGAACCAGACAATCTCTGATATGCTCGGATACTCAAAAAATGAACTGTCCGGAGTGAAAACTGAGGATGTTTTCACTTGGCTTGACACATCTCCGGGAAATGGTTGCCTCCGGGATCTTTTGGAGGGGCGACCGGTACCGGAACGATTTGAGGCTCATCTGGAGACTAAAGCCGGGACCAAATACGACGTGACCCTCTCCGCTACCCGGATATCTTTGGGAGGAAAGAGTGGCTTCATGGCGGTTGTCTCCGACATAACAAACAGAAAAAAAGTTGAAGTTGCGTTGAGTGCAAGCGAAGAAAAATTCAGGACTATGGCCAATAATCTGAACGTGGGGTTTTTCAGAATGACTACGGGTACAGATGCCGGATTTGTGGAAGCCAACCATGCTCTGGTGGAAATGCTCGGGTATGATTCAAGGGAACACCTCCTTGCGATACCAGTTTCCTCTCTATACCTTGATGAGGAAGAGTATACACGTCTCACCGGGAAAGCAGGAGCGGGCGATTTCAGGCGTGAAATCACAAAAATAAGAAGAAAAGATGGTTCACTCTTTTCTGCCTCTATATGGGGAGTCAGCATACGAAATGACGATGACCAGATGCAATTCTTTGACGGAATTATGGAGGATGTTTCGGACGTGTACGTCAGAGAAGAGGCGAGCAGAAAGTTGCTTTCCGAGTTGCAGACGACGGTTATGTTCTTGAATCAACATCTCGATAATATCCAGGCAACAGGATGCATCAATAAAACAGATCTCCTGGCAATCCGGAATTACTCCCCGTCAGTTTTGCTGCAGGAAATCTGCAATGCTGCAACGCCTGACGAGATTACCAGGTTGAATGCAATTCAGTCGTACCTCATTGCTACTCTCGTTGAGAGTGGTGCAAAACCTCAGAGTATCAATAGTCTGACTACAGCAGTAAACGATGCCATACGGAAAAAGTTAATCGAGTTTGCTATACAGGAACTGGGAACCCCGCCTGCCGCTTTTGCGTTTATGGTTTTCGGCAGCGAGGGACGCGAGGAGCAAACTCTTCATACCGATCAGGATAACGCAATTGTATATGCAGACGTCTCGCCGGAAAGTGAGGGGTCTGTTAGAGAATACTTTCTGGCTATGGGAACATCCGTCTGTACCTGGCTGAATGATGCGGGATATGTTTTCTGTAAGGGAAATAACATGGCGATGAACCCTGAATTATGCCAGCCGGTATCTGTCTGGAAAAAGTATTTCGGGACATGGATTTATTCAGCTACCGGAGAAGATTTGCTCCGGACGAAAATATTCTTCGATTTCCGCCACGCCTTTGGCGACGAACCAATGGTTGACGGTTTGAAAGAACATCTTAACAGCGTTGTGAGTGAAAACTTCAGATTTCTTCAAATCCTTGCCAGGGATATGCTTAACATGGTGCCGCCGATCGGTCGATTCGGGAAATTTATTGTTGAGGCTTCCGGTGATAATCGGGGGGGGCTGGATATCAAGAAAGCAATGGTGCCGATTGTTGATTTTGCACGGATATATGCACTCAAACACGAAATTAAAACTGCCAATACCATTAAACGGCTTGATGCACTTCGTGAGTTGAAAATACTTTCGGAACTGAATCATCAGGAAATGGCCCAGGCGTACTGCTATCTCATGCAGATGCGGCTAAACATACAGGCAGATGCTATTTCGAACGGCAGTAAGCAGCCTGACAACTTTGTCTTTCCCAAAAAACTTACGTCTATTGATCAACAGCTCCTCAAGGAAATCTTCACCCAGACAAAAAACTATCAGAATCGACTCAGTTATGATTTTACCGGCCAGCCTGGTGCAGTATAATCATCATTCGTCTGCATGGCAGTAAGATCGAACCGAGAAAAGGTGCAATTATATGATAACTCCCCATATTTCATTTCCCTGGAAAACATTTTTACTGCGTGTCGTTTTTCCTACACTGCTTACAATCATTCTTTTTACGTCGGTATTTTTGTATGTCATCATTCCAACCATACGGAATAACGGCATAGAGCGAAAAAAAGAGATGATCAAAGAGCTGACAACAACCGCCTGGAACGTAATTGCAAAATACCATAATGACGAACTGAAGGGGATTCTTACCCGTGAACAGGCCCAAAAAGAGGTCATTGAGCAGATTAAAAACATGCATTACGGTCAGCAGTCGAAGGATTATTTCTGGATTAATGATATGACACCCCGGATGATTATTCATCCTTACCGAAACGACCTGTATGGAAAGGATCTGAGCAATTACACTGATCTTGACGGCAAAAAAGTGTTCATTGAAATTGTAAAAGTCGTAGCCAAATCAGGTTCGGGGTTTGTTACGTACAAGTGGCAGGAGAATGACAACTCTTCACTCATCATTCCAAAAATATCCTACGTCAAGGCGTTTGCACCATGGGGGTGGGTAATAGGTACCGGTATCTACATTGAGGATATTGAAACTGAAATTACCCAATTAATCAAAAACGGAGTTGCGGCTGCAATAGCCATCTGCACATTTAACTTCCTGATACTGATATGGATTATTTCAGGAAGTTATCTGAAACATAAAAAGGAGAGAGAGGCGGCTCTTGAGCTCGAAAATATAAAATCATCACTTGCCTTGTCAGAAAAAATGGCTTCTCTCGGTACGTTGTCTGCCATGGTAGCCCACGAAATTAACAACCCTCTCTCAGGAATATTATCGTACGCAAAACTGTCAAGCAGGTACTTGCAGAAGGAGAACCGTACTGATGCAACGATAGATATTGTGAATAACAACCTGTCCATCATAGCAAGCGAAGCGAAACGATGCGGTGAAATCGTCAAAAATCTTCTGCTCTTTGCCAAACAATCTCAAGGAAATGTGAGCAAGGTCCATCTGAATGATATCATCATATTGAGTACTAAAGTAATTGACCATAGCGCAAAAATGAAGGAGTTGGAATTGCTTGCCGAGCTTGACTCCGGAGATGATACCATCTTTTGCGATCCCGGTACCATTCAACAGATACTTGTTTCACTGATAGTAAATGCCATGGAGTCCTCTACACAGGGGAACCGGATAATCGTGCGGACCGATTACACCATAGCAGAGAGCATTCAGATACTCGTTATCGATCATGGCCATGGAATCGCCGAGAGTGATCTCCCATTCATTTTTGATCCTTTTTTCTCTACAAAAGACTCCAACAGCAGTCTCGGACTTGGACTTTCCGCTGTGTATGGTATTGTGCACCAGCATTCAGGCACCATACAGGTCGAATCACAACTTGGCGTCGGTACAACATTTACGATTATTCTTCCCCGTGAGTATAACGAAAACCCACATAAATAGGCGGTTACAACATATGAAACCATCAGACATACACATATTAATAGTAGATGATGAGGCCTCAATTCGCGATGCTCTCAAGCAGTGGTTTGAGTTGGATGGCTATAACGTAAGCTCGGCTGAAGACGCAAATGCTGCTCTTCTCAAGCTGCAGCAGGGCCCGTGGGATATTGTCATGCTTGATATCAAGATGCCTGGTATCGATGGTCTGGAGCTTCAGAGAAGAATCAAAAAAATCGATAAAAATATTATTACTATCATGATCACCGCTTTTGCCTCTGTTGAAACAAGTATACAGGCGCTGAAAGAGGGTGCTTTTGATTATATTGTTAAACCTGTTGATCCCGATGACATGAGCCATCTGATCAGAAATGCCGTGGAACAGCGCAGGTTAATGCACGAAAACAATCAGCTGCGGCAGCATATTGATGACATTTCGTTTTCTGATGAAATAATCGGCGAGAGCCCTGAGATAAAAAAAGTTTTAGAGAAGGTGCTTGAAGTTTCCCAGACAGATTCTACCGTCATCATCAAAGGAGAGAACGGTTCCGGAAAGGAACTCATCGCCAGGGCAATCCATAGCCAGAGCCACAGGAAGTATTTTCCGATTATTACGATTAACTGCGGGGCATACTCCGATGGCTTACTCGAGAGTGAACTGTTCGGCCACGAGAAAGGTGCGTTCCCCGGTGCACTGTACCGGCGTCAGGGAAGGCTGGAAATGGCAGACAAAGGCACGATATTTCTCGATGAAATAGGCCAGATCAGCGATAAAATGCAGGCAGATATTCTGAGAGTTCTGGATACCAGGCAGTTTAGCCGTCTTGGGGGGGACAAGGTCATTGATGTGGATTTCCGTATAATCTGCTCAACAACTCACGACCTTGAGCGTGCGGTTCAAGAAGGAAGTTTCCGTGAAGATCTCTATTACCGACTGAATGTTGTGACTATTTCTATCCCTCCGCTGAGGGAGCGCAAGCTTGATATACCTGCTCTGGCACGTTTTTTCATAAAGAAATATTCACAGTCGATGAACAAAAACGTTCTGGATATCTCCCAGGATACACTTGATATGCTGGTGGAGTATAACTGGCCGGGGAATATACGTGAATTGCGCAATGTAATTGAGCGGGCCATGGTCGTTGCCAAGGGGAATCTCGTTGAACTGGATGATCTTTCTTTCTTTTTTCCGGTTGTTGACATTGGTTCCGAAGAAACTCTGCCATCGCTGGACGAGGTGGAAAAAATTCATATACAGAAGGTTCTGGATCAGACCAACGGCAACATAGCTCAGGCTGCGGGGATACTCAAGGTCAGCAGGCTGACTATGTATAATAAAATTGAAAAATATCAATTGAAAAAAAGCAAAAATGATATGCCGCACTGATTATGCCATATATCTATATTCAGCCGATAAAAACTGATTATGCTCCATGGATTGAAGGTCTGGAAAAAAGTGTTTATACCGTGTTCGGCTATCATACAAAAGTTGCTAATCTTGATATAAATCTCGAAAAAACTTTTGACCAGACACGGCACCAGTATAACTCTTCCCAGATTCTACTGCAGATCATTTCCAGGCCACCCGCTGATGCGGTAAAGGTGCTTGGTGTGGTTAATGTTGATCTGTTTATTCCAATTCTGACATTTGTTTTCGGGGAAGCGCAGTTGAGAGGGATCGGGTCGGTAATTGCTCTACATCGCCTGAACAATAAATTCTACGGATTGTCAGAAGACAGAGAACTGCTCAAAGAACGTCTTGTTAAAGAGGCGATACATGAATTGGGGCACAATTTCGGGCTCGTTCACTGCAATAATCAGAGTTGCGTTATGAAATCATCAACGTATGTGGAAGAAGTTGATCAGAAATCTGCGGACATGTGCAGCAGGTGTCGGGAGTTGCTGAGAGAATTGTTGTGATGATTACCGCGATAATTCGTCCAGAACCGTGCCGAACTGTTCAGATGTGAGTATTTGGGAAGCATTCAGAACAAGTTCACCGCCATCGTGCATTGTTGCTCCGATGTTTTCTCTGTTTATATTGTAGGCAGCATGAATTGCTTCGTTTATGTTCCTGTCTTTAGCCCGATACCATTCCATCGCCTTGCTTCCGAAAGAGAGATTTCGCAGCTCTTTTTCTAGATTGTAGGCTTTAATCGTGACGAGCCACCCCTTTTCACGAAATTCTGTCCGAAGCAGTTCAGGCTGTTTTTCAAGAGTTGCATTTATAGCAGTTATTTCGCCATTCACCGGCATTATCAGCGGGAAAATGTGTTTTTCCAGCATTATATGAGCAAATACCTGGTTTTTGATTACCGGGTCCCCGACTCTGGGAAGTACAACAGTTTTTATCCCATACATGAGTTTTGCCAAAATTCCATTTATACCGATTACTACTTCATAAGGATTCACTACTTTTACCCAACAGTGGTTTTTGTGGTAAAAAAGGGAGCCGTCCAAGCGGTTTGACGATGGGCCAGATGTCAAAACATCAGGTGTCAGTGGCCCATCCATGTCATTAGAACCGGCAGCATTATGCATCACTCGATCGAAGACACAATCTTCACACATGAAATCAAGGGAGCAGAGTTTGTAGGATATTATTCCGGAAGTCATCCACACGCACTTCATAGCATCATTATCCGGCATCGTATGGTAATCATCTCGGAACATATTCCTGCTCACTCTGCTTCCTTGCATAATAAAGTTGGATTCAAACGTACGTTGGATACCTGTTTATACGGGTTTATTCTCTTCATCAGGATTAATTTTTTCACCACCGTCAGCCATGGTTAAGCCGAGGCCGGGATTAAAAAATGCTCCTTCAAATCCTTCTTCTTTCTCAGTCTCTTTTTTGGCGCCTAACGTCAGGGTCAGCATTCCGCTTGTGCAGAGAAGTATTGCGGCGATTACAAATGAGGAAGTCATGCTCCCTGTTGATGCTTTCAGCATCTGAGAAACCTTGCTGAGCACAAACCCGCCAACACCCCAGGAGGTAAAAAGAATACCATAGTTGACGCCATAGGCTTTTATACCCCAAAGGTCCTTTGCAATAGCGGGGAACAGAGCAAGATTGGCGCCGTAGTTAAAGCCGATCAACGTCGCGAGGAGTACAATTGTTACTGCACTGGTGTACTGAGACCCAAGAAGAGGAATGGAAAAAAGCATCAGAACTGCCTGGAACAGATGGACAACCATGATCGTCTGATATCTTCCGATTTTATCTGACAGGATGCCGGTGATAACTCTGCCGCCCGCATTACCGATCGCCATAATTGCAACAGCAATGAACGCGAGTTCACCCATGCTCTTTTTTGCCAATCCGGCAACACTGGAAATAACCATCAAACCTGCGCCCGAACCAACAAAAAAGATCGCCCACAATTTCCAGAAATCAGCGGTTTTAATGGCATCCTTCCAGTCAACATCGTTTAGGGCAGCCTTTTTCTTAAGTGAAGTCTTATCTGTTTCTACCGGGATGTATCCTGCCGGTGGATTAACAAGCAGAAGCGATAATCCGCATACGACGCCAACAAATGAGATGCCGTAGACGAGCATGGCCTGATTGATGCCGAATGCGTTAATCAGGTATCCTGAGAGTGGCGCAATATAAACCGGTGCCAGACCAAAACCGGCAACTATCATTCCGGCGATGACTCCGGTTTTTGAAGCGGGAAACCATTTAAGGCCAGGAGGAGTTGATGCTGAATAACCGAATCCCATCCCTGCTCCCACCAATACACCAAAGCCGAGAACCCATGTTATATAGCTTGTAGACTGCGAAACCCAGATAAGCCCTATACCTACAAGAAGGCCGCCTATAAAGGCGGTCGCACGAGGTCCGAACTTATCCTGGGTTTTACCGGCAAGAATCATCGCAAAGGCGAAAACCAGGCAGCATACTGAATACGGGTCATTAACCTTTGCCATATCCCAATTGAATGCTCCAGGCCCACCTGATTTAATGGATGATTCAATGGCCGCTTTAAAAATGCTCCAGGCATAAAGAATGCCGAGAGCCAGATTGATGCCTAGTCCGGCAAATGTAACTGTCCACCCTTTGTTTTTAACGGTCTCTGTCATGGCTCTCTCCTCAATAATAAGTATTTACTTCCTGGTACAGATAGCTGGTAACAAAAAACAATCACATGTGTAAATAATATATACACAAAATGTGAGAAACGATGTTTGTTGGCTACAGTCTATCTGTGAATGAAAAAAAAGTAAACACTTTTTTTATGATATGTATTTTTATGTAAATAAAATATACACAAATTCGGGAGAGCCTATGGTGATATGCGTTACGTACGTACCTTACTATTCTTTATTACATCTGATCTTCACGAAATTTCTCCTCTGTTTTCTGGGTTGCCCGACGGCATTAGGGGCGAAGACGTCACGGCGTTTTGACTAATTTCATGGCGACATAATTCATGCAGTAGCGCAAACCGGTCGGTTTGGTTTGGGGCCGTCATTGAAAACATGACCCAGATATCTCTCTATATTGTACTCCGGGGTAATAGCAGCAAGGCCATATCCGGTGATATGGCCTTGCTGCAAAATAATTCAATAACAATTACTTTCTGGTGCTGATGCTGTTTTGTTACAAACAAAGGTTTCTGTTCCGTAGAAAAACGTTTTATATTTGCTTGACATGTACGTAAACGGGATATTATATTGTCGACCATATATAACCATGTCGAATACAAGTTTTGCGACTTCACTCGGGAGAAATCTATGTCAACTGTTGCAATTAGCGGAAATGAGGGGGTCGTCCTTCTCGAAGAACTGAGCAAAGACGAACTGATAAAAATAATAATTGACGATGCCAAAAACTGGCTTGCCCACGACGGAGTCTGGTTTCAGTCTGTTGAAAAACGCTACGGCATGGATGCTGCGGTTGCTGTCGATACCGAAGCCTGGCGTTTTTTCACCGTGATTGAAGCCCGTCGTATTATGGAGCGCCTCGGTATGAAACCAGGCGGCGGAATACCGGCGCTGGTAGAGTGTTTGAAACATCGTTTTTATGCCCGCCTCAACCTGCAGGTTGTTATCGAGCAGAGTGCTACGCGCGTTGTCTTCCGGATGCTTGACTGTCGAGTGCAGTCGGCCCGAAAACGCAAAGGACTGGCCGACCATCCATGCAAATCGGTCGGCATCGTTGAATACAGTGAATTTGCCAAAGCCATCGATCCACGCATCTCTACAAACTGCCTCGCCTGTCCGCCCGACGCGCACCCTGAAGAGTTCTGGTGCGCCTGGGAATTTACGTTGCACGAATAGCTATTATTGATCAACCGGAGGAAAACATGACCATCGCCGCTCCCGAACCATACAAAACTACCCACAAAGTGCGCGTTGTAACCGCAACCAGTTTGTTCGACGGCCACGATGCTACCATTAATGTCATGCGCCGCATTCTCCAATCCTCCGGTGCTGAAGTAATCCATCTGGGGCACAACCGGTCAGTGGAGGAAATTGTTACCGCTGCTATCCAGGAAGATGCCCAGGGAATTGCGGTCAGTTGCTATCAGGGGGGGCATGTCGAATTCTTCAGGTACATCATAGATCTGCTGCGGGAGCGTGGCGAAGGGCATATTAAGGTCTATGGCGGTGGCGGCGGCGTGATAGTGCCTGACGAAATTGCGGAAATTGAGGGGTATGGTGTCCGTAAAATATTCTCTCCTGAAGATGGCCGCCGGATGGGGCTACAGGGGATGATAAACCTGATCCTGCAGGAATGCGATTTTGCCCTTGAGCGGGATATTACGGCAGAGACTTCCCGGTTGGCGCAGCAGGATATCCGTGCAGTTAATACGTTGATCACTCTTGCAGAGCAGGCGGTTCATGATCACGCCTCAGGGTATGCGGCACTCCGTGGCACTATCAGGGGGATGGCGCAGGATGTGCCGGTCGTCGGTATTACCGGCACCGGCGGGGCGGGGAAAAGTTCCATAACAGATGAACTTGTCCTCCGCTTCTCTCGAGATTTTCCTGATAAAAGCGTCGCCATCCTGGCGGTTGACCCCTCCCGTCAACGCACCGGTGGCGCTCTGCTCGGGGATCGAATCCGGATGAATTCAATTAATTCAAACCGCATCTATATGCGGTCACTTGCTACCCGTGACTCTCAGACCGAGCTTTCCGCTGCCATTCAGGATGCCATAGATGTCGTGCGTGCGGCCGGATTCAATCTGATTTTCGTCGAGACCAGCGGCATCGGCCAGGGTAATGCCGGGGTTGTCGGGATCTGCGATGTTTCCTTGTATGTCATGACATGCGAGTTCGGTGCGCCGACGCAGTTGGAGAAAATCGATATGCTCGATTTTGCCGATGTCGTTGCTATCAACAAATTTGAACGCAAAGGGGCAGAAGACGCTCTCCGTAACGTACGCAAACAGTACCGCCGTAATCGCAATCTTTTCGATGTCGCCGATGAAGCGCTGCCGGTGTTCGGCACCATCGCATCGCAGTTCAACGATCCGGGCACCAATGTCCTTTATCGTGAACTGCTGGAGATCATCAATAGCAAAAAGGGAACTTCTTGGCACTCATCTCTTCAAATCACTGAAAAGGAGAGCCTGAAAAAATATATCATTCCACCGGATCGGGTACATTATCTGGGAGAGATAGTTCAGGCGGTGCGCGGTTATCGCAGGCAGGTCAGGGAACAGGTCGAAGTTGCGCGCAGGCTCTTCCAATTGAGCGGTGCACGCGAAGTTTTGGCAGAAACTGCTCTCCTGACGGAACTGAATAAACAGGTAACGATCTTTGAATCCCGACTGCATGAAGAGCCGAAGAGGATTCTGAAAGAGTGGCCGGAACTGAAAGCTTCCTATCGTAGCGATCAGCTGGTTACCAAGGTCAGGGACAAGGAGATCAGGAGCGATCTCTATACGACGACCATCTCCGGGACCCGTATTCCCAAAGTCTGTCTCCCCGATTATGCCGATTGGGGTGAAATTCTGCGGTGGTGCATGCTGGAGAATGCTCCGGGCTATTTCCCCTTTACCGCCGGTGTTTTCCCGTTTAAGCGGGCCGAAGAGGATCCGAAGCGTCAGTTCGCCGGCGAAGGTACTCCTGAACGTACGAACCGCCGCTTCCACTATCTCTGCAAGGATGATGATGCCAAACGATTGTCCACGGCATTTGATGGCTTGACACTCTACGGTGAAGACCCGGACTATCCGCCTGATATCTACGGCAAGATCGGCGAGAGCGGTGTTTCGATCTGTACCGTTAATGATATGCGGAAACTGTTTGCCGGCTTTGATCTCTGCGCCCCCAATACCAGCGTTTCGATAACCATTAACGGCCCGGCGCCGATGATGCTGGCATTTTTCTTTAATGCCGCCACCGAACAGCAGATTGACCAGTTCCGGGAGAAAAACGGCCGTGAACCATCAGAAGCCGAGTATCTTGAAATACGCGCCTGTACTTTGCAGACTGTGCGTGGCACAGTTCAGGCGGATATCCTCAAAGAGGATCAGGGACAGAACACCTGCATCTTCTCGACCGAATTTGCCCTGAAGATGATGGGGGATATGCAGCAGTATTTTATCGAACAGAAGGTACGCAACTACTACTCGGTCTCAATCAGCGGCTATCATATTGCCGAGGCTGGCGCAAATCCGATCAGCCAGTTGGCATTTACCCTTTCAAATGGCTTCACGTTTGTAGAATATTATCTGTCGCGTGGCATGCACATTGATGATTTTGCCGCCAATCTTTCCTACTTTTTCTCCAACGGTCTTGACCCGGAATACACGGTCATTGGTCGGGTGGCCCGCCGTATCTGGTCAGTCGCCATGCGCGATAAATACGGCGCCAATGATCGCAGCCAGAAACTGAAGTATCATATTCAGACATCGGGGCGCTCCTTACATGCCCAGGAGATGAATTTCAATGACATTCGCACTACGCTGCAGGCGCTGATTGCTATTTATGACAACTGCAATTCGCTGCATACCAACGCATATGATGAGGCGGTTACGACACCGACCGAAGAGTCGGTGCGTCGGGCGATGGCGATCCAGATGATCATCGCCAAGGAGTTCGGTTTGGCGAAAAACGAGAATTCTTTTCAGGGATCCTTCATTATTGAGGAGTTGACCGATTTGGTTGAAGAGGCGGTTATGGTAGAATTCGAGCGGATTGACCAGCGGGGCGGGGTTCTCGGCGCCATGGAGACTCAGTATCAGCGCTCAAAAATTCAGGATGAGTCTATGTTGTATGAACATAAGAAACATTGCGGCGAGTTGCCGATTGTTGGGGTCAATACCTTTATCAATCCGCGTGCCGACGAAGAGGGCTTCAATGCTCCGGGCGAGCTGGCACGTGCTTCAAAAGAGGAAAAAGAGCAACAGATCCGTAATTTGCGGGCTTTCCAGGAGCTGAACAGAGAGAAGTCGCCTGCGGCGCTCAAGCGGTTGCAGGAAACGGCCATTGAAGGGGGCAATATTTTTGCCGAGCTGATGGAAACGGTGAAAGTGGCTTCGCTGGGGCAGATCAGTCATGCGCTATATGAGGTTGGCGGTAAATACAGAAGGAATATGTAGGAGCGTTTTATGGATATCTTTCAAGTGTTTCGTGACCGCCGCAGCATCCGCAAATACAAGGATACCCCGGTTGAACGGGAAAAAATCGAGCAGGTGCTTGATGCTGCCCGTTTGGCGCCTTCCTGGAAGAACCTGCAGTGCTGGCGTTTTCTGGTTCTGACTGATCCAGCGAGAATAGAGGTCTTGCTGTCATCTTTTGCAGAGGATAATCCCGGGAGAAAGGCATTCCTTCAAGCTCCGGTCGCCATAGTGGTCTGTGCTGACCCGGCTGAGTCGGACGTAAGCCACGGTATCGAGTATTTTGTCGCTGACACTGCCATCGCTTTTGAGCATATCTGTCTGGCCGCCCATGCGTTGGGACTCGGCACCTGCTGGATGGGAATGTTTGATGAGAAGGATATGAAGTCAAAGTTGAGCATTCCGGACAATTTGCGGGTTGTCGGTGTTACGCCGCTCGGCTACCCCGACCAGGAGCCGAAGCCGCGACCGCGCAAGGTATTACATGAAATCGCATTTTATAATGATTGGCCGAAATAATTACTATTGTTACAGGAGATAACCATGATTACCCGTGATGAAGTGCAATCCAGAATATCCAGAATGCAGACTCTGCTTTGTGACAAGAACATTGATGGGGCACTCTTTATTTTTCCGATTGATGTGTATTATTTCTCCGGAACTCGTCAGAATGCTACTCTCTGGATACCGGCGAGCGGAGAGCCGGTGCTGATGGTGCGCAAGAGTCTGTCACGCGCGAGAGTGGAGAGTTCCCTCACTGATATCCGGCCATTTCCATCAAGCAAAGAATTTCCTGCTCTGTTTGGAGGTCAGGCCCTGAAGATCGGTTTTACCTTTGATGTTGCTCCGGTCCAGCAACTTAATTACTACACAAAACTGCTTCCAGAGTGCAAGTTTGTTGATGTTTCCGCAGAGAATCGCGAAGTCCGTTCTGTAAAATCAGCGTATGAACTGCAGCAGATCAAGGCGTGTGGTAACGAACTTTCATCGATATTCTTACAGGTTCCCGGCTTTTTAAAAGAGGGTATGCGTGAGATTGATTTGTCTGCTGAATTTGAATACCGCCTGCGCAAGGCCGGCCATGAAGGAATTGTCCGTATGAGAGCCTACAACCAGGAGCTTGCCGGTGGATTGGCTGTGTCTGCTGGTGGCGCGAGCTACGGCTTTCTCGATGGGCCTGTGACCGGAAAGGGACTCTCCTGTGCTTCACCGCAAGGGGCGTCTCGTGATGCCATCGTCCGGAATATACCGATTCTGCTTGATTACGCTGGCGTCTTTAATGGCTATGTTACCGACATGACAAGGATGTTTGTCATTGGAACGCTTGATCCTGAGCTGCAGCAAGCATTTAATCTTGCGTTGGATATTCAGAATTTTGTCCAGCGGGAACTGAAGCCGGGCGTTATCTGCGAAGAGCTGTTCTTCAAGGCGCTGGAAATGGCGGAAAAAGGTGGTTTTGGCAGTAGTTTTATGGGGATGCCGGGAGAACAGGCGCGCTTTGTCGGCCATGGTATCGGACTTGAGTTGGATGAGTATCCGGTTATTGCCCAGGGTTTTAAAGTTCCGCTCCAGGTCGGTCAGACCATTGCCGTTGAACCGAAATTCAGTATTCCGGGCAAAGGCGCGGTTGGTATTGAAAACACCTTTGCCGTCACCCCTGACGGCGGTTTAAAGCTGACCGACATCCCTGATGAGGTGGTGTTTTTATAAAAATTCAGAGAATTTGTGTAACTTACGGGTAGCTACATTAGATGGCTACCCGTATTTTTTGCCTCGAGAGGACGAGGCTGATCTCTTTTCAGATTTCTTTCCATATGGAGATTATCAGCACTCGAATAAATATTGCACATTCTGCTTGTTCCTTGAAGTGAAAGCGTCTAAAGCGAAAGATACAGCCCTTCAGTAAATAGTATTTACCCACCTTGACAGACAACTTTATGGTTGTAAAATTATACTAAAGCGCAAGCAAATAAGAACTTATGGAGGTGTCATATGAACTGCACATTTGTTCGTAACGATTGTCTTGGTTTAGTTGAGGAACGAAAGATTATAGATCGACGGACGGAAGAAGATGAGTACGGTGCTTGGAAGATCGTCTGTGATATCTGGAACAAAGTTGCGCTTCGTAGGCGTAAAGATTTGAGGAGAAGAGTTGATTCAACACAGTCAGGGTTCACAAGCTGACTTATGTGCTGATGCTTCGGTTCGGGTAATGTACCATGTCAGGGCGGGTCTCATGACGCGCTCCTACAAAATGCAAATCGTAAAAAAGGGTAGCCGAAGCGGCTACCCTTTTTTACGATTTCAAATGACGAAGCGATACAGTTTACTTTGCAGCTTTCGCCTGAACTGCTGGAGCAACTGCAAAAATGTCTGTTGCAACTTTTTTTGCCAGAGCGAAATTGTTGTTCACATAATTCTGGAAAGAATCAAATCCGAAATTGAATGAGTCGTTCCAGAAGTTAACGATAGTTTTTGCTTCCTTGGGAAGCTTCCCGGTAGCAGCATCAACCAACGCCTTTGTTTCATTCTTGATTACTGCAGCCTGGCTGAACGCATCGTTGTAGAAGCTTTCAAGTGCTTCAAGACTCTTTACCGGTGCAGAAGCGGCGGTAAAATCGAGATCAAGGCCGTTTACAAGGTTCTTCTTCAGGTTGTCCAGAGCTTTTTGGTTCTCTTTGATGCAGGTGGTGACGACTTTCTTTCCCTCTTCAGGAAAAGAAGGCACTGCAGCCAAAAGAAGGTCGGTTGCAACAACTGCCTGACCGGAAAGGGTGTTCAGGGCGTCAAAGCTGGTGTTAAGAGCGGTTTTGTTAAAAGCGGCGGTCTCTTTGCAAAAGTTTGTGGTTTCCATTGGTATCTCCATTTCGTGTTTTTTTTTGCGAATTGTTTTAAATATAAACAATAATTATATATATGTTAAACAAAAGTCAAGAGTAAAAAATCTAAAAAATGTTTGAATATTGCTTTTTCTCGTAAATAAATATATACACATGGGCCTAACCGGCAGAGTGCAGGAACAGGACAGAAGGTCTTTTCGTATGGTTAAATAAATAATAAGGAAGTGAATATCTGAAATGATCAGCAAGGAACAGAAGGACCTTTTTCGGAAATCAGTGGGTAAGCTCCTTGAGAAAAAGCGCCTGGAAAAGGGGCTGAACCGCAAGGAAATCGGGGTAGCGTTGGGGTATGAAGGCAACAGTGCGATACAGATTGTTGCACGTTTTGAGTCTGGCCGTGCGGGTGTTCCGAAAGCCAAGATCGAAAAACTGCTGGAAATACTCAATATCACGAATAAAGACTTTGGGCTTGTCGGCTCAAAATCGGTAAAGAATTTTATTGCAGCCAGCGGTTTTCTCAGCTCTCCGGCGGCTCCGTGGAGCAACGCAATGGTCGACTTCATGGAAGCCAGCGAGGCAAGCATTATGAAACAGGCACTTGCAGATGAAGACAGTGCAGAGGATATCGCCGACGACACCAGAGATGACTCGTATCAGGACGTTATTCGCATTATGAGGCTCTGCCGGGTCCAGAAAAAAGAGGCAAACCTTACCCTCTTCGAGCGACTGGATCTGATAGACACGCTGTGTGAAGGAGATGAAGACAAGCTTTCCGAGATGCTTCTTACCCTGAAAATCGACCCGGTTGCGGCATATCGTGAGATCGAAGAGCAGCTGATGGAGCGGTTGAAAAGCGGGAGAGATTGAAATTGTTTTTTTGTTTTTACATCGGGTACGATTGATGCCCTTTTTTTATTAATAATTTGCTTGCATAAAACAAAACGAGCAGTTATTGTTTTGTTTAAGTTTTGTTTATCTCACTGTATGTATATCAGGGGGATATGAAATCTAAGAAACCACGTTTCGATGAGAGGGGATAGTATGCAGGATTTTTTTAAACAACAACCAGATTGGCTAAAGAGCTGGCAAGAAAGCCAGGAGACGTTGACGAAACAGTTTGCCGGGTTGAGCGAAGAGTGGGCGAAAATAATGCCCGGCGGCAAAAAAAAAGCCCCTGAATTTTTTGAGGGGTGGTTCAGGTCGCAAGGTGATTTGGAAGAACAGTTCAAAGAATTCGGCACGCGCTTGAACGAAATGATGAGGAATGTTTGGAGCAACAAAATCCCTGCAGACATGATGAAATACATGAATACCAGTTTTATTGAACAGTATTACAAAAACTGGCTTTCCAATATTGAGTTGCCGGGTGGAATTAAAAACCCGCTGGGCCTCGATGGCGGTTGGCAGCAGACTACAAACTTTTTGCGCTCTTTTATGGAAAAGGAGAATCCTTTATTCTCCTCTTTCAGCAGCAACAAAATAAACGACCAGATGAGCAGTGTCTTTGGAATGTTCAAGGGAGCGATGGGGAACGAAGGGAGCGTCTTCACGGATATTTTCACGAACTTTCAGAATCAGTTCGGTAAATTATTTGATTCCACCACCGCTCAGGGTAGCGAAAAACTTGCTGATGCCTTTGAAGTCTGGGTGAAAGAAATCGGTAAACAACTTTCGGCGCCGAAATTAGGCATTAACAGAGAAATGGCCCACGACATTTCCCAGGCGTTGTTGGTGTCCCAGAATTATTTCAAGACGTACTCAAAAATGACACGACTCGTTGAGGAAACCTCACGCAAGGCTAACAGCCGCTTCCAGACTAAATTGAGCGAAGCTGCCCTGAATAACAAACCGGTACTCAAGTTTTCCGAATTTTGTACGCTCTGGGCTTCTGAAAATGAAGCGGTCTTTCTTGAGGTAATGGGTACACAGGAGTTTGCCAGGCTTCAGGGGGACTTTACCGATGCCGGTCATCGGCTGAAGATTCAGTGGAACAAACTGGCAGAAAAGGCGCTGGAGCCGACTCCGATTGCCCTCAAGCGCGACCTCGACCTTGCGATTGGCGAGATTCATCAGTTGAAGCGGGACATGAAAACCTTCCGTCGCGAGATGCAGGCGGTGCAAAAAGAAGCGCTGGTTGCCCGGGGAGCGCAGGCCGCAGCTGAAGAAGAAGCAAAAAATGCTAAAATCGCTGTTAAAGCCGCCGAGGCTGCTGCACAGAATGAATTGAAAAAAGCAAAATCGGTTATAAAAGCCGCTGAAGTTGCGGCACAGGAAGAGCTGAAAAAAGCGAAAGAGGCTGTGAAAGCTGCTGAAATCAGTGCACAAAATGAAGCCAAAAAGGCGAAAGCCGCCGAGGCTGCTGTGGCGGAGTTGACAAACAAAGTAACGAGCGACAGTAAAGCGGTTAAAGCAGCACCGAAGGCAGCCACTAAAACCAAGTCCAAGAACGTATAGGGGAGGACACGATGCATACGTTTCCAAATAATTTCAAGGAATCTCTGGACGATTTCACCTCGTTCGCAGAAAGTCTTAAAAAAGGGGTTGAAAACCTGACCTCTCTTGATGAAAACGCATCCGGTTTTGCTGATGACCATGAGAGTTGCGGAAGTTGCCGTAGCTGCCGTAGATGCTGTTCTCTCAAAGATGTCGTATTTCAGGATGGCAAGCGCACACTTTATCGCTACAAGCAGCGGGCCAAAAAAGTCAGTGCGGTGCCGACATTGATGGTGTATGCCATGGTCAACCGTTATACCATGCTCGATCTTCAGCCTAATCGGTCAATGATTCGCAACCTGCTTGATGAAGGTCAGGATCTGTACATAATAGACTGGGGTTATACTGATAGAATGGATCGCTTTATGACGATGGAAGACTACATCGATGGCTTCATCAACGACTGTGTTGATGTTATCCGTGAGAAACACCAGCTCGATGCAATTAACCTTCTGGGCATTTGCCAGGGTGGCACATTTTCTGCGATTTACGCCGCACTTAATCCGGAAAAAATTAAGAATTTTATTCCGATCGTCACTCCCATCGACTTCGATCACAAGGACAGTCTGTTGAACGTGTGGGCGACAGAGTTCGATGCCGATCTGATGATTGATGCATACGGCAATGTTCCTGGTGACTTGATGAATCAGGCATATACGATGCTGCAGCCGTTTTCCTTGAGCATCAACAAGTATATTAACATGGTTGATATTATGGAAGATTCTGAAAAGCTGGCCGACTTTCTACGTATGGAAAACTGGATTTTCGATAGTCCCGATCAGCCGGGCGAAACGCTGCGCCGGTTCCTCAAAGAGTTTTATCAAGGTAACAAGCTGGTAAAAGGCGAGTTCATGCTGGGTGAACGTAAGGTAAATCTGAAAAACATTACCATGCCGGTACTCAATATCTACGCCGAATTCGACACGCTGGTACCGCCCGTTTCAGCCAAGGCATTGCTTGCTCACATCGGCAGTAAAGATACTCAGGAAATAACGTACCCGGTTGGCCATATCGGTATGTTTGTGTCAGGAAAAACGCAGAAAACTCTGGCTCCAAAAATATCCGAGTGGCTGAACGCACGAGTGTAAGGGCTTATAAGTATATCAGGCAGCAACCCATCAAATAATTTAGGAGATGAAATGTTAATTAAGGGTAATGTGTTCGTTGTTACTGGTGCTGCTCGAGGATTGGGCTTCGCCTTTGCCAAAGATCTGGCAGATTTTGGCGGCAGGTTGGCGTTGGTCGACATGGACATGGAAGGGCTGGAAAAGGCCGCAAATGTGTTGCGTGAACAGGGTGCGGAGGTTCGGTGTTATTCCGCAAACGTAGCTTCGGAAGAAGAGGTAGTCGCCCTTTTTAATAATGTACAGAATGATTACGGCCAGATCGACGGCCTCATCAATAATGCCGGTATTACCCGTGATGCCATGCTGGTTAAGCGCACTAAAGATGACGATATCGTTACGATGTCATTAAAAGACTGGCAGCAGGTAGTTGACGTTAATCTTACCGGTACCTTTTTGTGTGGCCGTGAAGCCGCAGCACATATGGTTAAAGGAAATCGCAAGGGCGTAATCGTCAATATCAGCAGCATCTGCAGAAACGGTAATATTGGCCAGAGCAACTACTCTGCGACCAAGAACGGTGTTGCCGCGCTGACATCCACGTGGGGCAAGGAACTCTGTCGGTATGGCATACGGGTTGGCGCAATTGCCCCCGGATACGTCAACACGGAAATGGTGTCGCAGATCCGTCCTGACGTATTAGGAAAAATCACGGCGCTGGTTCCATTGGGGCGTTTGGCCGAACCGTCGGAAATTGCTCATACCGCACGCTACATCATTGAAAACGACTATTTCTCAAGCCGGACGATCAGTGTGGATGGCGGTTACCGCCTTTAAGGTATCCTGAAATACAGGTGGCAAACGTTATAAAGCCCCTTTCTCACTGCGAGAAAGGGGCTTTGTTTTTAAAACGGGCTTTGAAAATAAATATTTGAAGTAATCCGGTACGTAATAGCCAATTTGTAGTATGTATTTTGTATGTTTATCAAAACAGGAGATAAAAGGCAATGGTTAAAATTTATTGTATTTTTTTCTTGAAAATAACTCTGTTTTGGAATATCACTATTTTCCATCAGATAATTAAATAAATACTATTTGTTTCTATGGAGACCGTTACCTAAAATTTCAGCGTGCCAAGTGTATGCAAAATTGTTCAGAGACCATTGGTCATACGTGGCACGTAATCAAATCTGCCTGAAGGAGCCCACTTATGCCAACAGTACCATCAACCGATCGCTTCTTCGAACTTGCCGAACAACTCGCCTCCGACTTTTCACTGCTCAAGGGAGTCAGTCGTTCAAACCGTGCCCGTCAAAAACAGGAGGTTGAACTGGCTCTGACCGGTCTTGTTGACCACCGTACCGTTGAAAAAAACACCAAACGACTCAAGAGCCTGGACGTCAATGCGTACATCATGGAGACCGTTGAACCCTCCGAGCAGAAGGGGCGCATCGGTTTCAAGGCCGTCCTGAAACAGCTCAAACTTAAAATTGTCGATGAAATATCTTTCGGGCCGCTGTATTGCGTTGAGGCCGAATTTGATTTTAACGGTTACCAACGTCGTCTCTGTCTGCTTGGTCAGGACCGGAACACCAACAACGGGGTATGGGGACCGGAGCACCACCGCAAGGCCATTGAAATAGTCCGTAAATACGAACGCTATTCTGTGCCGGTTATCACCTTTATCGACACGCCGGGTGCCGATGCCGGTGAAGCAGCCAACGCCAACAACCAGGCTCATTCCATTTCACACTTTATCGCCGAGATGGCGAATCTAAACGTCCCCTCCGTCGGCATCATACTCGGCAACGGTTATTCCGGCGGCGCTATCCCCCTGGCTACTACCAACCTCCTACTCTCGGTCCGCGATGGAGTGCTCAATACCATTCAGCCGAAAGGTCTGGCCGCCATCGCCCGAAGCCTCGATCTCAGTTGGCAGGAGTGTGCCAAATACGTCGGCGTCAGCGCCTATGAACTCTATCAGCAGGACTTTGTTGACGGCATCATCGACTACGTTCCTGGTGAAAAAGGTCCCCAACTGGAAAATTTGCGTAATGCAATCGTTTCCGCTGTCTCCGTGATTGAGAGTCGTGCCGTTACCTTTGTCAAAGAGACCGATGGGGTATTGGATCATTATCGGGAAAATCTGCTTCGCTATATCAACCCATCGGAAAAGCTTAAAGCACTGAACAGTCTCTCAGCACTCTCGCGGACCCATTTTGCGACCGAGTATTGCAGCGTTTTCGGCATAACCTACCGCTATATGCGTTATCTCAGTTTACGCGGCCGAATTAAGTCTACCTCATCAGCCAGTTACAGCCGTTCCACCAATCTGGTCACGCCAAAAGGTGATCTGTCGTTGCGTGTTCAGGAAGAACAGGCCAATGCCTTTGCCAGTTGGCTCGAAAAACCTCTGCATATTCGCTACGATGACCACCTCTCTGCCAGCTACAAAACCTATCTCGACCGTAAACAAAAGGTATGTGACGAGCGTGGCCGCCTGTCAAAGCTCATCCTCGGTGATCCGAGCGTAAATTTTGAAAAAGCCCAGCAGACCACCTACCTGACCTATGGTTTCCACCTCTACAATCTCTGGAAGTCATGGAGTCAGAACAACTTTGTCGCTCTGATCAAGCACCTCGGCTCAACGACAACCGCCACTCCCCCGGCCAACGCTGCCGAAATGACGGTTCTTGATGTCATTACCCTCCCTGATTTCCGTGAGGGGATGATCCGCGAATGTCAGAACTGCATTATCTTCGACCTGGTCTACGATCAGATCATCTCCGACCTGCGACCGATTGCCGCAGAGGCAAAGGATACCAACACCTTCTCGAAGAAGTCGTTCCGGACACTGCTGGAGTCATCAATTCACGCTGCAACAACCAAGCTGAAAGCGATGTTTGGTGAGGGAGCTGTCGATGAGGTCAGTCTCGAAGACAACTTTTACCGCTGGCTGAATACTCTCCTTCAGCATCCACAGATGAAGGATTTTATCCGCCCTGTGCAGGAGTGGAAAAAGATTCAGTATCCCCGTATTTCAGAACCGCTCTTTGCTATCGTGACCTTCCTGTTCGAAAAACTTCTGCTGGAATATGTCGAGTCTGAGCGTGAAGGGCGCGAGTATGACGGCCGCATAAAGTTGCGCGATCTCGGCATGAAAGATTTCTGGAACCGCCTGACAACCGCCTATAACGATCTGTTAATACAAGATGTGCTGTTGCAGGACAAACGGGCCAAAAACTGCCGCTTTGAAACGATAGTCGCTGAGTTTTTCACCGATTTCCGTGAACTAGACAGCGACTTGATGACCGCAGATCCGGCCAATTTCCCCGGTTTCCGTCTCTCGATTGAAAAGGCTCTTGACGCCGGTATTAAACCATGCGGCGTCCTGACCGGCCTAGCTAAACTAAAAAAAGAGGGTGATCATCCGGCAACCAGGGTCGGGGTGCTGATATCCAACCTCGATTTCCAGGCGGGGGCATTTGATATGCCGTCAGCTGAGAAATTCTGTAATCTCCTGCTCCAATGCGCCCGCCGCAAACTTCCGGTCATCGCCTTTGTCTCTTCGGGCGGCATGAATACCAAGGAGGGGGCCGGCTCACTCTTCTCAATGTCGATAGTCAATGACCGCATTACCCGCTTTATCCGGGACAACGAGCTCCCGATCATCTGTTTCGGTTTCGGTGACTGCACCGGCGGCGCCCAGGCGTCATTTGTCACGCACCCCTTGGCTCAGACCTATTACTTCTCCGGCTGCGGCATGCCGTTTGCCGGGCAGATTGTGGTACCATCCTATCTCCCTTCGACCGTAACGCTGTCCAACTACCTCAGCTGTGTTCCGGGGGCCATGCAGGGGCTGGTCAAACATCCCTTCAACCTTGATCTTGACAAACAACTCCGCGCCATAGATCCCTCGATACCGACACCGGTGGAAAGCGTGATGGATGTCTGCCATCGCGTATTCAAGGGGCTTTATCGCCCCGATGGAGATGGTACCACCGGCGAAAGCAATTCACTGGTGGACGAGCGCTCATTGTTGAAGACGGTTAAACGGACCCTGATTCACGCTCGCGGCTGTACGGCAGCCAAACTGATCCAGGTCGCCCAGCGTGAAGGAATCGAAGTCGTACTGGTACAATCGGACGCTGATATGGATTCGGCAGTCGCCGGCCAGCTCACCGAAAAGGACACACTGGTCTGCATTGGAGGAAATACACCTGACGAGTCGTATCTCAACGCAAAATCGGTCCTGCGGATTGCCGAACAACAGAAGGTTGATTCACTCCATCCCGGAATAGGCTTCCTGTCAGAAAATGCCGACTTTGCACTTATGTGCCGTAACCGTGGCATCAACTTCGTCGGCCCCTGGTTCTCCAGCATGGAGCTGATGGGCAATAAAACAAACGCCATTGACACCGCCACCAAGGCTGGTGTTCCCGTAGTTCCGGGGAGTCACGGTATCATCGGCAACGTGGAAACCGGCATGGAGGTCGCGGAGACCATTGGCTACCCAGTCCTGCTCAAAGCGGTTCACGGTGGCGGCGGCAAGGGGATCAAGGTTGTTGAAAAGCCGGAAGATTTCCGCGAAACATTCTTCACCATATCTTCGGAAGCCCGGGCCGCCTTTGGTTCAGGTGACATCTACCTGGAAAAATATGTCACCAACTTGCGTCACATTGAAGTCCAGATCCTCCGTGATGCCCATGGCAACTGCCGCATTCTCGGCCTGCGTGACTGTTCCGTGCAACGCAACAACCAGAAAATCTTCGAGGAATCCGGCTCGACCATGCTGCCGAAAAACCTTGAACAGGATGTGTATAGCTACGCTGAACGTATTGCGCACCAGGTGGACTACGTCGGTGCCGGAACTGTCGAATTCATCTTTAATCTGGACGAAATGGCAATCTACTTCATGGAGATGAATACGCGACTGCAGGTCGAACATCCGGTAACAGAGCAGGTAACCGGTGTGGATATCGTAGCCAACCAGTTCAGAATAGCCGGTGGCGGTTCGATCTCAGACATCTCCTGCAAACCGCACGGCTACGCTATTGAAGCCCGTATCACCGCTGAACGCACCGCCGTTGAGGGGGGAGTAATATCCTTTATTCCAACCCCCGGGAACGTTACCGTTTTCAGCATTCCCGAAGCTGGCCATATCAAAATCATCAAGATGATTGAGACCGGCAAACCGATCACCCCCTACTACGACTCGTTAATGGCACAGGTAATTGTTACCGGTAAAAATCGGGACGATGCCGCCGACAAACTGCTTGCCGCTCTTGAAGGCACCGTAATACAAGGGGTTCATACCAACATTCCGCTACTCAAACGGGTCCTGAGAGACGAAATCTTCCGCAAAGGGATCTATAACACCCAATACCTCCCTGGATTCCTTGACCGTATCAATGTTCAGGAGATGATCGCGGAGGGCGAAGTCGCTTCCGGTTCCACGCAGGTAACACTCGACCGATCCGCTATAGAAATAGAGGGAAGCAGAGAGCTCAAGGTCCTCTCCCCCTCAACCGGAGTGTTCTACGACTCCTCCTCACCCACTGAACCGCCCTTTGCCCCGGTTGGCACATCGGTAAAACTGAGAGATACCATCGGCCTGCTGGAGGCCATGAAACTTTTTGCACCGGTCTCACTGAATACCTGTAACCCTGGTGGCGTCTTCTATGATGCTGATAAGCAGTATGAAATCGTTCGAGTTATCCCGTCCCCCGGGCAGGCGGTCAACAAGGGCGACCTTCTCTTTGTTATCAAGGAAATTTGAACCTCTACAACTTTACTATAAGGAGAAGCATAATGAAAAAATTAGAAGGGAAAATTGCCGTTGTTACGGGTGGTTCACGAGGAATTGGCGCTGCTATAGCGAAAGAGCTCGGCAGAGAAGGAGCGACTGTTGTTATCAATTACAACCACAGCCAGGTACATGCTCAAGCGGTTGTTGAAGAGATTAATTCTACGGGAAGTACTGCCATTGCAATTCAAGCAGACATTTCGGAAGCTGAACCCACTAAACTATTCATCGAAAATGTTTTGGAGAAATTCGGTCGGGTCGATATTCTGGTCAATAATGCCGGAATTACCCGCGATCGATCATTCAGAAAAATGTCATATGAAGAATGGAATAAAGTAATCGATACAAACCTGTCGTCCGCTTTTAATACATGTAAGATTGCACTTCCGTCCATGCTTGAAAATAAATACGGGAGAATTATCAATATCAGTTCTGTCATTGGTCAATCCGGCGGATTTGGACAATCGAACTATGCCGCTGCAAAAGCCGGTTTGGTCGGCTTTACAAAATCTCTCGCACTGGAAACGGCCCGGGGAGGAGTTACTGTAAACGCCATCTGTCCCGGTTTTATCGCAACTGACATGGTAGTCGCGATGCCTGATACTGTTTTAGAGGCAATTGTAGCACAGATTCCGATGAAGAAACTGGGTAAGCCTGAAGATATTGCCAAAGGCGTTATTTTTATCTGCGAATGTGAGTATATGACTGGTCAAAGCCTCAACCTGAATGGTGGACTTTATATGATGTGAAAGGAGATGTTATGCGAGACGTTTATCTGATTGGTGTCGGCCAGACAAAAATGACGAAAAATGCCGGAATACGCGGTCGTTACATGGCTGAGGAAGCCATGGAAAAGGCGGTTGCGCATGCCGGGATAGATTGGAAGCAGATCGGTATACTTGTGACCGGCAATATGACCGCCGGCAGATTGACACATCAGCAACAATTGGGGGCATTGCATGCGGATGTGGTCGGTTTGCGCGGTATTGAGGCTGCAACGGTCGAAGCGGCCTGTGGCTCAGGTGCTGCAGCGACACGCTGGGGAGTGATGGCTGTGGGAGGTGGTTTCCATGATGTTGCGCTTATTTGCGGCAGCGAACGGATGACCCACGCGTGCCTTGATGATACGACTTCGGCTCTGGCTACGGCTGCTGACTGGGAGCTTGAAGGCATCAATGGTGAATCGTTTGTTTCTCTGAATGCTCGTCTTATGAAACAGTACATGGAGACCTATGGTGTCTCAGCGCAGGATTTCGGACACTTTGCGATTACCGCCCATGACAATGGGTTTACCAATCCGAATGGATTTCTCCACAAAAAAATCGATATGGAGATGTATCTCCACTCCCGGATGCTGGTTGATCCGGTAAAGTTGCTTGATGCACCCCCGATTTGTGACGGTGCTGCTTCGATTGTTCTTGCTACGAAGGAAGTCGCCCGGGCGGCGCATCGCCAGGGTCTGCCCATGATAAAGATTGCCGGTTCTGCCATTGGTACCGACTCGCTTGCTCTGGATGCCCGCCGCGATATTATGGTGCTTGACGGAGCGGCACTCTCAACGCGCAGAGCTATGGCAGATGCGGGTGTCCACCATGAGGATATCGATATCTTTGAGCTGCATGACGCCTACACCATTATTACTACGTTGAGTCTTGAAGCTGCCGGTTTTGCAGAAAAAGGTAAGGGTGTTCACTTCGGCAAAGATGGTGAAATCTCCCGTACGGGCAAGCTTCCTATCGCAACTTTCGGCGGACTCAAATCCCGCGGACACCCTGTGGGAGCGACAGGAGTCTATCAGTTGGTTGAAACGTATATGCAGCTGACCGGCACTGCAGGCGAAAACCAGGTGCCGGATCCCGAATTTGCCCTGGTCCAAAATATCGGGGGCACCGGCGCCACCGTTGTCAGTCATGTCTTACAGCGCTGCTCATAACAGAGAAACTTCTGGAAGTTTTATTCCAGATGTGTTCAATAGAACTAAATAAATGGCAGAATACTAATTTATCAGGAGGACGACATGGGAGTTTTGGATATTACGCAAAACGACAACGTTTCAAAACGAATCGGCAACAAGCTGGAGGGCCGCGTGGCATTCGTTACGGGAGGCACCAGGGGAATCGGCGCGGCGATCTGTCGAAGCCTTGCCAGTCAGGGCGCCGTGATTGCTGCAGGCTATGCAGGCAATGACAAGATGGCGGAAGAATTTCGCGACTCTTTTGTAGAGACGTACTCAACGAAGGTCAGCATTCACAAGGGTAATCTGGAAGTGCCGGAGCGTTGCCACCTTGGCATTGAAGGGGTGATCGCGATGCATGGCCGTCTCGACATCCTCGTTAACAATGCCGGCATTACCATTGACAAGACCGTGCTCAAACTGTCGGAGGAAGACTGGTTTAAAGTACTCAATGTAAACCTGTCTGCTCCTTTTTTCCTCTCCCAGGCTGCCTTGCGTCATATGGCCGAGCGCGGCAGTGGACGCATCGTAAACGTCTCGAGTGTCATCGGCGAGATGGGTAATATCGGCCAGGCTAACTACGCCGCGTCAAAGTCGGGGCTGTTCGGTTTGACCAAGACGATCGCACGGGAAGCTGCGTTACTTATGGGCCGTTCGGGAAAGCTTGCCGACCCCAACGGTGTCGGCCTCACTATCAACACCGTTACGCCGGGATTCATCGCCACGGAAATGCTTGAGCATATACCTGAAAAGGTATTAGAGAAGATCCTGGCCCAGATACCGCTCGGTCGACTCGGTAAGCCGGAAGAGGTTGCGCGTGTCGTACACTTTCTTGCCGCCGACTCTTCTTCCTATATTACGGGGCAGGTCTGGGGCGTGAACGGCGGCATGGACATGTAAGCGCATTTTTTTGACACACGGAACATTCTAAAACACAAAAAGCCCTGTTTGGTAATATACAGGGCTTTTTGTGTGTAAAATAGAAATTAAATCTTATCTAATTCTCTGTGCAGGAGATTCCTGAGATTCTTATCAGACTGGACATCATTAAGTATGGATTGAAGAGTATTTATTTTGATAGTTTGCTCAGAGATAATGAGCTTCACCACATCACCGATTGAAACTACTCCGGTTACACGTCCATTCTCAACTATCGGCAGATGACGCAACTGCTTTTCCGTCATAAGATCAATGCACTCTTTGGTGGTGCTATTAAGTGTTACTGTTATAACTTTATCGGTCATGATATCCCTGACAAGCGTCTCGCTGGACGATCTGCCCATTAACAACACTTTTCGAGCGTAATCGCGTTCGGAGAGTATGCCTACCAGAGTTTCTCCATCCATAACCGGGAGCGCTCCGACATTCTTTTCTGCCATGAGAGTAATTGCCGCAAGCACCGTTGCATGTGGAGCAATAGAAATAATACCTGCTTCTTCTTTCGTCTGTTGTACGTCTTTGACCGTTTTCATAGTTGTCTCCTCCCTAAAATATAATGAATTTTAACGGATATTAGCAACTCGTCTCGCAGTAGTAAAGCATCATTTTCTTGTTTTCAAAATAATGTTTTCTTATAAAAAAACAATGGCAGCCCATCTGTTCCCAAAGATGCTGTTATCATCAGGAATCGCGGTGCTGCCATGTTTTATTCATGAAAAAGTTGTTTAAAAAAACAAATTGTTTTACCTTATTTTGAAGCTTTCTTTTCGGCCTTTGGTGCCTCGGCGGCTAATTCGCCCATGACTTTACGGGCCAGTGTAAAGTTCTGGGTTACCAGATTCTGGAAGCCCTGGTAGTTACTGTTAAGTGTTCCGTTCCAGAAATCGACTACAGGTTTTGCCTCTTTAGGGAGTTGCTCTGTTGCTTTCTTGAGCAATTCGCTGGTTTCCTTTTGTAAGGCATCTACCTGATTGAAAGCACTGTTGTAGAGGCTTTCAATCGCCTCAAGGCCCTTAACTGAAGCATTCGGGCTGGTCCAATCGATTTCAAGTCCGGTTTCAATAAATTTTTTCTGATTGGAGAGTCCCTTCTCATTTTCTTTGAAGAAAAGATCAACAATTTTTTTCCCCTCTTCAGGGACATTTGCAGTCGCTTCAAGGATCTGGTTTGCTGTCTTGGCGGCCTGGTTTGATATTGTGCTGAGAGCTTCAAAGCTTTCTTTTACTGTTTTTTTGTTGAAATCTAGAATTTCCTGGGCAACATTTTGTTTTGGCATGTCTCTGTCTCCTCTTTTGGGCTTTTTCATGCGTTAATAACTAACGCATCGAGTAATAAACAATATTTAAACAAAAAATAAATACATTGTCAAGAATAAAAAAATAACTATTTATGGAATATTTTGTTGTCTGCATGTAAAATAATTATTTGGTATTGTGGTGCTCGTTTGCGTGATAATATTTATTGTCGTAGATAGCAGGAGAATATGTGCAGCTGAATTCGAATATCTATCCAAAATTGTATAAAGTTGTTTTACAAATGCTTGACATGTACGTAAACTGAAATTATACTTCAGTCAATTTTCAGGAAGAGGAGTTTCTTATGGATGATGTGTATGTAGTAGAAGCGTTACGAACGCCATTTGGCTCATTTGGCGGAATTTTGTCAGATATTGAGGCACCACAACTCGCGGCTACTGTTATTAAAAGTCTGTTGGAAAAAACCGGTCTGCCGGCCGAGGCTGTTTCTGAAGTTATTATCGGTCAGGTGCTTTCCAGCGGTTGCGGTCAGGCGCCGGCACGTCAGGCAATGCGCGCGGCGGGTCTGCCCGACTCCACTCACGCCTTAACCATCAATAAAGTCTGTGGGAGCGGCCTAAAGGCGTTCATGCTTGCCAGTGACAGTATTCGGCTTGGTGAATCCGAGGTGGTCATCGCCGGTGGCATGGAGAATATGAGTCTGGCGCCCTATATGCTTACAAAAGGTCGAAACGGCTATCGCATGGGGCATGGTTCACTTCTTGATCTTCTGATTTACGATGGATTGCAGGATCCCTATACGGGACGCCATATGGGTGAAATCGGTGAAGATAGTGTCGAACGCGCCGGACTGACCCGTGCGGAGCAGGACGATTTTGCGGTACGCTCGTATGAACGTTCCCAGGCTGCTGTCAAAGGCGGTGTTTTTGCCGACGAGCTAGTTTCCGTTGTCAAAAAGGGGAAAAAAGGTGACGAAATTCTTGATCAGGATGAAGAGCCGTTCAAGGGAGATGTCAGTAAGTTCGGACAACTGAGGCCGGCGTTCAGGAAGGATGGCACGATCACGGCAGGAAATGCATCGACTATCAATGATGGAGCAGCGTTAGGGATACTGACCAACGAGGCTGGCCTCAATAAATACGGACTCAAGGCAAAAGCCCGCATGGTTGCTTCTGCTACGGCAAGTCGTCATCCGGATTATTTCCCTGATGCTCCGGTGAGCGCCATTGAGATTGTCTGTGCAAGAGCGGGACTTTCTCTTGGCGATATTGATCTCTTTGAAATCAACGAGGCTTTTGCCTCGGTGCCGCTGCTGGCTATCAAAAGTTTGAATATCCCGATTGATAAGGTAAACGTCAATGGCGGTGCATGTTCTCTCGGTCACCCACTGGGAGCGAGTGGGGGCCGTCTGGCGGCGACAATCATACGTGAGTTGCATCGGCGTCAATTGCGCTACGGCCTTGCCACCCTCTGTATCGGCGGCGGCGAAGCGGTAGCGGTTATTTTTGAAAGAGTTTAACAACATTTATCCTGTTTATCAGGGCTACGGGAGGGGAAAAATGATCAAGTCAATCGGAGTTCTCGGCGCTGGACAGATGGGCAACGGTATCGCCCATGTTTTTGCTCAACACGGCTATCAGGTAGTAATGTTCGACATCGCCCAGGTACAATTAGACAGGGCGCTTGCCACAATACAGCAGAACCTCGAACGGCAGGCGAAAAAAGGGGCATTGCCGGAGTCACTGGTCGGTGAAACACTTGGCCGTATCACGGTCACGCAGGACATGAACGGCCTGGCAAATGTCGATTTTGCCGTTGAAGCGGTAACCGAACATGAACCGCTGAAGCTGGAAATTTTCCGGAAGCTTGATGGGATCGTTAAGACCGGATCAATCCTGGCCTCAAATACCTCCTCTATTCCGATAACGAAGATTGCGTCAGTTACCGGTCGTCCCGACAAGGTAATCGGCATGCATTTCATGAATCCGGTGCCGGTGATGAAACTGGTCGAAATTATACGCGGCCACGCTACCAGTAGTGAAACTTTTACTCTTACCTCGGGACTGGTTGCAAAACTTGAAAAAGAGATGGCGGTATCACAGGATTATCCCGGTTTCATCGTCAACCGGATACTTATTCCGATGATCAACGAGGCTGCGTTTGCTCTTTACGAAGGAATTGCATCCGCCGAAGATATTGACAAAGGGATGAAACTCGGCACCAATCAGCCTATGGGGCCGCTGACTCTGGCTGATTTTATCGGCCTGGATACGGTGCTCGCCATAGCCAATGTTCTGTATGACGGTTTCAAAGATCCCAAATATCGCCCCTGTCCACTGCTTGTCAAGATGGTCAACGCAGGATACATGGGGCGAAAATCGGGACGTGGTTTTTATACTTATTAAGGAGGGAATATGGAATTCAAAAATCTGCTGATTGAAACACACGAGGGAATTGCGACCCTGACTATTAATCGCCCTCAGGTGCTGAACGCGCTTAATAGTGAGGTCGTACAAGAGCTGGAATGTGCACTGTATGAACTTGATCTTGATGCTTCAGTCAAGGCGGTAGTTATGACCGGCGCGGGTGAAAAGGCTTTTGTTGCGGGGGCTGATATTAAGGAGATGTCAGAATTATCTGCATTTGAAGCGCATGACTTTGCCCGGAAAGGGCAGCGCCTTATGCTGCTGATGCGAAAAATGCGCAAACCGGTCATCGCCGCTGTTAACGGTTTTGCGCTCGGGGGCGGTTTGGAATTAGCGCTGGCCTGTGATTTTATCTATGCTTCCGAAAAAGCCAAATTCGGTTTTCCCGAAGTTGGTCTCGGCGTTATCCCCGGTTTTGGCGGCACCCAGAACCTTCCTCGCTTGGTCGGTCCAAACAGGGCTAATGAGCTTATCTTTTCCGGCCGTATTATCACTGCTGCAAAGGCGCTTGAATGGGGTATCGTCAACGAAGTTTTCGCACCAGAAGATTTGCTGCCAAAGGCGCTCGGCACTGCGCGGGAAATTACCGGTAAAAGCCCTCTGGGTGTGGCGTATGCCAAGGATGCCGTAATCAACGGTATGAATATGACAAAAGAGGATGGCTTCCGCTATGAGGCCTCCCTGTTTGGTGTTCTATTTGCCACAGACGACCAGAGCGAGGGGATGGGAGCGTTTCTCGAAAAGCGCGGCGCACAATTTAACGGCAAATAAATACATTTCGGAGGGGAACAGACATGGATTTTGAACTGAGCCAGGACCACAAAGTATTGCAATCTGCGGTACGTGACTTCGTCGAGAAGGAAATCAAGCCGATTGCCATGAAAATTGACGAAGAGCATATGATTCCCGATGCGCTTGTTACCAAGATGGGCGAAATGGGTTTTCTCGGCAGCTATCTTCCCGAGGAATACGGCGGGGCAGGGCTTGATATGCTTTCGTATGCAATCGTCGTAGAAGAGGTTTCCAAGGCGTGTGGCTCCAGTGGTGTGTTGATCTCAGCTCATACCTCCCTCTGCAGTGGCCCTATCTATACCTTTGGCACCGAAGAACAGAAAAAGAAATGGCTGCCGGCGCTCAACAGCGGTGAAAAAATCGGCTGTTTTATGCTGACCGAACCGAATGCCGGCAGTGATGCCGGCGGCACCATGACCATGTACAAGCGAGAAGGTGATGAATATGTGGTTAATGGCGGCAAAACCTTCATCACCAACGGCGGCTATCTCGGTACGGCGGTTCTGTTCGCCTCCCATGACCGTTCTCTCAAGCACAAAGGGATCAGTGCCTTTATTGTCGATTTGCAATCACCCGGCGTCACTATCCTTAAAAACGAAAACAAAATGGGCATTCGCGGCAGTTACACCACCGCATTTGCTCTGGACAACCTGCGCATACCGGCTGAAAACCTGCTGGGCGTAGAAGGTAAGGGGTTCAATGTAGCCATGGATACCTTGAACGGAGGCCGTATCGGCATCGCCTCCCAGGCTCTTGGCATCGCTGAGGGCGCTTTTGAGCGGGCACTCGCCTACTCAAAGGAACGGAAACAGTTTGATCAGGCTATCTGTGAATTTCAGGCAATCCAGTTCAAGCTGGCTGATATGTGGACGAGCATTGAAACCAGCAAGCTTCTTACTTACCGGGCGGCCTGCCTCAAAGATGCCAAGAAAAGCTACACCATGGAATCGGCTATGTGCAAAATGCACGCTTCTGAAACCGCAACCTTTGTTACCAAGGAAGCGATGCAGATTCATGGCGGATATGGGTATATCGCCGACTACGAAGTGGAGCGGATGTATCGTGACGCCAAGATAACCGAGATCTACGAAGGTACCAACGAAGTGCAGCGCGTTGTTATTTCCAAGCTGCTGCTTTCATAATGCCGTAAACTTTTAATACTTGACATGTGCGTTAAGTAGCATTATACACGACGCAAAAGTAATTATGTCATGAGAGGTGTATTTGTGGAAGTTACCCGTCAAATTTACTGGAACATCGGCCACGGCGTTGTCATTCCTATGTATGTTCTGGCCTTTGCCGCCTTCGGCGTCATGGGCTGTGGCTTTTGGCAGCGTCTGCCGATCTGGCGTCAGGGCAAAGCGCTGAACCGTTTTGATCGCTATGACGAGCGGGTCAAGCGCATGCTGTCTGAAGTGTTCAGCCAGTCAAAAATATACCGGGTCACTGACGGCGGAGTATTCCATTCCATTTTTTTCTGGAGCTTTCTGATACTCTTTGCCGGCACGATGCTGGTCATGGTCCAGGCTGACTTTTTCACCCCTGTACTTCAGATAAACCTTCTCTCGGGTGACTTCTACAAGGCATTTTCCCTGGCCCTCGACTCAGCCGGCATTCTTGCGCTTGTCATGCTGGCCGGACTCTTCTTTCGCCGGTTCGTCATCAAGCCGAAAGGATTGGAGATCGTCAAAGACGACTACATCGTCCTGCAACTGCTTTTTGCCATTCTTATTACCGGGTTCCTGATCGAAGGCGCCCGCATGGCCGCTACCGAACTGCAGCAGAACCCGGATCTGGCGGTTTTCTCACCCGGCGGTCTGCTCGCAGGACAGCTCTTTACTACGATGACCGCAGGTACCCTGCTTGTATCTCACAGGATCCTCTGGTGGCTCCACTTTGCCCTGGTGCTCGGTTTTTTCTGCGCAATTCCCTACACCAAACTGCGCCACATCATGACCACCAGCGCCAATGCCTTTCTCGCGCCATTTGAGCCGAAAGGCGCCATAGCAACCATTAACATGGAAGACGACACCGTCGAACAGTTCGGTGCTGCTGCCATCACCGATCTGACCTGGAAAGACATCTTCGACGCCGATGCCTGCACCTCCTGCAAGCGCTGTCAGGATCGCTGCCCGGCTGCCACCACCGATAAACCGCTCTCGCCGATGAAAATCGTCAAGCAGATAGGAGAACTGGCCGAAGGTAACCCGACCGGTAACCTGATAGAAACCATCAGCCAGGACGCCCTCTGGTCCTGCACCACCTGCCGTGCCTGCCAGGATATCTGTCCGGCCAATATTGAACATGTCAACAAGATCCTCGAAATGCGCCGCAATCTGACACTTATGGAAGGTGCTTTTCCGGGTGATGAAGTAAAAACGGCGGTCAACAACATAGAAGTCAACGGCAATCCGTTTGGTCTTGCCTATGCTGCCCGGGGTGACTGGGCGGAAGGACTTGACATTAAAACCATGGAACAGGACAGTGATGTCGATATTCTCTATTTTGTTGGTTGCTACGCCTCTTTTGACCGCCGTAATCAGGCGATTGCCCGGAACTTCATCACCATCTGCAATGCCGCCGGTATAAAAGTCGGCATCCTCGGCAAAGAAGAAAAATGCTGCGGCGAGCCGGTCAGGAAACTTGGAAACGAGTACCTGTACCAGATGACTGCGGCGGAAAATATCGAACTGTTCAAGGCGTACGACGTTAAAAGAATTGTCACCACCTGCCCACACTGCTTCAATACGCTGGCACGTGACTACAAAGATCTCGGCTTGGATATTCCGGTTGAGCACTACAGCACCTACATCAACACCCTGCTCGACACGAACCGGCTCAAGCTGACACCGGAACCGTTCCGCTATACCTACCATGACTCCTGCTATCTTGGACGCTATATGGACATTATCGAACAGCCGCGAGCTGTTCTCAACCAGGCTGGCGGGTCAATCAGCGAAATGGACAAAAACGGCTACGACAGTTTCTGTTGCAGCGCCGGTGGCGGCCGTATCATTGCCGAAGAAAAGCTGGGAAGCAAGATCAGTGAAGTCAGGATCAAGATGGCTACAGACACCGGAGCACCGTTACTGGTATCAAACTGTCCCTTCTGTCTTACCATGTTCGAAGACGGCATCAAAACCGGTGGCGCAGAAGGACTGTTGGAGGTCAGGGATCTGGCTGAAATAGTGGCTGAACGGATCAGAGCGTAAAATATATATCACCACGGAGTCACGGAGAAAACCTGAAATCTGTTTTGGCTTTCTCCATGTTTCAATGTCTCCGTGGTATCTGTTTTCAAGATAAATTATTTTGGAGGTAACGTATGAAACTGCTTGTCTGCATCAAACAGGTCCCTGACCTTGAATCCCGCTTCAAAGCGAACGCCGAAGGTCTCTGGTACAACGAAACCGATCTCGCCTTCCGCATGAACGAGTATGA
>JAQTZV010000043.1 GCA_028687585.1 Desulfuromonadaceae bacterium | reverse complement strand
ATGGTAACTCTTTCCTGTGGCATCACTTCCTCCTCAAATTTAATGGAGGAAAAATACCAGTTGAGTTACCTCGCGACTACATCACAAACAACCGGTCGGCTTCACCGGAACAGCGGTCGGCTTGCCATCGGAATGCCGGTCGGCATCAGATCGGAACGTCGGTCGCCATCACGCCGGAATCGCGGTCGGCATGGGCCGGAATTCCCATCACGGGTGACATTCTCCTTGAACAGTTTGACCTTGTGTACCTGCTTACAAGTGGCTTCATTCACCATATTCCAATCAAGTGCTTTGGTGAACATTGCCTTGATCGTGGCAAGCCGCCTGTTCACTGTTGCTTGTGCTATCGGCTCCCGTGGCGTGTCCGTACCTTTCAAGGCGGGTCGATTCGTTGTCAGTAAGCGTGTCTGATACTTTTCGAGGAGTTGAGTGGTGAAGTTCTTCAGGGGGAGATTGCCAAATTCAAGATTGAGATTGTCAATCATGTAGGTTTTGTTTGTGTGGTTTCGCTGGTTCTGGCAGTAGGTCAAGTATTCAGTCGCCAGTTCCTTGAATTGAAATTATTCCCTCCTGAATTCCCAGCGTAAACACCTTCGTATGAACTGTGTTTTTCATAAATCCGCCTAATTACTTGACCCTGAAACGCATAAAGTAGTACAGCTCACAGTACGAGTTTTCAGCCGGAGCTTTAGGCTCTATCAATAATCGGAGGGGCAGAATGAAAGAGAAAACAGTTACTTTGAGCACCAAGATCTGTGCGGTTATGGGAAAACCAATAGGGCACAGCATGTCACCTGCGATACATAACGCCGCGTTAGACTTGCTGAACCTCGATTATGTGTATGTTGCATTTGAGGTTGATGACGTAAAAAGTGTTTTAACTGGCATGAGAGCTCTAGATAATTTTCGAGGCTTAAGCGTGACAATACCGCATAAGATGGAAGTTATAAAATACATTGATGAAATTAATGATATCGATCGTTCAATTGGGTCAATAAACACTATTATCAACGAAAACGGTAAGTTGATTGGTGTGGGAACTGACGGGCCTGGTGCACTTAAAGCATTGGTTGATGCCGGTGTTGAGTTGCGCGGTAAGTGCGTAGCTATGGTCGGTGCCGGCGGAGTTGCCCGCGCGATAGCGTTTACACTGATTCAGGAGGCGGGCGTGTGCAAAATATCGCTCCTTGATGTTGACGAGCAGATGCTCCAGGGATTGGAGCGAGATTTAAAATCGGGGACAAGTGCTGAGATTGAATCTTTTGTATCAAATCCGGCATCAATTGCCAACGTAATGGAGTACGCGGACGTTATTGTTAACTGTACACCAATAGGTATGCATCCTCGTGAGGGTGTTTCTGTCATCCCTGCTGATCTCTTTAGAGATGGACAGGCCGTTTTTGATGTTGTATATAACCCAATTGAAACAAAGCTGATTTGTGATGCAAAATCCAGGGGCCTGATCGCAGTCTCAGGTGTTGAAATGTTCATCAATCAAGCTGCAATGCAATTTGAATATTTTACAGGAGTTACGGCACCCGTCGAAGAGATGAGACGGGTACTCATGGAGAAGCTGGGATTATGAATTTAGTTTTGATTGGATATCGTGGTACAGGGAAAAGTACTGTTGGTGGATTATTAGCTGAACGCCTTGGAATGCGCTACGTTTGCATGGATAGTGAAATTCAGAAAAAAGCAAAAATGACCACTCCTGAGATAGTGGCAAAGCATGGCTGGAATAAGTTCCGTGATCTGGAAACTGAGTTGACTAAAGAGTTGACTAGGCACGACGGCTTAGTGATTGATACTGGTGGTGGAGTTATAGAACGTCAGGAGAATGTTAGAGACCTACAGGTAAACACGCTAATATTTTGGCTCTATGCTTCTGTGAACACGATTATATCGCGTATTCAGGGTGATTCGTCTCGACCGGCACTGACGTCCGGGAAAACATTTATTGAAGAGGTGTCTGACGTTTTAGCAAAAAGAGAACCCATTTATAAGGCTGCTGCACATTATGAGATTGATACAAATAATACAAGTCCAAGCCATGTTGCTGACAGCATTATAAAAATATGGGCTCAAAGGCCAAATAAGGAGAAGCCGCTTGCCTGTCAAGCTGAGGAAAGTAACATGTATATTTTAGAGCATATGAAATTAAACAGCTGAAATAGCTAAACCGCATAGCCCATTTAAAAGTCCTTTTCACATTACTGTCTAAATGTTGAGAAGGACTTTTTTTACTACAAGTTCAATTTTTCAATCAAGATGATATTAATGTATAGTTCCGTCACGGGAGGTGTCCTATGGCGAGAACAATACGGATTCAAGAAGATGAACTTCAGCAAGCTTTTAAGCATCGTGACAAGACAGCCACAGCTACTGAATTTCGTAAGGCCATGACAGTCATCCTGATGGCCAAGTTGGGCCTTGACCACAACAGTACTGCTGAGTTGTTAGGTACGAGTCGTTGTACAACATTCAGGGATCGTCTTGATATTCGCAATCAAGGTGATCCTAATAAAGGGATCGTGGGGTGGTCGCCGTCGCTTTACAATGTCTATGGACGAGGAACGTGAGTTCCTTCTCGAATGGGAAAACGAGGCAAAGTCAGGTGGTGTTCTTGCTGTCCCACCAATCCATGCAGCCTTGGTAAAGCGTTTGGGTCGCCCCATTGCCCCATCTCATACCTATCGAATGTTGGCTCGGCATGGATGGCGCAAGATGCAACCGGACACCAAGCATCCAAAGAGCGATCAGGCAGCACAGGAAGAGTTCAAAAAAAACTCTCTGAAATTGTGGACGCCGCCTGCGTAAAGAACCATAAAAATTTGCCAGTTCGCCTCATGTTTCAGGATAAGGCCCGTTTCGGAAGGATGAGTGGTCCTCGTTCCTGCTGGTCCCCGGCACCCTATGGGCCTGTGGTCAACCTGGTATTGATTCGAGAGTTCCGGTACGAATACGCCGCTGTCAGCCTACGGGATGGTGCCCTTGACTACATGACTGCGGAAAAGATGCATACCGAAAACATGAGTCGCTTTCTTGAACAAGTCAGCACGACACACCAAGGTAATTTCATCGTTATGGCTGTAGATGGTGCTTCATCCCACAAAAGTAAGGATCTCAAAATTCCAGAGAACGTTGCATTTGTAATGTTGCCACCATATTCACCGGAGCTAAATCCAGCTGAACAGATATGGAATTCTCTACGGAAATACTACTTCGCCAACAAGGTCTTTGATTCACTTGACGCCGCAACTGAACAGAGCAGAGCACGTTTTGTCCGATATGGCAGCCAATCGAGAAGCTATAACAAGTTTAACCAACCAGCCATAGATCAAAAGTATCAACTTGTTTGCTACTTAGAATAAGAAATGTTGCGCAATCCCCCGGCGATGTGGCGTTTTTCTGAACAGGTGCATTTCAGATTGATACTGACTTTCAAGGTGTGGTAGAAACTACAGCCGATTTTGTTATGCCTCTTGTTGTGGCGTTTAATCGCGGGGAAAGCCTCAGTTCGTCGTGGCGATCTGGTGGCCCGTGGATAAATGAGGGTTGAGGGGCTCTTTGGCATGCCTGGTACTGCTCCGCTTTGCCATGTAACATATCGTGTGTCTGTGACCTATGGTATTTATAAGTAAATTATGGTAAAAATTAAAAAGTTGATGATGCATAACATAATGATTCTCTTTGATATTTATAGCGTTGACTGCTTTATGATACGCTTTGATTGTACATAAATACGGCCTCCGAAGCCTGGGGGCGTGCGTTCGAATCGCATGGCCCACCAATATAAATAATGGGTTACAGTTCATGCTGTAGCCCTTTGTTGTTCAGATTGTATTGTTTTTGTATTGGTAACTGGAAAAAATATTAAATGATGTTACCCAAGGAAAATGCTATGAGCAGGCTGCTGCACGTCACGGTATTTACTATTGCACTTTGTGCGTGTAACCTCCTGCTTATAGAGACTGCACTAGCTGACATTGGTCGTGCCATTGTAAAGTTTCGAAGTGAATCAACGATCCAGGCACTGGAGAGCGATTCGTCTCGGATGAACATTATGGGCGCACATATCGGCCTGAAAGTGGTAGCCAGTCGGGCGCTGATTGGGCGTATGCATGCAGTCAGTGTAGAAGGGGTGAGTTCCGATGAACTGGCGACACAATTGACGATGCGTGCCGATGTGGAATATGCCGTGCCGGATAAACGCAAGTTTATTCGCACCATGCCTACGGATTCTCTCTATGCACGACAGTGGTACCTGCAATCAACCGAGGTGGCGGCTACTAATGCCCAGACAGCGTGGGATACCACAACTGGCAGTAGTAGCGTGGTGGTGGCGGTGCTCGATACTGGTATTCTCGCAAACCATCCCGACTTGACCGACAAGTTGACCTATAACGGCGGCACTCTTTATGGCTATGATTTTGTGTCGGGTGTTGCCCGTGCAAATGATGGCGGTGGCCGCGATACTGATCCTTCTGACCCGGGCGACTGGGTGACTGCGGCAGATACAGCAACGGGTGAATTTAGAGGTTGTTCGGTGGAGAACAGTAGTTGGCACGGTTCCATGGTAGCCGGTATCATTGCTGCTAACAGCAACAACTCCATTGGTATCGCAGGAGTTTCCTGGGGGGCCAAGATTCTGCCTGTGCGAGTGCTGGGCAAATGCGGTGGCTATGACTCCGATATCATTGCTGGCATGCTCTGGGCTGCCGGACTGCCGGTCAATGGAGTGAGTAAAAATATATATCCAGCCAAAATCATCAATATGAGCCTCGGTTCAGCAGATAGTTGTAATGCGGCCTATCAGGATACGGTTGATCAGCTACTGTCCGCAGGGAGCATTGTGGTTGCCGCTGCCGGGAACGACTCGGCGAGTGTTGGTTCGCCTGCTAATTGCTCCGGGGTTCTTGCTGTGACTGCGCTACGCAACGTAGGCACTAAAGTTGGATACAGTAACTATGGTGAGGATGCCGGTATTGCTGCACCTGGAGGTAATTGTGTGTCTGCTGGAGTTTGTCAGTATCCGTTTTATTCCACCGGAAACAGTGGAGTAACGGTACCCTCCATCAATACGTATTCTAGTGCAACTGATGCAGAAGTTGGGACAAGTTTTGCTTCCCCTTTGGTAGCAGGGGTAGCGGCGTTGATGCGCTCGGTTAATTCTTCACTGACGCCCTCTTTATTGGTTAGTCGACTCAAATCCAGCTCGTCAGCTTTTCCACGTGTAGTTGGTGTAGCAAGTTGTTCGGCAATGGCGCCTGGAATTGGCACAGAGTGCAACTGTTCCACAAATACCTGTGGGGCGGGAATGGTCAATGCAGCCAATGCCGTCAATGAGGCGTTGCGGCCAGAGGCTGTCATTTCCTCCGTAATCACAACTACAGCAGGTAGCAGCATCGGCTTAAGTAGCACTGACAGTACCGCAGCAGACGGTAACCAGATTGTCAGTTATCACTGGACAAGCAGTGACGGAACCTTATCCGGTGTTGATCAGGCCAGTGCTGCATTGTGGGTAAGCAACGCCGGGACTGTCACGGTGACCCTCACGGTAGCTGACGATGCAGGCAAAACAGACAGCGCCACAAGCACCATTATTGTCACCGCAGGAGTCCCCGGTGCTCCAACAAGCTGCACAGCAATAGCGGGTAACACCGACGCCACAGTATTCTTCGACTCTCCGGCCTTTACAGGAGGCGCATCGATTATTAGATACACGGTGACCTCCAATCCAGGCGGTTTACTTAAAAACGGCACTTCCAGCCCGATCACTGTCACCGGTCTGACCAACGGAACGGCCTACACTTTCACTGTAACTGCCACCAATGCGGCAGGAACAGGCCCCGCTTCAAGCAACTCCAATAGTGTCATACCAAAGTATAATCAAACCATCACTTTCGCCAACCCCGGCGCCCAAACCTTTGGCACATCACCGACCCTTTCCGCCACTTCCAGCTCTGGATTTCCTGTTTCCTTCACCTCAGCCACCCCCAACATCTGCACTGTCTCCATAAATGGCGTACTTACGTTTGTCACCACAGATACCTGTACCATCAACGCCAACCAGAATGGAGATAGCAACTACAGTCCTGCTACCCAGGTACAACAAAGCTTTATAGTGAATAAAAGCATCCAAACCATCACCTTTGGTCCGATGCCAAGCATAAAACTGGGCGACGCAGACATGGTTGCGGATGCCATCGTTTCCACGGGACAACCATTAACCTTTTTTAGCTCAAACGATTCTGTTGCGTCAATCATCAATGGTAAAATCCATCCGGTAAGCGTAGGCACCTGCATAATTACCGCAACTCAGGTCGGTAATGACAACTACCTGGCAGCTTCTTCCACCCAGACACTGACTGTTGAGTATAATACCACACCACCGCATCTGATTGTCTCAGCACTTTCCAATAATGCCATTACCACCGAAACAACCCAAAACGTTAGCGGCATGGCGTTAGACCCGAGCGGCATCAAATCGTTGTTCATCAATGACACGGCTGTTACTCTAAGCCATGATGGCAGTTTCAGCTTCCCGATTCAACTAATAGCGGGGGCTAATGACGTAAAGATTGTCGTCACAAGCAATGCCGGCATTAGCACCACCGAAATCCGCTCGCTAACATTGGATAGCTCTGCGCCTCATCTGGCCGTTAGTTATCCTCCCGATAACGGCACTGTTATGCAACCATTTGTTACGGTGGCAGGTAATTTATCGGAACAGCTTAACAACTCCAATACAACGACAAATTCGGGTGCCTCGCTCAATCCTGCCGCAGCAATTAGCTATTCGGTCAACGGTTCTGCCCGGCAAAACGCCACCCATACCAATGACACCTACTCGTTTACCGCAAATCTAGTGGAGGGAATGAATACCATCAACATATTTGCCTTGGCCACAACTGGAGTGCAGGCTGAAATGAAACGTACCATCACCTACCAATCGGCATTCTCCCTTGTCATTACCGACCCGGCAACTGATATCCGCACCCCGTTCGGTTTGAACCTGGTGCGTGGCAGCGTTACTGGCAACACATCACCGGTTAGTGTCACCGTCAACGTGGACAACCAGATCTTTACGCCCCAACTTGATGGTGCGACATTCCAGCAACAGCTGAACTTCACTGATGACAAGGTTTACCAAATTTTTATAACTGGTGTTGACCAGAACAACAACAGTTTGACCGTACAGCGCAACATTATTCACTCTATTGGGAAGGCATACTCTGGCAGTTCATCTCACTTTACAATTACTGATGCTCTACAGGCATTAATGATATCCATGGGTACCACCGTACCTACCACAAGCCAAATACGGAGACTTGATATGGCGCCGATGGTAAATGGCGTCTCTGTAGGTGATGGAAAAGTTGATATGGAGGATGTCATAGTTATCCTACGAATGGCTGTAGGACTCATCTAGTAAACTATTAATTTGTTGCAGAGGGAGTTTAATGAAAATATTTAAGAAACTGTTAGGGATAATTGTTGTTTCTCTGGCTATTTATGGCTGCAGTGGTAGTGGCGGTGGTAGTGGTAGTTCCGTTAACACCAATTTGCTCCCGGTCGGGAAGAACACACTTGTGTTTTCAATCACAAGTACCTCAAAATTTCAGACATCGGTAAACGGCATTGATTTTTCCATTACTTTACTTCCGGGGATGAGCGTGGCAACAGCAAATGGACTTTCAGGCCCGATTGTTACCGATTCCGTTCTGCCAGTAAATGGAATGGAGGGATCAAACCTCTCTTTTGGCTCATATTCGGTTTCGACTCGTAAAGTGTATCTGGGAATGGTAACTACTAGCAATACTTTCCGGTCAGGAAAGTTTCTACGCTTGATATGTAATGTTGCACCTAATACAAATATTACTCTTAGTGATCTACTCGCTCTGAACAGTCCAATGGCCGTCAAAAAGGCTGTTGGCTTCGACTCCACTACCAATACCACTGTAGTTCTCACTGGAAGCCTGAAATTGCTTATGGATTTGGCTCTTTAACCAATAGAATTTTTACCGACAACAACTGATGACAATGCCCACTGGGGCTTAGCTTGCTTGGAATTTAACCGTTATAATTGATTCCTGATTAACTTTGCATGCACTGTTCAGCTGTATCAAAAAATGTTTCCACCAATATTTCTATTTGAATGGCTAAATATTCTGCTGTAATAATCTCAATAGCTCTTCTGATGATGGTAAGTTACCAGCGAACATCACAACTCCGTTTATTACGATGGCCGGAGTCGATTTAATGCCGTATTTCAAGATAGTTTTAATATCTTTGACAACGACGACTTTGCCGGTAATGCCACATGCCTTTATAGCTTCAAATGCGTTCCCCAGAAATGCTCTGTTTACATTTTTACCGATAGCTTCAATGACTTCAATTTTCACTTTGACCTCCATCAGATGTTATGAACAGGATAAAGTCGAATATGCCACCCATTTGCTCAGAGATTTTTAAACCGTTTATTTCAGCTTTGGATGGTGCCGAAACGTACCGAGAGCGTGGTAGTCTATAACCATTCTTCCAGTCGAGTTTTATTGTCTTTGTGTTGCCTTTGCTCTTGTAATGTTTTTAAAATTGCTAACTGCTCTGGCGCCAGGATCGTTCTGAGTTGTACACCTATTTTTGCCCTGTTTACATTCAGGTCAGCTTCTATAAGGGCCATCTTGGACTTTTCAGCCCGGATTGCAGCTTCATCAACAGAGTCAGCATGAAGTAAAGCATGGAGATTTTCTCGTTCGGTGCGCAGACTGGTGATTATTGGTTTTATAACGTCTTTGTTGCTCTGAAAAATCGCCATTGTCTGCAATTTTTGTGCATCGGTAAGCCCAAGCTTTTTTGCAAGGATCTTGAGATTATGTTGCTGAGCTCTTCCACCCAGCTCTTCACCATTTCCAACTCCATCTGCCTGTGCGATACCGGCTAACGCCGTTAATGCGGCAAAACAAAAAGATACTACAACCTTCGCCATATTATTACGGTTTCTGCTCATTTTTTCCCCCTCTGAATTGTGACGATGTCCATTGGTAACATCAGAATATGGAGTTAGTATGGAAGAAATAAGGATTTCTCAAAACTCGGTGTCGGAGTTGATGTGTTTTGCAAGTTGGCCACGCGCTTCATTCACTCTGCAATCATCAGTTCTTCATTAAGAACCAGATTTCTGATTTTTGAAAGTGTCATTGCCCACAGTTGACAGTCAGAAAAGTGTTCAGTCAGATCAAGGAATATTCTCGGATAATGACTGGTTGGATTTAAATGCAAGTGTTCAACAAGTCGAACTGCCGCATTGTGTATGTCTTTATGGATGAATGTCAGTAGTTCAAATCCCGCCAAAAGGACGAGCGCACCCTTTGCTCCCTCAAAGAGTGCAACGACATGTAACCCACTGGAAGACGGTTGTTTTTTGTTCTGCTGATTTTGAGGCGTTGATCTCATTTGCTCTGCATTTCCTCAAGTATTTGATGAAGCTCAGCTATGTACAGGTTTAATTCAGTTCGCAGCAGTATCAGTAACCGCGAATCGTCCCATTTTGCCCGCTTTAGCCAGTAACTGCAATCGTGCGGAATGCCATTCAGCCAGGCAGCGTACCCGCTCATTCAAGGCATCGGCCAATGCCGTTTGCGTACTGAGAACCTCAATAATATCTGCTGCCCCCTTATTGTATCTACGCTGAGAAACCGCAAGAGCGCTTTGGGCTGACTCGAGTAACAGTGCTGACGCCTCAAGGTTTTGCAGGGCAGAGGTTGTATCTGCGTGAGCCTTGATAATTCCCAAGGCAACCTCCTGCTCCTTGTCCGCCAGAGTTGCCGCTTCTTTCTCGACATCAGCCTGAGCAGCACGAAGCTTGTAGGTGGACGCAAACCCGTCAAAAAGAGGGATAGATAAAGCGACAATCAGTGTAGTTTCTCTGGCGCCTGACGGGGTGACCGCCTCACCCGGTCGGGTGTTTTGATAATAATTTCCTGACAGGTTCACGGTGGGCAATCCAGCCGATTTAGTAACAATAACGCCCTTTTTTGCAGCCTCAAGCTGTTTTTTTGCCGCGACAATTGCGGGATGGCTTTTCTGAGCTTCTTCAAGCCAGAGAGATATTTCCTTGTTTTCTATTACGGCACTTTGAAGCTCATTCAAATCTGACGGTAATAACAGCCCGGTGTTTCCAGGCACGCCCAGATAGTGACTCAGCACAGCCAAGCTCTTCTGGAAATTGCCTGTGGCGCGGTTCTTGTCGAGGGAAGCCTTGGCAAGGGCGGTTGTCGCCCGCAATGTATCCGATTGAGAAATAACCCCCTTTGCTTCTCTCTCTCTTGCAGAATGCAGGGTGCTTTGGGCAACTTCTTCATCCTTTATTTTAGCTTTGAGGGATGCATCGGCCGTCATCGCATCAAAATAGGCCTGAATCACCTCAGCCAAAGCCTCCTGGAGAGTGGCGTCATAACTGGCAAGAGCCGCAGCCAGCACATTTTCTGCGGCATCCCGGTTGGCGGATCGTCCGCCGAAATCGAAAATGCGCCAGGTCGCAGAAGCCTGTGCGGTATAGCGATTGGTATCGGTTGATTTGTATCGTCGATCCGAATAGTGCTGACTATCATTTGTCCAATTGGTTGACCAGTTTATCGTCGGCAGATAGGTTGCATAAACCTGACCGAGTGTTCCAGCCTGTACCTTGATATCCGCCCAGGCACCCTTGACCTTCTGATTGTTGGACAGGGCCAGATCAACTGCTTCGGACAGGGTAAGTGGTTGTGAGAAATCTTTTTGAACGATACGGGGAATCGGGGCGCTATCCCCCGGAAGAATGACTCCCTTTTCAATCATGCCAGGCATGGTTCGTAAGGGATCGGAAAACAGATACGGCAGTTCATATGATTGTGCGAACATTGGCCAGATTATCGTCCCAGCTGCAAAGAGAGTCACCACTACCCGTAAAAACTTAGCGCTCATTTAGGCTCTCCCGTTTGTGCTGGAGTAACGGACTCAGGAAATACTCAATCACCCGGCGGGAACCGGTCTTGATATCTACTCTGACAGACATGCCGGCGCTCAGAGGCATGTCGTGCCCCTTGACTGATATAGTTGACTTGTCGAGAGTCAGGATAACCGAATAGAGCAGACCTTTTTTCTCGTCCTTTATGGCATCAGACGAGACGTGAACCACGCGGGCCGGAATGGTCCCATACTTGGTATACTCAAAGGCGTCTATTTTGACTGCCGCCAAATGACCTTCCTCAACGAAACCGATGTCCTTGTTTTCCAGCATTGCTTCGACTTCAATCGTATCTTCCTTCGGGACAATCTTCATTAATGGCTGGGCTGCCGGCACCACACCACCCACGGTATAAACCGTCAATTGCTGCACCGTTCCGTCAACCGGCGAGGTAAGCTTGAGCAGCTTGCTGTGTGCCGCGTTCCTCGAAACATCCTGCCGCGCCGCTCCCAAAATCTTGTCGGCTTCGACCCTTTCGCCGTAGGCCACACGCTTTGCATCGGTAATCAGAACAATTCGCTGATTTTTGGCATCAGTGAGTTGCCCTTCCAGGTCGGCCCGCGCCTGCTCCTTCTCCAGATAAGCGTGCATCGGGACATCGTGATTCTTGGCCAACTCTTTGTAATCTGCGGTTTGCTGTGTAATATATGTCAAAGTGTCCGTATAACGGGCTATCATTCCCTCCGTACGTTGCAGCTTGGCCATGAAATCATGATACTGCCCATCCAATTGCTCCTGTGCCTCCCGCATTTTTTGTTCTGTTATTCCCTTGATAGAGGCGAGCTGCGGTGGCCTACGGCTCTCGATTGCCGCAATTATTGCCTGGGATCTGGCGATTGTGAGCATCGCCTCGGTCACGTTGCTTTCCGCTTTATCATGTTCAGCATCTGCGGCACTGGCATCCAGCTCAATCAGCAGGTCTCCCTTCTTTACGGTCTGCCCTTCCACAACGTGGAGAGCCCTGACGCTGGAAACCTCGACTGCAGCAATTGTTTTCGTTCGATCATGAGGTATGATTTCTCCGGTTGCATTGACAACGATATCCATTTGGCCAAATACCGCCCAGCCAATCAGCACAAGAATCAGTGCGATGAGCACTTTTGCCGTTATTCTGAGTGTAGGGGAGACCGGTTTTTCCTGAATCTCCAAGGCAGCCGGGAGAAATTCCGCTTCCTGCTCCTTGAAAAGATTTCCTCCCAGTTGGTTACGATTTTTCCAGAAATGCGCAAAGGTCTTCCCGTAATGGCGCAGCAGAAAAGCCCGGGCCTCCAGTTTATGTTTCATGCTCATATGTTCACCACCTGAAGCGGGGTTGTGCTGCCAAACTGTAAATTATACAGGTGAGAATATATTCCGCCCTGCGCAAGCAACTGGTCATGGGGCCCGTCCTCGACTATCTGGCCACGTTCCATCACCAGAATACGGTCAGCGTCACGGACAGCGGAAAGACGGTGGGCAATTATCAGCACTGTCCGCCCCGCGCATATACTGCGCATGTTTTCCTGAATGATCATTTCCGACTCATAATCCAGTGCGCTGGTCGCCTCGTCAAAAATCAGGATGCGCGGGTTGCTGATCAGAGTTCTGGCAATGGCGATTCGCTGGCGCTGACCACCTGAAAGCCCGGTGCCATGTTCTCCTACCCTGGTATCGTATCCTTCCGGAAGCTCACAGATGAACTCATGCGCTCCGGCCAGTTTTGCAGCTCCAATAATCGACTCTATGGGAAGAGCAGGGTTGGACAGGGCAATATTGTCCCGGATAGTGCCGGTGAAAAGCAGGTTTTCCTGAAGGACGACACCTAATTGCTGGCGAAGTGAAGTTGTATCAATTATTGAAATATCCTGGCCATCGATCAATACACGCCCCCGGTCAGGCGCATAAAGACGCTGCACCAGCTTGGTCAGGGTGCTCTTGCCCGAACCGGAGCGGCCAACAATTCCTATCACTTGGCCGGGAGAGATTTTAATGTTCACCGATCGTATGACATCAGGGTTTTCAGGGCGGTAACGGAACGATACCTGATCAAATTCGATCGAACCATTCAGACGGGGAATGCGTGTTTTGTTACCGACGACTTCAGCCGGAGCATTAAGAATATCTCCGAGCCGCTCCATCGAAACTCCCACCTGTTGAAAGTTGTTCCATAATTGAGCGATACGAAGAATCGGTTCGGTCAGCCGTCCTGAAAGCATGTTGAAGGCAATCAACTGTCCCACTGTCAGGTCCCCATTGACAACCTGTGCCGCACCAAACCATAGAATACCGACTGTCACCAGTTTGCTCACCGTTGAAACGCCAACATTGGCTACGGTTCCGATGTTCGTGGAATCAAGCCCCGCAGTTACATAACCGGCAAGCTGTTTTTCCCAGTTGTCTACCCAGCGCGGTTCGACAGCCATCGATTTTATCGTGTCGATACCGCTGATTGATTCCACCAGAAAAGCCTGGTTCTTGGCGCCATGGTTGAATTTCTCTTTCAGACGGGCACGCAGAATCGGGGTGAACACCATTGACAGGATAAAATATACCGGGATTGAAGCAACGACAATCAGGGTGAGTTGCAAGCTGTAATAAAACATGACAACAAGGAAGACTATTGAGAAGAAAAGATCCATTACGAGAGTGATGGCGTTGCCGGTTAAAAATGAGCGGATGTTTTCCAACTCACGCACTCGCGCCACCGAGTCGCCAACCCGCCTCGATTGGAAATAGGCGATCGGCAGGGAGAAGAGGTGCCGGTAGAGCCGGGCACCAAGTTCTACGTCAATTTTGCTGCTGGTTCGGGCGAAAACCCAGGTCCGAATTCCTGACAGAATATTTTCAAAGAGGGTGGCGCAAAGCAGACCGAAGGCGACAACATTGAGCGTCTTCATTGCGTGATTTACCAGCACCTTGTCCATCACTACCTGAAACCCCAGCGGCGTTGCCAGGCCGATCAGCTGCATTACAAAAGAGATTACCAGAACTTCGGCAAGCATTTTCCGGTACTTTACGATCGCCGGAATAAACCAGCTGAAGTCAAATTTGGCCAAGTCTTTGAGGTAATTTGCTTTGGAAATGCAGAAAATGAATTTTCCGGACCAAAGTTCCAGAAACGTGGGCATATCGAGAACCTTGATTTCGGAGCTGCCGGGTTGCTGAATTATCATTCTGGGCTTGGTCTTGTCGCCTTGATCATAACCGTAGCGAACCGCGATGAAGAAGTTTCCCTCTTTATCAATGGCAATTGCCGGCATTGGAGACGTCTCTAATCTTTCCGGATTCTGCTCAACAAGCCTGGCCGTCATCCCGAGGCGCTTGGCAGCCAGGAGAATTACATCCGCAGTAAACGGTTTACGTCCGAATTCATGCTGTAGTTTTGCTTCATCAACTGCAATACCATGATGTCTGGCTATCATAAGAATAGACAATAATCCTGGATCTTTAATCATTCTTTGCACCGATCTCCGGCTATGCGGAGACTCTTTCTTTAAATATAAACTGCTAACATTCAGTTTTAGATGCATTTAAAAACAACATGTTCAGACAGTAGCAGGTAATAAATCAAGAAAGTGTTTAGATAGGAAGACAGGGCATCAAGAAAACATCAAGATGGTTAATTTAACCGCCCCGGAGTTTTGAGAATGGCAGCAGATGGGTCTTGCAACTGAAATGCGGATTACCTATAGTGAGTTATGGCATTTCCCCCAAACCCTCTCCAACTGAAAAACTATCTGAAAGCATTTGCACTTGTAGGTGCTGCCACGGTGGCCGGAGAGCTGCTTCACCCCTATACGTCAATGCCCAGCCTGATGATGTTTTATCTTTTGGCTGTTGTACTGGCCGCCCTCAAACTGGGGCTGCGTCCCGCGATCCTGACAGCTATTACGAGTACGCTCGCCTTCGATTTTTTCTTTATACCCTCCCGTTTCTCGTTTACGCTTTTAGATGAAGAATACATAACAACTTTTTTGGGCTTGCTCACTGTGAGCCTGGTTATAAGCAAGCTGGTGGCAACCGCACGGCAACGTGCCGATGCCTTGTTCGAGCGTGAAGTAGAAACCGCATGCCTGTATAGTTTGAGCCGTGATCTGGCCGCAGCCACTGATAACCAGGCCCTTTTTGCTGCGGTAGTCCGAAGTGCAGAGGCGTCTATTGCGAAACAGGCTGCCATCTTTCAGGTTATTGATCAGGTGGCCGCCCCTGCTATGGCTAGTAACGGTATGATCTTTTCCGACGATGAACTGCTATCGGTTGACGAGTCGCTAAAATACAAGCAGCGCTCCATATTGTCAGGATCCGATGAGGAGGGTGGAAGCCTCGTCTGTCTACCTTTGGTGCAGGCCGGTTGCTGCATGGGAGTGCTGGCACTGCGAGGTTCCCTGCCCGGCAGCAACTCCCAACGACTGGTAGAGGGGATTATTGCCCAAACCGCTTCTACGCTACACAGAATAGAATTGTCGCACCAGGCAGAAGAGGCCCAGGCAATTCAGACGCGGGTAAATTTCGAGCGGGCGCTATTAAACTCTATCTCGCACGACCTGCGAACACCACTGGCTTCCGTGACAGGCGCTCTTACCACACTGCGTGAGAGAAAGGATCAATTGTCCGACATTACCCGGCATGAATTACTAGACACGGCCTGCAGCGAGGCGGAACGGCTGAACAAATTTGTTGGCAATCTGCTTGATATGACGCGTATTGAAGCTGGCGCAATTATCCTGAATTCAGAGATGCACGACCTTGAGGAGCTTGTCGGATGCGCTCTGACCCCCCTGGAACAACGAATCGGCGGCAGGCGAATTAAGGTGCTGCTGCATGAAGAACTGCCGCTGGTAAGGATTGATCTGGTGCTTATGGCCCAGGTGCTCATGAACCTGCTTGATAATTGTTTGAAATATAGTCATCAAGATGGTGAAATCAGCATCTTATCTTATCTTGACAGCCCCTGGATTGTGCTGGAGGTTGCAGACCGTGGACCCGGCATTCCTGAGCAGGATCTGAAGCGGATTTTTGATAAGTTCTACCGGATTCCGGTGCCGGAAGGGGCCGGAGGAACCGGGTTGGGGCTATCGATTTGCAAGGGGATTGTAGAAGCGCACGGCGGCAGAATCGAGGCGAGGAATCGTCAGGATGGTGGAGTACGAATGCTGATACAGCTACCTCTTGGAGCAACTGAATCATGACAGAGAGCGCTTTTAAGACACGTATTCTGATCATTGACGATGAACAGGCGATCAGGCGTTTTCTGCATAACGCTCTGGAGAGCAGCGAGTTTGTGCTGTGCGAGGCTGAGAACGGTCACGCTGCCTTGGCTGCAGCGGTGTCTCTTCGGCCGGACCTCATTCTGCTTGATCTTGGATTGCCTGACATTGATGGTATTGAGGTAATCCGCCGACTGAGAGAGTGGTCTATGGTGCCCATTATCGTACTGTCGGTGCGAGATCGGGAACAGGACAAGGTAACAGCCTTGAATGTCGGTGCTGATGATTATCTGACCAAACCCTTCGGAATTGGGGAATTGTTGGCCCGTATTCAGGTCGTCTTGCGACGCTCACAGAAGCTGATTCCGGAGCCGGTCTTTCGCGATGGTGATTTGACAGTTGACCTTGCACATCGCAGGGTAACGGCACAGGGAACTGATATTCAGTTAACACCTACCGAATACGATCTCCTCCGTTTGCTTGTCAGTCATGCCGGTAAAGTACTGACCCATTCCCAGATACTAAAGCATCTATGGGGACTTACCTACCTGGAGCAACCGCATGTACTGCGGGTTAATATCAGTAACCTGCGCCGCAAAATTGAGGCCATACCATCACGACCACGCCACATCATTACTGAACCAGGGGTAGGGTATCGTTTAAGAGTATCTGGTTCATATTAATACAGTACTCACCCAAGATTGGCATAAATGCCTGCCATTTTGTGCTCGATTTTGAAAAATGCACGGAGTATTTCCGGATCAAAATGTTTCTCCGGGTAAACTCTGTTGTCCCCGGAAAGGAAAATCTCAAGTACCTGTGCGTGGCTCAAAGCAGGTTTATAACTTCTTTTTGAGCGTAGGGCATCATAGATGTCGGCAACTTTGACAATTCGTCCGGAAATCGGAATATCTTCTCCCTTCAAAGCTCCGGGGTAGCCACTGCCGTCCCAATTTTCATGATGTGAACTGGCAATTTCCCGAGCCATTGACAGACGTGGGGCATCACCGATTATTTTGGCGCCAAATTGCGGATGCTGTTTCATGATCGCCATTTCTTCACTCGTAAGAGGACCTTCCTTTCTTATAATAAAGCTCGGAATATGAACTTTACCGACGTCGTGCATTTGAGCGCTTGACGCGATAGTCCGGACAAACTGGCCCTCCATACCAATAGCTTTGGCCAGGATTTCGGAATATCGGTTTACCCGGATGATATGATTGCCGGTCTCCTCATCGGCAGCCTCACACGTACGTGCCAACGCTTCAATGGTATAGATGAAGGCGCTTTCAGTTTCGTGCATTTCTGTTGAAAGTGTGACCACAGAACCGATAACAACGGAGAGACTTTTTAGAACATCGGCGTCATACGTAGTTGCCTCATCCGGATAGTTGAAGGCGACTATTGCGCCGCGCGGCTCACCGCTGATCGGTTTGCTGACAAAATTGTTGATGGGTCGCGCAAGGACTTTTTTTACCGCAGGGTGAAACTTTCCCTGATAATGTGCTATCGACTCGCATGTATCGCACCAGTTGGAACGCTCAATATCGCCGTTTATCAGATTGATGGCATACGCCGAGCTTTCCATCATGGTTATGGTCTCCGAATGTTCGACATAGCCGTCACCATTCAGAAAAAAGACCCGTCCCTTGATGGCATCCTTCCCCGGAATCTCGAAGACAATAAATATGCTCTCTGGGCCACGACGCTCCCTGTTGCCAAGCACTTTCTGCAAGGCATTAACGTACAGCTCGCCGCCGGAAAATTTTCTCCTGCCGATCTCCTTCAAGGCGGAGTCTACCACCTGGAGGAGATCCTGCATCTGTTGTAGCGATATTTCGGGACAACCCAGATTCATCCAGTTCTCCTGTGGCGCATCATACGTGTATCCCAGTCCATACAGTGATTGATAAGTTCCGTATCCGGCGACACTACTGCGGAGACTTTCTTGCGCAGGTTTTTTTATGCGACTGTCCATTGTTCGATCATTGACGATCCGTTGATCAAGGTAAATGTAGTCCATGAGTCTGGTTCAATTATATATCCGTCCTGGATTTTTCGCCAGAATTTCCAGGACAAACGTATGAGTAATAATTAATTTTGTTCAAAAGATACCTGCCTCGTATTAAATACTCGATTTATGTTGCGTACATCGTAGTCAGGATTGAAACAAAAGAAAAGAGTCATTCCGGTTTCAGGGCAAAAATTCTCATTCACTCCATATTTGCTCCATATTGTCGGAGTACAAATGCGAAAAACTGCTAAACTTCAGAATGTTTACGGCAATAAACTGCAAAAAATTCCAGATCCAGAAAGTATTATTATTTTTAAAATACAAACAAGACAAATTGCATCTTATTATTCTGTTGTATTAGTGTCTAAAATCTGTTTCTATGGAGGGGGGGATACAATCAGTTAATTTTTCTGGAGGAATTATGATGAGTAATTTAAAAATGGCCCTTGCAGGTTTCTGTGTACTCGTGGCATCAGCACTTCAATTTGGTTGCGGTAATGAAGGTGAAACAAATGTCCCGGCAATAAAGCTGACGGCATCAGTCGTCGCCTCCAGCGCTGACGTCACTGATCACGTTCACACGGTTACTATTCCTTTCACTGATATTTCAGCAGCACCCGCTTCCGACGTCTATCAGTTCAGAAGTGAGGTAAGCAGCGGCCATTCTCACGTGATTGCAATTTCAAAGCAGCAGATGATTGATTTAAATAATGGCATGAGGCTCGCCCTTACATCATCAACACCGAATTCAGGAACCAGCCATACGCACTCCTGGAGCATCCAAGGCGGCAGTCTGCTTTATGAGAAGAATTGCTATAACTGCCATAGCAATGACAAACGGAATCATAGCCCGATGAATGTTTCGTTTAACTCCAGCCAGACCATGGCGGTAATAAATCCTGGCACCGCACCACTTTCAACGTCATCCGCAGCAATTCCGGATCCGAATTATTCTGCATCAACCGTTGTATCTCTTGATGGAACCTCACTCTATGCGGCCAATTGTGCCGGATGTCACGGTGTATTGGCAACTTCAACCAAACAGAACAAAACAATTAATCAAATTAAAACGTCCATCACTGGCAACAGTGGGGGCATGGCTTCATTGGGAGGTTTATCAGATGCCCAGCTACAGGCGATAGCAACTGCATTGATAAAATAGTTGCAAATTTTCGCCAATCTCTTTATTGGAACTCAGGAGAGTGTTCATCAAACCAATGTCAAGGATGAGAATTTAATCTATTAGGAGAAATTATGTTCAGATTGGTTGTATTCATGCTTGTTTGCCTGCTTGCTACCCCGCTATTTGCTGCTGAACCGAACAAGACCGATGAACAGAAAACGTTTTATGCCATCGGTATGTTCCTGGCCCGGCAGCTTTCCGTATTTAATCTGACCCCTTCAGAAATTGAACTTGTAAAACAGGGCCTGAGTGACTCGATAGCCAAAGGTTCTCCGATAGAAGAACTGGAGTCATATCAAGAAAAAATACAGGAATTGGCACTTAAGCGGCGTGGAGAACAGAGCGAAAGAACGGCGGCGGCTGACAATAAGTTACTTGAAAAAGCAGCACAGGAAAAAGGTGCGGTCAAGTCTGAATCCGGCCTTATCTCTTTCATGTTAAAAGAAGGTTCCGGTGCTTCTCCAAAAGCGACTGATACGGTCGTGGTCAACTATCGCGGCACTCTAACAGATGGCAAGGAATTTGATAGTTCCTATAAGCGTAATGAGCCACTTGAAATCAAGGTGGAGAGCGTTATTCCGTGTTGGGTCGAAGGGCTACAAAAAATGAAGGTTGGCGGCAAAGTGAAACTGCTTTGCCCATCGCATCTCGCCTATGGAGAGGAAGGTGCTGGAGAAATACTGCCTGGTGCAGCGTTAGTTTTCGAGCTGGAGTTGGTCAGCATCAAAAATTAGATTTTTTGTTCTTTACTCCGTTTTGCATAAAAATAGAGCCACCTCATTAGAAGTGGCTCTATCTGTTTAATATGTGGTAGAGATGTTTACTTTGCAGCAGGAGCGGCAGCTGCATCCTCTTTTTTTACTTCAGGTTTCTTTGCTTTTTTAGATTTTTTTGCTTTTTTAGCAGGCTTGGCTTCTTTCTTCTCTACAGCAGGCTTTGCATCAGTAGTAGGTGCAGCAGCAGGAGTAGCATCAGCGGCGAATACTACAGCAGAGAAAGACATAGCAACGAGGGCAGCGACGATTGTGGAAAGAACTTTTTTCATTTTGGAACTCCTTGGGTCAAATTATGTAACAGATGCTCTTATTAGTGCAGAACAGATGCCAAAGCTGAAATATTTATAACATGCCGATATCAAATGATAAAATAAACAATCCCGTCACGATAAACGTTCAAACACACCCCATATAAAAACTTTATACCTCAAACGGGGCTCGTTTGCCTGAATCCCCTCGGCAATCTCCCAATTCCAAACCGACGAACATATTTTTAGATAGGTATAAAAGAAGCATACACGTTTGTTTTTGTATAATAATTGCAAAACTAGCCGAAATATAAGCACTAATTTATTTATGGCCGGTAAGTAGTATTATTTCTTCATACAGTACGGGCATATCTTACGCTGGTTATTATTGCAGTAGGCAATTATGAAAATAAATAACGCTAATGATAACATATCCTTATGCTTTAATGTGTCCTGAAGTTTAAACTTGGCACTCTCCGTGTATTACACAGTTACAAATGCAATTAAATTCAACAACACTCGAAAAAGGGAGGATGTCATGAGAGCACTTATCATCACTATCGCAGGAATCATAGCCCCGGCAACAGCAATGGCAGCAACTGGTATACGTGAAGACAACAGTGGGATTTTCGTTTGGGTGTTCCTTGGGTTTTGTGCCCTGATAGTTGTCGCACAGGTAATTCCCGCTGTATTGATGATGACTGGCATGATTAAAGGTGTTGTTTCAGTAATAAAAGATGAAAAAGTTGAAGCACCTGCCAAAAACTAAGTAAGGCGAAATGTATGGAGGTAGAAGCAATACGAAAGGCCACTTGATGAAAGTGGCCTTTCTACGTGGAGTTGAACAAGTATTATATGAGATCCCGTAATATTTTTTTTGAGAAAGAAGCTGCAACCCATTTGGGCCTTTTGCCAATATATCGGACAATTACTGCAAATTGGTCCAAATCGGAGTTTGTGCCGAGTTTTGCAACGTTGATATACTCCTTTGGCTATTTCGACAATTTATTTCCTTAATTGAAGTTTTAAGCTACTTCATTTGAGGTAAATATCAAATATAATGTGGTATCGCTTTTTTTGTTTAATAAGCAATATCATGCGGTTCCGGAAATTTAAACACATGGCACATCCAATGCGGATCACTTCGCATGAGCGTAGCGCATACAGTTAACGGAGGAGTGGCTATGAAACGGCTAATTCTGGTTACAATGTTATTACTTATGACGATGATCGCAGGATGCGGCAGTGAAGTATCGATAGTGTTGCCGCTATATTTCGATTCTTCGCCTGCTATTACCACTTACCACTACACGCAAGACGTGGTGAATTCATATGTGGATGGTTCGGTGGAATTCTATGCGCCTGACAGTGACCTGGACGGCAGAACCATTACTGTTGTTAATTCCCGGGGAACAGAAATTGAACACACCATTACCTCGCTTGGCGCATTTGCCGGCAGCTCATCAGGGACAATAGCTTTCACGATTGATTATATACACTATCGTCCCGAAGATTATACCTTCACGATATATCTGACGGATCGGGCAGGATATATGTCAAATCCTGTATTCGGGTCATTCCGGGTCTAAATTGGTGTGTTGCGAGAGGGTCACATTTATAAGATAAAAGCACGGCTTCTCGCATAGCCGCAGTAAAAATTGCAGTATATATGAAGCCCACCAAGTTCATTTGGTGGGCTTCTCTTTTACTGACAATATTCGATTACCTTTTAGGTTTTATTCCGATATAGTATACCCCCAAAGACGTAAAGAACCCGTTATGTTAAGGGATGTATACGTGAAAAAACTACTCACATGGGGGGCTGTTGGTCTGCTGACCACGGCCATACTCGATCCGGTAATATATTCCATGCTTGATATGCCTATCCCCTGGACGCGTGACCTGCTCATGGCGGTGGGTGGTGTCGGTGGATTTTTCCTGCTGATCAAGTATCGGAACGATATTTAGAACCTGCCTGATCGGCAACCCCCTCAATACTGATGTCGAACGACTCATAAACGCCCTGACGGGATTCGTAACGACGCCGCCTGTTTTGCTTTTTCCGTGTGCTACTTGGGAATAGGTCGGGGCTATGAACTGGTCTTCGGCGTCATACCGTCAGGGAGCAGAAATGACAACGTACAATGACTATCTACAAGAGGCTGTAAGCGCGGCCAGAATTGCCGGACAGTTTCAAACGTCCCGTTTTGCCTCAACTCTTGATATTGAGATGAAAGGCGACAAGAATCTGGTGACCGAGGTTGATAAGGAATCTGAGAGGTTGATTGTTGCACACCTGCTCTCTCGTTTTCCCGGTCATGATATTGTTGCCGAGGAAGGAGACTACCTTCAGACCGGCTCTCCCTGCCGCTGGATCATTGACCCGGTTGACGGCACGACAAACTATGCCCACGAGTATCCCTGGTTCTGCTCCTCAATCGCGCTCGAAGTAGAAGGAGAACTGGTTGCCGGGGTAATCTATAATCCGGTTTATGATGAACTCTTTACGGCATCAAAGGGGGAGGGCGCATACCTGAATGGCAACCGGCTGTCAGTATCCACCCGTATGCCTCTGAGCAATTCACTTCTCGGGACCGGTTTTCCGTACGATTGTGCCACAGACCCGGCCAACAATTTTGCCAATTTCATCGCCTTTCAGAAGTGTGCCAGAGGGATTCGCCGGGCCGGCGCCGCCGCGCTTGACCTGGCGTATGTGGCTGCCGGAAGGCTGGACGGCTTCTGGGAGCTCAAGCTGAAAGCATGGGATGTGGCGGCAGGAGTTTTAATGGTGCGTGAAGCAGGCGGTGTGGTAACGAAGTTCGATGGTTCAGCTTACGATGTTTTTAACGACCGTATCGTGGCCAGCAATGGCCTGATCCATGAGCAAATGGTGAATATGCTGGCGTCGGTAGCTGCCGGAGTGGTTCATTAATAAGGAGGAGAGCATATGTACAAGGCAATTCGTTTTCACAAAGTTGGAGGACCTGAAGTACTGCAATGGGAAGATGTTGAAGATGTTGACCCAGGTCCAGGTGAGGTGCGCATCCGGCATGAAACGGTAGGGGTCAATTTTGTCGATATCTACCAGCGCAGCGGCCTTTATAAGGTGCCACTACCTGCCATTGCGGGTAATGAAGGAGCGGGATTTGTTGAAGCTGTTGGTGCGGGAGTAACAGAGGTAAAAACAGGTGACCGGGTCGCCTATGCCGGAAGAATCGGTTCCTACTGTGAAGTACGTACCATAGCTGCGGACAGGCTGTGCATCCTCCCGGATAACCTTTCGTTTGAGCAGGGAGCGGCGATGATGCTCAAGGGGCTGACCGTCCACTACCTGATCCGGAGAACATACCGGGTGCAGCCGGGTGACACGGTGGTGTTTCATGCGGCCGCCGGGGGTGTAGGTATAATCGCCTGCCAATGGCTTAAATCAATGGGCGTCAGAGTTATCGGCACTGCCGGTTCTCTTGAAAAGTGTGAAATTGCACTCCGGCATGGCGCCGATTTCTGCATCAACTACCGGACCGAAAATATCGTCGAACGGGTACAGGAGATAACCGATGGCAAAGGTGTGCCGGTTGTTTACGATTCTGTCGGGAAGGATACGTTTGAGGCTTCGTTGCAATGCCTGCGACCTTTCGGATTGCTGGTAAGTTTCGGCAACGCATCCGGGCCGGTGCCACCGGTAGACCTTGGGCTTCTGGCGCAGCATGGTTCTCTGTATATTACCCGACCGACCCTGGCGACGTATATCGCGCAACGTTCTGATCTTGAGACGGCGGCAAAAGAGCTGTTTGATATAGTACTGAGCGGCAATGTCACAATAGATGTCAATCAGCGTTATCACCTTAAAGATGCCGCGCAGGCTCATTGCGATCTTGAAGCACGTAATACTACCGGTTCCAGTATATTGCTGCCGCAGTAAGTTTGAACATTCGCTCAAAGAATTAAACGATACAAACCACACTCTTCAGGAAGGTAGCCTATGAAAATACTTGCCATTATCGGCAGCCCGCGAGGGATGCAGGGAAACACAGGACGTCTGTTGGATGAGGTCCTGTCAGGAGTACGGGAAGCCGGAGCAGAAATAGAGATCCTTTCCCTCAAAAGCCTGAACGTCCAACCTTGTGTCGCGTGTGACATGTGCCATAAGGATGGAATATGCAACATCAAGGATGATTACGAGACCATCAAAGACAAGCTCCTCGCTTGTGACGGTTTCATCCTGGCCAGCCCGAACTACATCTTCAGCGTTTCCGCCCAGATGAAAGCGCTCTTTGATCGTTGCAACGGACTCATCCATTGTATGGCGCTAGAGGGAAAGTATGCCGCTATGGTAGAGACATCGGGGGGCGGAGAGGACGAGGAAGTGCTGGCATACATGAGCCGTTTCGTCAACACCCTCGGTGCAAACTCGGTGGGTGGGATCGGATCCGCCGTAGCCGGAGTCAGAACCTTTTCAGATGAAGAAAACCTGTATACGAAAGCCCGCACCCTCGGTAAAAAACTCTGCCAGAGCATCACAGACAAGCAAGCCTACCCCGATCAGGACGGGTTTCGTGCGGCGTTCAGGCTGCGCATATCCGGTCTGGTGGATTTCATGCAGGAGTACTGGCCCTTTGAGCGGGAATACTGGAAGAAGAAACGGATGAATGCAGGCATGTGAGGCAATGGCATATATTGTAGATGTGACGTTCGGACGGAGATTGTTATGAAGATCTGGATTGATGCTGATGCATGTCCTCGTGTAATCAAAGAAATCCTGTTTAAAGCATCTGAACGGCTGAAGATGCCTGTTAGTCTTGTTGCCAATAAAACTCTTGCCAAGCACAACACTGATCTTGTGGAGTCGATAGTGGTAGATGACGGACCCGATGTTGCTGACGACTACATTGTGGAACATGCTGCGCCTGAAGATCTTGTTGTGACTGCTGATATACCACTGGCTGCCAGGATTGTTGCCAGGGGGGGGATCGCACTCGACCCGAGAGGAGAGCTTTATACGGAAGAGAATGTAGGTGAAATACTTGCCATGCGAAACTTGATGATGGAACTTCGTGAAGGTGGACTCGTTCAGGGAGGGCCGCCAGCGTTCAGCCTGACGGATAAGCAGCGATTTGCATCATCGCTTGATCGTATACTGACCATAATGGTCCGTGGCAATCGGCCTAAGTAAGCGAAGACCAAACCTGCCAATGCAGTAAGGTTGCAGGAAAAATAAAATTCTCATGCCACTTAAACGGCGATTCTCAGAAATATTGAGATCGCCGTTTTTTCTTTGAATAACAACGTAGTTCTCTTGACAGGGACGATCAAATCCCGTATGGTAGTCGTATGACTACCTATGGACGGAATCCCCAAAACGAGCTCACCGATCGCCAACGTCAGGTTCTGAAGTTCATTACGTATTTTACAGACAGTAACGGCTACCCTCCTAGCCAGCGGGAAATAGCTGGACACTTGAATGTATCCGGCACCTTGCCGGTCATGAAACATCTTAGTGCGCTGGAACGTAAGGGGTATATCAAGCGGGATAGCGTGAGCCGTGGGATTACTCTGACGATGCCAACCAGTCGTCCCATCTCCCTGCCGATCGTAGGCACTGTCCGTGCGGGACAACTTTCCACAGCAATAGAAGATGTTCTGGGGTATTTTTCTGTTGATCAGATGGCAATCAAGGGGGCCGATTGCTTCTTTCTAAAGGTCTGCGGTGACTCCATGATCAACGCCGGTATTTTAGACGGTGATCTTGTTCTCGTGCGTCCACAGCCGACTGTTGAGAACAGAGACACCGTAATTGCAATGGTTGATGGTGAAGCAACAGTAAAGTTGTTCTTTAAGGAGCATGACCATATTCGCCTGCAGCCGGCGAATTCCACTATGAACCCGATCCTCATCTATCCGGAGGACGGTGAAGTAACGATTGTCGGTAAGGTTACCGGTGTTTACCGTAGCATGTAGAATCAACTGGTAATCAAAAATTCAATAAAGAAAACAGGAGATTTCAAGATGGAGCCAATTACACTGTGTGGGCTGGTAATTGTAGCATTCGGATTATGGTTAGAGCTTGAACCATCAGTAATGGCAGTTGTAAAAATAATCAGTAAAAGCAAGTTTATTACAGAGGTTGTTTTGAATTCGACAGTTCAAGCTCCTGTTTATGTTAGAAAAATGCCTGTATGCGTCGCCAAGGTTTCTCCTCATTGAGGCCTTGGCGAAGCGCTACACAGCCTTATAAAGTTCAGCTTTGACGCGGGTCTCTGCTTCTTTCAACAATTTTTTCTCATGCTTATCGTTGATATACCACGCTTGCCTTTTCATTCGTTGGTGGTATTGTGGCATTTTTGAAAAGCAGTAGTAATACATGAAAGTTTTGTTACGGACAGAGTCAATTATTAAGAAGGGGTGACCGGTGAAAGTTCTCAAGCATATTATAACAGCAACATTTTTTGTATTTTCGACAATGTATCTGGCAGGCGCATCTGAAAGTAATAATAAAACGGTTAAAGAGGCTGAACAGGGTCAAGCGATAGATTCGCACTCTACTGACCATGTGGCAAGTCCGTCAGAACCAGTTCGGCTGAAGAGCAAAAGGAAGATGGTGCCGGGTACTGGAAAACCTACCGCTGAATCTGCCCGTGATGTTCCTCCAATCGATACTGAAGAGACAATAAATCGAATAATTGGAAGTAACAAAAATTCAGCTCCGAAGAAAAAAACAGTATTACATAAGAAAAAAGTGGCTCACGTCTCAGAAGAGCAAGCAACGGAATCTGCACACGACTCATTTCCAATTGACGCGGAAGATGCGGTAAAACGATTGCTTGAAGGCAACCGGCGCTATATTGCCGAAAAGAATTCGGCAAGTCATCGCACCGCGAAGCGGCGTACTGAAGTTTCAAAGGGACAGCACCCGTTTGCCATAATTGTCGGATGCTCTGATTCTCGCGTTCCCCCAGAAATTCTTTTTGATCAGGGGATCGGAGACCTGTTTGTGGTGCGGAGTGCCGGTAATGTAATCGATGATATAGCCATCGGGAGCATCGAGTATGCCGTAGAGCACCTCGGTGTGCAGCTAATTATGGTACTTGGCCATGAACGTTGCGGAGTTGTTGACACGACCCTGAAGGGTGGAGTTGTTTGCGGAAAGCTGAAATCAGTTATTGAATCAATCAAACCGGCCGTTGAAAAAGCAAAAGCCAAAGCCAAAGGGCAGACCGCACTCGGATGCGATCTTCTCTGCTCATCAGTCAAAAGCAATGCGCGCATGGTGGCAGAAAAGTTAAAGATATCCAGCCCGGTTCTTACCGAAGTATTTGAAAACGGTTTGTTACGGGTGGTGGGTGCGTATTACGAATTGGATAGCGGAGTTGTATCGCTTACGTATAAACCCGTTTTGTGAAGATGTATCATGCGAACTCGAATCAGGATGCCGGTGACAGAAAGAGAAACTAAAAACGCCGTGGCCCCCTATACTATAGGGCTTCACGGCGTTTTTGGTTGTTCGGTTGTCTCGTGTCGGGGTTGACCTACGGTTTCAGTTCTGCCTTCTCTTTTGCCTTACTGATCATATTCTAATGGCTCCCACTTTTTGTGTCCCATGATGCACGAATCAACTCATCACCTACCTAACTGAATCAATTCAGCATCATATTTGAGGACAGAATGCCTGTTTTTTTAAAGACCAAAAAAACCGTTTACACAATCTGGTTGACAGGCCCCTTTAATAATCCGCTACGATCTTTCTCTTTGCTCAGAATTGGCAATATTATTTGAGATCAACTTTCGAAATACTAATATAAATATTGATATAATTGCCCCTAGAATGCCTCCGCCGATCACACTTATCAATAATGCAAATAAAAAAATTCCATTTTCTATAATAAATACGGCTACGCATTGTGATATTACGATAGAATAACTCAGTGTAAATATATGTTTAACTAAAACTATGTTGCTAGTACGGAATGTTCGGGTAATTAGTATTACGTACAGTAATGAATTAAAAAACAAATACAGGTATAGATCATACTTAATTATTAGTTGTGTACTCCCATGAAGTATAATCATTAATGGAATTATGATTGTTGCAATCAATGCTTCAATATGTTGTTTTATTTTTTGCATTTCATTCTCTTCTTCATCAGATCAAGGTAATATTTCGTGTTATCCATCATGTCTCTGTCTCTAGAGTCATCATAACTAAAATTATCAGGTGTTGTGCCAGCAAAAATATGTCCTGTCTTCCAGCTAAACCCTGCATGGGAAGATGTATCTTGAAATATATGTAATGCGACACCAAATGCTCCAAGATTGCCTGAATCAATAGCATTTCTAATTAATTCCCTCGCAGATATTTGTGTCATAAAATGTAACTTAGTTCCTCCAGGGTAATTAAATGGATTTGAAATCCAATCATCGTCAACAGATTGGTTTGCCGCTGCAATAGAAGTAGTATCAGCTGAATTAAACCCCGCTAGACCAGCAAGGTTTAAAGTTAAATGATAATGCACATCCTCACCATATAACCCACTTGGATCCCTCCAATTAACCGGATTATTTTGGACATAGGCATAAAGATTTATCCCACCCCTAAAGCCGATCGGATCTTTTTGAATAATTTGCGTATTCCGGCCCATGCCGACCGCGATTCCGGTGGGATGGCGACCGATGTTCCGATCTGATGCCGACCGGCATTCCGGTGGCAAGCCGACCGCTGTTCCGGTGAAGCCGACCGGTTGTTTGTG